>DATBYF010000055.1:0-186049 GCA_036513895.1 Candidatus Acidiferrales bacterium | reverse complement strand
ATCGTCGTCGAAGCGGATGAAAGCGACCGCTCATTCCTCCTCCTCGCGCCGGTGATCGCCGTCGTCACCACCATTGATCGAGAGCATCTTGACCACTACAGCTCGCTCGAAGAAATTCAGCATACGTTTCTGCAATTTGTGAATCGCGTTCCGTTCTATGGTGCCGTGATCCTTTGCCTTGATGAGCCCAACGTTCAAACGATTCTTGCGGAGGTGAAGCGCCCGGTAATCACTTACGGCACCTCGAGCCAGAGTGACCTCGTTATCAGTGACGTGAAACTCGAGGGCATGGCCAGCACATTTCGACTCACCTATCACGGCGACGATCTCGGCCAGTTTCATCTCAATTCGCCCCCGGGAATTCACAATGTCCGCAACGCCGCCGCGGCCGCTGCTGTCGCCCTCGCGCTCAATGTTCCTGCCGATCTAATCCGGCTGGGCCTTGAGAAATTTTCGGGCGTTGGCAGGCGATTTGAAATCAAAGGCGTCTTCAACGGCGTCACGCTGATTGACGACTACGGCCACCACCCCGCGGAAATTCGCGCGACCCTCGATGCCGCGCGAGGATGCGGCTACAAGCGCCTGCTCGTGCTCTTTCAGCCGCATCGCTACTCCCGCACGCAACATTTGTGGGAGGAATTTCGCCAGGCCTTTAACCAGGCCGATATTGTTCTCGTCAGCGAGATTTATTCTGCGGGCGAAGCCCCTATCGAAGGCGTCAACGGTGAATCGCTCGCGCTCGCCATCTGCTCGGCGGGCCACAAGAACGTGATTTTTACCAGCACCATGCAGCCCGCGATTGAATTTCTGCTGCGCGAAGCGCATCCCGGCGACGCCATCCTGACGATTGGCGCGGGAAGCGTCGGACGCGCCGTCGATCAACTGGCTGTGCTGCTCGGCTCGCAGATTCTGGAGCATCATGCGCATTAGCGATATGCCGATTGCTGCGCGCCTCGCCGCACTTGGCGTCGAGTTGCGTCCCGGTGTTTCGCTTGCGGACCACACTTCGCTCGGCATCGGCGGCACCACGGATGAATTGTTGATTCGCCGCTACGAAACGCTGCCGGATGTGATTCGCGAATTGAAGAATGAAGGTGTGCCCTACAAATTTCTTGGCGGCGGCACCAACGTCCTTGTAGCCGATGGCGAATTGCCCTGGATCGTTCTGCATCTTCCTTCGACGCATCCCGGCGTCCGCGTCGAAGGCAACGCGGCGTTTGTTGATGCCGCTGCGGACCTCGGCGGCACGGTAACGTACTGCGCCAAGCGCGATCTCGGCGGCATGGAAGGATTGATCGGCGTTCCTGGCAGCATCGGCGGCGCTCTGCGCATGAATGCGGGCGCGTATGGCACGCAAATTGGCTCGTATGTTCGCGAAGTTGAGCTCTATCGCGCCGCAAGCGGCGAGAACGAGACTTTGCGCGGCGACGATATTCGCTTCGATTACCGTCACACATCATTCGCGCCTGATGACATCATGTTGCGCGTGAAACTCGAATTGCCACCGAAGCCCTACCAGGAAATTGTCGCCGGCATTCGCGTGTGCAACGAAAAGCGGCGAGCCAGCCAGCCGCTCAATCAGAAAAGCGCCGGATGTATTTTCAAAAATCCGCAGGGCGCGTCAGCCGGACGCATGATTGACGAACTCGGCTTGAAAAAACTGCGCGTCGGCGATGCCATGGTCAGCGACCGCCATGCCAATTTTTTCGTGAATGCTGGAAAGGCGAGTTGCGACGACATGCTTCGCTTGATTGACGACGTTCGCGAGCGCGTCAAGAAAGCATTTGGCTTCGATCTCGAGAACGAGGTGATTTTCTGGAAAAACTGAAAGCCATGGACGCCAACGCCTATCCGCAGGAAGTTCTGGCCGAGGAAGAACCGAAGTATCTTCGCCGCCAGAAGCCGGTCGAGATTCGGCGCCGCAAATTCGGAAAGAAAGCGTGGAAGACTTACGCGCGCGTGTCCGTAATCGTCGTCGGTTGCATCGCCGTTTCAGGCGCTCTCTACGCGATGGGAGATTTTCTCCTTCGATCGCCGCAGATGTCGCTCTTGCATCCCGATCAGGTGGCCATTCGCGGAAATCATTACATTACGCGCGCGAATGTGCTGGAAATATTTTCCGTGGATCGCGGGCACAGCGTCCTCCGCATTCCGCTCGAGACGCGCCGCAAGCAGCTTGAGTCGTTGCCTTGGGTCGAGCATGCCACCGTTCGCCGCGCTCTGCCAAACCGGATCCAGGTGGATTTATTCGAGCGCACCCCAATCGCTTTTCTTCGTGAGGATGGCGAGCTGGCGCTCGTGGATATGCACGGCGTCATTCTTGACCGCCCGCTAAAAGGCGATTTTCACTTTCCGGTCGTGACTGGACTTCATCCTGGACTTCCGCCGGACGAACGCGAGCGGCGAATGCAAATGTTCAGCGGCTTTTTGCAGCAGATTGATGCGGCGCGTTCCGGCGCGAGCGAACTCGTCAGCGAAGTGGATCTTTCGGACGCAAAGAACTTGCAAGCTACGTTCTCGAAACTTCCAGGCAGCGGCATTCCCGGATGGACTGCGAGCGACGGCCCGCTGATTGTGTATTTCGGCGATCGCGATTTTCAAAATAAATTCCAGATGTTGCTGGGCAAGATGGGCGAAATTCGTGCGCAGGTCGGCCGAATTGAGCTCGTGGATCTGCGATTCGACGGCGAAGTCGTTGTCAATCCCGACGCGAACGGAAACCAGGCTAAAGCCGTCGCTCAGCGCCAGGATCCGAAATCAAAAACGTCTCCGCCGCTCGTCGCGCAGCAAGTTCCGAAGCGCGCGGCGAAACGCGCGAAGTAATCGGGCCAGAATCAGAAATGTCGAGGAGTCTGAAGTTGGGAAAGAAGGAACGCTACATCGTTGGATTGGACATTGGCAGCACGAAAACGTGCGCGCTCGTTGGTGAGCACGACGAAGATACTGGCGCGGTAAAATTCGTCGCGCTCGGCGCGGCCGAATCGCGCGGCTGGCGCAAAGGCCAAATTGTCACGCTCGAACTCGCGGTCAGTTCCATTCGCAACGCCATCGAACAAGCCGAAAGCATTGTCGGCATTCCGCTCGATACCGCGCTGATTGGCGTTGCCGGCGGACACGTTCGCGGCGTAAACAGCCGCGGCGGAATCACACTCGGACAACGCCCGCGCGACATTCAGAAAGACGACGTCCGGCGCGCCGTCGAAGCTGCCCGCAACGTCACCTTGCCCGAGGATCGCGAAGTGCTTCACGTCCTCCCGCAGGAATTCTTCCTCGATCGTCAGGACAACATCCGCGATGCCATCGGAATGGTCGGCCAACGACTCGAAGCCAACGTTCACATCGTCACCGCCTCAGCGATGGCCGCGCAGAACATCATCACGGCCGTGAATCGTGCGGGCGTCGTCGTGAGCGATACAGTGCTTGAACCGCTCGCCGCCGCCGAAGCTTGTCTCACGCAGGACGAGCGCGATTTCGGCGCCTGCTTGCTCGATATTGGCGGCGGCACCACGGAGATGATCGTTTTCGGAAGCGGCGTTGTGCGTCACACCGGCGCGGTGCCAATTGGCGGCGATCATTTCACCAACGATCTCGCCGTCGGACTGCGCACGCCGATTCCGGAAGCTGAAAAAATCAAACGTGATTACGCCGTTGTCATGCCGGAAATGCTTGCGCAGGATCGGCCCATCGAAATCGCCAGCGTTGGCGATCGTCCTCCGCGTACCGTGTTCGCGCGGATGCTTGCTGAAATTGTCGAAGCGCGCGCGCAGGAATTGCTCACGTTGGTAAAAGACGAGCTTCGTCGCGCCGGCCTCAACAGTCAGATTCCCGCGGGCTTGATTCTTACCGGTGGCGGCGCGCGTCTGCGCGGATTCCCGGAGCTTGCGGAAAAAACATTCAATCTGCCGGTGCGCGTGGCTTTGCCGCGCGGCATCAGTGGAATGAACGAAGAGATGACCCAGCCCGAATATGCAACAGCAGTAGGCCTCGTCCTCTACGGCGCGCGCACCCGGCGCCTCGCAAACGCAAAGCCGGCAGGATGGACGGGGAAATTGAAGGCATTGTTCGCAGGAGCATCCTAGTAAGGCCATCCTCGAGGGCGGATGGAAAGATAATTAGGGGGAGGAACGATGACGGCGAAAGAAGCGGGACTGCGCGTTTCATTCAGTGAAGAGCCGGTAAACGGCGCGAAGATTAAAGTCATCGGCGTGGGCGGCGGGGGCACGAATGCTGTGAACCGCATGATTCGCGCCAAACTCGAAGGCGTGGAGTTTATCGCCGCGAACACGGATTTGCAGGCGCTGAAATTGTCGCAAGCGCCCGTGAAGCTGCAGCTCGGCGCGAAACTTACCAAGGGACTTGGCGCGGGCGCGAATCCTGATGTCGGCCGCAAAGCCGCGCTCGAGGACACCGACAAAATTCTCGAGGCGCTCGACGGCGCGGACATGGTGTTCGTCACGTCGGGACTTGGCGGCGGCACGGGCAGTGGTTCCGCTCCGGTGGTGGCGAATCTCGCGAGCGAGCTGGGCGCGCTCACCGTCGCCGTCGTCACCAAGCCGTTCGCGTTTGAAGGCAAGCGGCGCATGCAGCAGGCCGAGCAATCGCTCGCCGAACTTGTCAACTGCGTGGATACCGTGATCGTAATTCCCAACGAACGTCTGATGGAATGCGTCGAGCATGGCACCAGCTTCTTTGAGGCGTTCCGCATCGCCGACGACATTCTGCGGCAAGCGGTGCAGGGCATCAGCGACATCATCACCATTCCCGGCATCATCAATCGCGACTTTGCCGACGTGAAGACCATCATGTCCGGACAAGGCTACGCCGTGATGGGCACGGCGATTGCGTCAGGCGCGAACCGTGCCGTGGATGCCGCGAATCGCGCGATCAATAGTCCGCTGCTCGAAGACAATTGCATTCAGGGCGCGCAGGGAATTTTGATCAACGTAACGGGATCATCTTCGGTGACGCTGCAAGAAGTTCACGAAGCTTCATCCATCATTCAGAAAGCCGCACACGAAAACGCCAACATTATTTTCGGCGCTGTTCAGGATGATGCGATGAAAGAGTCGGTGAAGATCACCGTGATTGCCGCGGGATTCCGCGAAGTCGCGCAGCGCAAAACGCACACGAAGACTTCCTATTTGCCGAAGAGCTGGAAGTCCGGCCGCGAGCAGCATCCAAACATCGTCGCCGAAACTTCGCGTAACGTCACCGACGTGATCAACGAAGTTCCAGCCGACGATCTCGACGTGCCGACGTTCCTGCGCCGCCAAGCCCAAAAGGCGTAGCGAAATTCCACATTAGCTCTCGCAGGGGTGCTGCTCGCTGCGCCCCTGCATTTTCTTCGCGATTCCCGCGCCGAGAATCTCGCGCTCGTGCCAGCGCTGAATATAAACTTCCAACGTGCGTGGAACAATCCAAATGCGTCGGGGCGTAATCGCTGCAATGCGTTCTGATGCCGAGCGCGAGCCAGCGCGGGAATGCTGCGGGCTGCTGGCTGGGGGCGGTGGCGACGGCGCGATTACCTCGTTTTATCCCGCAGCCAACTGCGCGGCGCATCCTGCGACTTCGTATGAAATTGCGCCGCGCGATCTTTTTCGCATCATGCGCGAGATTCGCGCTGCCGGACTCGAACTGCTCGGCATCTACCATTCGCATCCCATGGGTGACAGCTTTCCGTCAGCGCGCGACATCGAGCGCGCCTTCTATGCAGACGCAACGTATTTCATTCTTTCGCCGCGGCCCGATGCGCCGAAATCGGTTCGAGCGTTTTCAATTCGCGATGGAAAAGTAATGGAACTCGAAATCCAGGTTCTCGACTGACTCCAGCAATCGTCGATTGACTCCGGCAATTCTCTGCAAGAAGTTCAGGCGCTCAATTGAATTGAGCAATTCGCCGCAGTGGTCGGTGAATCGCTTCGGCCGATTAGGTTAAATCCTTTGGCGTAAATTTATTTCAAGTTGAGCGCGCCCAGCTGGCGGCGGACATGGCGAAGCCTTGCGCGTTGGCGGCTTCGCGCAAGTGCAGATACAGCGGGAAGCGCGACGCCATCACTAAAATTTCGCCGCGCACGCGAGTTTCTATTTCCGCGTCGCCGAGGTGCGTCAGGACTTCCGCGATCCACGCCGCGATTTTTTCCATTTCCGGTTCGCGCATGCCGCGCGTGGTGACGGCGGGAGTGCCGATGCGGATGCCGCCCGCTTTCATCGGCGGCTGCGTGTCGAAGGGAATCGCATTTTTGTTCACGGTCATTCCAGCGCGCTCGAGCGCTTGTTCGGCATCGCGGCCGGTCATTCCCTTGGCTTGGAGATCCACGAGGAAGAGGTGATTGTCTGTGCCGCCGGTGACGATCCGAAATCCGCGTCGAGCGAGCGCCGCTGCGAGCGCTTTCGCGTTGGCGACCACCTGCTTTTGATATTCACGAAATTCGGGTTGCGCGGCTTCGCGGAGGCAGACTGCTTTTGCGGCGATGATGTGTTCGAGCGGGCCGCCTTGATTTCCGGGGAATGTAACGCGGTCGAGTGCTTTCGCCCATTTTTCGCGGCAGAGAACCAAGCCGCCGCGAGGGCCGCGCAGTGTTTTGTGCGTCGTGGTCGAAACGAAATCAGCATGGGGCACGGGACTCGGATGAATGCCCGCAGCGACGAGCCCGGCGATGTGCGCCATGTCCACGAAGAAGACCGCGCCCACGGATTGCGCGATTTTCGCGAGGCGCTCGAAATCAATGATGCGCGAGTAGGCGCTCGCGCCCGCGACAATCATCTTCGGCGCGTTCTCGCGAGCGAGGCGCTCCACTTCGTCGTAATCAATCCTTTCCGTCTCTTTCGTGACGCCGTAGGGAACGAACTTGTACATTTTGCCCGAAAAATTCAGCGGATGGCCATGAGTGAGGTGGCCGCCGTGCGCGAGATTCATGCCGAGCACGACGTCGCCAGGCTGCAGCGCCGTGATGTAGACGGAAATATTCGCCTGCGTGCCCGAGTGCGCCTGCACGTTGGCGTGCTCGGCGCCGAAAATTTGTTTTGCGCGCTCAATCGCGAGGCGCTCGACGCGATCCACATTTTCGCAACCGCCGTAGTAGCGCTTGCCCGGATAGCCTTCCGCGTATTTATTGGTGAAAACCGAGCCCATCGCTTCCATCACCGCGCGAGAAACGAAATTTTCGGAGGCGATGAGTTCGAGACCCGTGGCTTGGCGGCGAATTTCGTCCTGCAGCGCCGCGGCGACTTCAGGATCGGCCTGATCGAGATGCAGGCTCATGCGCTTCGATTCGGGTGTCTCGTGCGTTCTCTCCGTCATTTGGAGCCTTTCATGGCGTGGGCGATGGGGCGCATTTTAGAGTTGGAAAAGTGAAAAGGGAAGACGGAAAAGGGAGGCGGTGATTGGAGCTCGCTGCTGCTGCGGAGGAGAGCATCGCGGAGACTAGTAATCGCGACCAACGAGTAGTGCGTTTTGTATCGAGTAGAAGTGGCTCGTGATGATTGTTTTCTATGACTTACGGGGATTTCTAATCGCGAGTTGTATCGAGTAGAAAGGCCATTATTTGGGCGGTTGAGGATTCCGAAAGTTTGCCGGGCCTCCGATCCGGACCGTCGATCATCCTGCTGCCGTTCGTCCATGGCATGTCGCAGAACATATGAACTAGCGCCTTTCCGTTGCGGGGCGGAGCGGCGCGAAAAGGCCTCAGGTGTCCCGCCGGCTTCGGCGGTGAGGGCACTTGAGCTACGCGTGAGGCCGCATACGGCGCAAGTCCGCGCGACGGACGCGATTCGTGTTGTGTCGTTAGCGAACATTTTCCTCGGTGCTCGAATTTTCTCCCTACGCCCTAACTTGGGCATCATTTAACGCTAGCACGCTGTGGGTGGCTCGGCAAATGGATCGGTTGTGGGTTCGAGTGTGAGAGTGGACTCCAAATTCGAGAAGGCAAACCCGGCGGCGGGAGCGTCCGGGCTTTGAATTAAAATTGGAGGAGTAAGTTTGGAAGGCCGCGGGCAGGATGCCCGCGCCACGAATTCTGTTTCTCGTGGCGCGATTTTGCTCCGGATTTTGATTTGTGGCGTTGGGCGGAAAAACGCCGGCAGGATGCCGGCGCTACGATTGCATGATTGCCTTCGATTGGATTATGGCTTTTGCGGCTGCGTGGAGCGTAAAGGAGATTGCACGATGCCTTCGACTCGATTACGCTCTGGCGGCGTAGAGAGTAAAATATTCGCGCGAAGAGCCGATTTTGGGTTTGGCGCGGTGCCTTGACTTTGGTGGGGCTAGGCGGCACACTAACTTCACGATGAACGATTTGTTGCGGCGGATTTTTCTCCTCGACCTGCTGAAGGGGATGTGGGTCACGTTCCGGTATCAGGCTCCCAAATACAATTACACGGAGCAGTACCCGCTTGAGCGGCCGATGGTTGCGGAAAGGTATCGCGGAGCGCCGCGCCTCAACATCAATCCGGAAACGGGCGAATCGCTGTGTATCTCGTGCAATTTGTGCGCGCTGGCCTGCCCTGAGAATTTGATCGTTGTGGGCTGGCAGCGTGACGATGCCACGCGCCGAAAGGTGCTGACGACATTCACGTACGACACTTCGCGCTGCATGTTCTGCGGGCTTTGCGAAGATGCTTGCCCCACCGATTGCCTCGAGCTGACCCAGGATTTTGAGATGGCGTCCTTCACTCGCGAGGGAGCAATTTGGGATCGGCATCGCCTCGAAGTCGGTCCGACCCCGGCGCATTACACTCGATAGAATGACGAAGTCCGCCCGCGTCCTGAAATCCTTTCAAATCTTTCGACTACTGCTCTCGAATCAAAAATTCGAATTCGGCTTTGAAAAACCCGAACACGTTCACGCGCATGGAACTCCGTAAAGACCCGATTACAAAGAGCTGGGTGATCGTCGGGCATCCCGATCATGCGGGATTGCCGGATGAGCCGTGCCCGTTGTGCCCCGGAAGCGAAGGCCAGGGCGATACGCTGCTCTACTCTCCGAACAAAGAGAATTGGAAGGTGCGCGTGGTGCCGCATATGCGGCCGCTCTATAGCGCCGACGGGGAATTCACGCGGACAGCCGAGGGCATTTACGATCGAATGGGAATGCTGGGCGCGCATGAAGTGGTGATTGAAACGCGCGACCACTCGCGATCGCTCCAGCAGATGAGCGATGACGAGATCAAATTGATCCTCGACGCGTGGGCGGCGCGGCTGGTGGAATTGAAGCGCGATATGCGATTCAAATATGTGACCGTCTTCAAGAATCACGGAGCGCTGGCGGGCGAAGAATGGTCACACTCGAACTCGCAAGTGTCGGCTTCCACTTTTGTACCTCGAAGAATTCTCTATGAATTGCGGGCGGCGCGGGAGTGGTACGCGGAGAAGGAACGCTGCGTCTTCTGTGACATCTTGAGGCAGGACGTGAAGCAGAAAAAGAGAATCGTGGAGACCATCGGCGATTACGTGGCGCTGTGCCCTTATGCTTCGCGCGTCCCTTACGAGACGTGGATCATGCCGCAGACGCACCATTATCTGTTTGAGTCGGCGACGACGCCGGAAAACCGCCGCGACCTAGCGAGGCTGCTGGGACGCACGATCCGCCGGCTTTCGCATATCGCGGACAATTACCACCTCGTGCTGCACACGGCGCCGAATACACAGTTAACCAAAGGCGAACTGAGCCAGTATTGGAAGACGATTGCCGGCGACTATCACTGGCACATCGAGATTCTTCCGATTGTCGAGAAGCGGAGCAAGTCATACAGCATCAAGGAAATTTACTTCAACGCGCAAAAGCCGGAGCAGGCGGCCGAGCGCCTTCGAGAATTCAATCCCGAACTGTAGTCGCGGGTTTAGAGGCTCGGGAAGAAGTCAAAATCGCCGTCATTCCGAGGAGCGCAGCGACGAGAAATTCCTCTTTTTGCCAGCATTCAAACCAAGAGGGATCCCTCGCTTCGCTCGGGATGACGGTGTTTGTGCTTTTTTGCGCAACCTGTTCAGCGACTAATCGTTTATGAATACAATGAGAATATTTTCGCGGCGGATTGGGTCCTCTTCGCACCGGTCCGCGGCCTCCGAGCGCGGCGGAATCATCGGCAAGTTTATTTTTCTGGTGTTTCTGACGTGTCTCATTTTGGTGCTCTACGTTGTGCGGCACCCATTGCTGCGGCTGGCAGGGGGAATCTGGATTGTGGATGAGACGCCGCAGCGTTCGGATGCGATTGTTGTCCTGGGAGGCGACAACTATCAAGCAGACAGGGCGGAGCGCGCAGCGGAACTGTTTAAGGCGGGCATGGCGCCTACGGTGGTGGCGAGCGGAGAATTTCTGCGGACGTACGCGAGCACGGCAGAATTTACGGAGCGCGACTTGACGGAGCGCGGCGTGCCGACTGAGGACATCGTCAAGCTGACGCATCGCGCGCGAAACACGCTTGATGAACTGGTCGTTATCGAACGGCTGACAGTCGGGAAGAATTGGAAGAAGGTGCTGATCGTCACGTCGAATTATCACAGCCGGCGGACGCACATGCTTTGCGAGAACATGTTTCCGCTGGGGTTTGAAGTGCGTGTGATTGCCGCGCCCGATACGGATTACAACCCGGATGATTGGTGGCAGCACAGAGTGGCGCAGAAGCTCTTCTTTCATGAGGTAGTCGCGTATTTCGTTTCAGATTGGGAAGTGCACCGGAATGGAAGCAGGACGGATGGCGCGGCATTTTAATTGATCGGTGTTGGTGCATCGGTTCCGGAGGCGGGAGCCTCGAGACTCTGAAGGAGATTTTCGCAGTACTATTTCATCGATTCAGCCAACCATTTGGAACTTTTTCACTTTCTAAATGGAATATGTAACTGGGGACGTAGAAGTGCGTCAAATCAAACGGGAGTTGTGTTGCTGCGTTTCGTTGTAGCGGCGAATTTTGCGGCGTGGGGCAACTTTTTGGGAAATGCCGGGTTTGAAATTGTGGGACTGTTGTTTCTCCGCGGCGGAACGGCGAACCACCATTACTCCCGCGAAACCGGATGGCCGGGTCGCGTCGTCATCAAAATACTTCACGTCAACAAGTAGATCGAATTGATACAAATTCAGGGCGGACACAACGGAGGGATTCAATGAGGAAATTATACGGGGGCGTAATTCTATTCGCCTCGATGGCTTTATTGGCGATAGCAGTTCCGGCGGGCGCGCAAACCACAGCGCAAACGACGGCACGTACGGCAGCACCCGCTGCTTCGCGATACGAAGCGAGCAAGGAAGTAACGCTGCAGGGCAACGTTCTGGACATCGTTACGAAGGCTCCAGCGGGGAAGCTGATCGGCACGCATGTGATTGTAGCGACGTCATCGGGCGATGTTGACGCGCATTTGGGAGTCTACGCGATGAAGGGCAAGAACGCGCTCACGCTGACGCCGGGCGAGCGCGTGCAGTTGGTGGGAGTGATGACGACTGCCGGAGCGAATCAAGTGTTTCTGGTCCGAACGATTCAGGCCGGGAGTCAAGTCCATCAGATCCGGAACGTACATGGGTTTTTGCTGAGGCCTGCGAAGGCGTCCAAGGGAGGCCAGGCATGAATCGCAAACCTCTAATCTTTGCCTTACTAGTAGTTGGCGCTCTGGCGCTCGCAGGCTGTGGTAGCAGCAACCCTGCAATTATCATTCAAATTACAAATGCTCCGGCAACGCTTACGGCGAATCAGAGTGTGACGCTTTCGGCGACGGTAACCAACGATCCTTCGACAGGTAACGTTAACTGGAGCTGCACTCCCAGTTCGAGTTGCGGCAGCTTTAGTCCGACACAAACTGCTAATGGCGGGACGACAACCTACACGGCACCAGCTGCAGCGGGATCGGTGACCATCGTAGCGACCGACGCGGACCACACCGGCTCAACGGCCAGCGTGACTATTTCCATTGTTGCGGTGGGTTCAAACGGACAGTTAACCGGTAACTACGTGTTCTTTGCGCAGGGAACGGACCTCACCGGCGAACCATATTTTGTGGAGGGAACCATCGTCGCCGATGGCAACGGAAACATCACGAGCGGAGAACAAGACTACGTTGACGAGAGCGCCGCCGCCGGCCCCGACACGGTTTCGGGCACTTACAGTATCAGCCAGAACGGTCAAGGAAGCGTAACGCTGAACGTGAATGACATCACGTTGCCTAGTGGTGGCACCGAAACATTCAGCGTTGCCCTTACTTCGGCCACGCACGGGCTCGTGATCGAGTTCGATGCTTCGGCAACTTCGAGCGGCACGCTTGACTTCCAGCCGACAGCGGCGCCGATCACCGCAGCCTCGATCGTTGGATCGTACGCGTTCGCGGTCAACGGGCTCGATTCGAGTGAGTCACCTGCGGCGCTCGGAGGGGTTGTGAGTATCAACGCTTCGACGGGTTCCGTCGCAAGCGGCACGGTGTTCGTGAATGACTCAGGAAGTCCGCAGACCGTTTCAGTTACCGGCAGCGTCACGGGTCCCGATTCATTTGGCCGCGGTACGATCAGCTTAAGCGGGCTTGCGTATACTTATTACGCGGTACAGGGTGAAGTACTGCGCACCATCGAGGCCGACGCTGACTTTCTGGCCGGAGGCGCGTTCTACGGTCAGGGGACGCCGGGAACGAATGCATCGTTCTCGAATACTTCGTTAGCGGGTACCTATGCGTTTTTCGAGTCGGGAAGCAGCGTAAATGGTTCGCTGGCGATCGCCGGTCAGTTCACGGCCGCTAGCGGAAATCTAAGCGTTGGAGTTGCCGATACGAACGACGGTGGGACTAATGAACACGGATCGATCGCAGCGAGTCCTTACACACTAGCAGGCAACGGATCGGGATCGCTGACTCTTCCAGGTGGGCCTTCTGACACCGAGGATGTATCAGCGCTCTTGATCTTTGCCACTGATCCGACACTGAACCTGCTCGATCCGAACAATACGACAACCGGGGTCGGTGGCGCGTTGATTTTGGACAACGATTCCAACGCGGTCGGTACGGGCTTGATCGTTCCGCAGGCCACCGGAGCATTTCAGGGCAACTATGCGGTCAATCTGCAATTCTTCCCGGGTGCTGGCGGGGAGGAAGACTTCGTGGGCCAGTCAACGCAAAGCGGTGGAAGTTTCACGGGTACCGTGGATCTGAATGACAACCTCGTAACGGCCAGCGCAGTAGCTTTTTCGGGATCGACTACTGCGGATTCGAGCAACGTGGGGCGGTACACAGGAAGCTTCACGGTCGGCGCGAATTCGTACCACATCACGTACTACCAGGTGAACAGCGGGGAATTCTTCCTTATCGACACGGATTCTGGCGACGTCGGTAATGGATTCCTGCAATCGCAGTAGAGCGGCAGTGAGGATATAAATCCGAAGCGTGGCACGGCTGGATTACCGGCCGTGCCACTGTTTCTATGGTGTTCTCGTTTGTTGTGTTCTCGTTTGTTGTGTTCTCTCCGTTGTATTCTGGGGCCATCGCGCAAGTTGAAAGTCCGTAAGGCAAGAATAATAAGCTAAGATTTGGAACGAGCGCGCGTTACCGCTCCGACTGCGAAATCTACCCGAGGAGAACTGGATTGAATCGCAAGGCGATCGCGTTTACGTCGCTCGTGCTTGGCGTTGTCGTTTTTAACGGCTGCGGCGGCAGCTCCATCTCGAATAAATCTACCGGTTCCAATTCAGGAACCACGATCGAGCTTACGAATGCGCCTGCGACGCTGGGGGTCGGCCAGGCTGTGAATCTGAGGGCGACGGTGGGGAGCGACGCGGCGAATGGCGGCGTTGATTGGAACTGCACTCCGATTGGGAGTTGCGGAGCTTTTAGTCCGGCGCACACGGCCAATGGCGCGACGACGAGTTATACGGCGCCGGCTGCGGCAGGGACCGTGATGATCGTTGCGGATGCCAGCGACGATAGCGGCGCAACGGCCAGCGCGAATATTTCGGTGATTTCAGCGGCGTCGAACAGCGTGCTGAATGGGCCGTATGTGTTCTTCGTGGAAGGGACGGATAGCACGGGGATTTACGTCGCGGCGGGGACGATCATTACCGACGGCAACGGCAACATCACCGGCGGCGAGCAGGATTATTCCGATCAGGGCGCGAGCAAGACCAGATCCGATCCAATTACCGGGATTTACAGCGTGGAATCCGACGGCCGCGGCAGCATTACGCTCAACGTAAATGATAAGGCGCTTCCGAACGGCGGCGTGGAGACGTTCAGCATTGCGGCTACGTCGCCGACGCATGCGTTGATCATCGAGTTTGATGGCTCGGCCACTTCGGGCGGAACGCTTGATTTTCAATCGGCTAACGCGCTGAGCGCGGGCTCGATCGCTGGCTCTTACTCCTTTGCGCTCAATGGGTATGACCTCGATAGTGCTGTGCCTGCCGCATTTGGAGGAGTTGCAAATTTGAGTGCGGCTGCGGGATTCGTGTCGAGTGGCGCTTTCTATGCGAACGACGGAGGGACGACGCAGACGTCGCTGCAGCTGAATGGGCCGGTCACGGGGCCGGATGCGTTTGGGCGAGGGACGATACGAACTAGCGTGGGGCTGAATTTTGTGTATTACGCGGTGCAGGGCGAAGTTTTGCGCATCGTGGAAGCTGATTTGCCTGACTTTCTTACGGGAGGCGCTTTCGTTGGGCAAGGGGCGGCGGGAGCGAGTGCATCGTTCTCGAATTCTGCATTGAGCGGGCCTTATGCGTTCTTTGAATCGGGAAGCACGATTAGCGGGAGGCTTTCGCTGGCGGGGCAATTTACTGCCGACGGTAGCGGAAATTTGAGCGCCGGATTTGTCGATACGAATGACGGGGGTATGAATCAAAGCGGCTCTATTGCGGGGCAGGCAGTGTACTCGATTCCTGGGAACGGGACTGGGACGCTGACACTGCCGGGAACGGCGACGACGACGATGGAGGTTTCCGCGCTCCTGATATTTCCGACGGATCCGGCTCTAAATTTGCTCGACCCGAATAGCGCGAGTGGCGGCGGGGGCGCGCTCATCCTGGACTTCGACAACAATGCCATTGGGACCGGCGTGATCGTGCCGCAGGCTTTGGGTGCGTTTGATGGCGACTACGCGGTGGTGTTGGGGAGCTTTGATTCGGCTGGGGAAGAGAATTTCGTGGGGCAGTCGGTGGCGAATGGCTCGGGGAGCCTTGCGGGGACTGTGGATGTCAATGATAGTTTCGCGACCGTGAGCGGGGTGACTTTTAGCGGCGCGTCAGCGGCGGATTCTAGCAACTTGGGGCGGTATACCGGAAGTTTTACGGTCGGCGCAAAAACGTACAGCATTACGTACTATCAGGCGAGCGGCGGGGAATTTTTTGTTCTGGATACGGATTCTCCTGATGTCGGGAACGGGGCACTGGAGTCACAGGGGTGTCCGTTCGCGCAAGCATGCCCTTGAAGGCTGCCGGACGAAAACCGGTCCGGCGCTAGGTTCATCCGACTGTCCGGCGATGGGTGCTTGGTGAGGCGTTCGGACGCCGCCGCTACGGTTCGAAGCAAGCTGAGTGCTGGTGGCGAGTTGCGGACTCTGCGGCCACGTAGGCGTTTACATGCCATGGGGCTTGTATTATAGTTTGGCAGCGAGCTTGGGTACGCCCCTTGCTAGTAGGGCTACCACCCAACCCAACCCTGGTTCGCCGCAAGAGTCGTTCAAGTTTTCTGAAGGCAGACATCTGTCTCGGCATCGCTGGCTGCATCGCGGCGTCTGCGGAGACGGTCCGGTGGTGTTAGCCGGCTTCGGAAAGACTCGACGGTGACGGGTTAGCTTATGGCTTGGCAAATGAAAGCGCGCACGATGTCCCCAGCGACGTCCACCGCCGCTGGCCCAAGTGTCAAGGGTGTTGCGGCAAGTGCCGCGCAATCCGGCCGCGTTTCGAATGCCCTCAAAGAATTTCTCTGGCTGCTCTCGGATATCCCCAAGGCAAAAATTCTCGACATGGGGCAGGTGTCGCAGGACACGCTTAACTTTTTCATCGAGAAGGGATTCCGCGTAACTACCGAGGATTTTCTGCGCTCGTGGCGTGAGTTCATGGACGCGGAAGAGTCGCGACTGAGAGCTGGCAAAACCGGCGGCGATGCCGATTTCGAGCGGCCGTCTGCGGTAGCGCTGGCGGACCGATTCCTCGAGGATTTGCTCAAGTATCCCCCGGCGAGCTTTAACGGAATTTTGGCTTGGGATTTGTTCGATTACATGGAGCCGGAGATGCTGGCGCGTGTGGTCGCGCGACTGCACGATATACTGCGTCCGGGAGGGGTAGTGCTGGCGATCTTCCATAGTCGTACCCCGGATCGTTTCTGCCGCTATCGCGTTCTGCCGGACCAGACGTTCGAGCAACTGCCGTTGCCCCCCATCGCTCAACATGTGCATATCTTCCAGAACCGGGAGATGTTAGACCTTTTCGCAAAGTTCCGGACGTCGAAGACCTTTGTGGGTCGAGATCAATTGCGCGAAGGGTTGTTCCTCAAGTAGCTTTTCTTCCATACACTTAGACTTAATCTACTTTTTCGGATTTATTTCCTCTTGCAATCAATCCTGTTCGGGAGTAAAACGCGAGTTAGCAACGATTGAGCTTGGAGGAAAAGTATGACGCCACCTGGCCACGATTGCTGAAAAACATTCACACACCGCTTTCGCGGTGTGAAACCGGGTCGCAGTCTTCTAGACGCTTCCCGGCCGTAGAGAATGCGCAAAACGGGGAGCTGCCAGGCTCCCCGTTTTGCATTTTAAGTGGCCTAGAACCCTAAACAGAAGGTGTGCTGCTGGCTCGCCGCGCTTTCCAGGCGTGAAGGGCAGGGGGTATCAGCGAAAGAACGATAACAACCGCGATGACCCAGTGAATTTGCTCGTCGATGTGGGGGACCGCGCGGCCGAGAAAGTATCCGGTTAGAATCATTCCCCAGACCCACAGGAACCCGCCGAAAATATCATTCGTCAGATAGTGCGAGTACGTCATGCGGGCGGCACCAGCTACGGGCGGACAGAACGTCCGGATGATAGGAACGAAACGCGCCATGATTATGGTCTTGCCGCCGTGCTTTTCATAGAAGGCGTGCGCGCTTTCGAGATAACGCTTTTTGAAAAACCGCGAATCCTCGCGTTTGTAGAGGCTCTGCCCCATCTGCCGGCCGATAAAGTAGCCGAGCTGGTCACCGGCGATCGCGCAGATGGTCACCGGAATCAGCAGCCAAAACAAGCCCAAGCGTCCGGCAGCCGCCAATACTCCGGCTGTAACGAGCAGGGAATCACCAGGCAGGAAGAATCCGACGAAGAGCCCGGTCTCGACGAAAACGATAACGCAAACGAGAACGGGGCCACCCCATTGCACCAAACCTCGAACGTTGTTCAGCGCATGCAGAAGATTCTTTACTAAGTCGCCCATGAGCGGCCGTGCCGTCCATTCCAATTGAGATTTTGAGAATGCGCCTTGCAAACGTAAAGCGAGCCTTCACTACGATAGCAGAGATTCCCCCGATTTCGGGTTGCTGAAAAAGCGTGCGAATCCGAGTAGTACTTTGCTACCAGAAAGTTTGGTCCCCCGTACCATTGGCCCTGCCTGCCCATGACCGCAGACTGAACTCGTTAGCAGATAACGAGATACCCAAAGGGGGCAACACCATGGAAGGCGGATACTTAAACTGGATGGGGCAGCCGGTGATTCTGAGAGTTCTTGCCGGCAATCTTCGAGTACCTCTGCGCGGCCGGTTGGTTTCGGAGTCGAATGAGGCCGTGCGCCTGCGCATCTCTGATAGCTGGGACGTGGACATATTCAAGTCAATGGTGGTTGCGATCGAGCAGGACACTCCCATGCAGGTCGTGCACTAGCCTTCGAGGCATCCAATGACGCCCATACGCCAAAGGCAAATGGAACGAAGCGAGGCCGCAGTGATGGCTCTTCCGGCGCCTTCCGCGTGGGGGCGACTTGAAAACACCGTGCTGAATGCACGGGTCAGTTTGATGATTGTCGGTTACGCGCTGGCTTTAAGGCTTTTGATACTTGCGCGCCGCTGGAATTACTAGGCGGGCGCTGACGAGCTTCCGGTCCCAGTCCCTCTCACTCCTCCGACCCCGGGTTTGCACCCCCAAACCCGGGGTTCTTCTTTTTAAAGATTGATTTTCACGGCATACCAAAATGACTTGTTGTTGAGGCTCTGAAGATTCGCGCACAATTTTTGCGGCCGTGTTAGCCTTCGCCGCGAAGAATGTGGCGCTTGGCAGACGTGTAAAGCAGCGACTAGCTCAGTGTCGAGGAGTTCCCGGAGGCGGGAGCCTCCGGGCTCTGATGGGATTGGGAGATTCTTGTGGTGAAACCGCGCCTATCGCGGCAGCATGATACCCGCATCTGGACTCCGATAAAATTGAGAGATGTTTTTGCGGAGTGGGCCCTCTGCGGAGCGTGTGGTAAAGTAAGGCTTCGCGCCCGTAGCTCAGTTGGATAGAGCGGTTGACTACGAATCAACAGGTCGGAGGTTCGACTCCTCTCGGGCGCGCCATTCTTCCGATTTTCTTTCTTGGCGGTCTATGCAACGTCGTCGCAAAATCCATACGCTTCGTCCCAATCCGCGCGCTCTGCCCCAAAAACGCTGCGCCGTTTTCCGTAGCAATGTGAATCGCCTCGACCAGGAGGAAATCGAGCTACTCGTGCGCGCGGGATTATCGCCCGTCGATCGCGCAGGGGAAGCAAGCAGACCTGGTGGTGGTTGACGGTGATCCTTCGAGGCGGATAGCGGACATTCGTAATGTGGAGATCGTTTTTCGCAAGGGCGTTGGTTATAGCTCGGAGAAATTGTTCGGCTCGGTGCGCGGACTGGTCGGAGTACCGTGACAGTGACGCTCTCCCCTGGCAGCCTTTTGGCAATTAGGCCTTAATTCAGATTTCGCCGGACTATTTTGCGATGTGGGCCGGCAGCGCTGAGGATTTCGCGCGAGCGCGGGCAAGTAACTTGGTCACGAAGAATATCGCGAAGACCAGCAGGGCTCCTATTACCAATCCATACCAGAAGCTATTGGAGAGCATGTTTCGAAGATCCTCCCCCCTACTTCAATTCTTGGTTCGCCGCTGGAACGAGTATAGGCCATCACTGACCTCTTGCTGACAAATGCCGGACAAAAGACGGTCCGGCGCTACACGTTCATCTACGATCCTGCTAGGTGTAGAGATGTTCGGGCGATCACGCCTGAGGTCCGCTTGAGAGGCAAACTTTACCTCTGCCGAGAAACGCCTTCAGTACACCGATTATTACAAGTGCGTAAGTGATTCTGCGTATGGCCTAAATTCCCCAGAAGTTGTTTATAGCGACGGTAGAAAGCTTTCGCACGTGGCGGGATTTCCAGCCCCGGATCGTACGTGACAGGGGTACTCGCCGGATCCAGGTTCATCACTTCAAGGAGGATTTGACGATGTTACTGCTGATTATTGTTCTGATTCTGCTGTTCGGCGGAGGCGGCGGTTATTACGGGTATTCCCGATGGGGGTACGGCGGGGGACTAGGAATCGTTGGAACGGTGCTGCTCATTGTTCTGATTTTGTACTTGCTCGGCATGCTGCGTTGACCGAACTGACGGTAAGACGTCTATAAGTGCAGCGCGAGACGAGGGGCGCGAAGCCCCGTTTTCGCGGGTTATACTGTGTCAATTTGTTTCAAAGGGGAAAATTTATGAAGCAAAGCACCAAGGATCAAGCCAAGGGCAAGATGCACGAAGTGAAAGGCAAAGTGAAGGAAAAAATTGGGCGCGCGACGAATAACCCGCGCCTAGCGGCTGAAGGCCAAGATGAGAAAGTAGGCGGAAAGGTTCAAAAGAAAATCGGACAAGTGGAGAGAGTTCTGGAAAATGATTAGTTTGGGAGGCTCCGGCTCGCCGAGCCGGAGCCTGACCACACGTTCAGTACGTTCAGTGATTTGCAGGCTCGGGATGTTGCTCTTCGACGTCACAATTCGGCGCGGAGCGGAGCTTTTCAACGAACGGAATTCCGATAACCTTCAGTCGGTGCTCCAACTTCTCGGTGCAGTCACAATCTCCGCAAGCCCAAGGTTCTGAGCCGTTGTAGTCTCGGCAGCGCTGGCGGTCATGCGCGTCTTGAACTTTGGCCAACTCAAAAAATTGTTCCCAATAGGGCTGCTCTTCCTGAAGCGGAGTTGGGCAATAGCAAACCTCAACCCAGCGAATATCGCCTTCTTTGCATAGGCGGGCTTCGCTCATGTTGCGCAGATACTCGCCTTCCGCAATCGAACCTCTGCCGAGAGTTCCTTGATCGATTGCTTGCAGAAGGGCGACTTCACGTCCGGGCTTCACGCGCGCTCTCACCAAATATCTCATTCAGATATTTTATCACTACTATCAATTCCGGCCGAAATCGTGCGGGCTGATTTCCTGCTCTGTGCGGAAAAGCGCGAGCGGCCTAGCATGGGAAATTAACTGCTGCTGCGCGATTCGAAGAGCGCTGCGCACGCGCGTTTCCGCGATGGAGCGCTACTTTTGTTCGTCGGCCGCCGGATAGACCTTCAGTTCCTCCCAGCCGCTGCCTTCTTTGTCGAGTTCACGCGTGAAGCGAGCGCCCTGCAATTCTCCGAGCACGATCTCGCCGGTCGTATAGATTTTGCAACCGGGAACCAGATGGCCGCCAATCACCGTCCCGTTTTCCGCTGCCAGCGAAAGATGCAAGTGCTCTCCGCCGTCCTCGAGAGTGCCGACAAGGGAGACAATCTCGAAATGGCCGGAGCTTTGTGACGCGCTGGGCTGATTGGCGTAGCGAATCGAGGCTTGGGTGAGGCTGCCGACGGCGGTGAGAACGACTGCGGCGTGGAGTTGGTGCGCGGAGGCATATGCGCGTATGCCCTCGAGGAGATCGTCGCCCGGGCGCAGGCGGAAAACGTGAATGCGCATGTGCTCGGCGTCGAAGGCTTCGTGGCGTGCGGCGAGTTGCTGGGTCCAATCGGCTGGCTTCGCGGCGGCTTTTTCGGGCGTCGCGGGAGCTGGTTGCTGCTGCGCGGAAACGGCGAGGCTCGTCGCCAGGATCGTTAGGCTAATTGCGATCAGTTTCGCTGATTTGAAGGTCGAATTCATTCAATGTCTCCGGAAGTATGGGCCGAATGAGCGAACAGAATAGCAACAAGTGACACGGGGCGTATAGGTGCGCCATCGTTCGTTCGGAACGAGCCCGACCTGCTAGGCGACGCGATCTGTGCCGAATCGGCTCACGTTAGACGACTGTAGGCGAGTTACGTCAAATTGAGATGACATATAGTGTCATATTTCATTTTGATGCGATTACATCGATCAGGTGTAGCAGACTTCGGGCGTGACGGGCACTTCGTAACAGATTGAGAGGTAATGAATTACTAACATCCTTGAAATGAGCGATCGTGAGTGTAACAGTGGTCTGCCGGTTGCAAGATATACTAACGTTCTCCTGATCGCGCGTCTGGGAACGTTTGTCTAGGCACTTATATCAACTCAAGGCAGAGGGCCATGAACAGGGAGCAGAAAGGGTTCTCACTTATCGAGCTGTTGATCGTGGTGGCGATCATTTTGATTATCGCGGCTATCGCAATTCCGAACCTCTTGCGTGCGCGGATTGCGGCCAATGAGGCGTCGGCTGTGGGTTCGATTCGCACGATGAACACTTCGGCAGTTGAGTACGCGGCAACTTACGAGAACGGCTATCCAGCCGGCTTGGCGAAGATGGGCACGGCCGCGGCCGGCGATACCACTGCAAGCTGCGGCGAAGGGCTATTGATCGACAATCTGCTGACGGCAGGCGTCAAGAGCGGCTACAGCTTTACGTACAAGGACGGAACCGGTGATACGCCCAATGCTGCGCCGACGGGCGGATGCGCCGGTTGGAACACATATTCGCTCACGGCACAGCCGGTAACCCCGGGCACGACGGGGCAACGCTACTTCTATTCCGATCAGACCGGTGTAATTCGGTTCAACGCGACGGGAGCGGCCACAGCTAGTTCTGCGCCACTGCAATAAATCGGGCTTCGCGCGGCGAAACAACTGACGAGCGCACTCTTCAGCATTGCATACCTCGGAAAACGTAGCGAATATGTTATCTGTGGGTACTTAAAAATCGCGCGGCGCAAAGTCGAGCGACGCGCGTTTTGGGCGAGAAATCAAGCATGGCCCGAGCGGCACGAGGCCGTCCGGGCGATTTTTTTGGCCGGCCTGATTGAAATTGCTTAGGGAAGTCGCCTAGAAACGTCACCTCACAGCGAACAGCGGAATTCCAATTACTTTACCGTGATTGCTTTTACGGATTCCTTGATGCTGTCGCAGAGCGCCTTCAAACGAATTTGTTGCCATATCGCGTAGACGTTGAAAATCAACACCATGCCAACCAAGCCGCGTACCGCAACATCAATATTGAGTTCGGCGAGGGGTTCGGTGCTTTGTACGAGAGACGGCAGCGTGAGGCATAGGATTGTCGCCGTGAGCAACAGGACGACGCTGATGGTGTTGAAAAGCGACCACCAATTGCGGCTTTCGATGCTGCGGATGCCCTTCTGAATTTCGGTGGTACGCGATTCGATGGACACCTCAACGAAGGTCGAATGCTTGGCCGCTTCGCTTGATTCCGGAAAAGCGATTGTCGCCATAAATTCATTTCTCCTGATCATCTCTTCATTCCATGTGAGTTTTTGGGCCCGCGTTCAATCTATCGTACACATTTGAAGAGTGACGGGACGCGTTGCGTGGGTGGGATATGCGTAAGGCATAGCTGTACGTTCGTACAGGTCCGCCTCGCAGTTCAGCTACCGCGAGCTGCGCGTCGGCCGGACGAGGCTGTTGAAACGAATCGCGCCGATGGTTATGCTGCTGTCGCAACATCGCCATGATTTTTCGGGAACTAAATCCGAAATCATTCAATCCAATCGGTGTAAATCGATGAAGACCTCGTTCAGCCACATCCGAGCCGATTTGCGGCAAGCGATTGACGGCGTGGCCGCGCATCACCTCGCAAAACTGGAGAAACTGCTTAAACGTTATGCGCCCGATTTGGTGCAATTGCATGGCGGCCTGCAAGAGCGGCCGCGCAAAGCGGATTTCAGTTTTTCGCTGAATCTGGCGTTACCAACGGGCACACTTCATGCCACGGGAATTGCTGCAGATGCGCCTTCGAGCGTGCGGGTGGCATTCACGGAGCTCGAGGAACAGCTCAAGAAACACAAAGAAAAACTGCGCAAAGATTACGAATGGAAGAGGAAAAGGCCACGCGCATCGCCTGGTACTGATCGAACTTGAGTTTTTTTGTAGTTTAGCCGGGTGTTTCCGATAGCGGCCTCTTTTCACTTACGGATGAGCGACTTAGAAGCGCCGAGCTAGGCTGGTACGGTGGCGCACACGCTCATTTGTTAGGAGATTCAGTACTCCTATAGAGGCTAAAAGAGTGCTCACAATCTCATCGAGCCAGAATTTATACGTTGCCCGGCGCCGCGACCTGCGATATGACTTATAATATTGGATTCCTGTGGGCTGCCGTCCCCCCGGCCACTCGCGATTGTTTGAATGCGACGAGCCCATCGAAACAGAAGAGGAAATTTGTCCCGAAGCGGTGAGGCTCCTTCGCCTCATCGCGAGCCGGAGTCTGATTATTTGTCGATGGTTACCGAACGACGCCAATCGCCGCGCAGCAAGCCATTCGGTTTGATTTACCTGAACCTCGCTTCAGACAATGGCGGCATCGTTCTTGATGCTTCCGAGGACGGACTACAATTTCAGGCTGTTGCGCCCGTGACGCAAGATGATGGCCCGATGCCTTTGTGGTTCACGCTGAATCCGACCAGTCGAATCGAGACCGTCGGCGAAATCGTCTGGACCGACGAAACCAGGAAAACTGGCGGGCTGCGTTTTACGAATCTGCTGGAAGAAACGCGGCTTCAAATACGCAGTTGGCTCGAACAGAACGGAACTCCGTTGCCGGTTCGCGAGTACGCCTCGCCGATTGATCTCGCTTTGAGTGAATCGACTTTTGCTGAGGAAGCTGAACAGCAACAGTACATCGAGACAATTCGCAAGCCGCGCGCAACCGAGATTGAAGAAGTGCTGAATAGCGTTGAATCCGAGATCGCGCCGCCTGCAACTCCGGCTGCGACTATCGTTCCGCGCTATCCCGATAAAGCTCCGCTCTACCCCGAGCCGAGACCCGAATTCAAGGAAAGCGATGCACCAGCGGTAAGCCCGCGTGAGGTGATTCGCCCGGTTGAATCTGCTCCCGCGATGCCGCAGCGGATGCCGCGCGTCATCGATCCGAGACCGACGGTCACGCGACGAGACATCCCGCGTGACACGCCACGCGAGGCGGCGCGCCAAGCGGCCGGGGAGACACCGGCGATATCGATACGGGAAACGGCGCAGCCTGCGGCGCCAGCCCCTGTAATTCCACAGCGGGTTCCTGCTCAGCCTTACCAGAGCATTATTGAACCTTCCTACGTAGCTCCGGCCCCGGCTCCAGTTTACTCGGGACGCGAATCGGAAGATGTCTTGCGCGAAGTTGCCGCAGCGGCGCAGCACCGGCTCGATGATCCTGCTCCATTTTATAGTCCGTCCTTTTCGAATTTCCCCGCGCCGACGCCGCGTGCGAGAGTTTCCGAGCCTCCTCCGCTGATCCAGCCATTCGCAGGAGTTTCGACACGTGCTTCGGACTACGCAACACCATGGAGACCAACATTTTCTTCAGGCGCTTCGAGATACAGGGGCGAGAGAGTCAGCCGCCTTGCGGAGATGCTGTACCGCATGGGCGTCCCAAGCGACTTGGTGCGCGACGTTGAGATCATGATCGTCGTCGTTAGTCTGGTGGTGGCGGGCGCGGTAATACTTGTGGTTTTCCACCGGCAGGTGGGCGAGGGTGTTCAGTGGCTGGGGCAGAATCTTTCGAGCAAGAGCTCCGAAACGGTCGAAAAGCCGGTTGGAATCGCCTCAGAACCTGTGCCATCGCCTGACTCGACGCTGAGTCCGTTGCTACAGCCTCCGGCCGGTAGTCAGTCATCGACGCCGGCCGCCACGGTTAAACGAAAGCCGAAGCCGCCGGTGGTTGTTGTAGAGGGAGGAATGGGGGCGCCGACCATCTACGCCGCGGATCCCAATGCAACACCTGCGCTTCCCAATGACACGGGTGAGGCGGAACTGGCAAACGCCTTGCCGTATCTGCGCGGCGATAGCGGCTCGACGGAAACAAACGTGGGCGTGAAATGGCTGTGGGCTTCCGTCGAGAAGGGAAATACCAAGGCTGCAATTATTCTCGCTGATCTCTACATCTGGGGACGCGGAGTGCCGCAGAACTGCGAACAAGCGCGGGTGCTGCTAACTGCGGCCGTCAAGCGTGGAAGCGCTGAGGCAGCGCAGCGGCTCCAGGACATGGGAGCGGACGGCTGCGTTAGCGCGGTCACTCCCGTTCAATAAATCCTCACGAGTTTTCGCTGTTATCGATCCGCGTTATCCCGTGTTGTGGAGTCCTGCGGCAATACCGTTGACGGTTGCACCGAGAGCGTCATCGGGCGCATGGGGCTCGCCCCCAGAGCGTTTGCGACGCAACAGTTCAACCTGAATCAAGCTCATCGGATCTACGTACGGATTGCGCAATCGAATCGAGCGCGAAAGAACGGAATTGCCTTCGAGTAGATCGTTTTGTTTCGTGATTTCCAGCAACATCCGCCTCGTGCGATGGAATTCGTTGGCGAGAATGCCGAAAACTGAGTCGCTCGTGGCACGATCCTCGACCAGCGTGGTCGCGTATAGACGGGCAATCTGCATGTCCGCCTTTGCCATGGCGGTCTCCACATTGCGCACCAAATCCGAAAACAGCGTAAACGATTGCATCATTTCTCTCAGTTGAGATCGGTGCGCGGGGCTTTTCGAAGCGAATCGCTCCAGAGCGTAACCCACTCCGAACCAAGCTGGGACCGCGTGGCGGCTTTGCATCCAGCCAAATACCCATGGGATCGCACGCAAACGCGAAAACTCCCGGCTTTGGGACCGGCGCGCGGGCCGAGAACCGATTCGCGCGTGGATCAACTCATTTACCGGCGTCGCTTGCTCAAAATATTCCAAAGCCTCGGGACTTTCGGCAATGCGCTGACGGTAAAATGAAAGAGCGTCGGCGGAAATTTCGTCCATTGCATTATCCCATTTGCGATCGTCCTGCGGGGTACGTCCGCTGGGACGCGTTAGCGCCTCGAGCGACGCCGCGACCATGAGCTCGAGATTCCATTCGGCAAGCACCGGGTCCGAATATTTCCAATTCAGCACTTCGCCTTGCTCGGTGATCCGGATTTCTCCGGAGAAATCCCCGACGGGTTGCGCCAAAATCGCGCGATGAGTGGGACCGCCTCCCCGGCCGACTGTGCCGCCGCGCCCGTGAAATAACCGCAGTTTGACGCCGCATTCTCTGGCTGCTTGATGAAGTTCGCGATGCGCTTTCTGCAATTCCCAGGTGCTGGTGATCATTCCACCATCTTTGTTCGAATCGGAATAGCCAAGCATCACTTCCTGCTGGCGATTCCACGAATTAAGCAGAGGCAGATATTCGGGCGATGTCCAGATTCGCCACATGATTTTCGCGGCGTCGCGCAATGACTCGATTGACTCGAAGAGCGGCACCGGCATCAATCCGGGATCATCGGCGGAAGCGGCCGGTCGCACGCCGCAAAATTCTGCGAGCTTCAGCCAGTCGAATACGTCTTTTGCAGATTCCGTGCCGCTGATCACGTAGTAGCGGATCGCTTCGGGAGGGTAGAGTTTTTTGAGTTTGGCGATCATGCCAAACGTATCGAGCACGTCGGCTCCGCGTTCGGACTTTGCGGAGTGGCCGGGTTCAACGCTTGCGGTACTTTCGACGGTAATCTCCGAAAGCGCCTCTGAAATTTCCTTCGCGTGTTGCCGGATATCAACGGTATGGAGGTGAAATCCGAATGTCTTTACAATGCGCGTGAACGGGTCAACCAGCAACTCGGCCAGCCGCTCGCCTCCATTTGCCGCGAGACTTGCGCGAACTAATTCGAGATCGCGAACAAGTTCGCTGGGCGATTGGTAGGCATGCGCGTTTGGTGGCTGTTCGCTCGCGCCATGCAGGCCGCTGTGCTGCAATCGAATTCGTGCGAAATCCAAAAATCGGCGGGTCACTTCTGTTTCGGAGATCCATTTGCCGACCGAAACGTCGTCGCCCATCGTCGATTCGTAAGCGGCCAGCGCACTTCGTAATTCTGGAGAGCAGCCCGTTTGCCGGAGCGAAGAGCTTAATTCGTCTACTAGCTGGACGATTTCTTGTAGATAAAAATCGAGAACAGTGTGGCGTGCCAGCTCGAGCGCATCGGCCGTGGATTGTGGCGTGATCGAAGGGTTTCCATCGCGGTCTCCGCCGATCCATGAACCGAAGTGGATGACCTCGCCGAGTTCGTCATGCCGCAGCTTTTTTCCGTATACCGCTTGAAACGAGTCCGCGAGCTCGACGTAGAGTTTTGGCAACGTGTGAAAGAGCGTCATCGGGAAGTAATCGAGGCCCATCCGCACTTCATCAATTACGCCGGGCTTTTTCAGGCGAACTTCATCGGTTTGCCATAGCAACGTGATTTCCGCTAGGATCAGAGCCTCCAGTTCAGCCGCGTCAGTCTCGGGCAAGGGCAGCCGGTCAAGATTTTCCAGATGCTGGGCGATGCGGCGGCGCGTCATCAGCACGGTCCGGCGCGCCACTTCGGTGGGATGCGCGGTGAATACGGGCATGATCTTTATCTTTTGCAAAGCGGCCAGTGCATCGTCCGCCGAAATTCCCGCGTCGCGCATGCGAATCAAAGTGCCCCGAAACGATCCCGCCAGAGGCGGTTGCTCGGTGTGAAGCTTGGCTGCGCGGCGGCGGCGCTTGCGATGATTCGTTTCGGCTAGATTCGTCAATTCAAAATAGATGGCGAATGCCTTGGTGACGCGGTGCGCGTCTTTCAGATCCATTCTTTCGACGATGTCGCGCGCCTGCGTCATCAACTCGTCTTCCGCGGCGGAGCCGGGCGGCTCCTCACGCCGCCGGATTAGCAGATGCCTGAGTTGCTCGACGATTTCCAGCAGTTGTTCGCCACCTTGCTCGACGAGAACTCTGCCGAGAAGCACACCGAGGGAGCGAACGTCGCGGCGCAGAGGCGATTCTTTTTCCGGATCGGCGGTGTCCGCGGTCAGCTCGGCCAGACGCTTCGCCTGATCGCTGGCAATCCACAATGGATCCATGCCACTCATATTTTTTGAAGCACGATTAGCTCGACGGCGTCTGGGGGCAGCGCGCTGGACAATTTCAGAATTTCTCCCTTGGCATCTTTCTCCTCTACCAGGTCGAGATTCTGGGACTCGCTAATCCGATAGCGCCTTACGCGGAACGCCTTTTTGTCCCAGGGCAGGTGATCAATGGCCAGCTGATAACCGACGTTATCGTGGTAAACAATGTCCGTTCTCGGCGGGAGTGACTTGAATTTGGAGAAGTCGAGCGACGGGGGAAAGGTTTTCAAGACGTCCGGCGGAAATGGCATGATGTGCGGCTTGAACCCTGCGGGGATGCGGTAATTGCTGATCAATATTTGCACGGTGTTGCCATCAACGGAACGCCCAGCCAGCGTCGCGAAACCGAAAGTGTCTGCCCCTTCGACTGCCAGGCGCTGTGGAGTGCTAAGCATCTTTCCCATGGCCTGAAACGAATAGGCGGTCTTGAAATATTCTCCGCGAAGATCGAAGAGTCCCATCCAGGCAGCATCGCCGCGATAAAAATGCGCGTGATCGATTGGAGCATCCTGCAAATAGCTCAGCACGGCGCTGATGAAGGCAGCGTTTTCCTCGCCTCGAAGCCTGAGCTTCTCCGCTTCAGTAAAATCCGGAGTGAGATTCCATTCGGAGAGAATGCTCTCGGCCCTGGGAAATCCGTGGGCATCGAGCACATCGCGAATTTTTCGCGCGATGCGAACGGCGTCGTAGGGATCGGCGGAAGAGTCCGCGTAGGTGTGCCATGAGTAGAAATCGAGGGGCACGTGGTGCGCGGCGCAGTAATCGACGAACCCTTCGCGATAGGGGCCGTCGTCGTACGGCAAAGCCTTGGCGACGCCTCCGACCTTGAGCGCAGGATCCAGCGATTTCAAGGCGCGGGCCATTTTTTCGTATAGCGAGTAAAACTGCTGCGGTGTGCCGCTCCAAAAGAGCAATTCCGGCTCATTCCAGAACTCCCAATAGCGGATGTTGTAATGGAAACCGTTGGACCAGCCTTGGTTATAGTGCATGGCGACATGTTTCACGACATTGGCATATTTATCGAAATCGGGAGGCGGCTCGATGTTCGCGCCCCAGCTTCGCCCGATGCGATAGTAGATTTCCGCTCCCGTCGCGCGGATGGCCGCGAAAACATTGTCGCTCGCGGCAAAATGGTAGCTCTCCGCCTTTTCGGGGTCGGCACTCCAATCGGGGTAAATAATGCTGGCATTGCCGGCCTTCACGACTCCGGCGCGTTGCGCGGGATCGGGAATGAGCCACGCCAGTAGGGGATTCGACTCTTCGAAGTGTGAGTCGATCTCCGTAGGTCCCATGAAATCGTGAGTTCGAACCTGGGTAACGCGCAACTCCTTGTACTGCGGCACAAGATTCGGAAGTCCCGCCATCACCGGAGATGGCGGCCCATTAAGTCCTTGAAACGACCGAATCTCGCCGGACACCTGGCCGGCATTTACGTGCAGAGTACGGAATCCAGAATCGCGATGAACTTGGCTGAATGCTGCGGCGCATACCAGGATGACAATGCAAACCGAATATGCAAAGGATTTGATCACGATTGAAAATCCTTCCTCTTCGTCACGGGCCCGGATCTTTCGGGTCCATTTTTTGATGATCTCGCCTGAGTCATCAGCATGTCTTGCGTGGCGCAGCCACGCTGCTCTCCATGCCATCCACAAAAAAAATATGATCAGGATATGGAGCGAACGTGTTGCGCGTTTAGTTTCTTCGCGCAGCGGAGGTACGTCAAATCATTTTCGGGTATTATGGTTCACACCATTTTAGGGGCGTAGCTCAGTGGTAGAGCAGCGGCCTTTTAAGCCGTTGGTCGTGGGTTCGATCCCCACCGCCCCTACCAGCTTTCTCTTTCACTTCACAGGACTTGCGGAAACCGCGAGGCAGCAAAAGGCAGCATTAAGAAATCGGGCAGCGTCGGCGAACGAGCAAAAGCTCGCGGTACGGATGGCAAACTGCCGATTCGCTGCACCCATCTTAGTGTCAGAAGCAGTCACCCAGGCGCGGGACCGATCCTTTTCTCCGATGGGCAGCGGCGACGGTCGGTTGTTTTTGGATCAGCGGCTGAGGTAAGTTGCCACGGTAGCAGCTAAGCCGACGATCAGTTCAACATCCTTGCGTTCTGGCCTCTGCCCTTCCCGAATATGCCGGGCCATCTCAGACGCATAGCCCCAAGCCTTCGCAACCGAATCATCAAGTGGCTTAGGGATCGTTCCTGGATATCGTTTGATGATTTCGCCGAGAGTGGCCCGCTCGTCGCCACAGACATCCCTGGCGACACATTCGAGAGCCGCCATTGCGTGATGAATCGCGCCGGTTAAGTCTGCCTCAGGCCGCCTCGACAAGTCGCTTAAAGCTTCGTGTATTTCATTGCGTGCAGATACACGGGCGGCAGCTTCGAGTGCTTCGACTGCTCCATGAACGCTCGACTCGAATGTTTCTGTGCCACGCGTCACGATCTCGCGATCGACCATCTGCCAGCCGATTCCTTCGTCCACGAAGAACTCATTCAGCGCATCCTGGAATTGCGCACTTCTCTCCTGAGCATTCTCTGCGGTGGAGTTCGCCAAGCTCCGACATATTTCTTCAACGAAATCGTAGAATTTGAACCACTCGCATCCATAGGCTAATTCCTGCGCTTCACCCCATACATTCGGGTACTCGCTCCAGTTATTGGGATCGGGCCTTCTGTGAAGGACCGAACAAATCAAATTACGGACATCGGATGGTCCATAACCAGCCGCGCCAGCCGTCTCCAAAACAAAATGACGCAGATTCTCCGGCGCATCTTCCCAAACCGTGATTTCCTTCGGCCGAGACCGATAGCCATAACGTTTCGAGAATGGCTTCTTGGGAGAGTCAATCGCCATTGCAGGGGCTATTATATCTTTCTGTCGAGCAGCCCGTCACATGTTGACGACGATGTTGGAGGCCCGATGTTGAAGTCACAAATCAAACCTGGCACGGAATACGCTTTCCGTGAACAGCGCGCACCGGGAACTCCTTTCCAGCGCGTGCGTATTATCCAGCATACGCGCGGAACAAAATGGAGAGCCGAATGGATCGATCCGAGCCCTGGGTTGGTTGATTACGTTGATTCAGGTCAACTCATTGTTCCGTGGAAGGAGCACAAGGTGTTCCTGAAGGAGGAGGCCAGTGCCGAGTCTCTTCGGCAACATAATCAACGTACGGGATATGACGAGAATTGCCCGATAGCACAAGCTCTGTATCAGGTGTTCGAAAGCATGGGTGACGATGTTTCGTTTTATCGCGGAATTCTGAGTGGTTCACCAGAGGCCGTAGATCGGGTCAAGACACGCGCAGCGATGGACCCAGCCAAGCGGTCTCCGTTAGCCTACACAGATAGACAAGGGAAACTTCACTTACCATTTGATGAAGCGTTTGAGTTAGCGCGTATGTTTTGTGGGGCGGAGCCAGCCGCGGTCTTAGTTAAGGTGGAGACAACTGAGAGCGATTGGGCGCGCCAGGCTCGGCGTCCAGGGGAAGAACACATGGTTCCGCTGCTCAATGAGTACCGCGCTTCATGGGCCTTAATTAGGCAATGGGCAGGACATGACGCCGCCGTTGCGCAAAGAGAAGCTGAAATTCAGAGACTTGAGCGGCTCGTTTGGGATGCGGTGTACGCTCTGCAAAAGGCCGGGCTCGACAAGGAATCAGCAAAGCTGCGGCATGCGATAGACAAACACTGATCGGCCACAGGGCACCTTCAAACAGATTAGGAACTGCTACAGTTCCATCGATTCAGCGAGCGCCGGACGGCCAAAGGCGCTACGGCATCTTGGTTGAGTTCCGCGCCCAAAAGAGAAAGGCCATGTCAAACATTTGGTTCACTGCTGATTTTCATCTGGGGCACAAGAACATTATTCGGTACTGCAATCGCCCTTTTGAATCCGTTGAGGAAATGAATCATACGATTCTTGAACGCCTGAACTCGCATGTAAAAGCGAACGACATTCTGTACTTCCTTGGAGATTTCTGCATTGGCCCAAAAGCACGGGCTGCGGAACTTCGACAACAAATTCGCTGCAAGAAGATATTTGCACTCGCCGGAAACCACGACAAAGAAACTCGCAAACTTACTCAGGAATTCACGTGGCTCAATGATCTCGCAGAAGTATCGCTCAACGGACAACGAATCGTCCTTTGCCACTATGCAATGAGGGTCTGGAATCAGTCTTCGCGGGGAGCTTGGCACTTGTATGGGCACTCTCACGGAAAGCTGCCAGCCCCCGATACTTCACTTTCGATGGACGTTGGCGTTGACACTCACGATTTTCGCCCCTGGCATTTCGACGAAATCAGCAGCCAGATGGCAGTAAAGACCGGAGCAGCACGTAAAAGAAATCACGGCGACGTTTTGGAGGAAGATCGACCCAATTCGCGTGACTCATAAGGGACCAGATAATACCGCCTAAGTGCATCCATGCCGGTGAGTCGTCTATTCAGATCTCAAGTCGTTCGGATTTGGCACTCGGTCGCTACTCGCTTCAAGCTGCATGATTGTGCCTAGAGGCGAATCATTGATGCACCGTGAAAAAAACGCCGGCGCTTTTCCCTGACCGGCAATTGCACCAATTCAGAGATTGACGGAAGGTTAACCTTCGTATTATCTTCCAGTTGCGCCGAAGGATTGGAGGGCGAATTGGCAAAAAAGAAATTGCCGACACCAGAAGTAGAAATGGTGGAGTTGCTCAGGAATATACTCATAGTCCAGCTTGGCATAGCAAAGGTTCCACAATACGATATCCGCAAAATAGCCGGTTGTGGCATCAATCGAATAAACGACGTTCTCAAGCATATTCCCAAATCGAATCGATAAGGTTCTGCCGAGGTCACGCATGGCAAAGGCGAAAACTGATAGCGAGAAAATCCTAGCGGCGCTAGAACACTTACAAACGCGGCTCGAAGACCTCTTCGTCCTCGAAGCATCCCGAGCCGGGATTGGTGGACATGAAATCCGAGCTGTTCTTGGAATCGATATGGCGCGGGTTACGAGGATAGCCAAACATGTCAAAAAAGGAAAGTAAGTCCACTTCGCGCCACGCAACTGAAGGTGGTGAACTTGCGGCGCTTAAGAAGGTGGCACGCCTCTTGGAAATTTTGACTCGACTGAATCTGCAAACGATGAAAGGCGATCGGTCTCAGCAAGATATGGTCTTGATGTTGGATGCGGTGGGTTGTGGTCCTTCTGAGATTGCAGACTTGCTTGGGACTACGGCGAACACGGTCAACGTAACTCTATCAAACGCCAAGAAAAAGAAGTTGAAGAAATAATTGTTCGCGGGGGTTCGAGAGTTCTTGGAAGCGATACGGAGCTAACAAATGGTGAAAGGAGCGAAGAAAATCGAAGATCGCGATCAACAGATACTCAGTCGCCTCGCACACATCGAGCACAAAGTAGAATCCATCGATGACACGAATGCGTTTGCTCTCCGCGCCGATGCAGACAAACACACGGAGACTGTGAAGAAAATATTCCAGCGCGGCAAGCGGAGGGCTCAGGTTTATCTAGCTGCTGACGGAACTCGGGGTGTGGTTGAGATTGCTCGGCACCTTGGGATGAAAACTCCGAATGTCAGCCCGCAGCTGCGAATCCTCAAGGAGGAGGGGCTTCTCGAACTCGTCGATGCTCCCGGCAGGCAGGATTTTTGGGCAAAAAAATCAATAGACCGAACACTTCGCATTAGCAAGTACCTGTGCGACGCATATAATCTCAAGTTGGATGGGCGATCAGAACCCGGCAGAAAGAAGAAACGGAAGTAGAGTCATTTTGCGGAATACAGATGATTTATTCAATCCAGAGTTACTTGGAGAACTATTTCAATCGCTGCGGGCTTGCCGACCCCGACCAGTACGCTGTTAATTTGGCGAAGCTCTACGACAGCCAACGTCACGGCAAGACCGTGCCTGCCTTTCTCTCTGCAATGAAGCGCATTCGGACTATCTTCTACAAACAGAATCAGCATACCCAGCGACCAGCGTTTGAACGTCGGATTTTGGCACTCCTCGATAGCAAGTTTAAAAAAAAAGAGTCCTCCTCATCTCAGAGACAGTCGCCGAAAGAGTTGAAGCTTCGGGCAATCGCCTAGTACGACTGCGGCGCATCACCATCCGCACATTTCTTGAAGGGTTTAAGAAAACTATTGAAGCTGAAGGAGTCAATTCGTTCTGGGAATCAAGATCGAAAGGTAAGTTAAGGAGCCGTGCCGAGAAACTCGGGCAGGAAATGCTTGGTGTATTCGCTAGCGCAAAGCTCGAAAAGCGTGGCGCCGCGATCCGTGAGCCTGTTGTGGGAATAGGGTTTGTGGATGTCCTTGTGACATTCTCCTCAGGATTGATTCATGTGGTTGAGCTAAAAATGTTAAAGGACCACTCCATACCAGGACCGGCGCAGCTATCGAGCTATATGAAACATAAAAATCGAAAGGAAGGTTGGCTGGTCCTTTTCGACGCTAGAAAGTGGGATAGGAAAACTTCCGTTCCGCAGACAATCAAGCGAACTTCGGGAACCATACGAACTGTTGTAATAGACGTGAATCCGGTGCCTCCGAGCAGGCAACAGGAAGCGCCGTGACTCGGACGTTGGCTTTACATTTCATATACACCGGTGACGGGTCGCACTCTTTGTGTCTTCGAGGGACTCCCCACATCTTCGAAAAGCGAGGTCCGAATGCCACACACTGACAATACCGACCGATTGTTACGCGACCTGATCGAAAAAATTGAGGTCCTCACAAAAGTCGTGAGTATACAAGTCGCAGGAGATAAGAGCACGACAGAACGAGCACGAGTGTTGAAAATGGCTGGACTCGACAATCAGAGCATTGCCGATATTCTGAATACCTCACCAGCAACAATTCGAACCCTAACCTCGAATTTACGCGGGCGCAGGAGGCAAGCGTGAAACAAGAGATAGGTAGCCGTACGGAAAAGATACTGGCTTTACTTCTTTTGCAGAACATGAAGAGTGCTACACAGGCGGAGAAAGCTGTGCAGTTGAGCGTGGCTGGATTCACCGCTATTGAAATCGCGGACCTATTACAGACAAATGCGGCTGTAATCCATCAACATCTATACGCGATGCGAAAGAAAAAGAAGAAATAACAATGCCACTCGTGCGAGATTTTCGCAACGCGTCCTTCAAGCTTGAACGCATCGACAGATGCGGTCGGCAGGTCGGATCGAAGCTCTATTGGAAGCTCTATGCAATTGAGAATACCCTCAGGATCGTAGTCAATTCGGTGCTTACTTTGCAGCTCGGGGCGAATTGGTGGGACGTTGCCGTTGACCCAAACGTTGTATCGAAAGCATCTCGGTTTCGTACCCACTACGCGGCGAGACCAAGAAATGCTAACCCTGGAGTTGCAGATATTCATCTTATTTTCCTCAGTGATCTCACCGAAATTCTCCGTGCCAATAGCCACCAATTCCTTCCCGTGGTAACTGATACCAACAACTGGATTGCCGCGCTGGAAGCGATCCGCGTCCCCCGAAATCTTGTCGGGCATATGAATTTCCCAAATGCGTTTGACAGAGGTGCAATCGATTCTGCTTATTCCCAACTGCCCTCGCTAATAAGCCAGTTAACGACGAACGGCGTACCGATTCTCATCCCTAAGTAAACAGCATTGCAGCATTGGACCATCGGCGCTCACTTCTCCGGAATGGACGACAACCACCGGCTCGTCATCCATTTTGACTTTTCGCTGATGGGACGCGTCCTTCGCTAGCAACGGTCGCGCCAGGTAAATGGCGACCTGTCATGCCCGTTGCCATCCGCTTCAGCCGCAAATACTAGCCGCTCCGCTCCCTGTCCTTTCCGTGAGTCCGTTGCGATTTGGTTCTCCTTTCTGGTTGAGAGAACCAACTCTCAACTCACCGAAAGGACAAAGAAAATGAATTCAGAACACATCAAGAAAATCACAAATCAAGCCATCGAGCAACTCATCACGGCGCTCAACGAGGGCCGCAGTGAGACGTTGACGCAATGCCTTGCGGCGATTGGCCGATTCCACCGCTACAGTCTCAGAAACGTGATGCTTATCGCATCACAGAAGCCGACTGCATCGCATGTAGCGGGGTTTCACGCTTGGCACAAGTTTGGGCGCTTCGTGAAGAAAGGCGAGAAAGGCATCCTGATTCTCGCCCCGATTGTTCGGCGAAAAAACGAAAGCACCGAACACAAAGACACCGACGAATCGTCAACGGCTGTCGGCTTTCGTGCGGCCTACGTCTTCGACATCAGCCAGACAGACGGCCAAGAGCTTCCGACAATCGGCAGCGTCAACGGCGAGCCCCGCGAGTACCGTGAGCGTCTTGCGAAGTTCGTCACCGATCAAGGCATCGCTCTTGAATATTCGCAGGACATCGCTCCGGCGCGAGGTACTTCCGCAGGAGGCAAAATCACTCTACTACCCGGACAATCTCCGGCTGAAGAATTCGCGACGCTAGCGCACGAACTCGCACACGAAATCATGCACCGCGACGAGCGTCGCAGCAGCACTTCAAAGCGCAGCCGCGAGACCGAGGCAGAAGCCGTGGCATTCGTGGTCTGTCATGCCATTGGCCTAGAGACGGGCTCAGCGTCTCAAGATTACATTCAGATCTATGATGGCGACTCGAAGCTCTTGACGGCAAGCCTTGAGCACATCCAAAAAGCAGCCGACCAAATCCTCAATGCAATCGGCGTGGAGATTCCCTCCGCGCCGCCCGCCTAATGTGGGCAATCGTGGTTTTGACGGATACGAGCACGCCTGACCGCGCTCGCGGGTTGTTCCGATCAGCACCGTCCATGGGGACGTTCTGGATGTCCGCAAAGCATTTCTCAAATCACGCTATGTGGTCTTGGGCAAACGGATCGTCCGGGTTGCCGCCTTGTTTTCTAAAATCGTATTCCTTGAGAAACTGATTGACGGCCCGTCGCTGTCGATCTGCAATCGACACGCTTTCACTCAGATTTCGCACACGGCTTACGATTTGATCTGCGTCAAGATAAGCCTTCAACCAGTTCGGATCAAGCCTGTCGTGTTTGCGACCGACAGCATCACCAAAGCTGAAGCTGGAGCTGCCTTGAAGACATCTTTCCAGGAGTTCCGCCAACTTACGGTCATCCGTCACCGTGCCTGCTACCCAGGCCCGAGCTTCATCTTGCCCTCCCTTTTCGCACCAGAAGTTCAGTACCAGGAGCAACCTAGGGGTATTTAGGAGGGAGCCATCCTGACTTGCCTGACGTATCTTCCCCACCAGGATTCGGTCCAACTCCAAAAGCTGCTCGCGAGTCACAAACCACTCTTGCTCCGGGCGCGCATGTTCGCCGTACAATCCTTGTTGTTGCCCGAGAACAATGATGGCTTTTTGGATCAGGTAGAGCGCGTGCCCGCGTTCAAAAGCCTCCCTGAGTATTTCGTAGCGGCGAGGCGCTTCAAGTCGCTTGAGGAGTTGCCAGATGACCCGGCCGCTCTGAACATCGACTCCCAAATCAAAGAGGCCAGCGCCCGCCTCTTCTGGCTGCATGATCCGGTCACCAATATCCAAAAGAGCTGATACGATAGGTTCGATCTGCTCGATGCCAATCTCGGTCGTGGTATAGTCCTGTAATCGGACCAGGAGTGCACTTGCCTTGGTCTTTCCGTCTGGCCGAATCTGTTTTGCCAGTTTGAGAATTTCAGCACCGAAAGCCACAGCACTCCCTGCGTTGGCAAGGATTGCCAGCATCTCTGTATTTGAGATTTCGCCGGCTGGGATTGTCAGACTGAAATAGACTGGAAATACCGAGTCACTGCATACGCGAACGTTGCGCCGCCATTCACCCTCCCACTCCGGCCCGAATTGCGTGTTGCCCCAAACTGCCTGGAGTTTGGGAAACAGGCGTTGCATCATGTCCTTTATAGGCTCTTCAAGAAGAGGACTGGTTTCACGAATACGTCCGAGCCAATTATTGTGAAACTGAAGCAACTGATCCCTTCCAGGGTGTCGCACGTTATCAGGCGCATGGCCCGTGAACATTCCCCGATTGTTTTTGATTGTGTCATACACTTCTGGACGGAACATTCGAAGCGACTCAACGGCGATGAAATCGACCGGATTTACTTCGCCGATGACCGCGCGAAAGGTAACGGCAAGGGTGTTTATGAATCGAACCACATCCCTCGGTGTTTCAATAAATTTGTCGATACCCTCTAAGAAAATATTTCCCCAATATGTTTGGTCGAAGCTCTTCCGATCAACGTCTGCGAGTATCATGTCCACTTGTTCGAAGAAAAGTGCTCGGATCGAAACACGGTCCACTAGGGGAAGTTCGAACGGGATCTGTACAATTTTCTCCAGATAATCCTCGCCCGAGCCTCCCTGCAACTCTCCCAGTGATCGGGCGACGACGCGCTTATCGAATGCCATGAGATAGGTCACGTTTGGAAAATCCCCCACTGATTTAACAGCGCGGAAAACTTGCCTGATTTCCTCTGATGTCAGACGATCTATATCATCGATCATTACAAGGATGCGATGCGGCTGGGCTCGAAGCGAGGTCGAGATTTCGCCCTTCAACTTTTCAATGTCTTTGGGCTTAGGTCGAAGCACCCTTCCAGCGAGCTTGCCCCAACTCAAGTACGGCAGAGGGACCTCTGACAGAGCTTCAGCAAAATCCGCCAGTCGGCTACGAACCTCAGACGGAAATTCCTTCTGGTCTTCGACTTTTGCACGCAGTTGGCTAAAGAATGCCCGAACCAGATCTTCATGGCCCGAAAACCACCACGGGTTGTATGTGACGATAATGGGTCGCTCGCTTGACCCCATTTCATTCAAGTAGTACCGCACGTAGTTGAGCATTGTCGTCTTGCCGAAGCCCCAGGCCCCGTAAAGAGCCACAACGTGGCCCTCCGCCCTTGACAGCCTAGCGATGCTCTGTGCCAAGCGTTTCGCGAACGGTGCATATCCAAGACGGTCCGAACTCGGATCGTTGCCGGGCCGGTCAGCGGAGAGGTCGGATGGTATTCGGGTTTCACTAGAATTCATAGCCATGCCTTATGCCTCTGGTTACGTGATTCTACCTGAGCGGACTGACAACGGCCTTACCTTGTCGCTGAGCGGGGACATTCTGTCTGGGAATCACCTGCTCCTGTGTTTCGAACCAATAGCGACCCTGCGTCGTCTCGATTACGGTTTTGGACTCCGCTCAAGCCCGTCTCGGTTTCCTTTCTCGTTACCAGAGGATATATTCTCCACTGACCACTAGGAGCCAGCCCAGCAATGGCCAAACGACGTAGCAAAGATCAAAAGAAGCCTAGCAACGGAGCCAATCTCGGTTTCGAGCAACAGCTTTGGCAAATGGCGGACAAGCTACGCGGGCACATGGACGCCGCCGAATACAAGCACGTCGTCCTCGGCCTGATCTTCCTCAAGTACATCTCAGATGCTTTCCAAGAGCGTTACGAAGCCCTCAAGAAAGAGCCGCACGCCGATCCTGAGGACCGCGACGAGTACACAGCTGAGAATGTCTTCTGGGTCCCCAAAGTGGCTCGATGGCCGCGTCTTCAGGACAATGCAAAGCAGCCCTCGATAGGAAAGCTAATCGACGACGCGATGGTTGCCATCGAGAAGGAGAACCCTTCGTTGAAGGGAGTTCTGTCGAAGGACTATGCGCGCCCTTCCCTCGATAAACACCGATTGGGCGAACTCATTGATCTGATCGGGAAAATCGGACTTGGTGACAAGGAGAGCCGGTCCAAAGACATTCTCGGGCGTGTTTATGAATATTTCCTTGGCCAGTTCGCTAGCGCGGAAGGCAAGAAGGGCGGCGAGTTCTACACGCCGCGATGCGTCGTTAAGCTCCTTGTCGAAATGATCGAACCATACAAAGGCCGCGTGTATGACCCGTGCTGCGGATCAAGCGGCATGTTCGTCCAGAGTGAAGAGTTCATTCGTCAGCACGGCGGCAAGATCGGCGACATATCCATCTACGGTCAGGAGTCAAACCCAACGACCTGGCGCTTGGCTAAAATGAATCTCGCCATTCGTGGCCTCGAAGCGAATATTGGACCTCACAATGCCGATACTTTTCACAACGACCTTCACAAGGATTTGAAGGCGGATTTCATTCTTGCAAATCCAGCTTTCAATATGAGTGATTGGGGAGGGGAGCGCGTTCGCGAGGACGCGCGATGGAAATACGGGATACCGCCAGTCGGCAATGCCAACTTTGCGTGGGTGCAGCACATCATCTTTCATCTTGCACCAAGTGGACTCGCAGGCTTCGTGCTTGCAAACGGTTCCATGTCCTCGAATCAATCTGGCGAAGGCGAAATTCGCAAGGCCATCGTCGAAGCAGATCTTGTGGATTGCATGGTTGCCCTTCCTCCACAATTGTTTTATGGCACGCAGATACCGGCGTGTCTCTGGTTTGTCGCGCGGAACAAAAATAACGGCAAATTCCGGGACCGCCGTCAGCAGACACTTTTCATTGACGCCCGCAAACTCGGTCACATGGCTGACCGCACTCACCGTGAACTCTCTAATGACGAAATTTCTGATATTGCTCACACCTATCATGCATGGCGAGGGGAGAAGAATGCAGGCAAATACGAAGACCTGGCCGGCTTCTGCGAGAGCGCCACGACAGAGAAGATTGAGGCCCACGGGTGCATACTCAACCCCGGACGTTTTGTTGGTGCAGAGCAGGCGGAAGATGATGACGAACCTTTCGAAGGAAAAATGAAGCGGCTGGCGACTTCGCTGACGGAGCAGTTTACGGAGTCTTCAAAATTGGAAACGGCAATTCGCAAGAACCTGAGAGAGTTGGGATATGGCGGGTGAGTTTCCACTGGGCTGGAAGTTGCTGCCAATCGGGAGCTGCATGGCGGCGCTGATCGACTATCGAGGTAAGTCTCCCCGCAAAGTTTCATCTGGGATTCCCTTGATCACAGCGAGGGTCGTCAAGGGTGGACGAATTCTTACGCCGGATGAATACATTGCCGAAGCGGATTACGAGGAATGGATGCGCAGAGGCATTCCTGAGGCTGGCGATATCCTCCTGACCACAGAAGCTCCCCTCGGAGAAGTTGCTCAACTTGACGGCCGCAAGGTCGCTCTTGCTCAACGCCTCATCACGCTGCGGGGGAAGTCTGGCGTCATGGACAATCGCTTTCTTAAGTTTGCCATGCAGTCGGATTTTGTGCAGAGCCAACTACGGGCGCGAGCCACTGGCACAACAGTCCACGGAATACGCCAGAGTGAGCTTCGAAAGGTGCAGTTGCCAGTACCGCACATTTCTGAACAAAAGGCGATTGCCCGCGTTCTTGGCATGCTCGACGACAAGATTGCCTTGGGCCAACGGATGAACGCAACGCTAGAAGCGATGGCTCGCGCCATCTTTAGGTCCTGGTTTTTGGATTTCGATCCAGTTCGCGCCAAAGCCGAAGGTCGCCAGCCCTTTGGCATGGAGACTGAAACCGTCGCCCTCTTCCCCGATTCTTTCCAGGAATCCTCCCTCGGCAAGATTCCGAAAGGCTGGAACGTCGGGCCAATTCTGGCTCGTGCAAAGTTATTGAGTGGCGGTACCCCTAAAACGGACCGCAAGGAATATTGGAACGGCGGCATTTTATGGGCTAGCGCCAAGGATGTTTCACAGTCTCGTGAGACGTTCTTGATCGAAACAGAGCGAACCATCAGTGAATGCGGTTTGGCGGAAAGTGCTACCCAACTCATCCCAAGGTTCTGCACGGTGATCGTAGCTCGCGGAGCCACAACAGGGCGAATGGCCATTTTGGGCAGTGAAATGGCGATGAACCAAACATGCTATGCTCTTGCAGCGACAGCGAATACTCCCTTCTTTCTTTACTGCCTCTTACAGCACGAAGTTGGACAGTTGGTTCACGCCGCTCATGGCTCTGTCTTTGACACGATAACGACAGACACCTTTGCCAGGTCAAGGGTTGTTCTGCCTCCTGAACGGGTGGTGGAGGCTTTCGAGATGCAGGTCGGCCCTCTTTTTCAAAGGATTCTGGCAAACACAATAGAATCGTCTGCCTTAGCTTCGACACGAGACTTGCTCTTGCCCAAGCTTATTTCCGGCGAGATTCGCGTAAACCACGAAGAGATCTCTTCTGGAGGGACACGATAGTGGCTGTCCTTCACGAGCACGAACTCCATTACCGATGTGCCTTCGAGTTGACTTCGGCGAAGCCTATCGAGAAGACGTGGGGCGAAATAGTTCGGTTAGTGCGCTCGTGGATTGCGAGCAAGTTCCCATCTAGTCAGGCATTCACAGCCCTTGGAGGAAAGTGGTTTTATGTCGGAGGTGAATGGCATCCACCCAAGCAAGCTAGAGCGCTGGTCAAGACCGAAGGATGCGTTGGGCAAGGTAGCGAGGTCGCCCCTCAGTGGTGGGCGGTTCGACTAGAACACTCTGACGCCCAAATAAATGTAAGGCACTGGAGAACCGATTTAGGAATCACGGTTAGAGACGATAAGCGAATCATCTTTTCTCTCGCAGTAATTCACTGGCTCTCGGCGGGATACATTGGCCAAGAGCCGCCTGAACCAGTGCCATCTGCGCCACGAATCGTCTCGGACGTACTTAACAGCAAATCGTGGGAGGCGCATTCAGGTTCCGAGAAATTAGAGACGATTCCGTTTCTTCTCCGAGATGGTAACGCCAAGGCTTTGGTGAATCACCTCGATGACACAAACCGCAGGTGCCCCTTGGTCTTGGTTGCGAAGGATTTTGCGACCGGCGAAGCGCTCGTAGACCCGAGAAGGTTAGCGCGTCTCTTGGCAGGGGCAGCGGTGGTATGGGAGTCCGAGTCGAGTTGGGTTGATAAGGAGCTAGAGCAACTCCTTGGTAGAGCGTTTAGTTGCTGGAACGGTATGGTCAGGGCGTACCAGCCAAAGGTCAATCTTGATTCTCCCCAGGACGCGAGGAGACATCGATACTTTGACAAGGGCCACATTGAGACCCTTGGAGTCGCTAAGGTGGAAGAACTTCTCGTGGGCGGCATTGTGCGCAGGTCAAGGTCCGCGGATTTGGCGGGAATCGCGACAATCGAAGACATACACGCGAAGCAAGCTCAAACAAAGTTCGCTGAAGAATTGAAAAAGGCGGTTCGCGGTAGCCAAGAATGGACTTCTCTTCTGGAGCAAGAGAACGAGAGACTGACAGCAAGCCAAAAAGAAAAAGATGAAGAAATCGCCCTCTTGCACGAATACGGCGAAGACGCCGATGAACTTCGCGACGAGGTGGCGCGGCTTAAGTACGAACATGAGCAAGCCGTGGGCAGGGCGCAAGAGGCCGAGAGCGTTCGTGCCGCATTGGCGGCGCAGGCGTCGCTGCTGAGGAACCTCGATCACCTGCCGGATTCCATGCTGGAGATCGTGGGGCTAATCGGGAAAATCTATCCAGATAGGATCATCTTTACAGAAAAGGCTTTAGAGTCAGCCAAGGGCGCTACGCTTAGGAATCTGAACGTCGCGTGGAAATGCCTCCGATCCATGGCCACGACCTTGTATGACCTTCATTTCCAGCAAGTGATTCCTTTTCGTGACATAGCCCAACGATTCAGAGATTCGACTGGATTCGAGCTAGCAGTGGGGGAATCAGAAACCACCAAGAAAAATAAGAAGCTGAGTGCGATGCGCAAGGATTTCTACAAGGACGAGGAAATCGATGTTGGCGCACATGCAAAACACGGCACTTCGCCTGGCAACACGCTACGAGTGCATTACCATGCACACCCGAAGGAAAAGCTCTTGATAGTTGGCCATTGTGGCGACCATCTGGACACTGTTCGGACGAACTGAAAAATGGCGACCCCGTTTACAGAGTCAACTGTGGAGGATGCCGCCCTCGAAATCTTTGAGGCGCTCGGCTATGCAATTCTTCACGGCCCAAACATTGCGCCGGGCGAGATGTTCGCCGAGCGTGCCACCTACGGCGACGTTGTGTTGATTGCGCGTCTACGAAAAGCGCTGCGTGAAATCAATTCCAAGATTCCAGCCGAAGCGATTGAAGAGGCCATCCGCAAGGTTCTGCACCCGGATAGCCCCAGCCTCGTAGAAAACAACCGGCGTTTTCATCGATTTCTAACCGAAGGTATCAGCGTTGAGTATCAGGGCGAGGGCCGAATCGTTCACGACCAAGTCCGCCTATTTGATTTTGACAAGCCTGAAAAAAACGATTGGGTCGCAGCAAACCAGTTCACGATTATAGAGAACAGGAGTAACCGCAGGCCCGACATCATCATCTTCGTCAACGGTATTCCCCTGAGCGCAATCGAATTGAAGAACTTAGCGGACGAGAATACAACTATCCGAGATGCCTTCAAGCAATTCCAGACCTACCAAAGGGACATCCCGAGTCTTTTTCCGTACAACGAAGTCTTGGTGATTTCGGACGGTCTAGACGCACGCATCGGCACACTGACATCCGGCTGGGAACGCTTCATGCCGTGGCGCACCATCGAAGGCGATGACGTTGCGCCCAAAGGCTCACTTGAAATGGAGGTTCTTCTCAATGGAGTCTTCGACAAGCGCCGCTTCTTAGACCTCGTACGAAACTTCATTGTCTTCGAAGACGACGGGCGTTCGCTGATTAAGAAGGTCGCGGGCTATCACCAATTTCATGCGGTCAACAAAGCCGTCGACTGTACGCTCACGGCAGCATCTCCGAAGGGCACCAGGAGAGTGGGAGTCGTCTGGCACACGCAGGGTAGCGGCAAAAGTCTAACGATGGCTTTCTACGCCGGGAAAGTCATCCAACAGCCGGGAATGACGAATCCCACACTAATTGTGCTGACAGATCGCAACGACTTGGACGATCAACTCTTTGGGACGTTTGCTTCCTGTCAGGACTTGTTACGCCAGGCCCCTGAACAGGCCGAAAGCCGCGAGGATCTGCGAGACCGTCTGCAACGGTCATCCGGCGGAGTGATTTTCACCACAATTCAGAAATTCTTGCCCGAACGAGCGACCGACCGAAATCCTCTCCTCTCGGACCGACACAACATCATTGTCATCGCCGACGAAGCCCATCGCAGCCAATATGGGTTTATCGAAGGATTTGCCCGTCACATGCGCGACGCTCTCCCACGCGCCTCTTTCATTGGTTTTACGGCTACGCCATTAGAGTCGGGTGATCGAAGCACTCCTGCCGTGTTTGGCGACTACATCGACGTTTACGACATTCAGCGCGCCGTTGAAGACGGGGCGACAGTCCGCATTTACTACGAGGGACGCCTAGCAAAACTTGAACTCAAAGTGGAGGAGAGACCGAAGATCGATCCTGATTTTGAGGAAGTGACGGAAGGCGAAGAAGTCACGATTAAGGAGAAACTCAAATCCAAGTGGGCGCGTATGGAAGCGATGGTCGGCACAGAGCATCGCCTTGGCCTTATCGCCCGGGACATAGTGGACCACTTCGAACGACGGCTCGACGCCATGGACGGCAAAGCCATGATCGTCTGCATGAGCCGACGAATCTGCGTGGATCTTTACGACGCGATCAAAAAGCTTCGCCCACAGTGGCATAACGAGGATGACGACAGGGGTGCAATAAAAATCATCATGACCGGCTCTGCTGCCGACAATCTCGAATGGCAACCTCACATACGGAACAAGCCGCGCCGGGAAGCGTTAGCCAAACGATTCAAGGATGACGCTGATCCCATGAAGATCGCGATTGTTCGCGATATGTGGCTCACCGGGTTCGATGCGCCCTGCCTGCATACTATGTACGTTGACAAGCCCATGCAGCGGCACGGACTCATGCAGGCCATCGCGCGTGTGAACCGGGTATTCAAAGACAAGCCGGGCGGATTGGTCGTCGATTACTTAGGCCTTGCCGATCAGTTAAGAAAAGCTCTTGCCGACTACACCGAGAGTGGCGGTAAAGGCAAGCCTGTCTTCGATCAGGAGGAAGCGGTCGAGGCTATGCTTGAAAAATACGAGGTGTGTTCCGGAATATTTCACGGATTCAACTTTTCAAAATACAAGACCGGAAGCCCGAAGGAGCGTGCTGGCGTCGTCCCTTCCGCCATCGAACATGTCTTAGAGCAGGAAAACGGCAAAGACCGATTCATGAAGGCAGCCTCTCAACTTTCAAAGGCGTTTGCCTTGTCCGTTCCCCATGAAAAGGCCATCGCAGTGCGCGATGACGTGGGATTCTTTCAAACGGTCCGGGCAGGCCTCGCAAAAACCACTATTGGCGGGGGCAAAGACGAGGAAGAGTTGAATTCCGCAGTCCGGCAGATTGTTTCACGTGCAGTTGCCTCGGATCAAGTTATTGATTTGTTTTCGGCGGCGGGACTCAAGAGGCCGGATATTTCGATTCTTTCGGATGAGTTTTTGGCCGAAGTGAAGGAACTCCCCTACAAGAATCTAGCTTTCGAGGTTCTGAAAAAGCTGCTCACCGACGAAATGAGGACCGTTTCCAAAAGGAATTTGGTTCAGTCTCGCGTCTTCTCGGAGATGCTTCAGCGCACCATCATCAAGTACCAGAATCGTTCCATTGAGGCCGCACAGGTAATTCAGGAATTGATTGACCTCGCCAAGGAGATGCGGGAAGCCAATAAGCGCGGCGAGAATCTAGGTTTCAGCGACGAAGAATTGGCGTTCTATGACGCTCTCGAAGTGAACGATAGCGCGGTCAAAGTTCTTGGTGACGATACGCTGAAGACAATTGCTCGCGAGCTCGTGGACACGGTTCGACGAAACGTAACAATTGACTGGACCGCGAAAGAGAGCGTGCGTGCGAAACTGCGGACGATGGTCAAGCGTATCCTTCGAAAATACGGCTATCCGCCCGACAAACAAGAAAAAGCAACACAGACAGTCCTAGAGCAAGCAGAGCTACTGTGCAAAGACTGGGCCGCATAACCACGTTTCGTCGCGTTCTGCGACAACTCCAAAAGAAGGGCCACGTGGGCTGTTTCCGATCATGAGTCTTCAACGCATTGGGGGAGAAAGGGTAATACCCTCAAGAGAGGGCAATAAAGGGGGTAATAACTTTAGTTGCTTCGTCTCCCGCCGTGGATTGAAGTCGGCGGCAATTCGGGCAGCTATCGCGAACGGTTCTTTTGGTAACAAAGCAGATCAGCTTCCTACCCGGTCAACACCGGATGAAACGGTGGCGATGCTGACGAATGAAATGTGCAGCGCACCGCCTTGAAAATCATACCTGCAAACACGTCGACCGCCTGCGCATCCAGAAAGTGGAGGCTAGGCCGTCAGATCTGCCATCGCAAGCTCTTTTTCAACGACCTTTTTGTGCGTCTGCGCAAATTTAGCCTTTGCTTCAATACCCAGGCGTCCTGCGTAGTAAAGCAATTTGTCGACGCTCTTCTTCGCAATCTTCCCGTTGAGCAATTCGCTGACACGTGGCTGAGGTTCTCCGAGGATCACTTGCAATTCTCCAGGCGAATACTTCTGTGCATACTTCAGGACTGCCTGATACAACTCGGCCTTAAACTTCAGAGCGGTTGCTTGCTCCGGTGAAAAGCCAAGATCATCAAGCACGTTCCCGCGTGTTACATGCGTTGGTTTGTTAGCCGCGCTTTTCATGTTTTTTCTCCTCTGCCAAACGCGCTCTCACTCCTTTGAGTCGCTGCTTCGCTTTCTCAAAGTCTTTTCTCGGCATCTCTCGACTCTTCTTCTCAAAGCAGTGAAGAACATAGATCACGTCAGTTATCCTCGATAGGTAAACGACGCGATACCAAGCTCTCTCATCTTGATCTCGCAGTTCAAAGACTCCCGTGCCAATCGAAGGCAACGGTCTGTAATCACCTGGTCTTATGCCCTGCTGTAGCCGCCAAAGCTCAAATCCCAGGTTCTGCTTGACGCCCTCAGGAAAGGCACTGAGGACTTCCCTTGAGTCACCCTCCCAAGAGACGGTCGCGTATCTGGGCTTTTCGGCTTCGTCGCTCACGGGAACGACTATACCAGCAACGCCGCGTTGAATATACAATTAAATGTATATTTCGTCCAGACGAAAGGAAGGCGAATATGCCAAGGGTTGTCTATACCGACCCAGAGAAAGCACTGCGGTTTGCCGAGCGGCAGAAAAAGTCCCTATTACCTAGCCATGTCTTAAAAGGTGGCAGAACTCTCTATTGGCTTTACGCTTCCTCCCTGTCACCCAGGGAAACCTTTTCTTCCCATTTGCGTTCTATATACAAGAGCCGGGATGCTACTTAAGATTGGGCGTACCCCATATGATCGGCAAATAGCCTCCCCGAGACTGAGCCGAAGAATGAGGGATGTATGACGACCAAAACTCCGCCTCATACTCACCCGCTTCTACTAAACGCCGTTGACCGTCTAGGTAGGCCCATCGAACCGTGTGTTCTTTCCGTCGCTCAGGGAATGGCTCCCCAGGCTCTTGCCTATGCCCAGAATTTCATCGGCGACTCGTGTGTTGCCATGAACCTTTTGGAGGAGGCCGCCGCAACAGTGTCTGAAGCCGTTCGCGGGAAGGAAACCGCACGGATTTCCCCCATTCGAGACATGCGCGCCTATCTCTACCGCGCATTCTTGCGGAGGATCGGCGAGGAGGAGCGAAGCGAAACGCGACTGCAAGAAGCACTTGAAGACGATCTTCTCCTCGGCAAAACAATGAGCATCGAGGCTAGAGTTGAGGCCAAGCTCGTCCTGAAGCAGATCCTGAGCATGTGCGATAGCAAGACGCGAGCGATCATTTGGGGGCGAATCGAGGGCCGTTCGTGGGATGAGATTTCCTATGATGTTGTCATGTCGAATCATGCAGCCCGGCTGCATTACAGCAAGGCGTTGCGCGCGATCCGTGACGCGCTAAAAACCGACCCACAGCAGTACATCGAAGGAATAAAGCTTACTGAGCGCGAGCATCAGAAGAAAGCGCGCTTCATATCTTTGTGGGAAACGGTCACCGCATTTCTGCTTTTTCGGGCGCTTCGGTTGACGGACATTTGGGCCGTGAGACTACGCATCACCTACCATGAAAAGGAAGACATACTAGCCGAAGTAGACAGTATGTTCGCTTAGAAGTTCCATGCTTTGAGGGTTTTTCCGCCCAGAGCCGACCAATCGAGAAGAACGCGGAGACACTTCTTCAAGAAATCCCCTCTGTAGAGATGAGGGGAATTCTCGCCGGTAATTTCCCCATACGCTAGGCGGAGCCGTCCCACTTCGGTGAACCGCCAGGCGTCGCGTTCGGCTGAACGACGACCAGCCGCCCGCGAAGGGACGAACCCTCTGTTCGGAGATTGGGTCGAGGTGTGCCTTGATAACCTCAAAGGCCCCTCGCACCCTCCGGCGGTTCTTCCCAAATTCGTCTCTTGAGTGGAGGAGGAATCATGGTCGCAAATGCAATGCTTGTCGCGGTCGCAATTCTGCTTGGTTATTTATTTTGGCTCATGGGCGAGCTGAAGTTTCTCGCTAACTACAGGGCCGTTCTATTTCATTCCTACGGCAACATCATTTTGGGATGGTTTGGATTCTTGTTCCTTAACGTATTCGCGGCAGTCTATCTGATCGAGCGCAAGTTCTTCCTGAAGGATACAGGCCGCAAGCTGTGGCACGTGGACACCCAGGCAAATCGCGACCATATCCATGTGCCCCGTCCCAACGTGGACGAGGAGCCCTTCTAAAATGTCTCGCGATTTCGGTCCCGATTTGAACACCTTCCGCGAGGCTGTAAGAGAGGTTCGCGAGAAGCCCCAAGAATCGCGTCGAAGCGCACCCGCTCAGGATTCAAGACAGCGGGATGAAGGCAGGACTTTATCGCGGTTAGCGGAAGTCCAACAGAGCCGTTCCAGAGAAGTCCCGCCGAAAGAGGCTCGTACTGTTCTTTACGACCGCTACCGGGCTTATGACTTACGCGAGTCCGAGACGCAAACGCTCACCGATCTGGGCAAGTTCCGCGTCATCGCAGCCGATGATCTTGCGCGCTACGGATACGACGAGGACAAAGGGCGCATGGAACAGGAAACGACGAACCTAATTCGGCAAGGATTGGTCGAGGAGAAAACAGTGGAAGTCTCTCTTAGCAGGACGACCAGAATGTACACGCTGACGAGGACGGGACGGAGCCTCTTGCTGAAGTCTGAAAGAATGGCGAAAGAGCAGGAAATCTACGCGGGTTTCGTCAAGCCGAGAGAGGCCAAACACGACAGCGAGCTCTATCGCCTCTATCAGAAAGAATCCTCCAGAATCGAGGCGCGCGGCGGCAGAGTGCGCCGAGTCGTTCTCGATTACGAATTGAAGAGAAAAGTGAACCACGACCTCATGCGGCTGGGGCGCGAGAAGGGCGACCCTGCCAGAAAACAGGAAGTGGCCGAGCGGTATGGTTTGCGCGCAGTTCAGGGCCGCATTCCGGTGCCCGATATGCAAATCGAATATGAGCTGCCGGAACAGGGCATTGCGCGCGTGAATCTGGAGCTGACGACGGGGGATTACCGGCCCCGCCAGCTCGCCGAAAAGGTCCACGCTGGATTCACGATGTACGGTCATCCAGACGATGCGTCTCGCATTCACCGAATCCTGAATGACCGGGAACTGACTGCGGAGATTCTTTCGTTATGACGATCCCTCAGGGTCAGATCGACGCTCTCAAGGCTTTCGGATACACCGAAGATGAAGCTCGATTTCTATACCTTGTCGCGACTCATTCCGGCTACTTCCTCGCGCGTCAGTTTCTTAATTTCGTGGGGGCCAAGCGCGGCTATCGCACGCATTCGCTCACACAAAAACTCATTACCCAGGGCCATGCCACGATGCGGGAATATCGGCGCAACGGATGCATCTACCATCTCTGTTCCCGAAAGCTGTACGCGCAGATTGGTCGCGAGAATCTTCGCAATCGCCGCAGGCATCGGCTCGAGGCCATTAAGACCCGGCTTCTGAGCCTCGATTTCATTCTTGCGAACCAGGGATGTCAGTACCTCGAAGGCGAACCCGAAAAGGTCGCCTATTTCACCGAGGAACTCCGCATTCAAAAGCATTGCCTTCCGGTGAAGGTCTATACGGGCAGGCCGCAGAGCCAATCGACGCTCCGGTATTTCGTGGACAGGTTCCCGTTATTTTTCAGTCCTCCCGTCTCTGGCGCTCCCCCTGTGGTCACATTTTCTTACATCGATACGGGTATCGAAAATCTGACCGGATTTGTTACCCATTTGATCCAGTACCAACCACTGTTCCGTGAGCTTTCTAGCTTCCGGTTCCTCTACGTTTCGAACGCTCCAATGCACTTTGGGAAGGCCACGGAATTGTTCAAATCTCTTGTGAAGGTTCCGCTCGAATCCGACATCGCTACTGACCTCATTCGGTATTTCAAAACACAGACCATTTGGGAGACACCTGAATTCAGATCGCTTGCGAAAAGCGACCTGCTATTTCTGAATCAGGCCAAACAGAGATTCAGGGGAGAGCGGTTCGAGAGGCTGCTAAGGAATTGGAAGGCAGCGCGAATCGCGGAGGAGGAAATCCGAGATGAGTTTCCCGCGAGGACCCAAGAGCGGAAGGTTTACTTCGACACGTATTTGGTCCTAAAGCAGCCCGATTTTCGAGCGAAAGACGATGAAGCTGCCTGAACGATCCCGAAAAGTGGTGTTCGGGGGAGCGTTCTGTTCGAGGCTCATGTTAGAGGTAGGAGAAGTCGAGGAAGGACAGCGAGATAACGGAGGAGAGAGCAAGAAATGCGACAGGGCAAAGACACGTACTTGGGCGGGAGCGACCCCACTTTTCAGCCCTTCGGTCTGGAAAGTAACCGTGGGGTCGCTCCCGCCCACCGGCGCTATTGACCGCGCCGCGTATCTTCGCCCTGTCGCAGCAGAGAGATAAGAAAGGAGCAGGAAGCCAATGCCCATCGTCCAGAGGGAACCAGTTATCGTGAAGCGAGAAGTCCGCCTCGAACAGCTTGTTAATGAGTTGCTCGATGACTACGCGAGATTCATCGAGAGCAGGCCGGACCATGTCGTTAATTCAGTGCCGAAAAAAATACTCTCGAAAGACCGAGATTACAAACGCTGGAAGAGTCAGCGGACCAGTGTTGAGACGCCACCCCTGACGACTCGAAAGGCAGTTGCTCAATGACCGGCATTCTCGAATATCGCCATTCGATTGCCGGTGTTCTGGCGCTTGTGACTGGGCTGACGCTGTTCTATCTCTGCCCGTTCCCTGAGTCAAACATCTTTCTCCAGGTGGTCGCACTGCGGGCCCCGGAAGCCTATCTCAGTTTCAAATACCTTACCGTAGCGATGCAATATGCAACCCCTTGGCTGGCTTATTCCGTGGTTCTTACGGGCATCTACATCTTCACACTAAAACTGCGTCGGCCCAATAAGGCAGGACGCCTGCCGCGTTACCCCGAACCGCGCAAACGCGACCAGCTTTTCCTTGTTGCCGGGGAGGTTCACAACCAACGCAAAGCGACGCCTTCTCCGAACCCCAAATGGCTCATGATTCCCGAGAGGGGTCTCTATACCGGCATTGCCATTCTCGGTGCTGTTGGAACCGGCAAAACAAGCTGCTGTATGTATCCATTTGCAGACCAGATCCTCGCGTATAAGGCATACGACCGGGCCAAGCGGATCGGAGGGCTGATGCTCGAAGTGAAAGGCGACTTCTGCCACAAGGTGCGGGGAATTCTCCAGAGGCACAGAAGGGAAGAGGATTACATCGAAGTCAGCCTTGATTCGGAGTTCCGCTACAATCCCTTGCACAATGACCTCGACGCCTACGCACTTGCCTACAACATCGCATCACTCCTGAACAACTTGTTCGGCAAAGGGAAAGAACCCTTCTGGCAGCAAGCCTACACGAACCTTGTGAAATTCATCATCCTCCTTCACAAGGTAGCCTTCGATTATGTGACCCTGTTCGACGTGTATTACTGCGCTATCTCGCCTGAGGTTTTAGAGGAGCGAATCAAGCAGGCGGAGGAGATGCTTCTTGACCGGCATTTCATCCTCGTTCCGAAGGCCATCTATCAAGAGCATGTCGAGTCTCTTCTAGACTTCGATTTCGTCCCGGACGAGAGCAAAGAGATGGAATTGTATCGAACCGAAGCGACGCCCGAGATCGAGCGTCAGCTCAAGAAGCACGGGATCGAATATCAGAGGAAGACCGTTGCGGCACCCGAAAAGGCCGACCCGGATAAGAGGGCCAAACTGGAAGCAGTGAAGCGGTGGTTTCACAATGACTGGCAACGGATTGAGCCCAAGCTGAGGACCTCGATCGTGGAGGGTATTTCGGTATTCCTTTCGCTCTTCGACGACAACCCGAAAGTGAAGCGAGTTTTCTGCCCCCCTAAGGAGTGCTTCGACCCTCAAGCGAACGCCGATTTCAAATACGGCAGGCCCCTGCCTTCATTCTCTTGGCTTATTGAAAACGGAAAGGTCTGCGCGCTTAATTTTCCCCTCAGCATGAACCCTGGCTTGGCCAAGGCTATCGGCGTGATGATGAAACTCGACTTCGAGCGGGCAGTTTTGAATCGGGTACCCCAGATCGAGGCTCATCCCGAGCAGTATTTCCGGCAGGTGCTTTTTCTGTGTGATGAATACCAGCATTTTGCGACTGTAGGAGAGAACGAGCCAACCGGGGACGAAAAGTTCTTCAGCCTGTCGCGCCAGCCGAAGTGCATCTCGATTGTCGCGACCCAGAGTATTAGCTCGCTCAGATCAACGCTTCCCGGTGAGACTTGGCGCACGCTTTTGCAAACGTTTCGAACGAAGATTTTCCTCGCGTTGTCAGATGACTTTTCCGCGAAGACGGCCAGCGAACTTTGCGGGAGAGAAGACCAACTCAAGGTTGCATACAACCTGTCGGAGACGGGGCACGACACCCGCGTGAGCTTCGTCACCGGTAAGGCCATCTCGAATAAGGCCAACATCACAACCTCGAAGAGCTACATCCAGCAGAGTGATTTCCGCTTCGATACGAAGACGTTCACTGAGCTTCGAAACGCGCAGTCCATCACCATCGCATACGATGGCATCAATCCGATGCCACCGATGTTCTGCTATCTCAAACCCTATTACAACGATCCGAGCAAATCTTATTTCCAGCAACTCGCGGACGGAGAACTGTGAATGGCAATTGAAACGTTTTGTTAGGAGGCTTTATGGCTGAGACGGCGATTGAATTTGAACCTCTGTTGGATAGCGAAGAAGCTGCCAAGTTGTTAGGCAACATTCACGTCAAAACGCTTCAACGCTATGCACGCCAGGGAAGCCTGCCCGGTTATCGGATCGGAGGTCACTGGTATTTCCGCGCATCTGAACTGGACTCGTGGCTGCGATCTCAGCTAAATTCATCTTGCCATCCGTGCCGCGCGAACTAGGAGGAATTACGAATGTTCAAGCGAGCACGGTATCAGTTCGGATGGTTACGTAAGAAACACCGCAGGCGAGGCCCCGACGTTTGGGTATGGACCTATCGGTCCAAGGCATCAAGCGGGGGGCGAAAGGAAAACTCGGTGATTGTGGGAACGGTGCTGAAGTATCCCGCGAAAGCCGAAGCCTGGAAGGCGACAGAAGGAATGCGCCTTTCGATCAATGAGCCACAGCTAGCCGAAGAGGTGATGTTCGGAGCAGTTATGGACCGTTACATCCGAGAGGCAATTCCCAAGCGGCGTGTGACCCAGAGCCGGTATCAATCCTGGATCAAGAATTACATCAGGCCGCATTGGAAGGATGTTCCTCTCGCGAAGATGAAGCCTCTCCCGGTCGAGAAGTGGATTGAGAGCCTCAGCCTCGCCCCGAAGAGCAAAGGGCATATTCGTAGCATGATGCACATTTTGTTCAACTGGGCGATGCGGTGGGAGCTGATTCCATTCCAAATCAACCCCATGAATCTCGTTCACATCAAAGGTTCATCCAAGCGCGAGCGCGAACCTCGAACGCTTACCATCGAGGAATTTCGCCGATTCATCGAGCATGTGCCCGAATCATGTCGGACCATGTGCATCGTGACCGCTTGCCTCGGGCTTAGAGTGAGCGAAACGCTTGGTCTCAAGTGGGGAGATTTCGATTGGAATGATCTGCGAGTAAAAATCCAGCGTTCATGGGTCGCTGGAGTCGAAGACGATGTGAAAACCTTGTATTCAAAGAAATGGATGCCCGTTGATTCCATCCTTGCCGAGCTGTTGCAGCAGCACAAGACAAGGGCAACTCCGAATGCAAAGGGTACAGATTGGGTCTTTGCCAACCCGGAGAGTGGAAAACCGTACTGGCCTGGACGCCTACAGGAACACTATCTCGTTCCTGCGGGAATAGCGGCTGGGATCGGGCGCGTCGGCTGGCATACGTTTCGTCACACGTACTCGACTCTTCTGCGGGCGTTCGGTGTGGACATAAAGGTGCAACAAGAACTGTTGCGTCATGCCGACATTCGAACAACTATGAACATCTACACGCAGGCAGTCCCACAAGCCATGCGGGAAGCACACGGAAAGGTTGTAGAAATGTTGGTGCCAATGCGGAAGGCGGGATGAAAAACGAGGCAGCTTTAGGGCAGCATTAAGCGTTCCCCTGAGTGCTAAGTCGTTTCTTTCTGTTCCGCAGAGTGTTTCGTAAGTCCTTGAGAATACTGGCAGTGCGGATTTCGATCCCCACCGCCCCTACCAAAACTTCTCATTCTTATCGGTTTATTTGGGAAATTAACAACAATAAACTGTTTAACAACAATTGAACTAATTCACTGCAAACTTTTCGATGCGTGCTGACCGATTCTCAACTGCATTCCGCTGCTGATTGTCGATGACGTGACCGTACACTCCCAACGTGATACGTGCGTCACTGTGGCGCAGTTGCTTCTGCACCACAGCAGGGGTTGCCCCGTCTGCAAGCAAGGAACTGGTTGCACCATGACGCGCTGCATGGAACCCGCCACGTGGAACACCCAACCTCTTCAACAAAGGGTGGAGTTGTTTTTCACGCAGCTTGTTCGCTGAGAATGGACGGCCGCGGCGATTGACGAAGACCAGGTCAGTCTTTCCTTCGTGTTTCTCCAAGTGAGCACGCAAGCGAGCTTCAAGCTGAGACGGCATGGGAACGTCTGCACTGCTGGCGCGAGACTTCACTCCTTGGATAGTCCGGGTGGCGGCGTCAACGCTCTGCCGCACGCGGACGATCTTCCGAGAGAAATCTACGTCACTGACACGAAGGGCGAGAACCTCTCCGATACGCAGACCCAGCACTGCCGTCACTGCAAGAATTGTGCCGAATGGTTCGGACGCAGCCGCAAGAATTCTCCCGACTTCCTGGTCAGTGAAGCACCGCTGCTCCTTTTTCACTCCCTCACGGGGCATGGTGATGTCAGCCAACGAGAAATTCCCACAGGCATAATCCCAAGCTCTTGCAGTTCGAAGGATTGAAGAGAGAGTTAGCAGGTTATTTTCGACCGTCTTTCTTGACCGCCCCCCGCTGGCAAGGTACGCCACGAAGCTCTGCACCGTCTTCGTGTTTATCCCCGTCAACAGCAGACTGCCTAGCTTCGGAATGATGTGCGCACGCAGATGCGATTCTGCCGCACGTGTGGTGCTGCCTTTCAGGTTTACTGCCACGCTGGAACGCCACTCTTTGACGAATTCTTCGAGGGTCATTCCAGACTTGGGTGGCAGCTTTGTGGCTGCATTCACACCGTCGAGGTACGGCTGAAATAACTTCCACGCTGCGCGTTCAGATAGACTACTTACAGGGCCGAGAACCACAGTACGCTGCACCCGCTCGAATGTTCCGTTTGGTCGCTGCACATCCTCCCGGAAAACTCCACAACGCACTGGTTTCTTTCCCCGCACTATTAGGGTTCCTTTCTGAAACCTTCTTCGTGGCACTGTTTTACCCCCAGTGCTCGCCGTCGAAGGCGTTACCGGCGTGGATGCTACCACGCGTTCTGGACAATGGATATTTACAAGTTCACGGTGAGGGAGCCTGATGGTCTGAGGTTGGACGAGGGAGCCGACGGATTCAGCCGGCGTGCCTGCCACGAAGAAGCCTGCAACGCTGAGCATGCAGCCGAGAACGGCGGGAACTGTGCCTGAAACTTGCGGTGTGCTCGTGATCACAGAAATTTCTCTTTCGTCGCGGCTAACGTGTCACGGATGACCTTGGTTGCCAGACCTCATGAATAAATACTGGAGGGCGCTTGAAACCTTGGAAACTGGAGTGGTCTTTGGCGGTTCCAACTTTGCCCAGTGGGTGTGCCGGGTGCGCCGAGCATGATCGGACTACATGCGCGGGAAGGACGGCCAGTTCGTTGAGACTGCCGCGGTTGGACAAGCGATGAAGCGGGCTTGCTCGTTCGTGGAACTGCATGACACCCCAGCGTGCGCGACGTGGGCATCGAATCGGCATAGGGGGGAGTGGTCGCCCACTCTCCCCTGCCATACCACCGGACAGCCGCAGGTGTGTTTTGTCCCGAGCGTTTTCCCGTGTCGCGATACTGCTCTGTGCCGTTTGCGAGACGGTGCGATATGCTGATGCGCTATGGCACACGGACCGGTGAACACGCCGAGTTCCACAGAGAACAAGTCCCTTTTATGGTGGCGGCATGAGTTCTACCGATCCCGATGGAAACGGTGGTGCGCGAAGTGGCTGGAACTCGCCGATTTGATTCCAGCCGGCCACATTGACAGTCCCGCAGCCGTGTTAGCAAGGCTCACAGAGGTAAGTTGTGACCCGGATGTTGTACTACGCCTTGCCTTTCTGGAAGCAAGCCACAAGCCCGCAACCCAATCCGAATTTGCGAAGGATAACCAGAAACAGCAACGCATCAAGCGCAAGCTGAGTCAATCCCGGAACCACCTTTGGAGGTCCATGAATGGACTCGCACAAGGAACCCAATCCAAACTAGCAAAGGACAATAAGGGACAGCACCTTATCAAGCGCAAGCAGGGTCAATACCAGAATCACGTTTTGAAGGCAGCGCTTGAGTTGGAGCAGGCGCTTTCGAACGCATCCCTCACCTTTATTAGCCGCAAGGACATTGATTCATTGAGAGCATTGGCCCATACGGTCAAATCCGAGAACGTCGATTCATTGAAGACATTGGTCGACATGTGCAATCACGAAATTGAGACGCTGCTCTGGTCTCCAGCCATAGAACTGAATTCCGGTCACGAATTGTTCACACTGTTGTCGTACGTCAAGACTTGCAGCGGTGAACCGAAGTTCGCGCTCGTGACCGACCTGCTGGCGGTAGTGTATCGGGCGTATGGCAGGAACCCGCCAACCAGAGACGCAATCGAGAAACAGGTGCAGCGATTTCGCAAGCCGAGGTCCTGTCTACCGGAACTAATCGAAATGAGCACGCAGCAGAGGGCAAATTCCGGCGAGCTAAGGCAGGAACTACTGACTTTCTACCCCGATCAGACCCACCGATAAGAGTGCAGTTATCCCTTTCCAATCTCGCTATTTCCTAGCCCAAGCCCCGTAGCAGAAGGATGCCGCGACCTCAACAGGCGGACGCTCTCTTCCAAAATCCTGTTTTTTTGTGTCCGTGCATTGCCTCCCATGAGATGAAATCCTCGAAATGAGGGAAAACCGATCATGAATATGCCGATCAAATACAAGCTCGGGGAAGGGGAAGTCATCTACGTTCCCAAGTGGGCGGACGATCCCGAGATGCTGTACCGAGAAGCGCAGAAGCTATCGTTCACCCCGGAAACGGTAACCATGTACGGAAAGATTAACACCATCGAGCGTCGGACTGTGGACTACGGGCTTCCATACTCTTACAACAAAACCGCGAAGCCCTCCATTGGGTGGGAGGGCATCGCGATTGAGGTTCGCAAGCGACTGGAATCGCAGTTGGGCATAACTCTTCTCCAGTGCGCCTGCAACCAGTATGCGAGTCCCACCGCCTATATCGGCGCGCATCGCGACAAGCCCACCGTCATCGGCGGGGAGAGCGTCGAACCGAAATACATTGTGTCGCTAAGCCTTGGGTCCGCGCGAAAAATGGTCTTCATTCCCAAAGAGGTCGGCATGAAGCAGCCCACGGTTGAGTCCATGTCCACGCTGCGCGATGCGCTCGTTCTCGAGCTGCTGCCCGGCAGTCTGGTTCTGTTCTCGAACGCCGTCAACCAAAATTGGAAGCACGCGATCCCGCAGGATAAAAGCGCAACGGGAGCGCGCATTTCGCTGACCTACAGAGAGTTTTAAGGAGACGCACTCATGTCAACAGTCATTTCGTCTTTGGAGTCCATTCCGCTGCCGGCCACCGCTCCACAGATTCGCCGTCCAGCGAGGAATCCCGTGGGGGCAAAATCGTCGCAAGCGTTGGTATCCAACGCTTCGGAGTCCCGGTCCATTGTGCCCGTTAACTCCGTTGATGGAGAGTACGTCGAGACCACTCAGTCGGTGGAGCGTAAGGTCGAGCCTATCTCTCGCACCGTTCTCAGCAGCCCCGGCACTACGATGGAGCAGTTACACGAGATGGCAACGCACGAGTTGGATGTGCTCGATGCCCTGAGCAACGAGGGGCGGCAAATAATAAAGACGCGCCTGATGGCCATCTGGGAAGAGATGTCAGTGCGCTTCGATCGCGGCGAATCCATCAACGGCATCTCGGGCACGGGCGGCAAGGGCATGGGCAAGTACCTGCGCAGCCTCGGCATCGACCCGGCGAAGCGCCGTTATTGGAAGCTTGAAATCCGCCAGAAGGAAGCTCTGCGGCTGGCGCAAGAGAACCCTCCACCGCCTAAACGGGGCAAGAAGAGGGAAATCCTCATCAACAGCGAAACCGAAGCCGATCTCATCGCGAAGGCTGGCATCAGAATGGCGCAACTATTGGCTTGCGACAACATGACATCCCCGCAGGAGCGCGTCAACAAGGCTGGGGCGATGGCGAAAAACATCCTCGAAGCCATCGCGGACGGACAGTACGCACAGCTGGAGCCGCTGCCGCCTCCCGCGGAAACACCAGTACCCGAAACTGCGACTTTCGAAGACTGGCAGAGGCACCAGCTTCCCGCGCCCGATTACAAGCTGAAGTACTTCGCCGACGCATCGGAGAACTTTAGCCGCAATTACATGTGCTCATTTGAAAAAAGTGGGTTCAAGAAAATTGTTCAGACGCTGCGAGACAAGCCAGATCAAGTGCGCTCGAACGCGCAAGACTTCGCGCAGCTAGCAACCATGCTGCGAGCCATGGCGGAAAACGCAAACTTGCTCGCCGCAGCGATTTTCAAGGCTGTGACGCCTTCGCCCGCATCGGAATATGCTTCGATCCCGGAAGCCCAACAGAACGAGAAGCATGTCGATCCGGCCGATTCCGAGCTGACAGTGCTCGCGAACGAAGAGACGGGGCCGCAGGAATCCGAGCCTGAGTCGCTGACTCCGGATGCGCCTGCATCTGTGCCACCGTCAATTCCAATGGAAAAGTCAAAAGGCAAGCTGACGCCACGCAAGGTCGTTGGCGCGTCTAGCACCTTCGCGGCGAATCTCCGCCGTGAGCGCGACCGGCTCGGCATCACGGTCAAGGTGGGGCCGCCTGCGGGCCGCATTGACCTCAACAGCGGAACGTTTGTGCTCGCTCCGCCGACCGAAACCAAGCCGGTCGAACCCGTGGCGAAGCAGCCCACCGGACACCCTGGGTGCAAGCACGTCAACCGCACTGATCTGAAACCCCGGCCTGGCTGTATCGGCGGATATCACTGCGACGACTGCGGCCAGATCGTCAGGGCCTACGCCGCGGCCAGCAGCAGTGAGCCATAGGATGAAAACGCTGGGACGGCCCAGCGCCCGCCGATGAATACGGCGCTGAAGATTCCAGGAGGGACAAGATGGAGCTTTTCCCGCAAGTTTTAATAATTGGATCGGAGGGCATCTCGGACGAAGAGTTGAAGGCCAATGTGGACACCATCGTGGAGGCCATAGGTTCCACCGTTTTACATGACGGCGGGGCCGTTTCCGAATTCTATCGCGTGACAGTGGAGCGCGCGGAAGATCGTAAGAGCATGACGGTCCGTGTGCTCGGGTCCGGCGCGATCCTCGGCTACATAAAGGAGGGCGACGTGATAAGCGTGCGGAAGTGGCTCAACACGTAAAAGGCAGGTGCGTAATGATTTCGGCAATTGCTCACACGCGGTGCGCCGTTTGCGGCACCATTGTGCACGCATCTTTCAGACTCAAATCGATTTCGAGAAGGAAGCGACCTGTGGCGTGAGCAACTAGCGCACACCACCCATGCACGAGCGTGTACGCGGCTGATGGTAATCATGCCTTCCGGTTTCAAGTGTAATCGGCGATGTCAATGTCCGTCCGGCACAGCCCGGCGTCGCGATGCTCCGGCCACTTCCCCTCATGCCAGCGCAAGAGCTTCCCCATCCAGCGACCTTTATAGCGACCTTTGGCGTTGGCGCAGGTCTCGCACCAGAGGCGCGTCTGCCTGCTGCCGTCCAACTCCCAGATCAGAATTTCAGTTGCCTTACGACCCGGGCAGGTTTTGTTCTCACAGAACGGTCGCTCGGGTGGCACGGTTGGCCGAAGCTCCTCCCAGTCGCTCACGCAGACTTGGAAGTAAGGTATGTGCGGGTTTCCGGTTGGCATTTCCGGGTCGTTTTCGTACCTTTGGGAACCCGGAATCTCGCGGTACAGCTTGCCGTCTTCTCCACGTTCGTAGCGCGGGCGAGTATTAATATTCCTATCCATGTTGTGACCTCCAAAGCCCCGGTTCCAGCCGGGGCTTTCTGCTATGCGGCAGTCCTCCGGGCGTCGCCACTTCCGTGTCCGTCTACACAGAGGCGTCGGTAGCGGCAATCTCGAACGCAAGAGTCGCTGCGAGTCTGGCGAATACGAAAACCATGGGCTTGAAATCGGACGCGATACGGCAATTGTTTTGCGCGCGCTCCTTGGCCGGTATTCCGTACACGGACATCTCCAAGGAGCGTCGGGTAAGCCTGAGAACGTTGAGCTATTGGGCTAACGAGATGGGTTTGCCACGGCAAAAAGCCGGCCCGCGCCGCCAGCGGTGGATGCCGGAGAAAAAGCCAAAAATCCGGTGACTTTCAGTATCTATAGATGTCGAGGGTCTTGGAGACAAGATCAGAGCGCGGGGGTGGTTGACCTCAATCCTCACCATCCCCGCAACGCTTCCCTCGACCGCCCTTCGACAAGGCGCAAGAGGATGAGAAAGCAGGATTGAGATGGAAGAGACTAATCCGAAAAAGCCGAACCTAGCCGCGCCCCTCGAAGAGGACGACGCGCCGGCGAGCATCCACTCCGACAATCGGAAATCCTACACGGTGTTCACCGACATCGAGCCGACGCCGATCGCAGATTGGGCCGTAGACCGAACACGTGTGAACGGCGTGCGCGAAAAGGATTTGGGGGCACGGCTTCGCGCCGTCCATGAGGATTTTGATTTCGGCAGGTTTGTCGAATGCGGGGACTGGGCCTCGTCGCTGCCGCTGGGTACCTACTGCAAAAGAGCCGAGGATGCGACGGAAGCGGCCGAGCGCAAGCTGCTCGGGGGAATATGAGCAACAGGTTCGACAGGGAAAACGCGGAGATCGCGCTGAACGTGCTGGCGAAGGGCAAGGCGCGGACTTTCGAGATTCGCGTCCCGAAAGCCGGGCGCTTCGGCACCATCAGCGGCTACTTCAACGGCTTCGTCGCACTCGCGCATGCACTCGCCACGCTGGACAAGGGCGAATACGAGGGCTGCTACATCACGCTCAATCCCGTCAACCCGGCGCTGCTGGCACGCGCCAGCAACCAGTTGAAGAACTGGTCTCATTTCACGACCAACGACGCGGACATCGCGCGGCGCGAATGGATGCTGGTGGACATCGACCCGCAGCGACCAACCGGGATCAGTTCCACGAACGAGGAGAAAGCCGCCGCGAAGAAGCTCGCAACCGAGGTGCTCAACTGGCTGCGCGAGCAGGGCTGGGCAGACCCAGTCGCGTGCGATTCGGGAAACGGATTTCATTTGCTTTATCCTATCGACCTGCCCAACGACGAGCTCAGCCGCGACATGATCAAGGGATGCCTCGAAGCGCTCGCCGGCAGGTTTGACACTCCCACCGTCCATATCGACCGCAAGGTGTACAACGCGGCGCGGATCGTCAAGGCATACGGCTCCGTGGCAAGGAAGGGCGACTCGACCGACGAGCGCCCGCATCGCACGGCGAGGATGTTCGCGCCCACAGAGAAATTGGGCGAGGTCAGGCTGGTGCAGCTTGCGGCTGTAGCCGACCTGACGGAAAAGAAGCAGCAGCCGAAGAAAGCAATGGCAGCGTACGCGGGTGGGCCGTGGACTGAGCGCGACCTGCTCGGCCTGTTCGACGCCGCTGGCTGGCAGCACCGCGACCCGGTGCCGCACAAGGGCGCTCAGAAATACGTGGGCATCTGCCCGCGCAACCCGGAGCACAAAGACTTCGCCGTGTTCTTCGAGAACGGCTGGGTCAACGTCGAGTGCTTCCACGACTCATGCGCCGACTTCAAGAAGGTGGAGCAGTTCGTCGAGGAGACTGGCGCGGCCTTCGAAATCCCGAGGCTCAAGCCCGTGGACATGGATTTCCTCGGCGTGATGGACGCCGACGAGGAGGTCGAGGAAGCGAAAAAAGTCGCCGCGCAGCAGACTGCCGGGCTGACGGAGCCGTTCAACCTGACCGACATCGGCAACATGGAGCGGCTGGTGTGGCGGCACGGCTCGAAACTGAAGTACGCCGCCGCGCTCAAGTGGCTGGTGTGGGACGGCAAGCGCTGGCGCGAGGACAAGGTCGGCAAGGCGCAGCGGTTCGCGTGGAACACCGTGCGGCTGATACCGGAGGAAGCCAGGCTCATCGCCGCGCCGGACAAGGAAGAGGACGAGGAAGGCCATAAGGCAGCAAAGGCGCGAACCAAGGCGATCCACAACTGGGCGTTCGAGTCCGAGATGGGCGGTCACGTGGCGCTCATGCTGAAGCACACGCAGTCGGCGATGGGCGTGGCTGCGACAGCGGGGGAATTCGACCAAGACCTGAACCTGCTGAACACGAACACGGGGACCATAGACCTGATGACCGGGGAAGTGAGAGCGCACGACCGCGAGGACATGCTGACCAAGATCGCGTCCGTGGAGTACGACCCGCAGGCGAAATGCCCGCTGTGGGAAAAGTTCCTGCCGGAGATCATGGACGGCAAGCAGCACATGGTGGACTTCCTGCAACGCGCCCTCGGCTACAGCCTGACGGGCGAGATCGTCGAGCACAAGATGTTCCTGCTTTGGGGGCAGGGCGCGAACGGCAAGACGACAATGCTGGAGGTCATCGCGCACGTCCTCGGCGACTATGCCAAGGCGTCGGAATTCACGACGTTCGTTGCAAAGAAAGACGCGAAAACCGGCGCGACGCCGGAACTGGCGATGCTGCGCGGGGCAAGGTTCGTGTTGGCGACCGAGGGCGAGAAGCAGCACAAGCTCGCGGAGTCGCTGCTCAAGCAGCTAACCGGCGGCGACACGATCAGCGCCCGGCACCTATTCTGCGAGTATTTCCAGTTCCAGCCCCAGTTCAAACTTTGGCTGGGCACCAACCACAAGCCCGAAATCTCGGGCACGGACGACGGCATCTGGCGGCGCATCTGCCTGATCCCGTTCACCGTGAGCTTCGCCGACAACCCCGACCTGCAACTCAAGGCAAAGCTGAAGCGAGAAGCGCCGGGCATCCTCGCGTGGATGGTCAGGGGCTTGGTCGAATGGCGCGAGCACGGGCTGATGGAGCCGGAGGAAGTCAAGGCCGCGACGGCGAACTACCGTGCCGACGAAGACCTGATCGTGCGATTCATGTCGGATGACTTGCGCGAGGACCCGGACGGCAGGACGGCCGCTCGCGAGATGTTCACCGAGTACGAACGGTGGTGCCGCGTCAACCACGAGTCGGCGCTGCCGGAGAGAAAATTCGCCGAGGCGATGCGGGAACACGGGTACGCGTCCAAGAAGATGCGCGACGGGCGCTGGTACTTCGGACTCGCGGTGCGCAGGGAAAGCTACGAAAAGACGATGGCTGTGGGGAACGATGAGCTATGAGACGGAAAAAGCGTGACGCATCCCGAGTTGAAAACAAAGGCTGTGTCGGATGTGACGCATTTCTCTATCTGTCTTCATTCACGCGCGCGCGTGCGCGTGCGCGTGAGAGTGCATAGCAAGAATCCGTCACAAGCGTCACAGCGTCACGGTTGCCGGGAGGCAACGAACATGGCCGAAAAGCAGGAAGCGCGGTTCAGGACCCTGGTCGAGTACGTGCAGGAATTGGCGCGGCAGCACAACGAAGTTGGAGACATGCGAACTGCGCGCGTTGAGCGACACCGGAGGCGGCGATGACCACGGAGCAAGACATCACCACAGTCGAGTATGAACAGTTGGCTGAAGCCGTCCGCACGAACCACCCGCGTGCATGCGAGGCGCTATCAGAGCTTGAGCGTCGGCTGCTGGACCTGCGAATGGCTCACAAGTGCGACAGGCCGCTGAAGCATATGCCTTAGAGCCCCGCTTTCGGGGTACTTCGCGACACTACTCAGGGGCAATTCCTGAACTTTCGAGATCATTTGAGGGAGACCGGATTTTGGCGTTTCCGACAGGCCGTCAATTTGCGGTGGAACGCGAATTTGCCATCGGCACTGCAAAAAACCAGCTGTCAATCCTGGAAGGAAAATCGAAGACATGCGCGCAAGACCCGAGGTCCTTCAAATTTTGATCGGCCACAAGCTTTGGAAATGGTCGCTGAGGGCGAAATATCCCTCAGCATACCCGAGTTGCTCGCCCGCACGGGCGAGGCGTAATTTCTTGAGGCTCTTAGCCCGCTACCCGGAAATCGCGCGACGTTTGAATCTCAGCCTCGCGGACGCGTACCCGCGGCTTTGAGTCCTCAGGAGTTCGAGACGATGTGGGCTTCGCAGGACTGTCCTTCGCGGTATCAGGGACGTTACCGGCCGCGGAACGCTTGTGGCAATCATCTTACCGTTAGTGGCGCTCGCTATGATCGGTCTGGAACCTGAGAGGGGTAGTGGGGCCAGTTTCCGGTTAATGCGTTTATCGGGCACTGGCGCTCACTAGACTATCTGTGGCATTCACATTAGCATCGTGCTGCCATGAACCATGAAGCGGAGATGGTCAAAGCTTTCGTACTTCCGATTCGGCGGCACCGGTATTTGGAATTCCTCACGACTCCGAAGAAAAGGGCCAAATTTATCGCGCAACTCCCACACTTTAAGCATTTGAATCCAAAGTTCGCTTTTAGCATTTCGGGAAGGAACAGTAATCCTGCTTCGCTCTTGAAACTGCTCGCTGCGAAGGGTGCCGGAGCCAAATGTTGGATTGTTTCGGAGAACCCCAAGCTTGATGCTCGGGAATTGGATTTGAAAGTGGCCTTGGAAGAAACGATAGGATACGGCATGGCTACAATCATTTCCTGCATTCCGGGCAAGCTGGCGTATTTTGAGGACGAGGACGGAAGATACATCCTACAGCGTTGAATGCACCGTAAGTCCCTGTAAGTCGCGTAATCGGACATTGAGACCGCAGCGTTTATCGGGAGATACGCATTAATACGTTGACCTGACACGTACCCAATCTGGTGACCGTAGAAACCCTGAGTCAGAGTGGCGAGCCACCACATGGGTGGTAATATTCCCATCGCGATGGGTGCGTTCACTGATTTTCGTCGATGGATGTGGAGCGACTGGGGTCGATCCAATTTTCTAACTCGCATGGGAATCCCCCGAATCGTGACGAACTTGCTCGCGTTCATGCTTTGGTTCATTGCGCTCTACTACCTGCAGCTAAGGTTTTCCTCTGCCGGCAATAGAGAGAAATTTCGCCTCTTTGCGCATAATCCATTCATTCTGATGGCCTACGCCGCCCTCTATGTCGGAATCCTTACCCGAGAATTCCTGTCCTTCAAATACAAAGTAAAGGGCCGAACGCTGGACAAGTTCATCCGAGAGAATTGGAACGAGCCATTCGCGAAGGTCTCAATGGTCGCTCTCGCATCGATGCTGTTGCTTTTCTTGATTGGCTTTTTGTCATTGCGTTCCCAACTGAAGTGACCCGAATCGGCTCGTTCATGTGCCCCGTCGTCTAACTCCCGATTAGTCGCGTAATCGGACACTTGAGGTGGCACTTCACTTTTCCGGTGAATGAGTTATTCAGGAGTCACGGATGCCATCTCGTGCAAAACGCTCGCGCTAACTATTCTGATGACCGTCCACACGCCGGCGACGGCGCAAAAAAAACCACGCGTCGGCGAGCAAGATCGCCAGCGCGAAGTAAGGGAGGCGCGACAGCGTCCACAGCGCGGCCTGCACACGCGCACGGAAGCGGATCACCTGGCGGTTTTGATCGGCGGAAATAATAACCGGCTGGTTCCAGTCGAGTGCCATCAGTTGCGCAAGCAGTCCGCGGCGGACGCAGCCTTCGAGATTGTAGATACTCACCACTGGCGAAAAATGACTAGCGACGATCACGTCGTGCGACAGCTCCTCCCAGCTCAACGTACCCATACGCACTCCTGGCTGCGGATCGCCGGCCGTTATGCCTACGGCAATGCGTTGAGCGGACGATCCGTACTGCCAGATGAGCGCGGAATCGGCGGTGCGGTTGAAGCTCGAGTAAAGCATGAGAACCTCGCGGTCGCCGCGCACATCGACAATGCCGAACAGGCGCTCTAGTAACGTGGAGTGGACTTCGCGTTCATCGGCGATGAAGGGAAACTGATAGGTTTCGACGCGGTAGCCGGCCGCTTCGATTCGGGCGATGAAGGCCCTATATGCGATTCGGGCGCGAGTGACGGTATTTGGATCGACCAGCCGTTTGAACGCGGCCGAAGCCGCGCGGCCAATACTGGTGAACTCTTGAAGACTTGGTTCAATATCGAGACCAATCCCAGACCAGCGTAGTCCCGAATCAGTGGTCCACTTCTGAAATTCAGTGAAACGCACCTCGGCGTGTGCGGCGTTCGAGGAGTTGAGATAATAGCCCTGCTGGCCGGGCAGCGCCAGCCACGCCGTAACCGGAATGCCGGCGGAATTCAGTTGGCGGACGACCTGGGCGCGGCCGGCGCTGAGATCGATCAGCGAAAGGGTGACTCCGGCGTTGAGCTGCCTCAGATCGCGAATCACATCCGGATCAGAGAAGAGCGATTGCAGCGCGGCCGTTTCCATTTGGCATGCAAAATTCAGTTGTGGATGCTCGGGCGGGGCGGTGACGCGGACTTGGCGCGCGTCCCCATCGAGTCGGCGCACGGCCAGGAAAGCCCTCGCAGCGATGAACAACGTGAGACACAAGGCGAGTTCGACCGCGAAAATCAGCAGCCACAGAAACGCTCGCAGGAGCCGGCGGCCCATCCTTTAATTATGCTACAAGCTAACCTCGGAGCCTGCACCGTGGGTCAGTAGACGTATAGTCGCGCAACCGGAGATTTGAACTAGCACTTCAGTTCTCCGGTAAATGCGTTTACCAGGATTCAGGATTAGTTCCGGTTTGCCGTCAACCGGGAGCGATCGCGATCACTTCCCACAAGTCGACTTATCAGTGCCGGCCGCCGTAGAGTCATTTATCTGGTTCTTATAGACGGGGCGGCGGAACGGGCGACCGTAGTTCTATAAATGAAGTCAAGGCCATGAAGAAGCAAGAACGCAATCACGTCAATCGCAAGCTAAGTGAGTCCGACGGAACGCCCGTCGAGCCCACGGGCGCAGGAGAGTTTGTCACTGAGACGTTCGAGTACGATCGTGGACGGCAGGTCACGGTATACGTTCCACCGCACCCGATCGAAGCAATCGTCTTCGCCGGCGACGGTCAGAGAATCTCGAAGTGGGGCCGGTTGCTCGTGCAGCCCGACGTGCCGTCCACAATGATCGTCGGTGTACATGGGCTGACCGATGAGACGCTACGCCTACATGAGTACTCACCGGGCTTTGAGCCGGATCGGTTCGCGGCGCACGAGAGGTTCTTCGTCGAGGACGTTCGCCGATGGACGGAGTCGCGGTTTGGCGTGGCGCTGCCGAGAGAACGCACCGCAGTGTTCGGCGTCTCGGCGGGTGGAGAGCTGGCCCTCGCTCTTGCGCTTCGGCATCCACATGTATATGGCGCGGTCTTCTGCGCCTCGCCTGGCGGCGGTTACAAGCCGGCTGGCCTTCTGCCGGGTCCGCTTCCGCGTGCGTACCTTGTCGCTGGCACACAGGAGCCGTTCTTCCTCGGGAACGCAAGGAAGTGGGCGGACGCGCTGCGCGATGCAGGTGCGGATGTGGTCATGAATGAGCGAGCCGGATCGCACGGTGGCGCATTCTGGCGAGAAGAGTTCCCGCTGATGGTGGCGTGGGCCTTCGGACGATGATGCATCTCGTCTCTTCGCGACGTGAACGCAGACTTCGTACGGTTCCGTCGACCAGCTAACGCGCTCGCGGTGGTGGGTGGTCTCGATTTGGCGGCAAAAAACTCATGCGTCTTCACATTCCTGACTTGAAGCGGGCATGTATCGCTGCAATCTGCTTTTTAGGAATCGCGGCGTTCGTCGTTTTTGTGATTCACCCGGTCGGTTTTGAAGGGCAGATTGGTTGAGATCAGTCTGATTGACGGAAGCGAATCAAAAAAAAGGGGGGGCCGAATTGGATGAATTATTCGGCCCCGGGGTGGGCGACAGGTCTTGGGTACCGTCGCTTCGTTCTTTATAACCTTGCGAGCTCCGGAGGCTTGTTCCATTTGGAACATGTTGCTAATACGTAAGCAGCTAGTTTTAGATCATACAGATTGATTTGACTCGCATCTCTAGTTGAATGATCCGAAGCAGCGACAAACCACAAACGGAAAGCGCCTTCAACTCGTTCTCAACATCGTACTCCACGCGTCCGATATTTGGACGGGGCCCTTTCAATAACAGGCAGGAGGCGCGGCTTCACAGTCGCCGGCCGAACGTTCGTTCCACTATATTAGCGATGAAGTGGTGAAGACCGTCTTCCACCGTGCGGTCAGAGCACGCGACGATGAATCCGCTCCAGGCTCCGCCGAATAGAGGCAAACTGACCTGAGGCAGAACTTCACCGACGACTCGCGACACGAAGTACATGACGCCGAGACTCGGGAGAGACAGGAGGCACGAATCAATACCGCTACGAGGCAAGCCGCTCCACGCGCTTGTCCAGTTCCTTGTAGAGTGACCCACACATAGTTACCGCATTCTTGCTGCCCCAGGTGAGCAGCCCGGCGCGGAGCAGGGTGATGAGTGCCTCGCAGTGGTACTCCGCTTTCATCGCCCCCGCCTTGTTGTTGGCTTCTAGCTGCGCTTTGGTGAGTTGGCGTCCGGCGAGCGGCTTCAAGCCGGTGCGCAACGCCACGCGCTCTTGACCCACAGGCGTCTTGACAAACGCCGAACTGCCCAGAATTTTCTTGTCCGCTTTTTCTATGGGCATTTTCATCGCGCTTGTGATTACCTCCCGCTTGATGCCGCGCCGATCCGCCTCGACGAGTATGCGCGTCCTGTCGTAAGTGCTATAAGGCAATCCGTGCGAATTGTTCGCCTCGACTGCCGCCATCCACAGGTCGTTGTCATTCGCGTAGTCGCGGAAGTCCACTTCTATCTCGTGCCCTTCGCCCCACAGCTGCGTGTACGCCTTGCATCGGTGCAGCCCGTCCACTATGCGCCGCGTACTTCGCTCCGCGACGATGGGCGGAAACACCACGCCCGCGAGCAAAGCGTTCTTGAGAGCGCCTACGTGCGCGAAATTCACCGCGCTACGCGCCGTATTGTTGTAATCGACCACCAGTTCTCCAACCTTGACCGTTCCAATCATAGGTTCTCTCCCTTTTCCCGAATTTGTTACAGCCCTTGCCTCGCCTAGCCCAGCCACGTCCTGCCTGAGCCCCGCCACGCCTAGCCAAGCCACGCGGAAAACTTTTGTATGAGTGCGTACAGCCTCGCCTCGCCGTGCCACGCCGAGCCAAGCCCGCCGCGCCCAGCGCTGCCATGCCTAGCCTTGCCGGAAACTTTTATGAGTGCATTTTAAGAATCCTCGCTTTGTCCAGCCTTCCCGAACCCCCGCATGCCTTGCCGAGCCGAAACCCTCTACTGGACTTCCCAGGACTCAACGACGAACTTGCCGAACGGACCGTTCTTTTCGATTCTGAAGTCGCCGATGCCAACGCGCCGTCCCGCGTCCTCGCAGATCGCGCGCAGCATGGGAAACGCCTTTGGGCTGACATCCTCCTCGCTCACGAGGAGGTCGAAGTCGAGCAGCCAATTCGTAAGGAGAGGACGCGACCGCAGGATTCCTTGCCGCTGCACGACGGCGCGGCGCGTGTCGATGGCGTACTCGTTCGTGCCGAAGCTGAGCATCGCTGGCTCTACAGCCACACTGCCAGCCACGATGCGTGACATAGCGACCTTGCCGTCCTTGTACAAGGCGGCAGCCCTGACCAACGCCCGGGACAGATTCCACGACGGGATCGCGACCGACGTCTCGTCTTCCGTCCAGTAGCAACCCGCCGCAGCTTCCTGTTCCGGCGTGGGGATGACTTTCTTCCCGTTCGACTGCCCCATGCCAGCCGGGTTGTGCAGCAGAATCCCGAGTCCCACTCCCTTGATCCGAGCCTTGATGACTTTCATCGTCTTCTCCTTTAGTTGTGACTCCGACCACCGAACCCGTTTTTGAAACCCGCACTCACGCCCACCGCATCAGATCAAGCCCCTCGCTGTGACGAGAGCATCTCTTTGCTCGTAGTAATCTGCACCAGCGGGGACTCGGGGTATTCGCCCTCTGCAACGCCCCCGCGGTCATTCGTTGGTCTCGTTCATCCGCCCGCTTCTGCTTACCCTCGACGCCGAGAGAGACGGCCCCAGGTGTCGTTCATCATTGGCGATTGACTTGGGCGCTCGCATCATGTCCCTGCTGATTCGACAAGCCCAAGACCTCGGTCAGCTTGATGGTCACGTCAAGCGCATCGTCTACAGTCAGCAGGATTGACTGCAATCCTCGGCGAATCGAGACTTGGTCGTCAACCAACCTGGCTACCTTGACGGCGTTGAGTTCAATCAGTCGCTGCTTCTCCTCCCGCACCCGATTCAGCTTCGCCTCAAGATGTTTCTCTTCAGACGAGAGCGAATCGACGGTCGGCTGTTGGAACTTCGGGGCTTCGGCCTGGCGCTTGAGGTGCTTTGACACAGTTGTATCGGAAAAGTTGAGGCGCTCCGCGATTTGGGTGTTGTCCAACCCCTGCTTGCGAAGTGCGACCATTTGTCGGACATCGTCGTCGGTGACCCTCCGGCGTTTCTCAAAGGCCGCAGCAGGACGCCCGTTCTCGATTCTTTTGTAGTCTGTGACATTTCTCGCATCGGGCGAGAGACAGGACAAGTGATAGCTGCCGCAGTCTTCGCAAAGGTAGGCGTGCTGTCTGATACCACCATACGTCGCCCGGCCTTTCGCTTCGAAGCCGACTGCTTCTTGCTCGGTCGCAAATCTCTTTTTCTGCGACCTGCAAGGTTCGTTGGCTGGACTTATTGTCCTAACTGCGCTTATTGCACTCATCGCATTTCTCCCTTCGCCTGCCGCGCATAACTCCGGCTATCGTCCTGCCGGTAGGTGCGTGGAACAGGAGCCGTGCCCAGTTGCTCAATAAAATCTCGAGATTTTCGGTAGCAGAACCGCACCTTGCGATCACGACTTTGCAAGCGAAACTTCCCGTTGCAGATGCAATCTCAAGCGTTTCCCGTCCACGACCTGAGTCCAAAACCTGCCGAGGCCGCCTCGCCGGAACGTCTGCGTGCTGGACGGCCCCGACGGGGTGAAGTAGGGGGTCAGCGTCTTGTCGCGCCTCTGGAGTCCGAGGTACGCGTTGCGCCGCTTCAGACGCCAGTCCCTGTTCTTCGCCAGAGCCGCCTTGTGCGCCTCCGAGTTTCTGTACGCGGCTTGGCGGCAAGCCGACGAACAGAACTTCTTCTCGGCGGTGTTCGAGCAGCCCTCTCGCTGGCACTGCGTAACGCCATCTTTTGCGTCTGGGCACACCATTAGCGTCTCCTCCGTTCTGGAAGTCCGTCCTGCAACGCCTACTGGTCAGGTTTGGCTTATCCAGCCCGCAATACTGTTCGTGCTGATTCAGCGATCACGTACCAAAGCCTCATCCGCTGGTGAAGAGGGTCGTTCTCTGTGCCCGTAGTACACCGGCCGCTTTTTATTTCGTCCGGTTTTTAAGCGAAGAATAAGTGGCCTTTAATCCGAAACTTACACGGTGATTTTGCGGGGTGTTTACAAGAATGGAAAACTACATCGAAAAACAGATGGCCCGCCGTTCAAAGGCGTGGAATGCTGCGGCTTATGAGGGCGAAAGGGACCGGCTGCATCAGGAAAGCCAAAGGTTCGAGATTCTGGCACATCTACTACTATTGCAACGGGCGACAAATCCGGGAGAGCAGCAAGTCCAAGTCGAAATTGACAGCCGAGCGCCTACTTCAACGACGCTTCATTGAGATGGGGGTCGCATCTCCGCCCGCTACCAACCCAGCGAAGCTGACATACGAGGATATTCGCAAGTCGCTCCTAGAGCAGTATCGCGCACGGGGAAACCGTTCCCGGAGGTCACTTGAGGACGGCACCGAAACGGTGTCGGGACTGAAGCACCTCGACGATTTTTTCGCAGGCCGGAGAGTTCCAACCATAACGACGAATCTCCTAAGAACTTTCATCCGCAAGCGCAAGGCGCACCCCCCCGGCGGCGGGCCTGTGAAGAACTCCACTTTGAATCGCAACCTCGCGTTGCTGCGCTGCATGATGAATTTGGCCCTGCGGCAGGGAAAGATTCAGTTCCTCCCGCCTTTTCCCGTGCTCCCGGAGGATCGGCCACGAAAGCACTTTCTAGCGCCGGAGGACTTTGAAAAGCTGCGCCAGGAACTCCCTAAACGGTTGCATCCGGTCGTTACCTTCCTTTACCTGACTGGCTGCCGTCTTGGAGAAGCGCGGGAATTACAGTGCAGGCATGTTGACTTGGACGCGCTCAAAATCCGCGTAGGGGGCTTCACGCAAGACGGCAGGTCTCGGATGATTCCTCTGGACGGCCTTGAACCGTTCGTGGAGGAACTCAGACTGAAGGAAGCGTCTCGCCGTCATGTAGAAGAGTCGAACGGCGAGAGCGATGAGAAGTGTGAGCACGAGGATAGCTGCGACTATCCTCATGTCCCCTTGTTTTGCACGACGAACCTACGAAAGCGATGGCGGCGGGCCTGCGTCCGACGTGGATTTGGGTGGATGGAACCGCTGCCGGGCGGCAGGGAGATTTACAGGGGACTCCTTTTGCAGCATCTCCGTCGTTCTGCCATTCGCAACATGCTGGAGGCGCGCGTCAGCGAACAGGTCGCGATGACAATTGCTGGATATAGGCGGCATGAGGTCGCGGACCAAGACGAGGCTGTCGGTATCGAGGAACTCCACCGTGCGATTAAGAAGGTTCTGGAAGAGACTGGCATCGCGATAAAAGAGACTTAAGAGTCTGTGGCGACACGGGACTGGTTCGTGGACGCCTTACCGATAATACGGAACACCCGCTCTCTCGGCTGCAACCCCATCTCATAGAATGACTCGCAAAAGTCATCTGGACGATTTTAAAAGCTCGCTTGTATACCTAGGGAGAGGGCAAGTTGACGATCCGAGACCTGATGGAGGAACAGCGGAAGCGAGTTCGCTCCCGCAATCCGGCGGAGCGACTCGCAGCTGCACTGCTGATCCCTGCTGAGCTATCCAGACGCTTGCGTCTGCTCAGCAACTCAGAGATCGCGCAACTGCTGGACGATGAGGTCTGCGGGAACATGAACATCTTGGCTCCCGAGGCGACGGTGTGCATCGAAGCCGCGCTTCGTCTCGGGCGAGCCACCGACAGAACCCAACTTTATTCGGCAGACAGGATGAACTGAGCAGGTGAACACAGCCGCCAATTACGTTCGTGTCTCCACGGCCGACCAGCATGCGGGGTCGCAGCTTTACGTTCTCCGCGAGCTTGCGGCGGCGAAGCTGCGTTCCGGGGAGGGCCGGGACGAAGAAACCACAGGCCATGTGTTTCGCGAAATCCTGCACGTCCACCGAGACCACCTGAAGAAGGCGTTCGCGCCGGCTTTGCTGTCGGGCAACTTTTGAGCACCGAGGGTTGCGCGATCCGCTTTCACTTACCGTTTCGGCTTCCGCCGCCGCTTGTCCCAGCGCTTGAATCCCAGAACCTTCTTGATGTGAAGTCGGTATTCTCCAGCGTGGCGATCCTTCGTGATCCTGTGAATCAGCACGGTCACCTCGGGCACTGGAGGAGTCATGCCGTTCAACAGCCGCAGTTCGAATGGGACCGAGACCTTCGCGAATCGCTTCGTCCAGTACGGCTTGATCTGGCGGTATTCGATCTTCTTCGCGCCGGCGATGATTTCAGCCAGCCATTCGCGCTTTATCGTCGTCGTGATCCGGTCGTATCGAACTCGCACTATTTTCTGCCTTTACCGATCTGGTGGCGCGTGTGTGACAAATCTACATTCGACGAACTGTTGTACTGGGATTGTAGTGCTAATATCCCGTCGCGATCAGCAGCAGAGACAAAAAGTAAAAGTCCAAAGTCCTGCTGTTCTTTGGGCATTTTGTCATGCGGGAGCACGAGGAAGGCAGTCGGATGCAGATGTCCTAGATTCGAGGGGACGGTCAGCGGCGTAAACCCGATCCGCTTGATGAGACTCAGCGACAGCACGGCTCCTAGCACTTGCAGGTATCCCAAGATTGAACACAGGGCCGCCCATCGGCGAACGCGGGCCTCGCTCGTGGATTCGTTCGGAAGGGTATATGCGGCAATTCGCCGGTTAAGTCGGGCCGTCATTGATGCCCAATCTGATCGATTTGCTTTTTGATCGCCAATTCGTCGAGGCTGGACAGGGGCAAGCACAAGAGGAGGCTGATCCGGCGATCGAGAACCATGAAGGCATCACGGAAGGCATGAGCGATCTGCTCCTGTGAGCCTTCGACCGCGGCAGGGTCCGGGATGCCCCAGTGTGCGGTCATAGGCTGGCCGGGCCAGACAGGGCACGCTTCTTTTGCGGCGTTGTCGCAGACAGTGAACACGAAGTCCAAGTGCGGTGCGTCGGGCCTTGCGAATTCATCCCAATTCTTGCTTCGAAGTCCACCTGTCGGCAGATGTGCGATTTCGAGCTGGCGAAGTGCGGCGGGATGCACGGCACCTTTCGCCCGACTGCCCGCGCTGTACGCTGTGAAATTCGGAAAGCCCTTCCGGTTGAGTATTGCTTCGGCCATGATCGAGCGAGCAGAGTTTCCCGTGCAGAGAAACAAAACGTTGAAGTGTCCTGTTTTTCCATTCATCTCTCACCTTCCGGGTTTTCGGCAGCTCTAGGCTACATGTGCATATGCGAATATACTTGGGCGCAGAAAACTTAACGGGGGCAACAACCGCTGTTTTTGCGCATCTTCGCGGCCCGCTTTTCATCCGCCGCCAGTTCAGGCACGTCTTGAAAGCAGCTTCGAAGGCACTTAATCAGATCACGTTGAAATGCGGTCCCGGCAGGCGCAAGCCGGTAATGATTCCATAGGCCATCCTTCCGGGCCTCAACCAAGCCAGCCCGGCGAAGATAAGCCAAGTGCCGCGACGCGGTAGGTTGGGGCACCTGAATGACGGATATGATGTCGCCTACGCAAAGTTCTCCACCGAACAAGAGACGCAGAATCCGCAAGCGCGTGCGGTCTGAAAACGCACGGAACATCAGGTTGACTTGGGTTTCTGCCTTCTTCATTATATTTGCCTAAGCGATTATAGTTAGAAAACTTCCGCGGAGTAAAGACAGCCTGATGGCGAAAAAGGAAGATGGTGACCTCGCGCGTATGCCACTGCTGCAACGGTCGGCTGCCGAGGGGGTTGGCACGGCCTTTCTGCTGATTGCAGTAGTTGGCTCGGGCATTATGGCGGAACGTCTCTGCGGGGGAAACGTTGGACTCGCGTTGCTTGCGAACTCAACCGCAACGGGGGCCGGTCTAATTGCTCTGATCTTGGCTTTTGGGCAATTATCGGGCGCGCATTTCAACCCGGCCGTAACACTTGCGGACGCCTCGTTGGGCGGGATCGCTTGGAAGGATGCGCCTTGGTATATCGCCGCGCAGATATCTGGAGCGTTTGCTGGAGTCGGAGCCGCTAACCTTATGTTCAACGACCCGGTCTTCTTCGTCTCGCACCGTGTTCGTGCGGGCTCAGGTCAAATTCTCGGGGAATTCATTGCCACTTTCGGACTGTTGGCAGTGATCTGGGGTTGCGCACGTTTGCGATCCTCTGCTGTGCCTTTTGCAGTCGGAGCCTACATTGCAGGGGCATACTGGTTTACGTCTTCCACTTCTTTCGCGAATCCAGCGGTCACGCTAGCCCGGGCGGTGACCGATACGTTCGCAGGAATCCGCTGGAGTGACGTCCCGGCGTTTGTCATCGCGCAATTGGTCGGCGCAGCCGCCGCGACTCTTTTCCTCTGGTGGCTGATCCCTTCCCTTCCGAAGATGGCCACCAACGTCCTTGCGAGGAACGGAGACATCAAATAGGTCTGATCGGTGTCTATCTGTCTATCGATCGGGCTTGTTGTGGACGTCGGGGCGAGCATCCGGAACGAAGCCGTTGCGATTGGGCATTTTCACGCGAGGAAGCGTTGACTCGTCAAGCTTCGCATCTTTGTCGAGAATCCCATTGAGATACAGAATGAACGCGGTAACAGAATAAGTTTGATCTGGCGTGAGAGTTCCCGGCCGAGCGTAAGGCATCTTCCGGTGGATGAAATCCCAGACACTGGTGGCGTACGGCCAGTAACTTCCCACCGTACGCAAAGGTTCCTTGCTTTTCAGCGTACCCTGGCCTCCGGCAAGCGCGGGATACTCCAACATTCCCTGTCCGCGATCTCCGTGGCAGTTCGCGCAGAGCGTCTTATAGACAAGCTGTCCTTTTGTGACCGTGCCGCTTCCCTTGGGCAAGCCAGAGCCGTCCGGCGCGACGGAGATATCGAGTTCCCGAATTTCTTCGGGCGTCGCCAGTCGTCCCAATTTGTATTGCTGGCTTTGTCCGAGCATGCCTGTAGCCTCGGCGATGACAAAGCAGATGATGCAGAAGGCGCTTTTATTCACGGCTCACATTCCCATCTGCGTGGACGTACCAGATTTTGATTCCGTTGTAGTGGTCGGTTGCATTGAGTCCGCGAACCGTCACGAGTTCCTCTCGCGTTGGCTGGAGATAGCCGGTTTCGTCCGTACATCTTGATTGGAGGGAAGTCTCTTTCCCGTCCCACCACCACGGAAGCCGGAAACGTGTCAGCGCCTTCGGCAAAATCGGCTCATTGAGCTGTGCGTCCTGCCAGATTGTGCCGCCATCAGTGGAGACCTCAGCTTTGGTGATTCGTCCTCTGCCAGACCATGCCAACCCGGTAATCTCGTAGAAACCAGCACCCGATAATTGTTGGTCTCCCGCGGGGCGCGTAATTACGGACTTGGCTTCCATGACGAATGTGAACTGTCGCGCGGTTCCATCGGGCATAAGGTCCGTATAGTGGCCCGTTTCGTAAGCGGTCATGTAGGGTTGATCGACGACTTGCACGCGGCGGAGCCACTTTATATTCGTATTGCCCTCCCAGCCTGGAACGATGAGTCGGACGGGGTATCCCTGTTCGGGCCTGAGCGCCTCGCCGTTTTGCCCATAGGCAACGAGTACGTCGTCGAGTGCCTTCTCAAGCGGAATGCTTCGTGCCAGCCTGCCCGCGTCGGCCCCCTCCGCGACAATCCAAGTCGCGCCTGGTTTCAGTCTCACTTGCTCCAGCAGAGTTCGCAGCGGCACGCCCGTCCATTCACTGCAACTCAATAGACCGTGGCTTCTCTGGGGATTAATCGCATGCCGTCCGATTTGCTCCCCGCTACTGTTACCAGCGCATTCGAGGAAATGAATTCTGGAAACGGATGGCAAGCGATGGAGATCGTCCATCGCGAAGGTCAGCGGCCGTTCGACCAGGCCGTGAATCATTACCTCGTGGTATCGAGGGTCGATTTCAGGAACGCCCGAATGATGAACCTCGTAGTGCAATGCCGAGGGCGTAATAATGCCGACCAAATCTTGCAGAGGCGTCCTGCTGTAGCTCGATGCGGGTGTGCTCGAATTCGGAAGGAAGCGAACTGAATGCTCAAAGGGCGAGCGTTCACCGTACGGGCGCGGCGGTGCGCCTAATTCCTTCGGAAAACCCGTTGCAGAAACGTGCATGGCACCGATACTTGCACCCGCCGTTGCCAAGAAGGCTCGTCTAGTGAGTCGGTTTTGCATCGCCACTTTCTCCCTCAGAATCCATATAACATTGACGATGTTCGATGAATATGATTTGGTTTTTCCTTGCACACGGTCACTTTCTCACTACACGTTAAGGATTACCCGGGCGGCGTAGGGAAATTCCGACAAGCACTTGCGGTTCACGCGGTAATACATGAACGTTCCGCGCCGTTCTGCGAGCACGAACCGGCAGTCGCGAAGAATCTTAAGATGATGCGATATCGATGGCTGCTGGACGGGAAAGTGCTTGACGATCTCACAAACGCAGACAGGGTCGTCATTGTTCGCGAGCAGGTTGAGAATGCGAATCCTCATCGGATCGGCGAGCGCTTTGAAGCAACATGCATACTCCTTCGCGTGCGATTCGGTGATTCTGGGAGGCTTCACGGGAGCGCAACAACTGGCAATCGCGCGCTTCGGGTCAGTGGGCATCGACGAAATCAAGGATGGCCTATCCATCGACGATTGTCAATGAATTGCCGAAGAGCCCTCTCTGGACTGCTGCCGGGCGTTCTGTTGAAGGCACGAGCAAAATCCCGTGCAACATTCCGCTCTTCGTGGGGAAAATTAGGACCAACCTCCTGCGCTGATCCTTGCCACTAGGAAATCGTCGAGCGCGCCGAGAAACCCGCTGTATCACGTGGCGGGAGATCGACGCGACAACAGCCTCAGAAGGTATACCGAGTGAACCATCAAAATCGAAAATTTTGGGCTAACGGAATCACTCAGTTGCGGCTCTCGCGGCGAACCCCTTTTTGACCACCAGTTCCTAAGCTCAAGTAAACAATGGATGCGAGACTTTCTTGGCGTCGTTCTCCTGCTGTCCTGCATGTGCTGAATTGAAAAAACGCCCAATGTTAACAAGCGGCATGAAACACGCCAATCCCGCGAGACTAGTCACAAAGTAGATACAAGAGAATCGGGCGCGAACTGTACGAATCAAGAGCGCGACCGTGGTTCTCTACTGAAGTACTTTCAGATTGCTTCGGAGCCTCGGACCAAATCAGACCTCATCGGATGGCAATGAGTAACCCGCCACTTATGCCTATCGACTGCTCATGTCCTCTCCCGAAATCGTACTCGTAAGCCGGTTCTAGATACCAACCGAATCGATGTTTCCCGGCAGAAGGCCAGAACATAAAATCCCCTACGGCTTCGCCGGCGACGGAGTTCGTTGTCACGCCGTATTTCCGCGCATGAACCCACTCCGGGCCGACGCCGGCCATGAATTCCACTTTCTTCGAAAGCGTCCAGGGCTTTTTGAACAGAAGATCGACATCCCATTCCGTCGAGTGATGGGCAAAAAGCGGCGTCGCTCCCGCCTCAAGTTCGAGCCAGTTCTCGATCGGCGTAACTTCAACTGCGAGGTCCGGGCCGAAACTCGAGCCGCCGCCGGTCAGGCTATGGTTAGCAGCAGCCCCAACCTCGACGACGGCGATTTCCTTATCGGCCTCGACCGACTGCGCCGCGGCGTTTTCCGCGCAGAGAAACAAAGACGCTAACACGACGCATTGTGTCGCGTTCACGACCACCTCTCCCGATTCGATGAGATTGTATAGCCTCTCGCTTTGGACTTGTGATGCAAACTCCTGCTCGGCTTGTGAACTCAAACAGACTCACTGCATAGGCGTACAAGGAGCCACAGCATGACGTTGGCTCCCCGTAGGCAGGGTCCAATTTTGTTGAAACGCTCGTGTGGACGCCCGACCTCCGAGGTGGTGCGCGGCTGTAAACTATTCATCGCCGACGGCAAGGACCGTAGACGTGTCGAACTGGAACATCGGCGCGCCTGGAGTCCGAACTCCTCTCGTCAATCCGCGAATGTGCTTGACTCCGGAACTGGTTCCAATGCTTATCCTGTTTCCGTGAGTTCAAGTTGGTCTACAAATCGGCCCTTGTACTCCGGCGAGTTGGCTCGCCTCGCTGGCGTCAGTGCGGACACGGTACGATTTTATGATCGGCGCGGCCTTCTGCCTGTGGTTGCTCGCTCAGCATCAGGCTACAGGATATTTCCGCAAGATACTCTGGCTCGTGTGCAGTTGATTCAAAGCGCCCTGTCGATCGGTTTTTCGGTAAACGATCTGGCCGGCATCTTCCGCGAGCGCGATCGTGGGGCCGCGCCCTGCCGTCATGTCCGTGCGCTGGCCGCCGAGAAGTTGGCAGTCCTCGAAGCCCGGCTTCGTGACTTGCAATCATGGCGGCGCGAGCTTCTCAAAACGCTTGCCGAATGGGACCGCATGTTAGCCAAGACTCCTCGCGGCAAGCCGGCTCGATTGTTGGAGACGTTCGCTGCAACTCACCCGAAGAGCCACGCTCGGAAATTTAATTTTTATCTTCAAGTGCACCCCAACCGAAAACGGGGGATACGACAATGAAAATGATTCTCGCGGTCGCAGTGTGCGCGATCGTTTGTGCTGCCAGCGCGGTTGCACAGCAGCCATCGACCACGCAGAAAGACGAGAGGAAAGATTCGCAAACAATGTGCCCCATGCATGACGCGCATTCACAAATGAAAGAGCGCGGCGAAAAGGGCATGGGCTTCTCTCAGACCGCTACTACGCACCACTTCTTTCTAACTCCTGACGGCGGCACGATTCATGTGGAGACTAATGATCCTGCGGATGACACCAATCGAAAAAACATCCGGATGCATCTAGGACACATCGCCCAAGCGTTTCAAGATGGTGATTTTGATATCCCGATGTTCGTCCACGACACAGTTCCGCCGGGCGTGCCGGAAATGAAAGCTTTGCGAAAAGATATCCGCTATTCGTTCGAGGAAACTCCGAATGGCGGACGTGTTGTCATCGTATCCGCTGACAAGGACGCTCTAGACGCAATCCACCGATTCTTGCGCTTTCAGATTGAAGAGCACAAGACCGGCGATCCTAGAGCGATTCGCTAGCCTCGCACGTATCTCCGTGCAGATTGACTTGCCATTGGGCGCGGCCTAAAATTCGCGCCAATGCCCGACTCTTCCCCACTTTCCGGGCGAATCCTTTCGCACTACCGCATCCTGGAAAAGCTCGGCGGCGGCGGTATGGGTGTCGTCTACAAAGCAGAGGACACCCGGCTAGGCCGCATTATCGCTCTGAAATTTCTTCCCGACGATGTGGCGCACGACGCGCACGCGCTCGAACGCTTCCAACGCGAAGCCCGCGCCGCCTCGGCTCTCAACCACCCGAACATTTGCACGATCTACGACATTGGCGTGCAAGACGGTCGGCAATTCATCGCGATGGAGTATCTCGACGGCCGGACGCTCAAGGACCGCATCTCCGGCAAGCCGCTGCCCCTTGAAGAAGTTTTGGAGTTGGGGACTGAGATCGCGGACGCACTGGATGCGGCGCATGCCAAAGGAATCGTCCACCGCGACATCAAGCCCGCCAACATCTTCATCACCGAGCGCGGGCACGCCAAGATTTTGGATTTTGGCCTGGCGAAACTGGCACCGTCGGCCGCGCGCCTGCACCTTTCGTCGATGCCGACTGTGAGCGATCTCGATCAACTCACCCGCGTCGGCGCGGTGATCGGCACAATCATGTATATGTCGCCCGAGCAAGTGCGCGGCGAGGAGTTGGATGCGCGGACGGATTTGTTTTCGTTTGGTGCGGTGCTCTACGAGACGGTGACAGGGGTGCTGCCGTTCCGGGGCGAGACAACCGGCGTTATTGCGAACGCTATTCTGGAACGAACTCCTGTGCCACCGGTGCGACTGAACCCCGACCTTTCTCCAAGGCTCGAAGAGGTGGTCAACAAGGCGCTGGAGAAAAACCGGAAACTGCGCTACCAGAGCGCGGCGGATATTCGCACAGACTTGCAGCGGCTGAAGCGCGATACCGAATCGTGGCACACCGCCGCAGGAACTACCGAAGCCGGGCCGAAGCTTGCCACTACATCGACCAGCCGATGGATGGCGATTGCGGCCGCTGCGGTGGCGGCCGCCGCGCTGGCCGTCAGCGGTATGTTGTTCATCTCTCGCAAGGCCCACGCGCTGACTGAGAAGGACACCATCGTTCTCGCCGATTTTGCCAACAGCACCGGAGACGCGATTTTCGACGACACGCTGAAGACGGCGCTCAGCGTATCCCTGCGGCAATCGCCTTTCCTCAACGTGCTCTCCGACGGTGGCGTGGCGAAGACTTTGCAACTGATGACTCGTCCCGCCAACACGAAACTCACGCCTGAGGTGGCCCGCGAGCTTTGCCAGCGGGCAGGCAGCAAGGCCTATATCGCTGGAACAATCGGCAGTCTGGGCAGCAAATACGTATTGGGATTGAAGGCGGTGAATTGCCAGAGCGGAGACACGCTGGCGGAAGAGCAGGTCACAGCATCGTCCAAGGAAAAGGTGCTGGACAGTCTGGGCCAGGCGGCCTCGAAGCTGCGCGGCGAACTGGGCGAATCCCTGGCAACGGTGCAGAAGCTAGATGTACCGCTCCAACAGGCGACCACGTCTTCACTTGACGCTCTGCACGCGCTCAGCCTCGGAGACGAGGCCCGAAACGAGAAAGGCTATGCCGCTGCCGTGCCTTACCATCAGCGCGCCATCCAGCTTGACCCGAATTTTGCCTTGGGCTACAGCGAACTGGGCAACGACTACTACACTCTTGGCGAACTAGGGCGGGCCAGCGAATACTTCAGCAAGGCGTTCGAGTTGCGGGAACATGCCAGCGAACCGGAAAAGCTGGGGATCGCCGCCAACTACTATTCCAATGTGACTGGGGAACCGGATAAGGCGGCCCAGACGTGGGAAGAGTTCATCGAGGACTACCCACGTTCACCCACAGCGCACGGCAATTTGGGCATCGTTTACAGCGAACAGGGACAGTATGAACAAGCCGCGAACGTCACGAGGCAAGCGCTGCGCTTTTCACCGGATGTAAATTGGTACGAGAATCTTGCCAACTGCGCTCTTGCATTACAGCGTTTCGACGAAGCGCGGCAGACTATTCACGAGGCGCAGGCGCGAAAACTGGATGATTACGGACTTCACAACGCTCTCTACGCTCTTGCATTTCTCGGGTCGGACTCCGCGGCGATGGCGGAACAGCAACAGTGGTATGCGCGCAAGCCCGATTATGAAAACGATGGGCTGGCGCTCGCATCCGACACCGAGGCTTACGCTGGTCATCTCGGCAAGGCGCGGGAACTGACGAAGCGCGCTGTGGACTCCGCCGTCCGGGCCGACCAAAAAGAAAATGGGGCGGAGTATCTGGCGAGTGCTGCTCTGCTACAAGCCGCTTTCGGCAATCCTGTGGAAGCGCAGCAGTCAGCGGCAGATGCTTTGAAGCTAGCTCCCGCCGGTGAGGGCGTCGAGAGTGAAGCCGCGCTTGCGTTTGCCATGGCGGGCGACACGGCGCGAGCCGAGTCCTTAGCCCGAGACTTGGGGAAACGCTTCCCACTGGACACGCAGATGCAGTCGCTTTGGCTGCCTGCGATTCAGGCGCAATTGGCGCTGGATCGAAAGAACCCGGCTGCTGCCCTGAGCGTCCCGCAAGCTGCTTCCCCCATCGAGTTGGGGCAAATTGCGTTCGTCAACAATCTTTCCTGCCTCTATCACGTATATGTGCGCGGAGAAGTGTACTTGGCGGCCGGACAGGGCAGTGCCGCCACCGCCGAGTTTCAGAAGATTCTCGACCACAGCGGCATCGTCTGGAACTGCTGGACGGGAGCGCTGGCGCATCTGGGTGTGGCTCGTGGCAACGCCTTGCAGTCGAGAACCTCGCAGGGAGCGGATGCCGATGCCGCCCGCGTCCGTGCACGCGCCGCCTACAAAGATTTCCTCACGCTGTGGAAAGACGCCGACCCCGACATTCGCGTTCTCGTCGCCGCGAAATCCGAATACGCCAAGCTGAAGTAATTTCGGTGCTCAAAATTGCGAAACGAAACCTTCCGGTCCGTTCCTCGTCATGAAAGCATTGAGTGAAGCATTTCCGTGTGACTGAAGGTGCAGCACCGTCAGGAATCGAAAGACCGAAACGTCAGTCTTAGTCAACGCAGATGGGAAAACGTCCTGCTTCGATCTTAATCTGCCGCGCGAACCTTGAGCTTTTGCTCTTGATTGCAACTTACCCTAGCACATCGCCACGTTTGGATTCCGCCCGGTTCGATGCTCTCCAAATACATCGGACTCGTGTCTCGCGGACACAACTGTTGAAACCTCTCGGGGAGCACCTTGCCCTCCTGATCGAGACTGAATAGACCTGTAGTTGGGCGATAGCAGCGAGTGCATCCCTCTTCATGACAGACGTACCCTTGTTCGCCGTCGAATTCCTTCGGAGACATCGGGAAAAGGTGAAGGTCGCACAGTGGGCCGATAGGCTCTATAGCGGCGCGCATCTTTGTAGACATCCCTTCTAAACGAGATTCTAACAGAGAAGAAGCCTGATCGATCCCTCTAACATTAGTTGACTAAAGTCGATTGCAGGCAGGTGATAGCCGGGAGCACGACGCAGTCGGTCAAACAATACGAGACCAAATTCTCGGCGTCTGTTCTAGAGAACACCGCGGCATCCTCGACGCACGGCGTCCACCAATCGTCGTTATCACTGTGCGTCAGAAAATCGCCGAAACTATTTTGAACAACGTAGACTTCCTGAACACCGGTTCGCGCTACATCTTGTAACGTCGCGATTGTCATCGCTGCACCTACTTCGCTCCGGCCAAATGCCGTTAGAAACGATTTCATGCAACCGGCCAGCACGCCCGATAAATCTACTGCTTTCTGAACGTCGAGTGCAGTCTGCGTCGTTTCTTATATCGTATGAGTCACGATGCTATCTGGTTTAGGGATTCCGTCGGTTGATCGTACCGTCCGTCCGCGTTGACTTGCCATTGGGCGCGGCATAAAATCCGCCGCAATGCCAGATTCTTCTCCACTCTCTGGGGCGAACGATTTCCCACTACCGAATCCTTGAAAAACTTGGTGTCGGCGGTGTGGGTGTCGTCTACAAGGCCGAGGACACTCGGCTCGACCGCGCCGTCGCTCTCAAATTCCTTCCCGACGATGTGGCCCACGACCCACAGGCACTCGAACGTTTCAAGCGCGAAGCCAAAGCAACTTCGGCCCTCAATCATCCCAACATCTGCACGATTCATGACATTGGCGAAGAGAACGGCCGTGCTTATATCGCCATGGAGTTTCTTGACGGCGTGACGCTGAAACAGCGGATCGCGGGAAAGCCCGTCGAGACGGAAGTTCTGCTCGGTCTGGCGATTGAGATTGCTGATGCTGCCCACGCCGCAGGCATTGTTCATCGAGACATCAAGCCTGCCAACATTTTCGTCACCAAGCGAAGCCACGCGAAGATTCTCGACTTCGGGCTGGCAAAGACGTTGCCGTCCGTCTGTGAATGGCGCATTCTCTTGGCGGCGCTTTTGATTCGTCAGGGGCCTATTTTGGCTTTTGGGCCGCGGCGGCACGCTCTTTGGCGTGGGCGACGAGCGCGTCGAAGCGCGGATCGCCGTGGAGGGACTTGAGATCGGGGTCCGTTTCCATGTAGATTGCGATGTTCGGAGCCAGTCCGTGGTCGAGTGCCTGTCGCAAGAGCGACAGTGCCTCGGTGCGATTCCCCTTGTGGGCCGCGAAACCGCCGAGGTTGTAAAGGCTCAATGCCGTGTCCGGATTCTCTGGCCCTAGGACACGGCGCTGGATGTCGAGCGTTTCGTGCTGCAACTTCTCCGCCTCGTCGTAGTGGCCTTCGTGATCCAGAACGTCGGCCAAGTTGTTCATCGACATTAGTGTGAGCGGATGCTCCGGCCCAAGGACGCGGCGGCGGATGTCGAGCGTTTCTCGGAACAACTTCTCCGCTTCGGCATAGCGACCTTCGTTCCATAGATCACGCGCCAAGTTGTTCATCGACCTTAGCGTGTTCGGATGCTCCGCCCCGAGGACACGGCGCTGGATATCGAGCGTTTCCCGCTCCAATTTCTCCGCTTCGGTGTAGTGGCCTTCCTGATCCAGAACAATCGCCAAGTTGCTCATCGACCCTAGTGTGTTCTGATGCTCCGGTCCAAAGACACGGAGGTTGATGTCGAGCGTTTCCCGATCGAACTTCTCCGCTTCGGCGTAGCGGCCCTCGTCATTCAGGACAATCGCCAAGTTGTTCATCGACATTAGCGTGTTCGGATGCTCCGGCCCAAGGTCACGCCGCTGAATGTCGAGCGTTTCCCGATACAACTTCTCCGCTTCGGCGTAGTGGCCTTCGTGATTCAGAACAAGTGCCAAGTTGTTCATCGATATTAGCGTGTTCGGATGCTCCGGCCCAAGTACGCGGCGGCGAATCTCAACTGCGCGCGTCAGCAAGGACTCCGCACGAGGATAGAGGCCGAGATTGTCGTACACGCTTCCCATGACGTGCATCATCTGTGCCTGCGTTTCCGGGTCTTTCGCTAGTCCGGTGTCAATGTCCTTCGAGGCTTTGTCGAGGATTTCACGGGCGGTGATGCTGTTGCCCCGCGCTTCGCTCGGGTCCGACACTTTGAACATTCCTGTCATGAAGTCGGTGATGCGATCTGCCCGATCGCGTTCACCTTTCGCGCGGTCACGTTCACCGTTAGCCCGATTTCGCTCCTCCGTAATTCGGCGCAACTGGACGGCCTGCGTAACCGCAAACCCCGCCAACAGAAGCAGCATGCCAGCGGCTGCGCCCAAGGCAATTCGATGCCGGAAGGCGTATTTTTTCACGCGGTAACCAGCAGTTGCAGGTCCCGCCAACACTGGCTCGTTACGCAGATACCTTAAGATATCGGCTGAGAGTTCAGAGGCTGTGCCGTAGCGCCGCGTTCGGTCCTTTTCCAGCGCCTTCATGGTGATCCAATCCAACTCGCCTTGCAGGTGCTGTACAAAGGACCGTGGTTCTTCCTTCCGGTTCTCCGCCAAAGCCGCGGAAGCTTCGCCCATCGAGCGAATTTTGGTGCTCGGTTTCGGTGGTTCCTGCTCGCGAATCACGCGCAGAATCGCCTCCAGCCCCGCCGCCCTCATGGCCTTTGCGTCGAACGGACGCATCCCCACCAGCAATTGATAGAGAATCACACCCAGCGAATAAACATCCGTTCGCGTATCGATGTTCTGTTCTCGCTGATCAGCTTGCTCCGGACTCATGTACTCTGGCGTCCCCATCATCACGCCTAGTTCGGTGAACAAGGTTTTCTCGGTGAGCCGCTGAGACGTGGCTTTCGCAAGTCCAAAATCGATAATTTTCGGCACCGCCTTGTTGTCCTGCTCGACCACTAGCACGTTGGACGGCTTCAAATCGCGGTGAATGATCGCTTTCTGATGCGCGTGCTGCACGCCGTCGCACACCTGCATAAACAATTCCAGCCGCTCTTTGATCGTGAAGCGGTGCTTGTCGCAATATTCCGTGATAGGCAGCCCCGGCACGTATTCCATCACGAAGTACGGCCGTCCTTCGGCCGTCGAACCCGCGTCGAACACTCGGGCGATGTTCGGATGATCCATTAGGGCCAGTGCCTGCCGTTCGGACTCAAATCGTGCCACCACAGCTTTGGTGTCCATGCCGGCCTTGATGAGCTTCAGAGCCACCGTCCGGTGCAAGGGTGTTTTTTGCTCCGCCAACCACACTTCGCCCATTCCCCCTTCGCCGAGCAATTGCAGCAGGCGATACGGTCCAATGTATTTCGGACCACTTGGTGCACGGTATGCCCCGGAGACGGCGTGCGGGGCGGGCGAAGCCAATTGAGAAGGATCGAGGGATGCATCGGCGTCGACGGTGGTTGGCAATGCACTGCTGTCGGTTCGCGATGCGGGAGTTACCGGCTTGATGTCCTTGGTTGGCTCATCCGCTTCGCTCACTGGGCACCTCACGAGAAGAGAAAGGAAATGGTAAGTGGCGAGAGTCTATCACGCCCGGAGTTTCATCGACGTTCCCAGCAGGAGGGGTAACGCTTAGATTGCGCGTCTTACCGGCACAAGAATTTCCTTGCGCTCTGGAAAGACGCCGATCCGACATTCCCATCCTTAGTTACTGATCGGCCCGACCTAGATAAGTTCCGAGTTGCCGACGATCCGCTCAGTAGCCCTAGGTAAACGTTGCATCCTAAAAAAGGAAGGTGTAGGAAAATGGGATTTGTGCCAGCGTGGGCCATGACGAAGGGAGATTTGAATGTCGGACGAAGTGAACCGCGATGGTGGAAGCCGTATCGTGGGCTGCTAGTAACGGGGACCTCAGTACTTCACCACTCCGATTAAAGCGGCCATGAGGATGTGGATTACGCGCGTCGGATACTTGAACGGATCGCGCATCTTCCTCCGGAACGCGGCAATCAAAGTGTCCATCCATTTCCCCTAACGAGTGCAGGATTTTATGCTTCCATCGGGGAAAGACTAGACCCGTGTTTTCTGAGGCGTTTTTGGCTTTCCTGCAAACCAACTCATTAAGGCGTGTCTGGCGCAATGTCGGAGGGACGCACCTTTTCCAGGGCCAGATTTATCCGGTCTAGGAAGGCTTTTCCTTCGGCTCGTGAAAGCCCCATGTAGGCGATAAATTTCGCATCTGTAAGGCGTACGACAATTGCTTCCTGTCGTTTTATGGCGTTGATATACCGCTGAATGTAATACCGCACCTTGACCGCACTGTCATTGCTGATGTTGCCCGGCGGGTTGTTCTTCATAAATATCTCTTCGATTAAGTTATACAGGGACTTTTCCATCGGCTCACCGCCTACGCATATACCGTACTCCGGACGTATCCCGAAAGACAACTCATTTTATTATCTGTTTAAGCACGTAGCTTATGGTGGGAACTTGCCCGGCGCGGACCGGTGCTGGCACACTGCGGGCATGACCACTAAAAAAGCAAATACACAAGCACCTAAGAATGTTCCCCTATCCGACGTAGACATAATGAACGTCGAAATCAAGTCGTATACCTTAGGCTCCATGAACCAAATGAAGGATATGGTGGGTATTTTAGACCGTGTTGCCGAGGAAAACCCGGATAATCAGAAAGTCGTAATGCGAATATACGAATTGCTTGATGAGAGTGCTCAAGCAACCCTTCAGTTTGTCCAAGAGAAAGGCCGCGAGTTGGAAACAAGGTTTGCTGAAGGTAAGAAGTCCACAAAATCAACTACGGTGTTCGCTGATTATGTGGACCGCAGTTAGTTGGGGGTAGGGGAAACGGAAATGGTGAACGAGGCTAGGGGGTCATTGCCGACGCAGGCTTGGACAACACAGTTGCTTAAGCCAGACAACGAACTGCCTAACACGCATGACGCGTCCGCCGTGTTCGGCGTCGTATTAACACAAGAAAATGACGAGAAGGCTGCACGGGCAAAAGCGGAGGGGACCGCTGCTTCATTTATGGTCAGTAAAAACCCGACAGTTCCTAGACAAGATGTACCTTGGCTGGCCCATTTGTTCCTCTGTTTTCGTAACGCCCGGCGCGATCCTGAGTGTAGCCCACTGGTAGACAAAGAGAAATCAGGCGGAATAAGTAGCGGGCGCTAAGGAGCGTTGCGAACTCGAAAATTTCGCATCAATAGCGGCACTTGTTTGCCCAGCGACCCTATGGGTGTATCTGCGGTGTTATCGCGGCCAAACCGCCGTCGGTCAGTGGTGACGCAGATCGACTGGCTGCGCCACAGGCGAAGGCCGTGCAGAGAATCGATTGAGGCAGCGCTACGCCATGGTGTACGCTCTCGCCCATGCTCATCGGTCAAAGACTCCGAGAACTTCGCGAATCCAAGAAGCTCAGCCAAGGCGACATCGAGAAGCGCACCGGCCTGCTACGCTGCTACACGTCGCGCGTCGAGCACGGACACACCGTCCCGAACGTCGAGACGCTGGAGAAGTACGCTAGGGCGCTGGAAGTCCCGCTCTACATGCTTTTTTATGAAGGTGAGGAACCACCGAAGAAGCCGAAACTGCTCTCTACCGGGAAACCGGAGCGGCCGTGGGGAACTAGCGGAGCAGAAGGGTCGGGACTGCGCACGCTCGCGAAGGCGTTGCGTCGGATGGATGAGCGCAAGCGAAAACTTCTGCTGCGGTTGGCGGAGGGGATGGCACGCCGCAATCGCGCAAGTTAGAAGGAACGGGGCGGTGAGAAATCCTCACCGACTCGTCCTCGCCCGCCCGCCGTAGAGGTTCACCTTTCCATCAACCACGTTCGCCACGTAGCGGCCCCCGCTGAGGAACTGCATCGCCTTCTTGCCAGCCCGTGCCATTTGCGCCCAACGTTGTCCCCGATGTTTTCGGCTATTCCGGTTGGATCGCGCAGGGACAAAAAATCAGCAACAAATTCGAAAAGAAGTTTCGAGCTTGCTCCGCAACGAGTGCCGCGCCACGTCAATTACCTGCCCGAGACTTGATTGCCACGCGCTAGTTCGGGTGAATTCGGACCCTCGACGCCGAAAAGGCAATCGGTTCTTACTACGGATAAACCGCCGACGCCACCGAAGGTCGATATCCCGCTTTCGGCGCTCACTTTTGCTTGCGTGAGCATAAAAAATGGTCAGTCGGCGAAAGGGCGAAATCTTCTCACACATCGTCCAAATACCATCGGGGAGAGACGCCTAATCGGGCAAAATCAAACGAGAGGCAGATTCAGTCGTGAGGAGAGTAAATGTGCAAGGCTGCTCCGGATTTGCGCAAGCGAGTGTGCCCACCCGCGGAAGCCGGGTGATCGTTGCGTCCGGGAGCGCTTGCGGCATCTTTGCGCCGCGCACCTCGGCGATGAGATTCGCTAGCGGATCATCAGTTCCAAGTGGCTCGATGTCGACAACCGTCGAGCTGGGCCCGATCATCACGCGGTACTGCGCGATCCCCTGCTGAGCAGCGGAATTCGGAACACTCACAGCGCGTTGGTTTGCCCTCTTTGCGCGATCCTCCTTCACACGAATGTCAACCGCCGTAGTCGTGCCGAGCAGCGATAACAGTTCTCTTCGTGCTTCCTGTTCGTCGTCGGGGTTCGAGCCGATCTTTGACGGTGAGTGAAACCTTTTTCAACAGCTCATATCCAACTTGCAGGTACTCACGTCAAACGCGGAGCGGCGCATTCTCGCACGGGACGTCGCTTCCCGCCCTTCGACCATCAAGTTGCCGTGATCTTCCTGCCTGGTAGTGAAACCAGTTTCGCGTTTCCCGGATCAAAGTTTATAGCCCCTCCTATTGCACGAGGCGGCGGATAGCATTATGCCTGAAGCAGCCAGCACAAGAGTTTCACGACTCGGTCGAAAGGTTCGAGTTCTCATCGCTGACGACCACGCGGTTATAAGAACGATCGTGCGCTCTACCTTGCAAGTTCACCCTGAGATCGAAGTTTGCGGAGAAGCGAAGGACGGTGCCGAAGCGATTGAGGTAGCGAAGAAATTGAAACCCGACGTGGTTGTGTTGAACGTAACGATGCCAGTCTTGAATGGTTTTGAAGCCGCCCGCGAAATCAAAACAATTCTGCCAGAATCTTCGATTATAATTTTGTCGTCACACGCCGATCGTGAATTCGTGGAAGAAGCTAAGAAGATTGGCGTTCGAGCCTACGTGTCAAAAACAAAGGCGAGCGAGGCATTGGTAGAGGCGGTCGAAGCAGCCGTGAAAGGCGAAGACTTCGTCCTCATTGAGTAAAGCATGATGGCGGCAGCGCGATTTTGCTCAGGATTTGAGGTAGTGAATGACTGAAATTACTCAATTCGGGAAATTCGATCTTCGGAAGGCGATGATTTGGCAGAATCCTTGGGCTCGGTATCGGCTTTATCCGCCTCGATTTTGACTGCGACTTCGGCACCGGGTTTCAGTTTTACCCGATTGCCGTTCTCATCCTCCAAAGCATTTTCTATGCGAACTTCTTTGTAGAGGTCGTCTGCGCCCTTGACGGCAATTTGCGCCTTCTCGGGATACTCGGGTCCCAACGGAGGGATGATTTTTTCTACGGTTCCGGGCAGAGTTACAGATGGCTTTTCATCTTCAGCATTGGAGGCTTTCGGGTCCATATCAACTCCCTGCTGCGCGTGGGCTCGGGTACTTCCTTTATTGGTTCATACGCCACGCACCGTACGAAGTCAAGCATCTGCCTAGTTACCGATTGACGCGAAACTCTGACCTTGCCTGCGAAGGTTCTAACGCGGCCGTTAGCCATTGACGTTAAGGTATTTGCAGTTGTAAACCATAGTAGTTTGCAGATAGGGCTTCGCAGTATCGAACGTCGCGAGAGCTTATGTCAGTCTCGTTCAAAGCCGTGAACCGCCAAGGCCGTAAGAGGCGGAATTTGGGCAAACTCGCTCGCATGAAGAGCGCAAACTTTAGAAACTTTCTATCGTCTTTAGCCGCTTCAGAGGACGTTCTGTTCGCTCCGGAAGACCTCTTAATCACCGCGATTGATTTCACTTTGATCGCGACCCATGTAGGTTTTGGTTTTCTTCAGACGCTGACGACCCCAAGAGCTGGAGGTTATTCAAAGCCAAGGTAGTTGATCGGGGCCGCTAATGGAAAGAAGGCTGCCCTCCGTTAGTGAGTATTCCGCCCCTCGGGCGGGGATTTTCAAGGCATCGATGCGACTACCAGGCTATCCCTGCGCATGGTTGCGTCCCCGCAGAGCCCGCTTTTTTCCGCATTGGGGGCTCTTAACAAAAATCCGTAGCTCGTCCATTAGCTTGTGATGAAATCGCCCAAAGCATGGCCATGCTAGAATCGGCTCGTAGCTTTCATATATCCATCACGCGTACTGACGAATCCCATCATTCTGGTATGACATTTTGATGGAACCGTCAACGGGATAACCACTAAAGGAGATACGCGCTATATGGGAGAGAAAAAATTAAAGCGGACATTGGGCACCGACAACACGTTTTCCTACGACGAATACTCACACACAGGATACTGTCTGAAATTCATTTCTGGGCCTGAGCTGACCAAAGATGTTGAGCCCGGATCATGGTTGAATAGCTTGCAATTCAACGAAGGCAAGGTGCAGTTCACGTTTGGGCCGAGCAAGACTTTGACTTTCGTAAGCAAGGAAGCCGCTGAAGCTGTTCGAAAGGAACTAGAGAAAGCTGTAGATATACTCACCGAAATCGCGGAATGAGCTGTCAAAAGAAAACAAATGGAAAATACGTGATTCGGAATTTCAGGCGGCGAATTTATCCCTAAGACACAGTGCCCGATTCCGCCGCGACCGGGCCTTTTGAATGCAAAGGTAGTATCTCTATCCCTGCGCTTGTATGCCGCCGTGTTTACCGAGTTTGAAATTCGGCAGGATGCGCCTGATATTACTCATGATTTGGGCTTGGGTGATTCCGTGGCCTTTCTTCCCATCACTTGCACTGCGAGATCGAGTAGATGTTCGTTGCAGAAATAATGCAGGTTCGACGGTGACCCGAAATTTCCAGTGGCAGTATTCGTACACACTTTTCCATTCCCGAATTTGTATTCGCACTTACCAGTGGCGTTCACGTCGGAACCCCAAGGATTTGATAAAGGATGGACGGCAGCAATGGTACGCCGCGTTTCTGTAGTTAATCCGTAAAGCCCGCTGCGGTATGCTTTGGATTGAGGCGGACGTTTTACGATGACTGATATGTATCAAATCCCGCTGTCAGTAGAATGGCGGGTTACAGAGTTAGAAGATGGCACTCTAGCACTCTAACTGTCGAGCTGCGCAATGGCACCGTGCAGAACATTCCCGCCGGGTCTTGGACCAGAGACGTCTTCGGGATGGACGTTTCCGACGTTTCCAATGTCCTTGGTTGATTACGAGTCGTAAGTGGCGCGAACACTCGATTATTTCAGGTTACCGTAGAGCGGCATCGAATCGACCCAATCGCCTCGTTAATTACCTCTCGGAGGCTTGACTGCCACACGCAAGTTCGGGTATCCGCTCTGCGGACGACACGATGGCAGGCGCGAACGCCGGCTGCTTCGCGATGCGGCACACCGACGCACGCGATATTCCGTGTTTCTTCGCGACTTGCGTCAGTGACATTCCAGAGCGGCGGTCTATCAAGACCTGCTGGCGATCTACATCGAGCCGCGATCTCCCGATCTGTCTGCCCTCCAGCCGTGCCCGGCGCATTCCGCTTTTGACGCGTTCGACGACGAGCGAGCGTTCCAATTCTGCGATCGCCGAGATGATGGTCACGAAAAGACGCCCCATCGCATCATCCGTCGCCACACCTTCCCTGCGGCTCACAAACTCGATTCCCAGACTGTCGAGTTCATCAACTATTTGCAGAAAGTTCCTGGTGCTCCTCGCAATGCGGTCGAAGGCTGCCACCAGCACGACGGAGAACTTCTTCTTCCGGGCATCCGCCATGAGAGCATCGAGACCCGGACGGCGTGCCTTCTTCCCACAAACGCCACGGTCTTCGAATTCGTGGACAACCTCGACTCCTCGCTGTGCCGCCAGGTCTCGAAGATCGTATAATTGAGATTCCACGTGCTGGTCGGGGGTCGAAACACGAACGTAGATCGCCGCCTTCTTCATCTGCTCAGTTCCTCCTCAGGAATTCGAACACGTTAGCTTTGTCCTCGTAGAGTCGGATCAGTTGTCTGGTCTGCGTATCAATGAGCACAGTCGGAGAACGGGGAGTCTCGAGAAATCCCGCGCGGCACAAACAATCTCGTGCTTCCGCCACCGACGGCACCATGAACGTGTCGCTCGCGAACCTGTCCCTCTGGAACGGAAGCAGCAGGTGAGGGATGCGTCCCCGATACAGCGCCGACTCGGCCCGGAGGAGAAGCTCTCCGTCATCGCGCTTCATCTCTGGCCAGGGGCTCCGTTGGGAGGGCTTGTCTTCCCGGTCCCGGCAAAGGCGGTCAGCAGCCTCCATGCAGACGGTCAGTTCGGGCGCAAGCACGCTCAAGTTGGAGCAGACCTCGCGGTCGAGAACTTGCCCGAGCTCTGAATCGCCGAGATCGCGCAGTCGCCCTGCGAGCGCACCGGATAAGAGCAGCGCCGCCGCGAACCGTTCCGCGAGGACGCTGGAGCGCACCCGCGCCCGCTGCTCTTCCATGAGTTCAGGAATGGTCAACGTGTCACCGGCCCGAAGTATACAGAGGAGAAACACAGAACGGCCACTTGCAACCCGTCGAGCAACGATGACCTGCGGGTGGCCAATTTCCGACAGCGCTCTGTATACTTCGGGCCGGAGGGCACACCAAATGTTGAAGAAGGAATTCATTCGCGATGGCACTCGCAGAATCGTAGGCTCGGTCACGACAGGGTACTGCGACACTTCCGCCGTTGTACGTGACGAAGGGAACCGGATCGCGGGACGCACTAGCGACCGTTTTCACACGACCCGCGACAGCAGCGGCAAGCTTGTCTCGATTAATTCTGCCGATCCCGGTCTATTGATCCGCAAGAAGTAGCTGTCCGGCGTCGTTCGTGGGAACCGACCCGAGGGTCAACGTGCAATGGTGGGATGCGCTGGACATAGTCTATCGTGCCGAGCGCAACGTGTGGAGGCTCTTCGCAGGCGCGCACCCCAACCAGCGCTCAAACATGCTCTATGCCAAGTTCCGCGAGATGCGGCAGGAAGCTCAAGGCTGACGCGCAGGGTTTGGTGCTCAATCGCTGAGCTACGAGTAGACGGTCTTCCATGTTCGCCGCGTCCCGCGCCCGCTGGTCTTTCGCCCGCAGCGCCGTACGCGCTCGCGTCTGGTAGCGGAGTCACCATGATCACGCTATAGTCGAGCTAGGAGAGGCAATATGAGCGACACCGCGTTGCACACCACCTCACCGTTCGCACAACCCGAAAAGCCATTCGATGGCGAGAATCTCAAGCCCATCATTCTGGAGCTTCTTGTCTCCGATCCAGACTCCCTAAGGGAATTGCTCCAAAAGGGAGAAGGGCGAGAACGGAATGAATACGCGCTCGCTGCCCTGCGTATCGGACTGCTATCGCTTCGACACGCTCGTGGTCAGATCGACGCCGAAGCCGTGAAGCACGAGGGCGAACGGCTTCTCGCCGACCTGAAGCACGCGCTTGAGCACTCTCGCAGCGAAATCCAAGGCGACCTTACATCGGCGCTTGAGGAGTACTTCGATCCGACGAGCGGTAGGTTTCAGGAGCGCGTGGATCGGCTCATCAAGCAGGATGGAGAACTAGAGCAAGTACTCAAGCGTCAAATTGGTTCGGAAGGCTCCGAACTGGCTGCTACCCTCGCGGCCCACATCGGCGGCAACAGCCCCCTCATGAAACTGCTCAATCCCGAGGAATCAGATGGATTGGTTTCCGCGATGCGTTCCGCAATTTTCGAGGTAGTGGCTGCCGAACGTGAGCGCATCCTAGGCGAATTTTCGCTAGACAACAAGCAAGGGGCATTGAGCCGACTGGTCGGGGAACTGACGGCGGAGAACGGTGAACTCAAGCGAGGATTTGCTGACGAAGTCCAGCACGTAGTCGCGGAGTTTTCTCTGGACAAGGAGGATTCCGCCCTTAGCCGGTTGGTTCGCCGTGTGGAGGCGGCGGAAGAGACGATCACCAAACAGTTTTCGTTGGATGAACAGGACTCCGCCCTGTCTAGGCTTTCGGCAGTGGTCACCGGGGCTAAGGAAGCCATCGACGCCAACCTGACATTGGATACGGACGAATCAGCGCTGTCACGCCTCAAGAGGGAAGTTGTGGCGATCCTTGAGCGCCACGAAGAGAAGGTCGGGGCGTTCCAGACAAGCGTTCAAGCCGCGCTGGAGGCAATGAAGGCGCAGCGGGAAGAGGCTGCGCGTTCGACCCGGCACGGAGACGACTTCGAAGACGTCGCCGCCGATTTCATCCAGAAGGAGGTTCGCAAGGCAGGCGACGTCCCGTCCCGCACTGGCACGACAGTCGGTTCGATTAAGAATTGCAAGAAGGGCGACCTTGTCGTGGAACTTGGCTCGGACTGCGTTGCGGCAGGCGAACGATTCGTGGTCGAAGCAAAGGAAGACGAGAGCTACAAGCTTGCCGATGCCCGTGCCGAGATCGAAATTGCTCGCAAGAACCGGGAGACAAGCGTAGGTTTGTTTGTCTTTTCCAAGAAGACCTGCCCAGATGAACTAGAGGCTCTGTTTCGCGACGGCAATGACGTGTTTGTGGTTTGGGATGCCGACCGGGTTGAATCCGATGTGATCCTGCGTGCGGGCCTCTCTCTGGCGAAAGCCCTTTGCGTTCGACAAGCAAAAGAACGTCAAGCGGAGGATGGGAGCTGGGAAGATATGGACGCGGCTATTCTCGGACTGGAACGTGAGGCGACGCGCCTAACGGACATGAGGACGTGGACGGAAACCATCCAGTCGAACAGCGGCAAAATTCTAGAGGAAGTTCGAAAAATGGCTGCCAGCCTCGAAAAGCAGATCGTGGTTCTCAGGGAGAGTGTTGCGGCGCTCAAGCGCTCATAACACTGATCCGACGACAGCGAGTACCCGGCGCAGCGCCCGAGCATATCGAATTTTTAGCGACGGGCACAAGCGACCCGCGCCCGGCGTTCATCTCGGCGCTGTGCAATGCGCTCGGTGATTGTGGCAGAATCGTTGTGTACCACCAGCAATTCGAATCTCAGCGGTTGTCAGACCTTGCCTTGTGGCTGCCGGCATTCTCGTCGCGGATCACGAAGATTCAGCGACGACTCTTGGACTTGCTTCCCGTGATTCGGAACCAGCTTGGTTCAGAGCTTGGCAGCCTACTCCCATCATCGAGCCTGCATATTCTTGTGAGATAGGTCGTCCATCCTCATCTTGTCGTAGATATCGTCGGGCTGGTGTCTGTCGATATGGGCGACTGACTTACCTTCACGCCTCTTAGCCCACTCGTGCTTTGCCCGGTTATGGGTAATCCAATCCTTTGCGTGAAGCTCTTTGTCCCTGTACTTTGGATTCCCAGGATTCCGCCCGTATTCGTCCATTGCCCAGGATGTACCGTCGTTATATCCCACCAATATTTCACTTGTGAAAGGTACTTTGTAAAGGTGCGGGAGCAAAAACCAATCATCGTCAAGCTTAGACCATTCTTTCGTAGAGACGTGCCTTTCGGGATACAGCGACTCCTCCTCAACCGCGGCAATGTACCGAGTCGCTCGTCTTTTTAAGATGAAATTTATGCGGAGAACCTCATCTTCTTCCAGTTCCCGACCGAATTGCGTATCTAACAAACTCTTCATGGTTGACTGGTAGGCGCGAGCGTTTATACGCGATGTCGCTGGGTTGATCCACGGATTTCGAACAAGCTGCAGATGGGTAATAACGAGGCATGAGTCCACCCCCAGAGGAAATAATGTGCGGGTGCCGACCTGATCTAAGCCGACATCCCGGGGGTAGATTAGCTCGCTCGGGAACGCTCGCCGGTTGAAGAAGGTAACAGGTTCGTCCGTCACAATAAATTTCGTGGCGCTCTGGCGTGCTCTCACAATCTCCCACACACCCTCTGTCCACATGGTCGTATGGAGCCGATACAGCCGCTGCATGGCTACCAGCATGAGGTTGTGGTCGCGAACGTTGATCGTCGCCTTCAATTGGTCCAGGCCTCTCGGGGTTCGAAAGCGCTGGGCGTCCATGTATTGCGGCAGTATCTCAAAGGCGTTGTGAAGGCCTTCGCAAATGCCCTGGTAATCACTGAATACTTCGACTGCGTGCCTGCCCAAGCTATCGATCACACCAAAGAATCTTTTCTCTATGTCATCAGTGGTCCAGTCGCCAAGTCTGAGGGTATAGAGACCATCTCTGCAGAAGCAGTGGGCAGGTCCCCATCTGAGCATTTCGCGGCGTTGATATTTCACCCCATTGCTCAGGACCGTTTCGGGATGCAAATCAAGATAGTGAAATTTGAACTGTCCGGCGTTAAGGAACCTTTTTTGATACCACTGCGGTACATAGTGGTGAACGCGCGCTTGCGGTGTGCTCATGGGCCAAGCAACTATTTGCCCATCCACTAGGGGATGGGGTCCATACGAATCCTTTCTGGGGTGGGGTTAAGAACGCCACACTTACTTCACGCTAGCACGAACGCGCTAGATAGAAAAGCAAGCGAAGACCTTGGCGAACTTTTGGAGGCTGGAACCTTACGGTGTGTGTGGTCAAGAACCGGGTCAAGACATGGCGATGATCGCCCTTCTAAATCAAGATGATGTACCCCGCTCAGATGGAAGCCCGTTCCGCAAATTCGAAAATTGCATCCACAATACCACTTACCTCTTTCTGACTGAAATCTCGGATGGCGATGTTGGGGCGCTTGTTTCCCCCAGAAAAAGGAATGCGCTCCGCCACAGCACTTCCGAAATCATTAATAAATTTCTCTTCGACACCGCGCTTCAAAGCGAAATCAAAAGGGAAAGCAAGTTGTTGACCCCGTGGCTTTCCGTCTCGATTTACAGCCGGAAAACCCCACACCATTTCGACAAATCCTAGACGCCTAAAATAGAATTGCATGGAAAAGCCACTTTCGTGATTTTCCAAGTTAACTTGGTTTTGTTCTGGAGGGACTTCTGGCGAGCAAATACTGTCGAGAAGAAGGTTTTCCCCGTGTCATCGCAGCGACCGAGAAATTCCTCGGCGCTGCCAACCTGCTTCCGAGCAGATGCAATTGACCAGCCTGTGGTTCTCCCGTCGGATGGCTGTTCGCGACGAATATTATTTTGGCTTGTGTGTGTACCAGGTGGCTTCTGGATGGAATCGCTGGCAAACAAATAGCCGTATCGTGAAGCCACTTGACGGAACTCCGCCGCGTGAATCTCGGTGTGTTCAACACCAAATCTGTCGAGAAACTCCGCAACGTGCTTCGGTATTAGAGGTGCGACCAGCCACATGATGATATTCTTCTCGCCCTTCTCCTCCAACGCTTGCTGGTACCGCACGAGTTGTTCGGCCACCTCCAGTTTTGCCGGTACTGCCTTGAGTTCCATCAGAATAATGCTCTTAAACTGGTCTTCGAAAAGCAGATCGTATCTACCGATTCCTTGAAAGGTGTCTTGGCGGCCCCTCCGCGTCAAAACTTTTCTTGGAAAAAAATCCTCTGGATGCGATTCAATTAAGTCTTCCATTTCAGATTCTTTGATGTCCATGAAACCTCCATTCCTCCACGCGGCTCTTCATCACTGGATTCGCTTAGCAGAGAACGGCCAACCAGCGTCCATCATCGAAGAACATAGGTCCTCTCCTTAAAAAGGCGATTTCGTGTGTGGTGATTGTGAATCGATTGTACGGCAATTAGCCGATAAAGATTCTTCATCCCTTCCGTCGCTTCCACTCAGCTCTGCGCTGACGCAATTGGATAACGAAAGTCTCGCGTGGTGCGTCGCCGAAATGTGCAGTCGGAGAGTACATATAGCGCACAGTCTTCCCATATCCAAGAAGTTGAGCGTCCGTCATTTTTCGCAGACGAGCACGGAACTCTTCTAGGTCAAGGGCGCGTCAGTGGCGAAGGGGTACATGCGTTTCAACTCTTAGGTTTGCCCTCCTTTGAGATTGATACGCTCAAAACTTACTCGACTTGGCGATCCCACTTCCGAGCAAGTCGCGAACCAAGTTCAGGCGTACAGAGTTGCGTTACGCGCCGAGAGGGTTTGCGCGATTTCGTCTTATGTCGCGTACCAATATCTTTACCTGTGCCGGATACTTTTGTTTCTTCATTTTCGGCTTCGAGCCGTTCGCTGTCGGCATGGCGGCGATCAGAATTCCCTTCAATTTCGTCTCTGTTTTTGGCGTCCTCGACCACGAACACTGAAAAGTAGTTCCAGAATTGGTAATAGCGCGAGTCAGGCTTCTCGGCGTGATGCCAAAGTCGTTTTCGAAGTTTACCTGCTTGACCTATGTAATAGAAAACATCGTCTCGATAGAGCACATAGACGCCGGGCTCTTCGAGAATTTCGAGACCTTTCACCTTCACGAGAGCCTGTTTACGATTTCCATTCGGCACAAGGCAATCGAAAACCTCTCGCGGCCACATCCGGGCGTATTCAGTGAGCAAGCGATGTTTGATTTGCATTCAGCGCTCTCGGGACCAACCAGTGCAACCATTCGGCGTTAGACTAGGATGGCCGAGCCAACAGCGACGGTCAACGGTCCGTCGTTGATAGGTTACTAGACTTAAAATTTATGGGCATGACGAAGCTTCAAACACAGACGCAATTGCACAAGCTGTATAAGGCGAGACGGTATAAACAGACCGCACAATGAGAATTAGAATCCGCGATTGCGTTTCGTCTATCAAAACCGACATTGATCTCAACGCGAAATGGAGTGCCGTCTCTGCCGATGCCTCCGTAAACCGTTGTGTAGATGCCGCAACCGAATGTTTGAAGTCGGACACACTGAAGTTCAACGAATCTCAACGTATTCACTTGCACCAGATTTTTCTTTCGATGCGCCACGCTCATCGCGCCATCCGGGAACTTTTGAGGCCTGAAGGCGAGCAACCGTTGTCAGTTAACGCTATGCCGCTAGTTCGCGCTCAAATCGAAACGTTGTACGCGATTTGTCTAATTGTAGAAAAACCTCAGTCCCTTGACGATTACCTAAAGGATGGTTGGAAAAAGCTCTTCATTCGTCACCTACTCATGCGAGCGGAGTGCTCGACACTGCCGAGGATATCAAGTGGGTTGGACAAGAGCGATAAGTGGATCGAGCTAATGCGCATTAGTGCGGGAGTCTCTGAAATAGAAAAGCAAACAATAGAAATGGAAGAACTTGGCGTCCAACTTCGCTCGGGAATTGTAGCGAGCAAAATTGCTCCGTTTCCGACACCCGGACGGGTCATCGCCAAGATCGGTGACCGCAATCGGAAACGAATGCTGATGCGCATGTATCCCGACTATCAATTCTTCTGCGGCTTCGTCCATTTCTCTCCAGCCACTGAAATTCTCACCGCGTTGTTTGACACACGACAAAGATTTCGAAATATGTTCACCTCCTCTCAGGTCACAGAAATGTTCCAGAAGGAAATCGCCGGGCCCGCAATGTGGTACAACGTACTCAGTGTCGTCCAGTGTTGCTCAGAGTTGGTCGAACTGTATCCGAACGACATCGAACTTGCCCGCTGCTGCATCGAAGCATGGAGGCCGCTTTCAGAAAACACGTTTATCGGGCAGGTCGTCTGGGAGTTAAGAACTAAAGGACTGTTGAGGGTAATAGGCTAAGCTCCGAAGAACTTCAGGGTGGGAGGTACGGGCAAGAAAGACTCCTTGCCAGGGCGCACTTTGCATCCGCCAATTTCGACGTACTTGTTTCCCCGATTAGCATGGCGAACGAATGTTAATAATGAAGAGAGAGGCACTGCAAATAATGTTTTCAGTTTCGGGCGTGACGTAAATCTTCAATTGCCTCAACTAACTTCGCAAATGAAGCCCGAGGGTTGCGAAACCAATCGGTCGACCATATTCGGTAGATTTTCCAACCGAGACGCTCAAGAACCTCTTGGCGCAAGCGATCGCGATCGCGAACTGAACGGCCAGAATGGTAAGTGGCTCCGTCGCACTCTACTCCCAGGATAAAGGATGCGCTGTGTTCGGGGTGTCGAACTGCAAGGTCAATGAAATAACCTGCGACGCCCATCTGTGGCACCACTTCGTACCCCTGCTCGTGTAACATCTCCATCACCCAGCGTTCGAATTCGCTTTCCACCTCGCGCCCTGTAAACTCACCGACCTCGGAGTGGCCGTCTCGGGCATAGGAGATAAAGTTCTTCAGCACTTTTACACCCCAACTAGTCGCTAGCTCGATCCGCAGGTCGCTAGGCTTCATCGAAGTGAAAAGGCGCAGTTCTTGCTTCGCGCGTGTAAACAGAACGTTAAGGCGTCGATGGCCATACCTACTGTTGATTGGTCCCAACCGTTGGAAGAAATTTCCGGCAGCGTCGCGTCCATAAACTGTCGAAATAAAGATGACATCGCGTTCATCGCCCTGCACATTTTCAAGGTTTTTAACGAAAACTGGTTCGAGGGTTTGTTCCCACCGAAGGCGATAAGCCTCTGCCGCTACGTCTGTCGCGTAGAGATCGTCCATCATTTTTTGAATCAGTTCCTGCTGAGGCTTGTTCATTGCGACAATTCCGAGTGAGCGGTCGCAGGACTCTCGCATGAATACTTGTGCCGCCGCTAGAACCTCCTCTGCCTCTCGATGGTTTAAACTGCGATTGTAGACACCGGCGACCTCGACGGAGTGAACTCCGAACTTCGGGTCATTTCCATGAGGCGATGGGAACACGATCAGAGATTTGTCGTAAAACTCTCCGTTGGAGAACGCAATCAAGCTTTCATGTTGAGATCGGTAATGCCAGCTTAGGCGTCGAATGGGCTGGTAAGGAGCGCTCGCGAGATCGAGAATCGACTCCTGTCCCGCGAGGTCTTGCACCTCCGCTTCTTCCGATTCGTCATCTTCAGCGGTGTCATCTCTGTCCAGTTTCTCGAAAAACGGAGTGGGCGGTAACTGCTTGGGGTCTCCAACGACGACGATCTGCTTTCCACGAGCTATAGCCCCTGCAGCATCTTCTGGTCGAATTTGTGATGCTTCGTCCATCACTACCAAATCGAACTGAAGGCCCCCAGGGACGAGGAATTGCGCTACCGACATCGGACTCATCATGAAGCAAGGCATCAGCGCTTGGATAGCGCCTCCGGCTCGTTGGAATAGGTCACGCAGCGGAAGATGCCGTCGCTGTAATCCAATTTGCCTGCGAATCAGAGCCAGATCGGTAAAATCAGATGCTCGTCCTTGACCGACACCTTGGGGTATCGGTCGATTCAGTAGTGTGATGGCGATTTCCTTTCGACGAAGCTCGAGCAATCGGCGATCCAGTTGCTGGTATCGCTGCCTCAATTGTTCGTGCGAAGCTCCGGAATGTGACACAAGTTTTTGATCGTTCATGAGTAGTTGTTCGGCGCACGATCGATAAAACACGAAATCAAAGATTATCGGCAGTCGTGCGTAAGGGTTTGCTTCGCCTGCCAGCGCCTTCAATATCGGCGCGAGACTAGTGGGCTTCGCACTGTTTTCCAACCTCACAAAATCCAGATACGGTTCAAGTCCGTCCTTGTTACTCAGCGCATAGTTCAGGCGGCTTTCAAGTTCTGTAATCGTCGCGCCATTGGATGTTTGGTGGTGAGGCCAGAATTCGGAGTCTGGACGAGCGAGATCACTAAATTGCTGAAGCTTGTTCTCAACCGCGGTCAGCAGACGTTGCAGGCTGGTCGCGACTTCTTTCAAGCCATTGATTACGCCTACGGGAGGACCCTCTCGCAGGCAGTCCCATACCGTCTCCGGTAGCCCGATCGTTGCAAGACTGCCAAGAAATTGAAATGTTTCCCTTAGCTCAGACCGGCGGTTGACCCAAGAATCGGCAGGAGAACCAAGAAGATTTTCGACGTCCTGGCTCTTCAGCCGGATTTTCAGCGTCTCAACTTCGGCCAGAATCGAACAGGCGATCTCCAAGTCCTCAATTCTGCATTCGGCCTTCAATCTGAGGGCTCCAAAAACAGATGATAAACGGTTCATCTCATCCGCAGAGACGCGGGAAGAGTTCGCCATTGAATCAAGTGTTGATTCATATGAGTCGGCAGCTTCAAGCAGCGCTCGGGAGAGGCATGAGTGCTCCTGCGATTGGGCAAATTCCAGTAACGAATCTAGTTTCACGACATCCCCAGTGAGGAGCAAATCACGAATGGAGTCGCTTCTCGTTGCTCTGGAGGGAAACGCTTGCCGAACATCACAGGCCCAATTTGAAATTGTAACGAGGTCTTTCCAGGGCGTTTGCGAGCCATGAAAAAATTGTCCCGTGACACGCCTTAGTTCACTGTCCGATTCGAAGTCATTAATCCTCAGAAGATTAGCCGCGAGATTCGCAAGTTCTTGACCTGCATCAACTGCCCGATTCGCAGGTGAGATTGCGAGGGACTTGTACAGCCGCCAAGCCTCACGGCCACTCCGCGTGATGTGCCTTCTCACGAACCCACAGGACAATAATATCCGTGCGCCTTTCTCTATCTCGGAATGCGGTGGAGCAATTGATAGCCGAAACTTTTCGTTTAAGATGGACCGCAAGGTGTGCAGTGCCTCGCTGGTTTTCGCTGCTCGATGAATCGTTTCACGATTTTCCTCAGCGATTATTGGCGCGCTCCTAAACATTAGGGCAGCGCGAGGCACCGCCTGAAGCAATTTGACTGCCTTCATCATGTCTTGAAGGTCCGATATACGGGAGGCATTCATCCCAAACAGGGCACAAAGCCCTGACGCTGCTGCCCGAGCCTTCTCGATGGCACTCGAGGAACTTGCCTTTGCTAAGGATAGGCTGGCGATCTCGCCAACCCGTTTGTCACCAACGCCAAGGCGTCTCCACTCCTTTAGGTATTGCTTCAGTGGCCCGCTCTCCAACAAGGCGAACAATTGGCGGTCTGTCGTGACGACATCTAGTCCAGCAGGGAACGAGGCTAGCCTGTCAATATCGGCGACGGTTGCTCCTAGCGTAGCGAGCCGCTTCTGGGTTGTGACATAACGGACGATGTGAGCGACGATTCCATCATTTGCGAGTGGCAGTTTGGATGCCTTGTCCACGAACTCGCGGACGCCCCGCAAACTATTTTCTATTGGCCATTTGCTACGAGAGACTCCGTCAAAAAAAGCCGCGTCGAGAGCGCCGAGCGATTGCTTCAGTATTTGCGACAGGGCGAGCAGGCGCTCAATTTGAAGTACGTCGAGATTCTCGTTCGTCATGCCCCGCCAGGGATGTTTGGAAATCTCGCCCCATTTATTGACTGCTGTCGCCCGTAATTCCAAATCACGTGATAGCTCGGAGAGTTCACGGCGAACTACGTTGTTCAACTGATCCGGTTGCTCCAGGCGAGCATCGATTGCAGCCCGCGGGAGCCACGCAGCCAATTGTGTACGGACGCAATTCGCCGTCAGAATTTCGTGGACTGTAAGTCCGGTTTCGCCCACTTCTTCTTTCATTCTCGTTACATAGTGAATCAATTCTTTTCGAGTCTTCTCATACGAGTCGAGTGTGTGTCGAATCTCGTTGCGATCAAGCGGGGGGGCGATTGCATTGATTCGGCTTTCTAAGACTTTTAGTACCTCGCTTTTCCTGGTCTTGTTTGAATGGACTTCAAGGCAGAATCGGCCGATTCCAAAATGGTCGAGCCTATCCTTGACGACATGCAAGGCTGCCATTTTTTCTGCGACAAACAAAACTCGCTTTCCCGCGTTAAGGGCAACCGCGATGATGTTCGTTATAGTTTGGGACTTTCCCGTACCTGGAGGTCCCTGAATCACGAGGTTTCTGCCGCTCATCACGTCTATAATGGCGCTGTGCTGTGATGAATCTGCGTTTGTGACTAAATGGTCCGAAGGTTGGGGTTTGTCTTGCGCGTCGAGGTCATAGTCCGGCGCTAAAGTTGCCTCTTGCACGGAGCCTGTTCCGGCAAAGAGGTCACTCAGCACAGGATGTAACTCTAATGCGCCTGTGGCGGTCCACCGCTTACTGTCGAGGTCTTGATACATCGCGAGCTTGGAAAACGTGAACAGACCGATGGTCACCCAGCTCTTAAACTTCCATCGTTTGTGCACCAGTAGAAGCTGTTGCACCTTGTGAAAATAAGATCGTAGGTTTTCGTCGTCGCTCCAGAGTGGCAGTTCAATCCCAAAATTTGACCTCAGCAATTCTCCGAAGGCGCGATTCGTCTCAACTTCGTCATCTCGCGCAACTAGCATGTAACGGTACATGCCTTGTTCAAGGGTGCGCTGAATTTCGACGGGATAAAAAACAAGAGGAGCGAACGCTGAGGTCGTAGAGTCTGTTGTTTCGTACCATTCGACGAAGCCAAATGCGGCGTAAAGCGCACTTATTCCCGCATCTTGTAGTAACGTTCTGTCGCCCTCGCGAATGGTCGCAAGTTTAGATTCCATGCCTTCACGATAGAAGAGTGTCTGGACCTTCAAACTCGGCTCTCGTGGCTGTGGACTTGCGGCATCTGGCAAGTCGTAACTAGGATTTATTCCTAATTGGCGAGCCCGATCTGAGATCGAGGGAATGGTTCGAGGTAGCAAGCCAAAATCAAGCCGAACGCGATCCCGGAGCGCGCGTTCGAATTTGGCGAGCTGTCGCTTACTCGCATGTCGCCCTAATTTTTCTTTCTCTTCCAGATAAGCCTGGTCGGATTCCTTTGCGCGTGAAACGGCTCGTTGGAACGCATCATTTTGCTCGTCGGCTGGCTCTGAATCTGGTTCTTCGATCCACTTAAAATGCAAATTCTTGTGTTGGTCTAAGTTGTCGCATAGTAATTCTGGGATTTCATCAATGACGCGAATGTGTGACCGCGACTTGTCAGAGTGCTTAAAATTCAGAAGTCGATTCGCCATCGAGAGATCGAGTAACTTCGCGCGCAATTTCTCGATGCCCGCGTGTACCAACGATCTCAGACTTCCGTCTTGATGATCCGAGTCTGCACGCACCACTTCTGACCCCCAGAAAGGACTGCCTCTTCGGAACGGCGTCTATATTACACGCGCTTTGTATTGAATTGCTGATTACCTCCTGGGGTGGCTGGGGGCTGTTGACTGGGAAATCGACCATCGATAGCTCGGGGAGTTAGAAACGTCTGTCTGCAGCGCGAGACTCACTGGCCAGAACCCCTGCTGTCCGGGGAAAGTTGGGTGAAATTGGCGGAAGCGCTTTAGTGTCGTTAGGATACGCGGCCGTTTCAGCGGGAACGATTTAAGCTTCAAGCCGCGTCTTGAGCCTAACGTGGGCCGGCCTGTCGCGGTCAGAGGTGGCGTTTCGCGAAATTTGCCCGCGCTTCCATCGAATAGCCGTTGAGTGCCGTGGACAAATCCAAGGTCGGATTGACCAAGGTATGAACCCAAGCGCCACAAAGGTTATCGACAACGCGATTGTCGGCTTCGTTCGCTCCAACTTGAAGAATTTGTCCGAAGGAGTTGATACGGACCGAGCATAAGAAGCACGAAGGTACAACTGTAGTCTGGGCCGATAGTTGGCTCCGCTCCAATACACTCAGACTTTGGCATTCCACCGCTAAGCTGGTCACAAAGCCTTCCACCGCCTCTGAAACGCCCCCGCCGCTGCCAACCCTCAGGGCAGCCGATCCCCGCAGAATCGGCATCCGCATTCGCGAGCGAGAGGCCGGCAGCCGGGCTCAGCTCACGGGGTCAGTCCCAAGTCCGCCATAGAGCTTTGCTTTTCCATCGACCACGACAGCCACATACCGCCCCTCGCTGAGGAATTGCATCACCAGTTTGCCCGACCGCGCGAGCTTCGCCCATTCCGATCTCGTGTCGGGGTTCTGCTCCAGCCCGCGAATCTCCTTGTCGTCGAAAACGAAGTCCACCTGCCGCAGTCCACGCTTCGGAGTGCGCTGGACAGGGTAGCGGGTGCCGTCCAGTTCGACTGCTGTGGCGTTCTCGATGAGAGTTTGACGCCAGACGTCGATGAGTGCTTCCTCAAAGGAAAATTTCATGGCATATCGAGTTCTGTGCTGGATTATATGCCCACCTGCATCGCCCAAGTGGTGAAGGAGATTACGGAGAAAAATATGCTGAGCGTCGAAATTAGATTTCTAATGCAAGGGAGGGAAGTGTCGGTAGATTCCTTTGTCGAATCCATCGTGCGAGAGGTTTGCGCTTCGGTTCGCGAGGAAATCAGTCGGACATTCGTGAAAAACGAGCAGCAAAGTTGCGATTATCCTCGGAAAGTTAACTCCGAGATTCCACGTCAAGCCGTCTCCATCCGCGAGGCGGCGCGTTTGCTGAGCGTTTCCCCTCGCACCGTGGACAAGTATGTTGCTTTGAAGGTTATTCGCACCGTTCGGGTCAGACGGCGCGCTCTGGTGCCGATGAAGAGTGTTAGCGAGGTCGCAGCCAGAGGAATTCCATGGAGGCGCAATCAAAAGTTAACCAGCGAGCCAGGAGGAGGAAGCTCAGCTTGAGCGTAGCATTCCGATTCGGCTAGAGTTTCGCAAGATCGGTGGCAGTCGGTATGGGTGTGCACTGGGAACGGTGCAGCGGATTTCCACCACCCGTAGACGACTAAGCCAAGGAAAGTGGCCACGGGTACAGAAGTGGTGTGCTCTCTCTCGCTCGTTTTCTGATTGGCGATCTTAATCCCTCGGTTTCGAGTTCGTTCCCGACTGTCATTTGAGCCTTGTCCCACGGGTCTGGGGTTTTCGGGAGGCGAAGGCAACAGACTCAACGGAATTTTGGTACGACCTGTGAGGATCGAATTGTTGGACAAATCTCTAAGTCCTGTTGATTGTGTTGCCCTTATTCCCGCTCACCGCGCCAAAACGCCCCCAACCCAGGGGTTTTGCGACCAAGATTAGACCAAGTTTTGCTGGAGGCAGACAGCGACCACGGCGAAAGAATCGCACGCGGCGCATCGTCAACGGAGTCACTTTTGTTCTGAGATCGTTGGTCGCGCCTTGATCCGATATGAATTCGTGCCCAGGTTGACCGACAGCTTCTTCGTCCTCTAGGTTTCGCTGTTGTCTTCAGGTGGACCGCACTTTGTCCAGTAAGCTAATCGGTTCCCATCAAAGTCCACATCCAGCGCGACTCGATTCTCCCGCATTACATCTAACAGCCCTTCCGTCAGTCACGGCTTGTTCCGAACCTCCACCACGAATCGCAACCGACATTAGACAACGAAGAGAATCGGCAAGTGCGCCTATGTGGTTTCTAAGTCCGGTATGCAATACGCACGGCCGCACGTCGAGACCGGAGTTTTTAACGGACCTGTCGTTCAATGTATCTAAAATTAGCTTTTGGTTAGATCGAGTGGAGAGTATAAAGGAATAATTTGATAAGTTGTTTGCTAACTAACGTACAAGATATTGAAGCGATGCTAAACACTAGCTAGAGGAAAGATGATGCCCAAGAAACGAAAAGGGGTCCAACTTACACAGGTGCAGGATTCCCCGGTGATTCGAAGCTTGCTGGGCAGCAAGGTTTGGAATACCCAGTGTGCCTTGAAAAAGAGCCACAGCGCAGGGCTACAACGGAGGGTCCTTGAACAAGTGGCCGCGAGATATCGCGACGCAAATAAGCGTAAAAAGCCCAATAAGCCCAAAAAGCCCGCGAACTCTAAGTGGAAACAAATCCAATCTTTGGTGCCCGACTTAATATTCGCTCAGTTTCCGAGCTTTACGAGCGGGATTCCCAATCCAAAATACTATGTGCCGGGTACTCATCCAGACCTGACGAAACCTTTTACGACCGTTGGCATAGGAGAGTTTGCCAATCCGATTTCGGGGGATATGAACGTGGAATTTTCTGCTGGCAGAACGTTCATTAACGGCACTCTCATCGAAGAATCCCCGTTGCCAAACAGTGGAACTTATCTGGGGCTTCCATTTGAATGGATTTCGTCTGAGGCAAGCATTTTACAAATCATTCCGCTTGCTGGACTGGTAAAGCAATCAGGAACACTAGCCGTCTCTGCAATCGTTCAATGTCTTATCACCGGAACCGGACTTGAGGTCCTTTCAGACCTGTATATTCTAAGTCCAGGGTTACCTACATCGACCATGTCGGGGTTTGTGGGTCTCGCGGTTCAAATAACTTTATCGGTTGCTGCAATCTCTGGGTCCGGGACCTCCCAAAACGCGAATAACACCGTCGTTCCGATAATGGTGGGCGTTGATTGCGACAATAATAATCCAGGGACGCTTTTATTCTCAGACTGCGATTTTACCAATTCTGACAATCCTAGCCGAACGTCGATAGTGGGCACAGAGATACCAGTGAATTCCAGCACCGCCCACTTGTTGGTTGAAGTCAACACTACAGCCGTGGGAATTCGAGCGGGCATCAACGATCCCGCGTCCGGTTCTGTCGTAGCGGCGTTCGTGAATCTCGATGAACTTCGTACGATAAACGGCTATGTTCCCCTCTTCAGTTGTCCCATTCGACTTGTAAGTATTTACGGATATGAATCGCAACTGCGACTGGGGAAATGACCTTACGCGCCGGCCGCCCTCGATATAGCCTCCTGCCATTCCTCTGCCCATGGAGACATCGCCACCCTTCAGGGCACCGCTACCAACCGGTGAATCTACCGAGCTGCGCTGAAAGTCGTGGCCCGTTGCCTTCGCACGGAATGCGCCGTAAGTTTCTTGATGCGTGCCTCAATTTCCGCGAGCGACACAACCCATTGATCGTCAACCTTCCGCCCCGGCCAGCTTCCTCGTCCACAGCAGGTAATAGATGTAATTCAATCCCACACCTAGCCGCGACTTCTGTTCTCGACCCGTCGGGGGAACGCCGTTCTGTGGAAACAAAGTCGTACGGCATCGCTTGTGGCCCATCCTCGACACGCTGAAAATAGCTCGGTGTGGCATGCATGTTTTTTCGCCGGAATTTCTCCGGGGTTCGATAGCCGGATGCCCCGGATGGTCCCGAGTTCAAACAGAAGAACGACCTCTATTTCCTCTTGCGCCTTCAAGAGGAAGACTGACGGAGCGTATTCGCGGTATTTCCGGGCGCGCCTAAAAGCAGGCCTAATCCTCTCGCGTCTACTCGGAGGGATCAATTCAGCAACATTTGACAACAATTGAGAAGTGGAGCGGTCGGTAACGCCTTAGATCAGCGAGGCTTAGAATTTAGGGATGCAATTTCGATCCCCACCGCCCCTACCAACACCTTTCTGGTATTTGCTAACACTCAAATTCGCATATCCAAGATGCACATCGTTCGAAAAGATTCAGGTATGTGCCAATATGTTTTCGAATGGGTAGCGGAAACAGTACAATGCTCACTGACTCAGGAGTTAATTAACCTTGAATGCCAAGCGGACGATTTTTGAGCTGTATTTCGATTATATTCAACACTTTGGTTCATCGATCTCGCCCCGATCTATGTTGCGGCTTACCTCAGAACTGGGCATTGCTCCGAGCGCGACGCGCGCCGCTTTGTGCAGGCTGGCGAAGTTAGGTTGGTTGCAGCGAACCGCCGATGACAATCGCACGTTCTATGCACTAACGCCGGTAGGCCGCGAGAGGTTGGAGGAAGTGCGGCCTCGTATGTTTTCTCCGCGACATGCCACGTGGGATGGCCAATGGACGATCCTGACGTATTCAGTACCTGAGAGACTGGGGCAGCATCGCGACCGATTGCGCCGTGAGCTGACGTTTCTAGGATTCGGCTCAATGACTCCGGCAACGTGGATAAGTCCGAATCCGGTGGTTGAGGTCACTTTGCGTCACCTGTCTTTGCGAAATCTTGATCAGTATGTGCATTTGTTTCGCGCGCGCCAAGTGAGCGCTCAAACGCAGTCCGCACTCATCAAACGCTGCTACAACCTCGACGCCGTGCAGCGGCATTACGGCCGCTTCATTAAAAGCTGGCGTGGGTACAGGGAGAGGATCACTGCTGCGGATCGTCCCACTGATGATAAGTGCTTCGTGGCGAAGATGCGCCTGGTCTACGATTTCGGAGATTTTCTTTACCTTGATCCTTTTCTGCCGTCGGAGCTCTTACCTCAAGGGTGGCTCGGATACGAAGCATGGCGGCTCTTCCGCGATTCCTATCTTTTACTGTTGGAGCCTGCATTGTCCTTCTTTGAAAGCTGTTTCGAGGGGCCGGCAAGATCGGCGCAAGAACAACGCGAGAGCCGGATGCGGGCTCTGGATCAGACACCTACAGAAGTGTGACGGAAAAAATAATCAGGCGGAGGATTGCCGAGCAATAAGAATTTCAGAACGCGTTGGGCGTGCTGGATAAGGTCTCTCGGCTCTTACAAAATTTTACGGAGTGGGGAGAACGTAATGAAAATCGGTGATGCGCCCCTCCGGATTGTCCTTGAACTCAACCCGGACGCGCGTGCCCGGCTTTAAACGTTCGGCCGCGCTTTTTACATCGCTCAAGTCGAGCCCGCGCACGAAGTTGATCATCGCGGTGCTGACGCCATCCAACCGGACGTAAGCGATGGCATAGGGCGGCTTCGGGAGATTTTCAAATTCGGCAGTCACTATCGTCGCGGCTTCGATCACGCCCTCGAGACCTGCTTCTATCCATCCACTGCACGGTTCGAAGGATCTCTCGCAATATGCGCGCGGTGGCAAGAATGAGAGCTTGCACTTATCACAATATGTCGCGAGAATTTTTTTCTGTTTTAAGCCATCAAAGAACTTTCCCGCAACTTTGCCAACCGAATATTTGTAACGTACGTGCCACTGACCGTAAATAACGTTTTCATTCTTATCTGAATCCGGCTTTGCCATATGATCGCCACCTTATCGTTTTGATCTGAAATCTATTTATTTTTATACGTAGTCGGCGCCGAGAATCGTGCAGTTAACAAATTGGACGGAGCCTCCGATGGCCGTCGAAAGCGCATTCTGCACTCCAGCGACTTGTCCCTCTCCTGCTCTTCCCATCACCTGCAGAGCGGCATCGGCCACGCGCACGAGCCCGGTGACGCCAATCGGATTGCTGCACAACGTCCCGCCTGAGGGATTGACACTGAGCAAAGCGCCCATTTCGAACGCGCCTTCATCGCTGAGATTCTGCGCTTGGCCTCTCTCGCAGAATCCGAGGGACTCAAGTTGAGGAAATTGCGTCGAGCTGAACGGATCGTAGAGCTCGACAACTTGAATTTCCTTCATCGGATTGGTGATGCCGGCTTGCGCGTAGGCTTCCTTGCCTGCGGAAACAAACTCAGCTTCGTCCGACAACTCCGCGTCTGCAAAGGGGCCGACTCTGTCACCCATGAAAACTGTGCTAGTCCTCCCACCGATACCATTGATGAATGCGGGCCGGGAACAGTGGCTTTTGGTGACGTCCTCGTTGGCGAGAACGACGGCGGCAGCTCCCGCAGAGCGCGGGCATATGTCAAACAACTTATAGGGCCAGGACATGCGCGGCGATTTCATTACATCATCAACCGTTATGTTTCCTTTTAAATGCGCATATGGATTTTTCAGAGCGTTCTTGCGCGACCTTACTACCACGCGCGCGAACTGCTCTTCTGTGGTGCCGTATTTATGCATATAGCGCTGAGTTGCAAGCGCAGTCATCGTCACGGTATTCAGAGCAAAATCCTGCTCGTAAAACAAATCCCAAATTAGATTTAACACGTGTTGGGCGTCCGGAGTTTCGGTGACCCGATCGGCTCCGACCACGAGCACGCAGCGATACATTCCGGAGGCGACGTGCGCATATCCAGCGTGCAGAGCCGAGCCACCAGTCGCGCCGCCCGTGTGCACGCGCATGAAAGGTTTGCCGGACGCCCAGACCGAATCCACCGCCCACTTATCCACATCGTTGACGCCCATGAACTGCGTCGGAGCCATTGAAAATACGACAGCATCTATATCATCGGGAGTGAGTCCGGCATCGTCGAGAGCTGTCTTTGCGGCTTGCTGCGCCAACTCGACGTAAGTTTTGTCTATGATGTTATTTTTGAATACCGTTTCCCCGACACCGATAACGGCCACACGGTTTTTCGGCATTCCTTAGGCTCCCTCGAAAATTGCGACGGCATTACCCTGTTGCGCAAATCCATGACAACCGTGTGCCGCGGCTCGCTTCGTTCCTTTTACCTGGACGGCGCCGGCCCGGCCGGCGATTTGGAGCACGGCCTCGGCGGCATTCACCAAACCCGTGCAGAAATACGGGTTCTGCGCAAATGGCCCGCCCGATGGCGAAACGTTGCAAGTTTCGGGCAGACGGAGCGCGCGCCGGTATGCCAGTTCGTGGAACGCGGTCTGACCGTCGAGTTCAACGACGTCGAGTTGACTGAAATCCTGAAGGCCGCTCATTGCAAGCGCCTTTTGAAACGACTCTTTGAATCCAGTTAACCCGGACAGGCGCTTCTCGCCGAGCTGATAATTTTCAACTCGCCAAGCCAATCCTGAAAGGCGCGCGAGCGGCCGGCGATGAGGATGCTTCTTCAACCATGCGCCGGAGCAGATGACCATCGAAACACCGCCATCGGTGACTGGCGCTTGTTGCTTTTTGCGCAGCGGAGCAGCAACGTACGGAGAAGCTTCGATCTCCTCTAATGAAGGGACGGCCGCTCGCATCCCGCGTTCATTGTCACTTGCTCGCTTATAGCTGGCGCGGACCGCGCCATTGGCATCCGAGTCGCTGATTGCATACGCATCGCTGACTGCGCGCGCGAATAGGCCGTCGGCAATTGAAGCGTTCAGGCCAATGTCTCTTGTGTAGAAAGGCTCGCAACGCATTCTCATCACGTCTTCAAATGGCGCCTTTGAACTTTTGTTCCAACTGGAAAGGAGGCCGAGGTGAAAGCGTCCCGACTCGATCCGCATTGCTTCTAGACACAAACCAATCAGACCGGAATCGGTAACTTTGATCTCGTCTTTCAGATAGGCGCCGGCAGGCGCGGAGAGAAGCATGCTCGAAATACTTCTTCCGTCGAGCTCGTCGCAAGCGGCGATTGTGATGTGATCCAACTCGTCGCGATCAATTCCAGCATCATCGAGGGCCGCCTTTGCTGTATCAAAAACCATTTCCTCGAGTCGCTTATCCGCAACCCAAGATGAGGCCGGGTGCGTTGCCAAGCCGAGGACGTAAGTATCCAAGGGGCTAACCTCCAATCGATCGATCAGCGGAGCGAGCAGTGGTCGTCGGACGGTTATTTTGTAGCGGGTTGATCCGCCGACAGCAAGATCGACCGTATGCAACCGTTTTGCCGTGCCGCACTATGAGCGCTTGAGCTTGCTAATCGCAACTCTTGTTTCGCGGTTGAGGCATCCGCGATTTCGTAGGGGGCATCGAAGAACGTCGTTGCTCGCTCTTGCAACGTGTTCGGAGTTCCCAATTTTCAATTCATATGAAAGACAGACTGCGACAGGGCACGGCGGAACGGGGTCGCCATGCGGAGTCTCTAAAAAACATATTTCAGCCCGAACTGAATTAAGCGCGGAGCCACGATCGTAGAATTGATAATCCCAAGACTCGGCAGGTGTAAATACTCGCCAGGATCACCAAACTGCGCGTGGTTGAAGGTGTTAAAGAATTCAGCGCGGAAATCCAGGTGCGCCTGTTCCGATAAGCCGCCTACATGCGTTGCCTTGGCTATTGAGATATCCCAATTGTTCTGCCCGGGGCCGCGCAGTATGCCCCGGCCCGTATTGCCAAAGTCCGTGCCCGTTGTTCCTGGCCCTCCGACAGGCACCACCGGTGGCGGACAGAATGCAGCGGCATTGACGTAGTCATTCAGGCGATCTTTCACCGACCCCGAAGTCCCCACATCCGAATTCGACATCCCTGAGCAAAATTCGGCTCGGCTGGAGAAATTAATGCCTCCGTAATACGCTGACCCCGCCAGGAAATCAACAAAAGTCAGCGGGTCTCCGGTTTGTAGCGTGGTTACGCCCGAAACTGACCATCCCGTCAATACTTTACCCAATAACTCACGGCCTTGATGATAGCCCGGGAGTTGATAGTCGTAGTTGAAGATGAGGCGATGTGTCCGGTCGAAATCGGCCGGCCCATACTCCTGTCTGAGGTCCGAGGGATTGTTACTGTCACCTCCCACGTCTCCTCCGCCACCCTCAAAATCGGTGAGCGTTTTGCTGTAAGTGTAGGCCGCTTGGAACGTGAACCCGTGAGAGAACTGTTTTCGCACCGAGATCTGCAGCCCGTTGTAGTTGCTATTGTGATCCGCGCAAGTACAGAGGACACTCATCGGCCCAAAACCAACCCATGGAACGCGGAGATACGCATTGCCTGCCGTGTTCGTGGTGATCAGCGTGCCGTCCTGTGGGTTCGTGATGGGATTAGCTGGACTGGCCAACACGGGGATGTTGTTGGCCTGATATGCAGCCACAATGTGATCAGCTCTGTTTCCAGCGTAGCCGACTTCCAATACCCACGTGGGCAAAAACTGATACTGGACATTGAGGGTTTCGGCCAACGTCTTCGGGGTGTTCCATGGGCCGAGATACGCGTTCGTTTGTACCTGGGACGGAACCTGGGGTACCACGCGGGGGACGAACCCGAGCGGTGGCAAGTTAGGCCACGGGGTTTGGAAGGTGGCTGCAGGTTGCAGCGAATTCGACAGACCAACGTTAAGAGCAAGGGGAGGTTGGTAGTTCAACGGGAAGAAGAGCACATTTCCGTTGGTCTCCTGATAATAGATGCCCCAACCACCGCGCACCACCAGATTGCTGCTGTGGAGCGGTTGCCACGCGAAACCGATCCGCGGCCCGAAGTTGCTCAACGGCATCCGCTGCTCTTGACCGTATGGAGTCGAGCGGCGCGTGACACCTGGCGGCGGTGTACCGGGATAGTTCGAAGCGACATCGAACCCGACGAGAGTGCCACCCGGGGGTGGTATCGCGGCAGAATCGAGGAGCCCGGTATTTAGATTTCCGACGTATCCCCGCGAATCGCGCATGCCGCCAAAGTACTCCCATCGCAAGCCCAGGTTCACCGTCAGCCGACGAGTCAACTTAATGTCATCCTGACCAAAGGCTGCATAGTCCTTCACTCTAAATGAGCCGTACACCCCGCCCGGCACCGACTCGCTCTCCAGTGGACCCGTGGTTGAAATGTTGCTCATCGGGTCTCCTGCTGCGGCCGTTCCGTTTTGTGTGGCATTCTGCCCCAGCAGAAAGTCATTAAAACTGGCGAAGGTGATTTCTCCGCGGGCAACCGCGGCTACTGACTCTACGAACCGGACGTCCTCTCCTTCAAATCCCAAGCGGACTGTGTGAATTCCGTGGTTCCAGGAAATGTGGTCAGCAACCAGGTATGTGGTTGGAGCCGAATAACCATTGTCAGATGCGGCTCCGCCCATCGAAAAAAGTCCATTGATCGTGATCTCAGGAAGCTCGTTGAGCCATCCGTTTAATGGCGTCATGCCGACTTGCTGTGGCGTTACAAACTGGGAACTGCTGTCGTGCCACAGCGAATGTGTAAATCCAGCTCTCACTTCGTTGACAATATTGGGCGTTAGTACTGAAGTCAGCTTCAAGACGCCGTTGAAGGTGTTGCTCTTGATGATTCCTGGATTGCCCGGCAGGCATGTGGCGCCGCAATCAATTGAAAGTATCTGAGGGTCACGGGACCAAAACACACGCTCGGATAAGGTGTTCCTGGGCGTTACGATGTAATCAAGGTTGACCAGGAACTGGTCTTCCAAATATATCGCTGGCTCCGTGAATATCGAAGAACCATTCGGATTCTGCGGATCGGGAATCCAGTATTGTCCGTTGGGCCTTTTCTGCTGAAGATAAGCGAGGGCGACCGGATTGATGTTCGAGCCGTCGCACGCAACAGCGCCGCCGTTGACTCCCATGCCACCGTTTACTCCGCAGAACAGGGCGCCGTAAGTCGCGGCTGTTGCGGTGCTGCGGTCAACACCAAAAAGCTGACTCGGTAGAAACGGCGTGGACTGGCTGTCCGACGATAATCCGTTGGCCTGACGCGTTCCCTGGTACGAGCCGAAGAAAAATAGCTTGTTCTTGAGAATGGGGCCGCCGACGCTTCCGCCGAATTGATTCTGCCGCATGACAGCACGGGGCTGGCCGGACGCATTACTAAAAAAGGAATTCGCATCCAAATCTGTATTTCGCAAAAACTCCCACGCCGCCCCGTGGAACGAATTCGATCCTGACTTAGTCACTACATCTACGTTCGCTCCCACGTTTCGTCCGGAGCCCGCATCGTACTGGGACGTTTGAATCTTAAATTCGGCAATCGCATCCGGGTTGGGAATGGCGAGTTCGGCATAGAAAGTGTATTCGGCGTTGTCCGTGCCCGAGCCGAAATTGTTGGTCTGCTGGCCGTCCATCTGAAAATTATTGGCTGAGTAAATACTCCCGTTCACAAATAGCTGCGAGGACCCTGCTCCAAGATTTGCAGCGTTGGTGACGTTGCTGGTCACGCCGGGGGACAGCGACAGTACCTGAGTGTAGTTTCGAGTGGTCAACGGGAGGTCGCTGATTTCCTTGCTCCCCACCACTGTTCCCTCAGTCGACGTTTGTGTTTGGAGCACTTCAGCGACTTCAGAAACAGTCACGGATTGCTCGACGCTTCCAACAACCAGAGTTCCATCGACCTCATCCGTTTCGGTAACGTTAACCTGCGCCGCGTTTATATAGAGGGTTTTGAAACCGTTGGCCTTGAACTCCACTTTGTAGGTGCCCGGCGGCAACAACGGGAAAGTGTAGGCGCCGTTAGTGCCAGTGATCTCAGTGCGAGTTTGGCCCGTCTGATTACTTGTGATGGTCACGCTGGCCCCGGAAATCACAGCGCCCGAAGGATCTTTAGCGAAGCCCGTGAGAGCTCCGGTCCCGCCAGTTTGCGCGAAAGCAGACGATGCGCAGAGAAATCCGGCGAAGAAAACAACAACAGGTAAACGCTTCATGTGTCCCCCGAGTACAGACGGAGCTCAGCCGCAGAGCGATTCCACCAAGACGCCGCAGGTCGTGCGTGCACGGTTTGATGCGTATTTTCGATACGAGCTATCACCTTTTCTGCGGAGATGCGATGGCGCGCAATCTATCTCCAATTGAAGATTGCTGTCAAGAAGATTATTGCATTATCTCTGGCAACAGCGGTGAGAGTGTAATATTGACCATATGATTGGTGCCTGCCGGGATCTGTGGAGGTTTCGGTCTGGGCCCTCGATTATGGCAACGCGCCTGTGTGCTGCCAATTCCGAAATCGCGTAGTTCTTCCCCCAGGGACGCATTGCCAGGCGTGCCACGGTTAAGTCGATCGAACGTCGCTGCCGATTCTAAGGAACGGCTGGCTATGGCAATCGAAGTACATTGGCATTTGAAGTCTAACATCATCGCCTAGAATACCTTAGCTTTTCAATTCCAGATAGCCGCGATGGTCGGTTTCAAAGGCATACGTGTCAATAACATAAGAAGACAGAGCCAGCAAATGAATTGCGATGAACGAACCAACCCGGCGCTCTACGCGTGCAGCGAAACGCCGCTGGTTCCAAGCAAGCTGAGTTCCCAGGAGATATTTGTCACAGAATAGTACGTATTCAGCATGCAAAAACATCCCGGCGCGCGATCGGTGACAGTGCGAGATCCGTAGACGCTGGCGATAATAAATGCATCGTGAGTGACGCTCGGATGCACCGCGACGGGTGCGTCGCGATACGCAATGTCCAATTATCACGTTCTAGTTGTCATCCCGCCGCGCACAGGGTGTAATATTGAAGATGCGAAGACGTTAGAGGTCGAAATTAGAAGGCTATCTATCAATTTAAGACGACGGTGCAAACTAAGAGCGGCGTTATATGGTAGAAATATCCGAGTGGGCGAACTGGTGGACAATTTCTCGGCGTCGAACGTTACGATTGACCTGAAGCACGGCAATCGCAACCGTTACATCGCGTGCTGCATGCTCGACTGTGGGAAAGAGCTTGCGCTTATAGACCCCGGCCCTTCGTCCACTCTTGACGAACTGGTGCGCAATCTGAATGCGAGAGGGGCATCCGTCTCAGACATCCGGACGATCCTGCTCACTCACATTCACTTCGATCATGCAGGCGCGACTGGCACACTCGTCGAACAAAATCCCCGAATCCGCGTCTTTGTACACGAGCGAGGCGCCGCGCATTTGATAGACCCCTCGCGGCTTTTGAAAAGCGCGTCGCGCGTGTTCGGTTCAAACATAGAAGAATTCTGGGGGGCATTCAAACCAGTGCCTGCGCGGAATCTCTCTATACTAAACGGCGGCGAGGAGATCACCATCGGAGAGAGAGGATTTGAAGCTCTCTACACTCCGGGGCATGCGATCCATCACGTTAGCTATTTCGAAATGGATAGCAAGGTAGCGTTTGTGGGAGACGCGGCGGGTGTCCGTATCACCGACTCTTATGTGTATCCCGCGACGCCGCCGCCCGATGTTGATCTGGCGCAGTTAAATGAAAGCGCGGATCTGATAGAAAGCCGCGATCCACAGCACTTGTTCCTGACTCATTTCGGTTTGGCGGGCAACGTAAAATGGCATATGACTGAGTTTCGCAATCGCCTCGAGCGCTGGAGCGAATTTGTTCGTTTGTCACTCGACCGCGACAGAGATGATGCGAGCCGCGCGCAAGGCTTTTCAGAAATGGTGAAAGCTGAAATGTCTACGTTGGTGACTGCGGAAGAAGCTCTCTGGTTCGAACATTCGATATCGTCGCGGCAAAATTGGTATGGACTAGCGCGCTATTGGCGCCGCCGCCGCGAACTTTTATCCAGTACATAAAAGTGACGGGGCTTGGCGAACTGAAAAGGGCGCTCTTAATCTGATGAAAGTTCGCGTTATTCGAAGCGGGGGGATCGCCGGTCCTGAAAGGCGCGCAATCCTTCCTGGGCATCGCGGCTTCTAATCCACTCCAGAAACGTATCCACTTCCAGGTCAATCGCCTCGTTCAATGGTTTTTCCGCTCCCCGATTCACCAAGTATTTCATTGCCTTCAATCCGCCTCGGCTCTTCGCGGCAAGGTTTCGCGCCAGAGCCACGCTCTGCTCGCGTAACTCGGCCGAAGGCACTGACCGATATGCCAAACCCCACGCAACCGCTTCGCTTCCGGACAGACGTGCGCCACTCAGAAGTAATGCTAGCGCTCGTTGCCGGCCGATGAGCCGCGGCAATCGCTGGCTTCCGCCGCCGCCGGGTATGAGCCCAAAGTTGGAATGCTGATCTCCAATTACGGCGTTATCCGCGACGATGACGATGTCGCAAGCCTGCATTAGTTCGAAACCTCCTGCCAGCGCATAACCTTGGATGGCTGCAATTACCGGAACTGGCGCTTCCTCGATGGAAAAGAATGCGCGGTTAATTTGTTCTATGAACTCGCGCATCCGTTGCGTTTCGGCGACATAACGCAAATCGGCTCCAGCGCAGAAGTGCTTGCCTGCTCCTTCTATCAGGATGACTCTCACCTGATTTCCTAGCTCGCGAACGGCCTGTTCGATTTCAAGAACAAGCGTGTAATTCAAGGCGTTCAGAGCGTCGGGCCGATTCAGGAGGAGACGTCCGACTTGCCCGTCGATTGATACTTGAAGCGATTGCCATCCTTTGTTCATGTCGCACTCCGTTCAAAGGATAGTAGAGGCATCGGTAAAAAGAGGGAAGATACCAGGCGTAACAACTTTTAAATTTTTCTTGCTTGGCCTAGCTTGCACTCACCACGCTTCGGATCTTTTCTATAACTCCGATGTCCTCAAGGCCGGTGATGTCGCCGCGTGCCGCGCCAGTGGTCACAATCTCCTGCAAGAGGCGGCGCATTATTTTGCCGCTGGATGTTTTGGGTAGGACCTCGCTGAAGTAGATCACTCCGGGCACGGCGATCTTGCCGATTGCTGACTCTACTCGGGCGCATACGTTCTGCTTCATTTCCACCGATGGCTCGCGCCCTGTTCGAAGAATCACGAACGCGACGGGTATCGAGCCCTTTATCTCATTTGGTACGCCGATGACGGCAGTTTCCGCGACGCCTTCGCATTCCATAATCGCGCTCTCGATTTCCATCGTACTCAGCCGGTGTCCCGCCACGTTGATTACATCATCCGTGCGGCCTAGCACCCAAAAGTGGCCGTCTTTATCTTTAACCGCCGCGTCGTACGTGCAATAGCATCCTGGAATTCGCTCGAAATATTCATGAACATAACGTTCAGGCTGTTTCCAGAGACCGCGCACAAGCGTCGGGAACGGTGCAACGACGACAAGGTTACCTGGCACGTTCGCGCCGAGCGACCGCCCCTCATCGTCAACTACATCCAAATTCGCGCCAAAAAATGGAGTGCCGCAGGACCCAGGCTTCATCGGAGTCAGCCAGGCAGCACTGGACAACGGGCATCCGCCGAGCTCCGTTTGTCCCCACATGTTGTTGATATACGCGCGCCCTTTGCCAAGTTTTTCATCGGTCCAATGCCAGGCCTCAGGATTAAGCGGCTCGCCGAGAACGCAGATCGTGTCGAGGTCGGGCAAATCGTTGGCTTCGCCGAGTGAATCGCCATGGCGCATTAGTCCGCGTACCACCGTCGGAGCGGTCATAAGCTTGTTCACGTGATATTTGTTGGCCACTTTATAGAAGTGATTCGGGTGCGGCCAATCTAACGCGCCTTCGTAGAAAATCGTTGTAACTCCGTTTGATAATGCGCCGACGATGCCCCAGATATGCATCGTCAACCAACCAATATCGGCCGTACACCACAGCACGTCGTTCGGATGATGGTCCAACTGGTACTTCGCGTAGATGTAGCAGTTGACGAGAAAACCCATGCCGGAGTGAATGACGCCTTTCGGTTTGCCGGTGGTGCCACTCGTGTAGAAAACGATAGCGGGCTCATTGGCTTCGAGCGGCTCCGGAGCGCACTCGGGGCTGGCTTTCAGCATCAAATCGTCCCACCAATGATCTCGACCGGCTTTCATGTTCGCCGCAGCGCCAGTTCGCTTTACGACCACCACCGCTTGCACGCTTGAAACCGATTGTATTGCTTCGTCAACTTTGTTCTTGAGCGTAATTAACTTGCCCCGCCTGCGGACGGCATCGGCAGTGATGATCACCTTCGGCTCAAATCCTTCAACACGGTTCTTCAACGACTCCGGCGAAAATCCCGAAAAAATCGTGTTGAAGACGATCCCTAGGCGGAAACAAGCGAGGACCGCGATGACTGTCTCCGGAAGATTTGGCAGGAAGATCGCGACGGGATCGCCCTTTTTCAGGCCCAGACCGATGAGCACGTTACTGAAGCGATTCACTTCGTGGTACAGCATCCGGTAGGTATAGAACTTTGTTTCGAAACTCTCGCTCTCCCAGATCAGCGCGACTTTGTTGTCCGCGCCGTTTTTCAAATGGCGGTCGAGCATATTCGCGCACGGATTCCCAATGCCGCCGCAGAAATACTCGAAATGCGGAAGGTCGCCTTTACGGATGGTGTGCCATGGCTTTATCCAATCGAGTTCTAAGGCGGCACGAGCCCAAAAGCGGTCGGGATCTTGTTGGGAAAGACGCAGCATTTCGTCGAATGCCGCGGTGCTGCCAATATTTGTTTTCGCCGCTCGCTTCGCATTGGGAATGCGAAGCGAGCTGGCGCTAATCATTGCAAGTTCATCGCCGATTTCGCTCATCGAGAGTGGTGTGTCTACCCAGGCGAACTACGACGCGACTTTCATCAGTGCTTCTCGCTGCCGTTGTTCGCCATTGGCGCCAATTTAATCACGCCAACATTGCCTTCGATCGAGACTTTCGTGCCGTATGCCTCGGAATCCTTTTGCTGCTCTTGAAGGAACTTTTGGGCCAGTTCAGGTGACGGGATTCTCGGGGATCCACGATCGGCGCGGCGCCGTTCCCATCCCAGATCAATCGGATAGATTCGAAGCTCCGACAATTGGTTGTGATCGAATCGAGAAACGACGATCGCGCTAGCATAGATGGGTTCGCGAGTCATGTGATCCCAAAAGTTAGCGGAAAAACTGGCGTCGTCCATTTCCGCGATTTCCGGCCCGTAGGATTCACGCTCTTCCTGCGAAGACGGTTGGGTTGCGAGGTTAATTTCAAAAAACAGGTCACCCAAGCTGTGGAATATTGGCCTATTTTTGTAAAGCTCAATCCCCAGCATATGGTGCGGCCCCGTTCCTACCCATTCATCCGCGCCTGCATCAATGGCCTCATGTGAAATTTGAGTGATGAAGTCCGCTCCGGGCTCTTGGTGCGCGTGGATCATCACAATCAAAAAATCGCAATTCTGTTTTGCGCTTCGAACGCTCTGCAAAATCTCGCGTTCATCGAGAGGATTCATCTTGTAGCTGAATCCGGGCTTGTCCCCGATTCGGTACCACGTTCCGAAGAGATAAAGTTCATCAGGCCCCAATGTATTCATAAATTCGTAGACCGGCGCTGAAAGGCTGTCCGCCGCGACGTTTCGATTATTCCCGGATTGGCTGCTCCTCGGATAAGCATCGCGGATCTTACGCAGAGCTTCCATTTGATCCGTAGTAACGATGGTGTAGCGAATCAAACGGAGAGGATTGGCTCCTGGTCGCGGCGGCATCTTTCCATTTGCGTTAATTGGAATTTGCTGTGGATCCGAAGTCGACGAGTTGATCGAAATCAATCCTACGCGGCCTTTTGGCGTATCGTAATATTGCGCCTCGCGAGCCAGATCCCGCGTCTCTCCGTCGCCGGCGTGAACAATGCCCGCTTCATCCAGCCAACGGTCAGTCTCGCGCGCGCCATCGATACCCCAATCGCTCTGGTGGTTGTTAGCGCGTCCCACCATGTCGAGCCCCATCGCCTTTAGATCTTTTGCCACTCCTGGCTCTCCATTGAGCGCCCAATAGTGGCTGATAATATTTTGCGGAACCTTATATTGCCGGTAATCCACAATGGCGCCCTCGTAATTTCCGACAGCGACGTCTGCAGAATGAAATATCGCAGCGATGGGCTTATTTTCCGGATTTGGCGTTGCAGGGTGGGCCTCGATAATGTCGCCGACGGCCGCGACGGTAAATCCGTCCGGAACGTTCGTGGCCAAAGGATCCCGGCCTTGATCTTGCGCGGCAACCACGGCCCCGCGCAGGAGGAAGAAAGCGAGGCCCAAGCAGACTCCAACCAGACCAGCCGCGACGAAACACCGGACCAAAGTTCGCGAACTATTCGTTTTCATTTTCCGCCCTCTATGCGCTCTCTTGAGGTCCCAAGCCAAAGCTCTGCCGTGACTTTCCACCCGCACTGACAATAATTCACAATCGGAATTCTGAGCCTCGACCCGCTGCGTTGCCAATGACGTTCGGGAGTGAACTGGTGCGATAGGACCCGAAACTCCAGCATTCCGAATTACGGAGGCGCAGCCTAGCATTGCAAAAATTGCGTGTCAACATAATTCATTGTAATAAGAAATCACCAGCGCGAGCGGTGGCGCCCAATGACAGTCCGACGATGGCCAGCGTTGGAAACGCAGGAAAACTGCGACGCTTCTACGAATGGCCCTCCTGGCGGAATTCTTCGTATATGACATGCACAGACATCCTGATGCGAGGGCTCGAGATCGGCTCACGGAGCCTGTTTATTCAAGCGCACGTCGGCTGATCCGTCTTTTGCGGAAATTTCTGTCCCAACACTCTGCGACAGCCTAGCAATGGTCTGCAGAATTTCGTCCGCGTGTTCAGGCGAGGCGATTCGGGGAATTCCACGCCGGGCGATCGGCAGATCGACTCCCAAATCAATCGGCTGAAGCCGAATTGACTTGAGGGCGCCTCGCTCGAAAGTTGTAACCGCCATCACACTCTGCCACCAAATCGGTTCGTCAGTTTGCGGGACTCTGAAGCTTCCCATGCTACCTACAGCGCCCATCGCCAATTGAAATAAATCCATTCCCGCCTCGTAAACATCGGCGGAGCGCGCATCGACCGCGGCGTAATCAAACGCGAAATTGCCCAGGCTATAGAAGATCGCGCCCGACTTGTATACCTCGATTCCGCGAAGTTGGTGCGGACCGCTTCCCACTACGAGGCTCGCTCCGGCATCGATCATCGCGTGAGCAAACGATTGGACGAACTCAGCGGGAACGTCGCTCTGGTTACTTGGCTCGTGACTATGAAGCATGACGACTACGACGTCGGATTGGGTGCGTGCAAGTCTCACCTGATCGAGAATGTCGTGCACGTCCTGCTCGTTCGGTACCAACTGCACGGAGGTTTTTGGCCCTTTCTTGATAATCGTTCCAGACAGAATCAGCTGGTCACGTTGGGTCGATTTTGTGGCGATCGGAGAGCGTTGCAGAGTCGCAAACGTTTCTGGATCGAGGGTCACGTCCGGCGAGTATCTGAGCGCGTTTACGCCGGCCCGGCCTAAAATCTCGCCACGCGAGCGTGTGGCACGCGCTTCCGGAGAAGCGGAAGTTGTGATGGCAAGCACCGGGACGCGGCGCGGTGCGGCACCCAGATTGACTGGCGCTTCGGCCATGGCTAAATCAGTTCCGGATCCGATGTGATGCAAACCTTGTGCGTCGAGTATCTCCTGAGTCTGTTTCATGCCTTCAATTCCGTAATCGGTAGCATGATTGTTCGCGAGGGAGACCACGGTTATGCCGACGCGTCTCAGATCTTCGGCCTGACGCTTGGATCCATACGGCCAGCGGATCGTGCCCGGCGCTTCGGCCTGCGGAATATTCTTCTCATCGAGCAAATTTTCTTCGAGGGTCGTCAACCCAATGCTGGCGCCTCTTACAGCATCAACGACACCCTCAAAACCCCGGTCTGTCGTGCCGGAGGGAAGTCGCGCCTGCGTGAGCCAGTCACCGGTGGCCGCGATCACCAAATTTTCTCCGGACCCTCGAACCTGCACGAAAGATTTTGGCCGATCCGAGCCTCCCATTCGCCACAGGAGTACCGCGATTAAAAGAACGCAAGCCGCCAGTAGAGCAATTCTTTTGCGGATGGCCCTCTCCTTAACTAGGCGAGAAACGCGCGTTGAACGAACCAAAACGTTGCGAGGCACAACACGATCAGAGAAACGCTTACTTGAAACCGCCGCTGCAAGCTGGAAGAGGTCATATAGATGATCAAAGGAAACAGAACGAGGACGAAGGCGAGCTGTCCAATTTCCACTCCAAGATTAAACGAAAATAGCGAGAGCGCCAGGTGGCTCCGGGAGAGTCCCATCTCCCGCAAAACACTCGAAAAGCCGAACCCATGCACTAGACCGAAAAGAAAGGCGATGCGGTAACGCGCGATCGCGCGCATTCCCAGTAAGTTCTCGACCGCTACGTAGGCAATGCTGAGTGCAATCACGCTCTCGGTGAGCCGCGTCGGGAGCTCAACGATATCGAGAGTGGCGAGCGCCAGGGTGATACTGTGCGCCACTGTAAACGCGGTGATGATCTTGATTAGCGATTTAAGATTGGTTGTGACAATCAGCAGACCGACGAGAAATGCCAGATGATCGTATCCGGCGAAGATGTGCATGATCCCGAGGCGCAGAAAGCTACCGAACGTTCGAAGGGCGTTTGGTTCGCCCGAGTTAAACGTCACAGTCGGATTCGAGGCATTCAGCACTGCTTCCTCGAGCGTCCCGTTCATATTCACATTGGCGAGATCCTGGTGAATCGGTCGTGTAATCTGATGGAGCGTGGAAGTCAGCGTCAGCTCCGTGACGTCATGCGAGAATTCGTACGCCAATTCCAATTCAACCACATGATCCTCAACCACTCTGTACCGTTCGAGAGTTACCTGAACGGGAGGGTCGGGAGCTCCGACGATAAAATACTTCCTGAAGTCCCCATAGACTCGGCTGATCGAATTATCCAGCTCGTCCGTGGATATAAATCCCGTTCCCTTGGTGTCGACGTAACCCAGCTCAAGAAGGTCTAGCCTGAATTCGACGCGGACTTCGTGGCCGTGAACCTCGATACGCGATTCACTTCGCGGCACATCATGGGCGCGAGCTGATCTTGGAGAGGCGAAACACAACATGATGGCGACGGCAAGCCAACCGAAGGTGGCTTTCTTGTTTGGATCCAATCTTTTTGTCCTCTGTGGGTTATAGTCCTCACTGTGTTCGGACATATCACACATTCCGAGCGTTGTGATAGCTCATTGTAAGAGAGTGGCCGTCTTCGGCCGTGCGGAAAAAGGGAACGGGGACTCACGTCGGCGAAGTGCTGCGAAGAATTTCAGGATTCTTGCGCAGTACCTTCACGGTACGTTTCGCGACGTCATGAGTGACACCGAGATTTTCGCCGAAAAAAAGAACTTTGCCTGCAATCTTCTGGTTCAGGACGTCAGTGTCGTCCGGACGCGTTAGCCTGACATGCAGCGCGATTTTCGTATTGCCAAGAACGTAAGTGAGCTCCCGAACCGTCTGGCTGCCTTCCTTGAATTCGTCAACTTCTGTGCGCAGGGTCAGGAGATTAGGGCTGTTTGCGGCAGAGCGATCGCCGCTGCGGTAAACCTCGCCGAAAAGACCACTGCGCTGGATTCGGTCAATCAGATCTTCATAGGTGGCCATGCGAAATGCGGCAGGGATCGCTACGCCCACGGCGATGACCGGTTCAATGAGAATCGCCGGCTTAGAGTGGTCGGCTGATTGGTCCGGGCCGGCAGTGGCCTTCGGATCAACCACGGACCTTCTTGAGGCGGCGGGCGAGCGCGTGTCAGGGTTAGCAGAGGTCGCGGTGTGGGTATTTTGCGCGGTGAGATCTGCGCGAACCTGCTGGGCGCCGCCTTTCGGTAAGGCGAAGATTGCGGCGTGCAGGCCGCCATTGGAATCGCGAAAGGTTACCGTCAACACGTCAACTTTTTCGCGCAGGAGCAAAGTGAGGGCGGCTCCGCTATCATACGGTGCGGCTGCGGCGGCTCCCTTGGCAGCTTGGCCCAGCATTCCACCAGCATCCGTGGTTTCCGAACCGGTAAAAACATCTGCTATCGAAGAGATAGGCACGTCAGCGCGATGCTTTCCGGCGTCAAAGTGCAGCGTGGCGTCCTGAATTGATAGGAGCCCATGGGCGTTGTGTTTGATATTCGGCAGGCCGGCGAGGCACCGAACGTGAAATGCTTGGCCGGTATCTTTATCCTGCGCAAATGCGACGCGAGCGCTGAACGAGAGCAGAAGTGCGAGGAATCTGACTAAGGTACGTTTGCGCATATAGTGAGATCCATGACCGCGAAACTTGCCTAGGCACCAATCGCGGCGAGACTGTCGATCTTGGATTTCCCAAGACTTCGTGGGAAAGGAAAGTAGCATATTCCGCAAACTTTTGGTTAATCGAAGAATTTAAAACGCGCGGTCACCGGGCAGCGGCGGAATCGCTGTTAGATGCGCGCAGCAATTCCCTCCGTGAATGAAAATCTATCCCGGTCCCGGCGTCACTCCGAGCGCAGAGCTTCCGTGACGTCAACTCGCGCGGCGCGCCTGGCCGGCAGCATCGACGCGACCACCGCGGCGGCCAGCAATACGAGCGCCGATGCGACCACCGGCATCAGACTAGGAACGCGAATGTCCAGGAAATAGCTGCCTGCAAAGCGCGCGAGAACGTATCCACACAGCGCGCCAGCGACTACGCCTATACCAGCCATTACGGCGCCTTCGGTGACGACATCCGTGAGCAGGTTCCGCGGCTGCGCTCCGAGCGCGAGCCGAATGCCGAATTCACGCGTCCGTCCGCTCACCGAAAACGCCAGAACGCCCGCGACGCCGACGATAGCAATCGCCAGCGCCACCACCGCAAAGCCGCCGAACACCAAAGTGTTCAGCCGATCTGGCGTGAGCACTTCCGCGCGGATGTCTTCAAGGGTTGCCGCGCGCTCAACTGGCTGGTCCGCGGAAAGATCGCGAATAATGCCGGTGATCGGCGTCACCAGCGCATACGGATTCATGCGCGTGTGAACGAATAGCCGGCCGCCCCAGATTTGTTCCTGTTGGAATGAATGGTAAACCGTTGGAGACGGACCCGGAATGACGTGGTCGTCATCCACATCCGCCGCCACCCCGATGATCCGCCGCGGGACCGCGCTGATGTCGATGAATTTCATCACCGGATCGGTCCATATGATGTGGTGATTGATTGCATCTTGACCCGGAAACATGCGCTGCGCCACGCTTTGGCTCACGATAACCACGGGCTCGCTATCCCTGCGATCGTTGTCGTTGAAATCGCGACCGGCAATAATCGGGACGCCAAGCGATGCGAAAAATCCCGGCGAGATGGTCTGAAGTTGTGCGCGTGGATCATCTTCGCCGGGTCCGTGCATGTGCCCGTCCGCGGTGTATTGAAATCCAGACCCGGGGCCGAATTGCCCAGAGTCACGCCACGGAACCGCGGTGCCCAGAGCTACGTTATCCACGCCAGGAAGCGTTTCGATGCGACGTATCGCTTCCTTGTAGAAATTGACGATTTGATCGGGTGTCCGTCCGTACTCGACTACGGGCACGTTCACTGCGAGCACGCGGCGCGTGTCAAATCCGGTTCGTGCCGCTTGCAGTGCGAGCAACGTCGTGAGCAGCATGCTGGCGCCGGCTAGCAGCACAAACGATGCGGCGATCTGGATGACGGCGAAAGCGCGCAGCCGGCGGCTGGTGCTGCCTGTAATTCGCGTACCGCCGCTAGCGAGGCTGAATCCGTGTGAACCATCAGCTTTTGGCAGCCGCGGGACGAATGCCAAAATAACAGCTGCGACCACCGCCAACACGGCACCCACCCAGAGCAAGCTCGAGTCAACTTTCAGATCGAGCGCGCGGACAGAAAAACGGGAAGCGTAGCGAGCCAGGATGGCAACGATGGGCCACGCGCTGAGCACCCCGAGCAACGCGCCAGCGCCGCATAGCACGAGGCTTTCGGTCAGCAAAGTCCGCCGCAATGCGCCAGTGGTTGCTCCGAGCGCCGCGCGTACCGAAAGTTCACCTTCGCGCCGAACCGTCCGCGCGAGAATCAGGTTGGCCACGTTCGAGCAGGCGATGATGAACACGAGCCCAGACGCCGCAAGCAGAATCAAGAGCACGTTCCTCGCGCCCGACGTTACTTGATCACGCAGCAGCACGGCATCAATCCGGAAATCTGCATTCGCTGAATACGCTTCGGGATGATCTTTAACCATCGTCGTGTGGACCCCGCGCAATTCAGCGCGCGCGGATTCGAGAGTTGCTCCAGGTGCGAGGCGCCCGAACAGCTCGGTCATGCGATGGACTCGGCCGGTCACCATCGTGGCCGAAAGATGGTGCGGGCTGGTGACCACGTTGGCGATGATCTCAGTTTCCGCGGGGTAGGGAACTGACGGCTCGAGTACGCCGACGATCGTGGCAGTGCGCGTGCCGAGCCTGATATTTTTGCCGAGCACGGTGGGATCGCTGTGGAGTCCCGCCGTCCAGAAGCGATAGGTGAGCACCGCTGCGCCGGCAGCGTTCGGCCCATCGTCGCGCGCATCAAGCAGGCGACCGAGGATTGGGTGCAGCCCCATCACATCGAAATACGATCCGTCCACGACGCCCGCGCGGACCTCGCGCGGCTCGCCGAGGCCTACCATGGTGAAGCCGATGGTGGAGAAGTCGCCGAACTCATTCACAGATTTGACACTCGATTTCAAATCTTGAATTTCCGGCACAGAAAACGTGGTGTTGTCGGCGCCGATGCCGCGCGCACTTTGGCGGATATAGATCAATCGGTTCTCATCGCGATTGACGAGAGGGCGAAGCAGCACTCCACGAACCACGCTAAAGATGGCGGCGTTTGCGCCGATGCCGAGCGCCAGCGTCAGTACAACGGTGAGCGCAAGTCCCTTGGCGCGCGCGAGCGAACGGATCGCGAATTTTATGTCGCGCAAGAAGGTCGGAATGGTCTCGCGGAACCGCGAATGATTTGGGTGGCTTTCGCTCATAACGATTGCTCCTTCATTTTTGTTGCTAGATCGCCCCCAACGCTCATGCGACAAACATATTTACTTATCCCGAACCAGGCCCTTTTGCGATAGCGGAATATATCATCGCTTCTGTTTAGGTCGAGCCTGCTGTCCGAGCTACTAAAATCTTTCCGACATCAATTTGCCGGCCTCCATAACTGTTCTTGCTATCAGCGACACAACTCCGTTAGATGGACTGCAAGAGATGCACCAAGCACACAGCCGCGCATGTAATTGATTATAAATCGATTGCAAAACACTCGCTGTCTCATACGATCTATCGCTTGTCCGATTCCGACAACGAGTGTTCGCCAGCGCTACATAGATTCAACCCGCGTTGCGTTAAGAATTTCTCGCCAACAGCTCGCCAAGGCGATCGAGAGTCTGCTCTCCTCCCTCGATGGTGCCATAAGTCTTGACTACATGCTCCCGAACTTCCGCAGACGGGAAGAGCATTCGCAAAGTAAGCGTAGTCTTAGCGCCTTGCGCCTCAAAAGTCCACGTCACTTCAGCTTGAGTGCCGCGATCACCCTGTTTGCCACCCGTCAACGAATAAACGATGCGGTCCGGCTTCACCACTTCGATAAACACGTTCTTATTGGGATAGTCGGTATCGTCGGGCCCGTGCATGGTGTGCCGCCATACGCCACCCGGCCTCACGTCGATTTCGTCAATCGTGGTCGTGAAGCCTCGCGGCCCCCACCATTTCACTATTTGTTCAGGATCGCTCCATGCGTTCCAGATGAGTTCGCACGGCGCATCGAAGATCCGCGTGATGATGAGTTCGCGGTCAGCGAGATTTTCGGCGTGAGCGGCAGTTGCATTCGTCACGATTTATCTCCTTTCGCCATTTTCATGATGTGCGCTTTGAGACGATCGAGCGTCATACTCCAGCCGATTTCCATTCCGTTGAGATACTGAAGGGCCTTGTCCGTGGATTTCATAACGCGCGTCTGCAACGTGATAGTGGTCTTGCCTGCGTGCTCAGCGAAAGTCACGGTATTCAGATTTTCGAACAGCGGATTACCCGCTTCATCGAGCGCGATGCTCGTGAAGACCAGCCGTTCGGGTTCCACGATTTCCTGATATACCCCGCTCATCGGATACACCGTGCCGTCTGGTCCGCGCATATCAATCCGTATGGCGCCGCCGGGCCGCACGTCCAATTCGCAGCGCGGATTCGTAAATCCAGTCGGACCCCACCACTGCGCCACATGCTTTGGATCGGTCCAGGCTTTGAAAACGAGTCCCCGCGGCGCGTCGAAGACGCGCGTGAACTTCACTTCCATCCCAACTCCGTTTGCTGCGACAGATTTACTGCCCGTGCTTTCGGCCATGTTTCTTCTCCTTGTTTTTCAATTCGCGAAGATAATCGTCCAAACGATCGAAACTTTCTTCCCAGAAGCGCCGATAACCCTCCGTCCAGTCCGCAACATCCTTGAGCGGACCCGCCTCCAGCCGGCACGGCCTCCATTGCGCCTCGCGACCGCGCGCAATCAGGCCCGCGCGTTCGAGCACTTTGAGATGTTTGGAAATTGCAGGGAGGCTCATGTCGAAAGGCTCGGCCAACTCCGTCACCGAAGCGCCGCCAGAAACCAGGCGAGCAAGAATGGCGCGCCGGGTGGGATCGGCGAGTGCCGCGAAGGTAGCGCTGAGGTGATCCGTAGCCATTTGTATTTAACTCTTAGGTTAAATACAACAGGATGGTTGTTTGAGTCAAGCGTTTTGACAATTTCTTTGGACGCGAAAATCTACGAGTCTGAACCTTGACAAGTCGGATTCTCCTTGGGTGGAACGCGCTACGGAGTCGTTACGTCGCTGAAACATCCACAGGACAGTGCAAATTGAGTAGTCAGAGCAGAAAACGTGCTGTAGCATGCCGGACTCCGGGGGGGACGAGCATCTCAATGTTTAAAATAAAACTAAGAATAACGCGCATCTTCGCAGTCGCTTTCACTGTAGCGGCACTTCACCTCGTTGGGCTCGAAGCCGCGCGCGCCCAAGCGCCGAAACGCGTCATCATTGACACTGATCCAGGCACGGATGATGCGCTCGCGATTCTCCTCGCCTTAAATTCGCCGGAAGTTCACGTCGAAGCAATCACGGTAGTTGCCGGAAATGTGCTCGCCCCGGTTGGCCTCGACAACGCTTTGGGGATTACATCTCTCGCTGGCCGATGCGATATTCCTGTGGCTGAAGGAGCGAAGGGCCCACTACACGGAACGCTTGTCAGCGAACCATTCTGGAACGGCCCTCATGGACTCGGAGGCGCCGAGCTTCCAGCGTCGCGGTGTAAAGCCGACCCGCGCTTCGGTGCTGATTTGATCATTGATCTCGTTCACAAATATCCGCACGAAATCACGTTGATACCGGTTGGGCCGGAAACAAATATTGCGCTGGCGGTGCTAAAGGATCCATCAATCGTTCCGCTGGTGAAAGGAGTCGTCCTGATGGGCGGCTCGATTTCAGGAGGAAACGTAAACGGCGCTAGCGAATTCAACGTGTTTTGCGATCCCGAAGCCGCGGATGTTGTCTTCAACGCGGGATGGCCGGTGACGATGGTGGGCCTTGACGTGACGGAAATTACGCTGATGAAAAACGCCGATGTGGCCGAGCTCGAGAAAAATGCCGGGCCAGAAGCGAAATTTGCTGCCGCCGTAGCGAAGTTTCAGATTGGTTTGTACCAGGGAACCGGTTTCGGAGGCGGCGCAATCCACGATGCTCTGGCCGTAGGAGCTGTGATTGATCCGTCCATACTGCAAACGAAAGCGATGCACGTGGACGTCGAAACCGCGGGACGATTTGCGCGCGGTGAAACTATCGGCAATCGTCATGGCACAGTAGATAAAGTGATCCCTGCCGGTGATCATTTCGAGTCGGTGGGAGTGAATCCGGTTCAGCCGAATGTTGACGTTGCGGTGGGAATTGATTCTGCGCGCTTCCTGAAATTTTTTGTATCGCGACTTCAAGGGAAGTGAGCCGCCACGAACCTCGCTCCTCGCAACCAACATTCTAGATTTCGATGATTTGATTTTTCACCGCGTATCGTACTAATTCGCTGACGGAACCAAGTTCGAGCTTTTTCATGATCGCGGCTCGGTGGGTTTCAACGGTCTTCACGCTGATTTTAAGGGTGGCGGCGACGTCCTTGCTGCTTTTTCCTTGCGTCAGGAGCTGAACGATTTCTCTTTGGCGATTGGTCAAACGCCCGGGTGCGCCATTCTGTTTAGCGCGCGGCTTCCGATTGCAGAAACCATCGAGCACCATTTCCGAAACTTTGGTGGTGAAAAACGTTCGATGCAGGGCGACGGCTTCCACGGCGGTTAAAAGCTCACGATTCGCATCTGATTTGAGGACATAGCCTCGTATGCCGGCTTGCACGATTTCATAAGCTAGCTCGTCGGATAGATGAAGGCTAACAATAACGATTTCTGTCTTGGGCAGGCGTTTTCGAATTTCGCGAGCCGCGTCGAGGCCATTCAGTTCCGGCATCTCGATGTCCATCACAACCACGTCGGGCTCTTTTTCGACGGCGAGGTCTACTGCTTCACGCCCGGTTTTCGCTTCTCCGCAAATCTCCCATCCTCGGCGCTCGAGCAACAGCTGACGCAGCCCGATACGAACCAGGTCGTGATCGTCCGCGATCAAGATGCGCACAGAATCATTCTCCCGAAACAGCAGTCATACATACACCAGTTTGACAGTATTGGGAAATAATGTGAGGCAAAGGAAGGCTGGGTTTCCGCTGCGGAATGGCGCCGGGCTCGTGTAGCTTCTTGCTTCAGACCGTGTTCAGCGGTCTGGACCTTGAACCTACACGAGCCGGCATCGAAGCGGCTTTCGCCGCGACTTTACAACCTAACTACAGCCGTTACTTCTGGCAGCTTTCGCTCACCATTTTGAGGTCGGTTACGCGCAAATGGTTCGACTGTGAAGCGTCGCCCGATGCGTTGTCGCCGTTACCCTTGGACTTGGGCGTTACGGGTGTTCCGGTCACGGTGACGGTGTGTCCGACGTGTTCGCCCAACTGCACGGTTTTGCTGTGAAGGACCCAGACCTTGCCGCTGTCGTCCGTCAAAGTGTACGCATTCGCCGCTGTGCCCTTGGCTAAACAACCAGTCGCCTTCTGCGACGAGTCGCTCATGTTGTTGTCTTGAGCTTTGGCAACGCCAGGTAGCGCCATCAATGCTAAGACGAAGAATCCGATTGCAAGTTTCATCAAATCCCCTCCATAAAGAAAGAATTTTGAAGCCGAACCAATCCCTAATCCACTTTCGGATGGTCAAGCTGGCAAACTAGAGTGCGCTGGTTTGCAGTTCCGCGCGATAGGGATGATTGGGTACGTCGCGCTCGTTTTTTCGGGTACCCGTGGGTAACAGTACCCGACTCATGGGCAAGTCCACAGGAATTTTGAAACTGCTCATGGATGGATATGTTTGGTATTGGCGAGCCATATGTTTCTCGGACGTCCAGACCCTAGCGACAAAATACTTACGTTTACGCCGCAAAAGTACTGCAGGAAACCGTGTATTGACGATGCGATCTTGATGGTCTAACAAGTAAGCTACCGCTTTACAAGGGCAGTACAGAAACGAAAGGACCCCCAGCCTATGACTTCATTTGCTACCCAGACAGCGATGTCACCAAAGTCTGTGTCGAGCACCCCGGATGCACAGCGAAAAAACGTTCGTATTGTGGTTCTCTCTCCGCACTTTGAAGTCCGCCAACCGCTAGTTCGGGCGCTCGAAGCGTTATCGGCGGATGTGATCACCTGCTCGACGTTGACCCAAGTGATGGAAGTCCTTTCGAAACAGTCGGTTGACCTTGTTTTTTGCGATGAACATCTCACTGAGGGCTCTTATTCTGATTTGATTCACGCGAATCTGGGAGAGCATAAGATTCCGCGCGTTGTGGTGGCTACCGGAACCGGCGAATGGGAGCTTTACTTCGATGCGGTGGGGAAAGGGGCTTTCGACGTGGTGCGGAGCCCGTGGTACTCCACTGACGTGGAAATGATTGTCATTCGGGCGATGCGCGAGGAAAGCAGCGCCAGCCAAGTCCAGCGATAACGCGACCGGCCAGAGTCTTATGCGGTGGCCGGGCGGGAATCGGTCAATCGAGCTGAATAATTTTGTTTCGAATGGCGTAGACGACTAGTTCGCTGATGGAATGGCACTTCACTTTGCGCATGATATTCGCGCGGTGCGTTTCGACCGTTTTAACGCTAAGGTTTAGAATCGTAGCGATTTCCTTGCTAGATTTTCCCTCGGTTAATAGCTGAACGATTTCAGTTTGCCGCGAAGTCAGCTTTCCATCTGACTGTTCCGACGGTTTTTTTGTGGAGTCGCCGGACAAGTAGGTTTCGAGCACCATTTGCTGCACTCGCGAAGTGAAGAATGGCTTATTCTTTTGAAGAGCCTCGATTGCGGAAACGAGATCGCGCGCGGCATCCGATTTGGTGATGTAACCGCGCGCCCCAGCCTCCAGAACTGCCCGCGCGATATCCTCCGAATCGTGCATGCTCAAGATCAATATTTTTATATAAGGGAGGAGCTTCCCGATGCGGCGAGCAGCTTCAAGGCCACTCAAACGCGGCATGCCGATATCGAGAACTACGATGTCAGGTTTCAATTCATGGGCTTTTTCGATGGCTTCCTGGCCATTGCTCGCTTCGCCCACGACCGTCCATCCCGGTTGCGCCTGAAGCATGGCGCGTACACCACGACGCACGAGTTCGTGATCATCAACGATTAGGAGATTGAGTTTAGACAATCAAAAACCTTTGAAGGAGCAAACTTCGCTCGCGCAATTTACGAATCCAAGAGGCAGGTACGGGGACGAACCGCCGCCAAGAAGGATACTCCTGTCCGGTAAGTTCTGAAAAGTGGGCTGGAGCAATTTCTGGCGACGCGCAGAAAGTGGCTGCATCGACGGGCGAGTTGCTTCGAGTGGGGATTGGTTTTTTTGCATGGTCTGCGCGAATGAAAAGAAAGATGCCGGGCTTGAAGCCCGGCGCTACAAGTGTTTTGGGGCGTTATAGCCAACGGCTAATTGGGTTCCGGGAGGCGGGAGCCTCCCGGCTCTGAATAAAATCAGTCACGCGGGTTTTGAGGGCGCTGTGTTTGCGCCTAGTAGGGCGATTGGGAAGTGCTTTAGTGCGTCGGCTAGCGGCAGGGACTGCGTGCTGGCTTCAACTTTGGCTTCCGTGGTGGAGGTCGTGAAGATGTCGCGCCAGGATGTGGGGGTATCGGGCGGCAAGATAATATTGGTTTCTCGCCAGAAGTCCGCGCGCGCGGATTCGTCGGAATTTGGCGGAATGTTTATCGCGAGCCGCGGAATGATCGCTATCGCTTGATCTTTGCCCCTGCGTCTTAAGAATGCCATGACGTGAGCGGATTGTTGCCCGCGCACTTCGAGGGGGACGAACTCGCCATCTCTGAACAATGCTGCGTGTCCGTTCCGGTATGAGAGTGCTTTCCAAATTATGTACATCTTGAGGCGGCCATCGGGCCACGTAGCCAAGAGTTCACTTGCGATCGCCGCGGGATTTGCGGACGCGCGATTCGTCAAGTCTTCGAGTGCGTGGATTCGTATGGAAAAATCGATGGGACTGCGGTTATCCGGGTCAACGAGGTGGAAATCCCAGAGCTCGGAACCCTGATAAAAATCCGGCACGCCCGGGCAGGCGATTTTAAGTAGCGTCTGGCCAAGGGCGTTGAGCATACCGGCGAAGGCAATCTTTTCCGCGAAATGCGCGACGCTGCACAGAAATTTGGAATGATCTTGCTCATCGAAAATGCGGTCAATAAACACGGAAACTGCGCCCTCGTAGGCTTGATTTGGTTCGGCCCAACGAGTGTGTATTTTCGCTTCGCGAATCGCTTTTAGGACATACGCCTGAAGGCGCGTGTGGATGGAAGGCAACTCGGATTGATCGTGCGGCCATATGCCAAGCAGAGTTTGGTAGATTAAATATTCTTCATTGGCGTTCGGCGCATCTTGTCCGTTAACGTCGGTCTTCTTCGGCGCATTCTCTTTCGACCACTCCGCTAGTTGCGAAAGCCATTGGTCAGGGATTTCGGAAAGAACGTTCAGGCGGGCGCGAAGATCCTCGCTGCGCTTGGTATCGTGAGTGGAACTCGCGTTCAAAGTGTCTGGCCATCGCCGTTGGCGCTCGCGTATGAATTCAAAAAACCGATCTGCCGAGGGAAGCGCCGACGGTTCGAGATTGCCGCCGACTTCGTTTAGCGAAAGCAGAGGATAGTAGACGTAGAGGGCGGTGTCTTCGATGCCTTTGGCCACGATCGGCCCGGTAAATTGTTGCCAACGCATTACGAAGTTGAGGCGTTCCTCGCGCTGGTCGGAACGAACATGCGGTGGATTAGCGAGCGTGAGCACATCGCGCAGGAAAGAGAAGCACTTCTCGCTAAGTTCTGGACGACGCGCGCGCGCCTGGTCAAGCGCGCGGTCGATGTCGATTTTCGAGGACTCCGAAACCTCGAGACTCCGGATGTAAGTTCGATAAACGGGAAAACACGCCGTCACTTCAATCAAGACGTCCAACAATTCAACGCGCGGGAGATTTCTTGCGTACCGGTCGCGAGCTGCAAGATCAGAGAGCTGCCGGCCGAGGGACAGCATTTCAACCCGCAGCAGATTATTCATTACGAGTTTCTTTTTTTCGTAAATAACGTCTGCAAAGTTGATTTCCTTGCCGATGAATTCGGAATATCCCTTGGCCAGCTCACTCGCGCCTGCGGGGGAAACGAACAGGCCATTTGCGGCGTTGAGGTATTCGTATCCGGTCGTGCCTGAAACTTGCCAGTCATCCGGCAATGACTCATCTTGCGAAAGAATTTTTTCCACGAGGACATAAGGCGGCCCGGATTCGGGCGACTGTTCGAGAAGCCGTTCGCTGAGCCGATTCAGATAACCTACGGGATCGCGCAGGCCGTCGATATGGTCAACTCTCACGCCCCGAATCGCATTTCGGGCTGTGAGCCGAAGAATCTGGTCATGAGTGGCCGCGAAGACATGCGCATCCTCGACTCGAATTCCAACAAGATCCGAGATTGCGAAGAACCGGCGATAATTGATGGGCTGATTCGGATCGAGCCAGTACGCCAACCGGTACTTTTGTTCGCTCAGCAACTGTTCGAGCAAACATAGCGAAGCAGGATCACCAGGCTTGCCGTTAAAATCTGCGACATTCTCCTCGATGAACTTAGCGATTTCGGGATTACTGGCAACCAGATGTTGCAGCCGCTCGCAGATCGAGTCCCAGCGGACGCGCCTTTCTGATTCCGTTTCGGTTCCGATCCGAGTTCTTTCGGCGAATGACAGAAGCCCCGCAATAATTCCGGAATATTCCTGATAGGCCGGCGAATTCTCAGACAGCAAATCCTTCAGTGAATCAATACGATGTCTCAGCAAACGATGATAGGAGGAGGGTGCAACGGGATAGCTCGAGTCGAAATAACGAATGAAGAATTTCCCGTTTTCAAAAGAGAGGCGTATCTCGCCGCGATCCAGAACTTCACCGAACGGGCGGCCAAGGACGGGCAGCAGGACCCTGCCCTCGAGAATTCGCGAAGCCGGGTGCCAGTCAATATCGAAGTAAGAGGCGAAACTCGATTCATAGCCGTTCTCGAGAACGTCCATCCACCAGCGATTCTCGCTGCTTGCTGCCATGTGGTTCGGAACGATATCCAGAACCAATCGCATTTGACGCTTGAGCAATTCATCCTGCAAGTGCTCAAAATCCTGGATGGAGCCGATTTCCGGATTGATCTGAGTGGGATCGGTGACGTCGTAACCGTGCGCGCTTCCTTTGCGGCTGGTCTGAATCGGCGAAGCGTAGATGTCCGAAATTCCGAGTTTCGACAGATAGTCAACGAGAACGATGGCATCTGAGAACCGAAATTTGCTATTGAACTGGAGGCGGTAGGTTGCAGTCAGAGCAGAGGAATCGCTCATGAATTAAAGGCTCGCAATCTTAATCCGTTCGCCCAACTCGCGCAATTCATCGCGAAGAGGAGCCTGTGCGGCAGCATTCCCCGCTGCGGGATCGCCTTTTAGCATTTGTCGCAAGGGATTGTACAAAATGTTTTGCGCGGTCCACAGGTCGACCTGAAAAGGGAGGGACGAAATCAGGTCCGCAAATTGCAGGAACTTGTGCACGGGGTCGATCTGGTCGAGATGCTTGGCGACCTCTTCTGCTTCCTGTTCCAACCTTTTGCGGATCGCAAATTCCAGCGTCGTGACGTCGAGATCGATATGGCTGGCAAGAGCCTCGCGAAGGAAACTGCGGACGCTACTCGGGTCGAGGTCAGTTTTCTCGAATGCCAAGCGCAATTGGTTGTTGAGTACGATCTGAGCCGCTGCCTTTAACGCAGGCGGCACGGGAATAGACAGATCGTAGAGAAAACGAATTAACGGCGCCTGCGTATCGTAGATCGAGCGATAAGCGGCGGCGGCGGAAGAGAGCGAATCAGCCAAAATAAGATTGGTTACCTTGCGCTGCTCATCGCGGAAGAGAGAGCGCAGCGAGAATATGCGGGCGCCGAATGTGTCGTCGAAAACGTGAATTATTTCGGCGATATCAGCGCGAAAGAATACTTCCGACAAATTCTTGCGGAAGGCCTCGTAGTCATCGGGGCTCGAGGGAAGAACACCGGCAATGACGTTGTGCTCGCCAAGATGAACCACGGCGAAATTGAATTCCGCCGATTCGCACGTGATTTGAGAGCTAAACCGGGCTTGGCCGATTCCGAGGCGCAACTTTCCGTCGGCTTCGAGGGAAGATTTTGTGCGATCGACGCGATAACAATAGATTTTGGATTTGTCTTCATAATTTTCAAACAGGGAACTGATGGCGAAGTGGCCTGCTACACGTTCAATATCCACGTAGGCGGGTTTCACCCATTTCTCGTAAATCTGGGCGCCGTCACCGTGCTCCGGCAAATTGCTTTTTGCAAGTTTCAGATGCTCGAGGAATTCGGCTTCGAGATGTTTCCCTGTGGATTCCTGCGCGAGCCTGAGGGCACGGCCGGCATAGTGGATCACTTGAACCGTCTCGACGCCTGAAAGTTCGTCGAAGAACCAGCCGCAACTTGTGTACATCAACAGCGCGTGGCGTTGCATTTCTAGCAGCTTCAGTGCGCGCACGTGCGTGGCGTCGTCGTTCGTGCCGGTTCCGTGAGTGGAAAAGAAAGAAGCCAAGGACTCATCGGAGCGATCGAGTATTACCTGGATGTAGTCGTCACGCGCCTTCCACGGATCTTTTAGTAGCGCGGGGGCCTGCTCTTCGAAAATTGCAGCAAGAGTGTGGCGCAGCCAATCCAACGCGGCTCGCAGCGGGGCGCGCCATTCCTGGTTCCAGTTGGAATGGCCGCCGGAGTTGCAACCGCAGTTAGAACGCCAGCGCTCGACTCCATGGGCGCAACTCCACGAACTATCGGGAACGATTTCGACGATGTGGTCCGCTGGAAATTTCTCCAGAAATTGTCCGTAGTTCGTGAGTTCGGCTAGCTTTTTCTCCTGGATGGAATGGAGAGCGTAGGTGAGGGCCATTTCGCCGTGACGGTGATGATGGCCGTAACTCTCGCCGTCGGTGGCGATGTGCGCGAGCTGCGGCCAAGTTCTGGCATCGGAGAAGCCGCCCATTAAGCGATCGGCGAATCTTTGCCCGTCGTTTAGGAGGCCCTCAAAGGCCACCGCTTGCGAAATGGGGCCGTCGTAGAAAAAGACATTGATTGTTTTGCGCGACGGCAGATTTACGACGTAGGCGCGGCTGGGATCGATTTTGTCGCCGCTCACGTCAATCCATTTGCGGCCATTCTTGCGGCGCACGCGTTTGGCCTGCCTGGGGGCCAGAATCGTGAAGCGGATTCCGCACTCAGCGAGAACTTCGAGAGTTTCGATGTCTACTGCAGTTTCCGGCAGCCACATTCCTTCCGGTTTCCGGCCGAATCGAAATTCGAAATCACGGATTCCCCATAGCACTTGAGTCTGCTTGTCGCGGCGATTGGCCAACGGGAGAATCATGTGATTGTAGCCTTGTGCGATGGCCGAGCCGTGGCCGCCCAATCTTTCCTGGCTCAGCTTGTCGGCCGTTTGGATCGACGCGTAGACTTTGGGGGCCATCTCCTGCATCCACGACAGCAAAGTGGGACCGAAATTGAAACTGATGATGGCGTAGTTGTTGAAGAGTTCGGTGACGCGCTGCTGGCTATCTAGAATGCGGGAGACGGCGTTGGGCGCGTAACATTCGGCGGAGACTCGCTCGTTCCAGTCGTGATACGGGTAGGCGGAATCCTGGAGTTCGATTACTTCGAGCGAGGGATTTTCTCGCGGCGGCTGATAAAAATGGCCGTGAACGCAGACGTATCGCATTAAGGTTGGCCTTTGTGTTGCTGTTTCAAGACGACGAATGAGTGTTTCGATAGGCTGATGACGGCTTCTGAGTTCAGGATTCGCGGCAGGGAAGTGGCTGGTCCCTGCCATTGCGAGTCGGCGGAATTAAGTTCCGTCGCCCAGGAGCCGGGTGGCATTGCGCTTGGAAGGTCGACGCTCTTCTGGGCGAAATTGAAGATCATCAGCAGTTCAGAGGCGGGGGATTTTCTGAGAACGGTCAAGACTTGGAGAATTTCGTCTTGCGTGATTTCCAGATTGGCATCCGCGCCGAGATTATTTTCACGGCGAAAGCGAATCAATTCTTGATACAGCGATCGCAAGGCTCGATGGGGATTTTGATTTTGCAGGTCGTGATGCAACTTTGAATTCTCGACGGTGGAGTCGCTCTGAGGATCGGGGATGTCCGCGTCCCATCCGAAGGCAACGAATTCCTCGCGACGGCCGCGGCGAACTGCTTCGATCAAGTCTTTGTCTTCATGACTGGTGAAATATTGAAAAGGCGAAGTCTCGCCATACTCTTCGCCCATGAATAGTAGCGGCACAAAAGGGGAAAGCAGAGTCACTCCCGCGGCCAACTTTTGCGCTTCGAAATCAACGAGGGATGCCAGGCGATCTCCGCGCGCACGATTGCCGACTTGATCGTGGTTCTGAATTGCCACTACATGCTGGGAGCGCGGGATGCCTGCCGGGGAATTTCCGTGATGGCGGCGGCGGTGCCCCGAATATTGTCCGTGGTAGAACCAGCCTTCTCTTAGGACAGTCGCGAGATGATTCAGGGTGCCGAAATCTTCGTAATATCCGGCCGTTTCGTGAGTGAGAAGCGTGTGAAGTGAGTGGTGGAAATCATCGCTCCACTGAGCGGCTAGTCCGTAGCCGCCCTTTTCAGGCGGCAGTAGAATTCGCGCATCGTTCAGGTCGCTTTCTGCAATCAATGAGAGGTTTCGGCCGAGTTCTTTGCTCGCCAATTCGACGCGACTCTGAAGTTCGGCGAGAAAGTGGAGGGCGCCGAAATCGAAGATGCCATGGATGGCGTCGAGCCTTAAAACATCGATGTGGAAGCCCTTGAACCACTGGAGCGCGTTTTCTATGAAAAACTGGCGGACCGGGCCGCTATCGGGTCCGTCGAAATTAATTGCTAGGCCCCATGGCGTTTTATATTTGGTTGCGAAGTAGGGTCCGAATTGGCTTAAGTAATTTCCTTCCGGTCCGAGGTGGTTGTAGACGACATCGAGAGCGACCGCGAGACCGTGCGCGTGCGCCGCGTTCACAAATCGTTGCAGGGCGCGCGGGCCACCGTAGGTGTTCTGAACCGCGTAAGGATAGACGCCGTCGTAGCCCCAATTGCGTGAACCAGGGAATTGCGCCAGCGGCATGAGTTCGATGGATGTGATTCCGAGATCGACCAATTCGGCCAGGTGCGCGTGTAGTCCGTCGAGCGTGCTGTTTGCGGAATAAGTGCCTACGTGAAGCTCGTAGAAAATAGTGTCTTTGAGAGCGGGAGGTTGCCAGCCGGCATCGGTCCAATCGAAATCGGCTACGTCAACGATTTCGGAAGGGGCATGCACGCCATCGGGCTGAAATCTTGATGCTGGGTCCGGATATTCTTTTGAATCGTCGAGACGGTAGAGGTAACGAGATTGAGGCGCGAGATCATTAACGGTAACGCGATGGTAGCCGTTTTCGTTTTTGGTCATCGCAATCGAACGATCGCCGCTGCCGGAAACAAGATGCAGCGCGACACTTTCTCTGGCCGGAGCCCAGACCGAAAATTCCCAAACTCCTTTTGATTTTAGGACGGCTCCTATTGGCGAATTGCTGTACGCCTCGAGCCATTCACTATTTGCCACAGAAGGCAGCTTGATGTGGTCGCCGCGGACGTCAAGCGTCGAAATAGGCTTCGGATTGGGAAATCGTTGAATTTTAGACATTCGGAATTGAAGACTACGGGAATGAACGCGAACTACTGGTGCTTGTCAATCCAGCTTAGCGTCAATCCAACTTGGCTGCAACCGACGCAAACACATCTTTGCCGCCTCGCAAAATATCCGTCAATTTTTCTTCGCCTATATCCAGCATTCGCTTCATCGATCTGCGGCTTCTGCGGCGTAACATGTAAAGATTTTGTGCGGCCGTGTCGCCTAACCATTCTCGTGTTTCTTCCCCTGACTGGGGTGCGAACAGGACGGCGAGCCCAAATCCAATGCCGATGCCAGTGAGAAGCAGGATCGTTTTGCGTCCCGCGTCGTTCATAAAGCCTTCCTCTAAGACAGATATTTCCAGAAGCATGTAAGCCGTTCGAAGCCCATTAATTTAGACTTAACGACAGCGTTGCGCCATCGGGTGTTCTGTGTACGGTAAAGCATTGGGCCCATGCGACGTCGCCATCGACGAGATTAGGGCCGCGTCAGGCTTGACTGGCTAATGCGCTCTCGACGTCGGGTCGCGGCGCCTGGAAACCGTGTTTCCACTTCGCGTGCCAGGCTTGAAAGCTCAAGACGGTCCAAAGCCTATCGCTCCAGTCGAATCTTCCGGTGAGATGAGCGGCCCATAGCGCGCGTACCGGCTTGGGGTTGAGAAATCCTTCCTGGCGCATTTCGCGTTCGCTCAGAAGCGTCTCGGCCCAGTCGCGTAGAGGCCCGCGGAGCCACTGCGCAATCGGCACTCCGAATCCCATCTTTGGGCGTTCGACTAGATTCCGTGGAACGTGACGATCGAGAATTCGGCGCAGGATAAATTTGCCTTGTCCCTGCTTAATTTTAAATTTCTCGGGGAGACAAAGCGCGAACTCGACTACGCGATGGTCGAGGAGAGGGACTCTGGCTTCCAACCCGACGCTCATACTGGCGCGATCCACCTTGGTGAGAATGTCGCCGGGGAGATAGGTGACGAGATCGAGCAGCATTATTCGCTCGCGGAAGCTGGCTGGGGAGTCCCCATTCTGAAATAGATCGAAGGTGGTCTTAAGCTCGGTCACGTTGGGAACGATTTCGCCGGGATCCTGCCATTGAGAAACGAGAAGGCAATAGAAAATCTCCGGTTGCTCGGCCGCTAACATTTTTGCCAGCTTGTGAGCCTTGCGTCCCATGAAGGAAACACGATTTTTCTTTGGAACGAGAGCCTCAACCGACTGATACAAGAGATCCCATTGATCGGTATTGAGCACGCGTAGTGTGCGACTCATTCCTTTCTTCATTGATGATGGAAGACGGCCGAACCTCGACCAGGCCTGATCCCCCAGGATGTATCGCGGGTACCCACCAAAAAGTTCGTCACCCCCATCACCAGACAAAGAGACAGTAACAAAGCGCCGCGCGAGTTCCGAGACTAAATACGTTGGTATCTGGGAGGAATCCGAGAATGGCTCGTCGAACATTTCCGGCAACTTCGGAACTACGGCTTGCGCCTCACGGGAAGTGACATAGATCTCGGTATGATCGGTGCCAAGATGCGCGGCGACGTCACGCGCGTAATTTGCTTCGTTAAAGGCATCTTCTTCGAATCCGACGGTAAACGTCTTTACGGGCCGACTACTCGATGCTTGCATGAGCGAAACCACGAGAGACGAATCTATCCCTCCCGATAGAAAGGCGCCGAGCGGCACGTCGGCGATCATTCGCGCCCTGACTGCGTCCATCAAGAGCGATTCAAGCTCGGCGACTAGATCATCTTCTGGCCGCTCAATTACGGATTGAGTTCCGGCATTCCTCGAAATTTCTCTCGCCGACCAGTAGCAATGCAATTGCTGAGCTCCGAAATTATCTTCTCGAGCCGAGAGCTGAAGAATGTAGCCTTGCGTAAGTTTGTGGACGCCCTCGTAAATGGCGTAAGGCTCGGGAATGTAGCCAAAGCGGTGAAGCAAAGACACGCAGGCACGGTTGACTTCCACGCGAAAATCGGGATGCGCGTGAAAGGCCTTCAATTCCGAAGCGAAGAGAAAGACCGATCCGCTCCATCCGTAGTAGAGCGGCTTGATGCCCAACCGGTCGCGCACGAGATATAGTTGCCGCTCGCGCGCGTCCCACAACGCAATCGAGAACATTCCAATAAAGCGGGAAACTGCGCTTTGAACTCCCCACTCCGAAATGGCGGCGAGAATTACCTCGGTGTCGGAACTTCCGCGAAACCGATGGCCGGACGTAGAGAGTAACTTGCGAAGTTCGGCATGATTATAGACTTCGCCATTAAAGACGATCGTATAGCGGCCGCAAGACGAGTGCATGGGCTGATGACCAGCGGGAGACAAGTCGATGATGGAGAGGCGGCGAAAGCCGAAGGCGACGTTGGCGCTTTCTTCGGCCCAAACTCCTCCATCGTCAGGTCCGCGATGAATCAGGCTCGCGGCCATTTGTGACGCGATTTCAAGCAGCCGCTGGCGAACTACTGGCCGCTTATCTATGAATCCGGCAATTCCACACATTCGTTATCTTCGTTATCTCCGAAATTCATTATCCGGGATACTCACTCATCGGGTATTCGCTCATTACGTATTCGTTCAGTGGTTCTACGGATTCAGCTTCGACGCAACGCGAGACGAAACTGTGCGCCAGTGCGAGCACGGAAAAGAACTCAAGAGCTTGCATCAAATCGGTGGTCGCACCGACGGCCAACGTGACGCCAAGGACGGCGCCTAACGACAGTCGCTGCGGTGGTGTCAGGTCGCTGACCAACGCCCAAATAATTCCGGCAATCAGAGCAAAGCCAACGAGTCCCGTGCCAGTCAGAACTTCGAGGTAGGTGTCATGATTGGCGACGTAGTTTCCAGTATTTTTGTAATTTGTAGCTGCGAACGTACCAATACCCGATCCAAATATCGGGTGTTGCTGGAACAAGTCTATGGCGTAGAGAGCTGCTTCCAGCCGCGAAAGGTCCTCGACACCCTGGTTCACGGTCGCAGTATCCAGTGTATTCGGATCATCTGAATAAGTAACTCGGAAGCGAACGGACATCAATTGGCCCGTGGTTAGAATAACGATCGTAAGCGCCGCCGGAATCAACGCCAGTACGAGACGCTTCACGTTCATTTTGGGGTTGATTAGGAAAAACCAATGCAACGACATTCCCAGAATCAGGGCCGTAGTGCCGCCACGAGAAAAAGTGGCAATGCAGCACAACGTCGCCGCGGCGATCGCAACCCTGAGCAATGTCCGGATGCGCGATCGTCCGGGGCTTAATCCGTGGCGATGGAAGAGCAACAGAATGGAAACACTGAGGGCGAGAAATCCAGCCAGGTAATTTGCATTTCCAAACACACCCACGATTCGGCCACCGCCGCCTTCGGCATAACTGTAAATCGCTTCCCCGAGACCTTCAACGCCGACGCAAAGAACTGATAATGCGAATACAGGAACGAAACGCTTCATTTCCTCCTGAGTGTTCACAAGCTGCCGGAAAGCCAAGAAAACCAGGCTTCCCGCGATGAAATATCGAAAGAATGAGAACGCGTTGTCGAGATCCTCGCCAGCGAGACCGAAATGATTCTGCCAAAGTATGATCGCGGCGAGAGCGACGAAGCCGAGCCACGCCATCACCGCACTTCGGGAAAGTTTTGACTCGCCACTCGAAAAGGACAAATAGAGAGCGTAGGCGCCGAGAAAGAACGCCCAGTACAAGCGCGGATCGAAGCCCAGCCAGTCCGGCAGGCCCGGACACGGAACGCAGAAAATGAAACACATCAACGCGGGGCGAGGACGGATCGCCGTAAAAACCGCGAGAGCGCCCAAGAGCGTGAGACCAAATAAGCTTGTCGCTGATGTGAGCATGCAATCGTTACGCTAACCGCCTGACAGAGACGAATAAAGATCGTGATGCCGCCGGACCATGGCGTCCAGTGAAAATTCTTTCGACACCCGCTGCAATCCGGCGTCGCCCATTCGGCGGCGCAGATCGCCATTATTTATTAGTTTCTCCAGCGCAGATGCGAGGGCCGCCGGATCGCGAGGGGGAACCAATATGCCCGTCTGTCCGTCGGAGACTGCATCCGGGTTTCCACCCACTGAAGTTGCAACGACGGGTTTTCCCGCAGCCATTGCCTCCAGCAAGACATTCGAGAATCCCTCTGTTTCAGAGGAACAGGCGTAAATGTCCAAAGATTTGAACAAGGGCACGACGTTTGGCGTCTCATTTAGAACGCTAAAGTGATCCTGTAGTCCAAGCCGCTCTATCTCGCCACGAATCATGCGCTGTGTTCCTTCTTCGCGGCCGCTGAGAACGAATCGCACGAATGGATACTTGGGCACCAACATGCGTGCAGCTTCGACGAGATCCACATGCCTCTTGTACGAGAAGAAATTCGCTATCGTCCCTATCAGGACCGATTCTGGAGAGGCACTCACCGAGCTGCGCAGACCGTTTGGAGAAGCGGATTGAAAGGCATGAACGTCAACTCCGTTGTAAATCAAGCGCACTCGTTCCGGACGGACGCCGTCGCGAGAGCTTAGTTCATGCGAAACAGCGGCCGAATTTGCCAATGCAATATCCGCCCGCCGCATGGCCTGCTGGTCGCTCCAGGTGAGAACGCCCGCGGAGCGATAACTCTCCACAAGCGCGCGCCGGCTACAAATTATCTGTGGCACTCCAGAAAGTCTTCCCGCGGCAACACCGAGCACACACGCAGTCGGCAAAATACAATGCAGAATGTCTGGCCGAGTGTTGCGGAAGCATTTTTGCAGTTTCCACAACGTCCGGCTGGCGCGAGCGATTCTGCCTCCGTGATAACGAAACGACTCATTGGTGTGGTCCAGAACCGTAATTTGCGGCACCAAGCCGTCCGCGCGCTCTCTTCCTTCACCGTGCAAGAGAATCAGGCGGGTATCGAAAACTGATGTGTCCAGTCGCCCGAGGAGATGGAGTAGTTGATTCTCCGCTCCGCCCCGGCCGAGGGAACCGATAAAAAAGGCGATACGTATGCGCCGTTTCACGCAGCGTTTCCTTTGGCCTTCTCAGTTGCCGCGAGCGTACCGCGGACGGCAACCGGCCATTGTTCATTCGGCGTGATATCGGTCAAATTCGAGGCTTTGAACCATTGCATCACTTCCTCATACGTATGTTTGGATTGGTATCGCGGCGAATACCAATCAAACGTATCGAGGACTCGCCAAGCTGCTTTTTTTTCGCTGCTCATCGGCAGCGCGACTTTCAGAAGATTGCCAAGCAGCGGAACGCGCGCGAGCGGGCCGTAGGGAACGGCCACGTAGCACATCAGATATAGCAATCGCTTGTTGAGCCGCACCGTAATTACGCGATAGGTGTCAGACGCAGCGGTGGACCAGCGATGAGCGGCCAGGCGAAGCCGATCTTTCACGCTCAATTTTTTTATGTCCATTGAGGGCCGTCGCAGATCGGATGCATAGACCCACACCGCAATCTGTCCACCCGGAATCAACAACCGGGGGAGGCGCTCGAACGCGCGGCGGCAATCTGGAGTGTGGTGCAAGACACCGATGCTGTAAATGAAGTCGAAGGTGCCGGGCCGAAACGGCAACCCGAATACGTCGGCTTGAACGAGTTGGACGTTGTCGCGTGATTCGAAGGTACGGCGCGCGGCATCGACGGAGAAGCTCAAATCAATCCCGATTACGTCCGCGCCGCACTTGCTTGCGACATCGGCGAAACGCCCCGAGCCTACGCCCACGTCGAGGACACGCTTGCCGCGAAGGCTTTCAGGTGTAACGCCGGTCTTCTCGAAAAAGGTTGTCCACGAGCGGGATGAAGCCTGCGAATCGATTTGCGTTTTCGAGTGGATGGTCCACTCATAGCTGAAGTTATCCACGTAGGCGTCGTCGGTGACGAAGCGCGGAATAAAATCGCGAATGGCGAAGCGCTGGCCACATTGGCATTCCAATGTGCCGGATTGCCACCGGCCCTGCTTCTGCTGGACGTCGAGTGCGCGCAAAGATCCGTGGCATTCGGGGCAGCAAAGCACGTTCAGGAGTTCAGGTTTCAACTCATCCTCACTTCAGAATGACGTCGCTCGTTTCGAGTTCCGCGATGGCGAGAGGACTTTCAGAAGCAGAGATATCCCCGAGCGATCGCCGGCGCACTAGCAAATGCAAAGGCATCTTGAGCAGCACACCGATTCCAAGATACGAGCCCGCGGCCACAACTGAGACAAAAATCACCCACATCATCAGTTTCATTTTCGAAATGCTTGAGAGATCAGCGGGCATACCTATCGCTTTAACTTCAATCCAGAGCACGACGCTGGCAAAGAACGCTTTTGCAGCGGTGCTCACGACCGAGGGCGTAAGGATTGAACCCACATCCTTCTGCGCTCTCCAAATGAGAATGGCGGTCACGGCAACGTAGACCACCGAAGTGCTCAACGCGATTCCCATGACGCCCCAAAATTTCGCGAACAGATAGTCGAGGCCCGCGTTTAGCACCAATCCCAACATTCCGGCCCACACCAGAACTTTGGGGCGCTGAATTGCGTGATACACACGGGTCAAAACGATTCCCCAAAAAAACGGAACAAGAGATACGGCGTAGCCGGACCACGCTCGAGCTGTCAATCCGGCGGCGGAAATTCCGAATTCGCCGTGGCCGAACAAAAGCCACACGAGAGGACGTCCCATAACGAGCACGGCGACCGTCAACGGAAAGAAAATCATGGGGCCAGCTTCGAACACGCGCCGCAGAAGATTTCTGAGCTCGTCGGGACGCTGATTCGCGGAAATTTTGGAAAACACGGGGAAGAGCACGGTTGCTGCAGCGAAAATCGTTACCTGCGAGAGCAAGCTATTTAAGCTAATCGCATAAGTCAGCGCCGTCACGCTTCCGGGGCCGAGCGGCGAGGCGAATGCTTGATCTACGATCATGTTCGTGAGTCCGAAGCTCGACGCCAGAAGTAACGGATAAAATGTAGCGGGCAACTGCGGATGTTTGAAAGAAGACGACCGAAGAGAATCGGGTCGAATGCCCCACAGGCGCATGGCGATAGCCAGGAGGATCATGAGTTGCAATAAGGTCCCTAAAGTGAGGGAGTAGACCAAGGCTGGAGTACCGAGGCTATGCCCGAGTAAAAGAAAAAGGATTGCCAGCGCCGAGGAGGTGCACGGCAGATATGCGAGCACGACGAGCCGCTCGCGTGCCATCAGAAGACAACTCAAAACTGCGATGCACCCGTTGATCGGCAAAACGACGGCGGCCCAGGGAAGCATCTGGAATGCGAGTGAGCGGTTGAATGCATCGAGCCCGGAGCCTACGGCGTGCAGGTATGCGCTGCTGAAGAACCAGTACGCTGCTCCGAGGATGAGTGCTGCCATAGACACTTTCCACGCAGTGCGAATGATGAGTTTCCGCGCATCGGATGGCCGGCCCTTTTCGTAGTAATCGACCAGGACGGGGACAACGCTCGCCTGCAATGCGCCCAGCAGGATTCCTCCGGCAAGATTCGGGAGAGCGATCACAACGTTCAGCGCGTCCATTGCTCCGCTCACGCCGAAGTAACGCGCGGCAAGCATCGTTTTGAGAAACGTGACAGCGCTGACGGCAATCGCAGCCACACCCAGCGCGGCCGAGGAACGCATGAGTTTCGTCACGATCATAGACGGGTCCCGTTCATCGACTGCCTAATTTCGATCATTTCGCCGGCATCGTTCACACTTCACGCGCCGTGACAGCACGCGCAGCGACACCGGTTTCCTGGAGCAAACTTTCATAAAGAGCGGCAAGATCCGCAGCCAGGCGATTCGCGGAAAAACGCGACGATACGAACTTGCGCGCTTTCTCCGACATGGATCGGCGGAGTTGTGCATCCTGAAGCAATCGAATCGTCGCCGTAGTTAATGAAGCTGGCGAGCGGGTAGTGAGCGCGCAGTTCTCGAAATATTTCACTTCTTGGTCAGTCTCGCACTCTCCGCCGGTTAGATCGGGGATTCCGCCTACCTCCGTCGCCACGAACGGCTTCCCGCACGCCATTGTTTCAATGAGGACAAGGGGCGTTCCTTCGTTCTTGGAGGTGAGAAGCACCAGGTCTAAATCGCTGTAGATTTCGGCGAGGTCTGTGCGCCAGCCGATCAGGTGAACATTGTCGTTTAAATCCGCTTGCCGCACGGCATTCTCGAGTTCGCCACGTAGTTCACCATCGCCGACCACGGCAAAGTGACATGTGGGAATTGCGTCCACGACGCGTCTCGCGACTTCCACTAGGAGAAGCGGATCTTTAATTGGCGCTAGGCGTCCAATCCAACCGACCAGAAAGTCGCTCGCGGAAAGTCCGAGCTTGCCTCGCAGCACAAACGACGGACCCTGGCGAGTCAAAAATGGTTCGAGGTCGAGGCCCAGGGGAATGCAATCGATTCGGTCTCCAACCGCGACGTGAAATTTATCCTCGAGATCTGCTTTTTGTTTGGGGCTAATCGTGACGAGCCGAGTGCTAAGCCGCGCGAGTAGACGTTCGAGGCCAATGTAAAACCGCGAGCGCCTGTCGGAGAAATGTTCTGCAAATACGAGGCCGTGGTACGTGTGCACACGGATCGGCACTCCGGCAATCCACGCCGCCAGCCTGCCTAGCGCTCCCGCCTTCGAAGTATGCGTGTGCACGATCTCTGGGCGCTCTTTCCGAAAGATGCGAATCAGCCGGAGCAACGTCGTCATGTCTTTCACGAACGAAGGATCTCGTTCCAGTTGCTCAATAACGACGGGTGGCTCGTCCAGTTCTGCGATCAACTCATCGGCGGACCGTTCCCCGGGCGCCAACTTTCCTGTGATTAGAGTCGTCTTGAATCCGAGACGAGCGAGGTGCTTCGTTGCCAGAACGACGTGAACTGCCGGCCCGCCAAGATTCAGACGCGTGATTACGCGTGCGATGCACACGGGTCGATGCGCATGCATCGGGCTTGGCGCCGGATTGGCGACATTGGCGCTGCTGGAAAGAGGGCCTTCAACAATCGTCGACATTGTTGTGGGTCCTCAACAACCCTCGGCCCGCAACGTGGCAGGGAGCGTTTTCCAGAGAATTTCGAGATCCAGCCAGAGATTCCAATGTTCGATGTACTGAAGATCAAGAGCCATATTCGTCTCGAAAGAAGGATCACGCCGCGCCGTCACTTGCCAGAGTCCGGTGATTCCGGGCTTTACGTCTAGCCGCCGATAGTGCTCCAACCTATATTGCTCGAAGTCGTCGGTGGGATGAGGGCGCGGGCCGACGAGGCTCATGTCGCCGCGCAGAACATTCCAGAATTGCGGAAGCTCATCGAGGCTATATTTTCTGAGAAAGCGGCCGACGTTGGTGATCCTCGGATCGTTCTGAATTTTGAAGCACGGGCCGGAGCGCTCATTCTGACTGCGTAGTTGGGCTTTGTGTTTATCGGCCTCGAGGATCATCGTGCGAAACTTGTAGCAGGTGAAAAATCGTCCTTTTCTCCCGACGCGGCGCGAGTTGTAAAAGATACTTCCGGGCGAGTCCAACCGAACTGCTGCAGCTACGCCAATCATCACCGGAGATAACACAATCAGCGCCAACGCGGAGAAAACGACATCCATGCTGCGTTTCACTAAGAGTCCGAGTTCTGGGATTGGCTCCCCGTATAACTCCATGACTGGGAATTGTCCGACATATTCGATGGGAGCAAACCAGCCCAGACCATCGTAGAGATCCGGCACGACCTTTAGATTGCATCGCAGCTTTCGCGCCTCGATGGCAACAGACTTCACCAGGTTTCTTCTCGTTGGAACCGTGATCACAACTTCATCAATAAAATGAGCGCGAATCGCATTCCCGATATCCTCGAGCCTGCCCAGAATTTGCGGTGAGCCGTCACCGTTTTGATCCACGAACCCCTTGAAGCGGTATCCCCAGTGCGGATGGCTCTCAAACAGTGTTGCGAGTTCCTTCCCAACTCGGCCCGCGCCAACAATCAACACATTTCGACTACGCTGCCCGGCGCCGGTGGTCTTCTCAGCTCGCCGCCGCTGCACAACACGCCAGAGCGTCATCGAAAGCCAGTTGAAGATACCTACATACACGACCAGCAGCCGCGAGACAGACCGCACACCGGAAAAATACACGAACGCGACTAGCAGGGTGGTCGCCAAAAATACCGCCCTGAATACTCGATCGGCCACCTCGGCGTCGGATAGCCGCCATGTCCCTCGATAAAGCCCGACGCTGTGGCAAATGAGTACCGCAAGAATTGCGTAGAGGATCACAAACGCGCCATAAGCGCGCTCGTCCTGCCGGATAGCGAATAGCGAAACCGAAGAATGAATCGACGCGATGCGCAACTGATAAGCGAGAAAGCTGCTTAATCCGATGCACGCCAAATCTAGAAGTACGGAGGTTAACTCGTCCTGCCGCGGACGATTGTTACGACTCGTTTCGGCGAGCCTCGACCCATTCGAACGGCGTCTGTCGCGTGCGCTCGCCGTTGCCGCTGGCGCCACCGCGGTTTTCAAATGTTCAGTCCAGCTGTTGCCAGTCCCGTTCATTCAACCCATTCCGTTACGTGCCTTGGCCGTTGTTGGAGTCGCCGTTGTTGGAATCGCCGCCATTGCGATTCGGCCAGTCCGAATCTTCACGCTTCACTTCGACCGCTGCCTTCGTCCCATTGCCAAATCTTCGGCTTCGCACTTGGTCCCAATCAATTCGCATGTCATGCCAAACTTCGCGCGCAAAGACCTTGCGCGAATCGGCTTCATCAAGAGCTTCCCACCGCTCGCGGCTCGCGTCCCAGAAGAGTCCTATAAGCACCGAACAAAATGTGCCGATTAGCAGAACGGCGAGCCGGGAAGGGAAAGCCTTATGGTCGGGAACCTTGGCCGGATCGAGCACCCTTACGCTGGGGGTCTCTTTCGCCTCCTGTACTTTCGCCAGTTCGTACTGTTGGGTAAGAACTTCGAAGACGGTTTCCTGCACTTTCGTCCGACGGTAGAGATCGGCATACGTCACGCCGAGCAACGGAAGCTTTCGAATGGAAGGGAAGACGGAGTCACGTCCTGCGTCGCTATTAGGATCGGGGCTTGCGCTATTCGATCCGGCGCTTGGATTACTCGGCGCTGAGGATGGGCTCCCCGGAGTAGCAGTGGGATTCTTCGGCGCCGCGCCAGGAGTCTTTGACCCTGCGTTCATGTCTCCAATGCGGTTCTCCAGTTCTGTGATGCGGGCCTGCACGGAACGAACCCGGACATTGCCGTCGCTGTAAATCTGTCGCAGCCCTTGAAGTTCGGACTGATAGGCGATCAACTGGCCTTCCAACGAGGCGACCGCGTCGAGCATTGCCTTTCCTTCCTCGCGCACGTCAAGGGCGGAATTCTTGCTCGCAAAATCACCAAATTCTCTTTCATCTTTCTCGAGGTCGGTATTTACGTTCTGGAGGCGGTTTTCGAGAAAGACGCGCTCGCGGTGCGCGGCCGAAGTGTTCAGTTGCACCACGAGCAGGTTAAGTTGATCCACATAAGCGGCTGCCATCGCCGCCGCTCTCTGCGCATTGCGGTCGGTCACCTCGATGGAAATGATGCCGCTGCGCTTTTCTTCGTTAATCTCAGTGTGCGAGGCGAGCGCTTTTCGTGTGTCTTCGTCGTATTTCGTTCCGTAAACCTTCTTCAGCTGGAATTGATCGATCAGGCGGTCCGCCACGGTTGCGCTCTGCAACACACCTATGAATAGGGCGCCAGGACTCTTCAGACCGAGCAAGTCGCTGGCGATAGCACCTGCGCCACCAGCGGCCGCGCCGCCCCCCCCCGTTTTTCCGCTCAGCATCGCCAGCATCGCCATGCCTGCGTTGTTCGATTGATCGGGCGGCATGAGCCGCGTTACGACCTTGTAACGGTTCGGAATCAGAAACGCCACGATGAGACTAATGACTGCGCCCCATACGAAGAATCGTAGAAGTCGGGCTCGCCTCAACCACGCATAGCGCAGCTTATGGAGCATGGCATCGCGCCGCGCCGAGGCAAGCGTTCGCCCGTTACCCGGTATGAGTGTCGTTGACACCCCGGACACAATCAACTGCGCGTCATCTATGCCGTTTCCGGTTGTGTCGGAACGTGTTTTCACGATCCCGCTTTCTCCTTTACTGGCGGCTGGGCAGTTGGTTCGCCCATCTTGCTTCCATGCTGATTCTTCTCGAACCAGCGGTCGGGCGGCTTGAATGTGATCTGCAGCGTGGTGGTGATATCTCGCTGAGCGCCCGGATGAAGCACCGGGAAATTCCAGACTTCATACTGTACCTGCGAGGATAATCCGATTTCCGGCCGGACCCACCAATCTGCTCTGATTCCAACATCGGTAAGCGTGCCGCCCCCTGGAATGAACGCCGCACTGACCGTTTCATGACGGTAGTTGACCTGAAGCCGGTTGCGCGCCGTGAACCAGTAATTGCTCCAAGCTTGCTCGCCTTGTCCTTGCCGTCCAACCCAGCTGCCGATGAGATTGCCGTGGTTCGTATATAAATCGTGGTAGAAGCCGTCAAAATAAATGTACTCACCCGGATTAGTCAGATAGGTATCCGAGTTCAAGGCCTCGGCTCGAAAATCCAGTTTGGGGATATGTGGAAAATGGCTCACGTAGAAGCCGCCATTGAAGCCAGCCTTCACGGGCCTGTACGCCATCTCCCCATACACGGTAAGCCAATCGCGCAGATATGGCACTCGATAGGAAAAATCGAATTGCCCAGTTCGAATTCCAGGATCGTTTGCCGGCGTCGCGTTATCCACATAACCCACAACAAAGTAGCTTCGGAAAAGTGAACGCAGCGTAAATGGGCGGCCAACACCCCCAAATTCGACGGTGCGTGCGACGCCCAATTCCAAATTACTGGTTGGCTTAAAGCTAATTTTTTCTCCGTGAAAAAGTGGTCGAGGCGGGAACTCGTTGCCCGAAAGCTCACCGAAGAAGGCATCAATTTTCATCGGGCCTAACAAATGAAGAATCCACGGCAGGTCGATGGGAACGATGCGACTGACTCGGAACATGTACATTGGTGCGGCATTGTCGCTAAAAAGAAAATCGCTTCCCTCATCCGGACCCCACCAAAGGCTTTGCTTTCCAAAAGAGATGTTCCATCCTCCCACGTGAGCCGCGGCGTATGTGTCGAGCAGGCGGAATTGATTGGTGACCAAGATGGGATTAGCCGGCTGCACAGGATTGGCGTCTAACGAGGCAATCAGCTCTCGTACGGATTCGGAATAGGGGGGCGCGAACGGGGCGTGTTGGTATTCTCCTCGGACGTATATGGTGAAGCGGCCAGCCGTAGCGTAACCCGAAAAACCATCGTAGCTGTTGAATCCCTGCTGGTACGGTCGGCCGAAATTGTTAATTATGGTTTGCGCGAAATGATCGCCGTCATTTAGTGAAGGACCCGCGATTTCGGTTGCTCCCCCGTAGAGAGACTCCAGATGGAGCGAAAGTCCGCCGTCCCCGTCGAGTGCATCAAGGTCGGGTTGAAACTCTTTGAGCAGTGCGGCGTACAAATCGCCAACTTCTGGAGCGAAAGGCTCCATCGTTCTGTTCTTGTCGCCAGCCTCTTCTACCAGCGACGCGCAGTTGATTCGAGTCCACGGCCGCATTCCCAGGAAGTCCGTCTCGAGATATCCAAGCGCCGCCAGGCGCTCCAATGCCGGATACACCCAGCTATCCAGCGGCACGTAAGGCGAACCTAGATTGCGCGGCCCCGACGACTTACTCTCATCGGTCATTTCCCTTAACGACGGCCATTCTGTACCACCCAGTCCAGGATCATGATGTTTTGCAAAGACATGCTGGCTGATCAGCCATCCAATTCCACTCCCGATCACGACGTCCGAAGTAAAGTGATCACGAGATTGAACGCGCGAGAGACTCACCGCAGTCGCGAGCCCATATACGATGAATTTCGGCAATGTGCCCGGATACTCGTGCGCCACGATTCCAGCGATCGACCATGCCACTGCAGCGTGATCCGATGGAAACGATGCTCCGCCATGAAAGAAGTGACCGCCTCCATCTCCCTGATAAGGTCGCTGGCGGCCGGAGGCATAGCTCAAAGCTTCGACTACAGCCAGGCTATCAATCGCAGCTTCGGCCGAAAGAAATCCAGTTTCTCGTTGATGCTCGTCGTGCGAGAACACGCTCCACAGCACAAACCCGCCGCCTATGCCGGCAAGTGCGCCTACGCTTCCGTTGGCGATGTCCCGGTATCGCTGAATGGTTTGAGGACCTGAGTTAAGGTGCCGGCTGAATTCATGATCCGTTGCGAATAGCCCACCTGAAACGACGACGGCTGGAATGAGCCAGTTCGCGTCGGAAAATCGGATTTTCGCCGGGCTGGTCCAGATGTCTTTCTGATCGGTGGCGAGATTTACTCCGAACGTTTTCAAGTTCAAGCGTAACGAACCGGAGTCTCGATCATCCGCGGAACTTTGGACAGGCACCGGAGTCCAATTCGTCATCGCGGACTGCTCCGTTGCCGCCGCTGTCGAGACGCTAGCTTCTGTCTTGGCGTCGTTCTGTTGGGGCATCCCCCAGAGGATCTCTGGCCAAACGCCCCCCGTCATCGCACCGAGACTCACCATCAAAACCATCGCTTTCACGCGCATGCGCAGGTTTTCACGCTACCTAATCAGATAAGCAGCCGTGAGCGCGGCCGAAGCAGCAATTTGAGCAGTCGTCAGCAGCGTTGTAAGATTGCGCGGCCCAACGTTCGGCGCCCTCTCTGGAGCGACTACGGAATCACCCGGCCGCAGTGTTGCGGAAAGCGGATCACCGCTCCACCACGCAGAATTGTTCTTGGACGAGATCACCGAACCATCGACTCGAATGACGAAGACGGCCTTCTTGTCGGCAAGCTGGGTAAGTCCACCAGCCTGGCTCAAGTACCATTTCGCGCTTCGGCCTGGGCGGTAACCTACTGCTGTCGGATTGAACACCTGTCCCATCACCGTGATGTAGCTCGCCTTCTTCGGAATAACAAGGACATCGCCATTGCGGAGCACGACGTCATCCGTGGTGTTTTTCCACGCTTTCTCTTCGGGCTGAATGTGAATAACGACGCGGCCGATCGGCTCATTGGCCTCAAGCTGCTGAAGCGTGGTCTCGGTCTGCGCGACGGCCGTCAATTTCGCATTCTTTTGGTCGGGATCAGTTTCAGGCACGGCCTTCAGATACACCTCTTCTTGCTTGACGCGGTCAACCAGTTCGGCGCGGCTCTTGATCTCGAGTTCCCGAACTTCGTTGCGCATCAACACAGCCCCATTCGGATAGGCCTCTGGACTAAATCCTCCGGCCCTCTCCAGCACGCTGCTGAGCCGTTCTCCCGGCCGGATTCCGTAAGTGCCGGGATGCTGAATTTCCCCACGCATAGCCACGGAAGCGCCGATATCGCTCCAATCCACGCTTTCGCGGATAGTGAGCACGTCACCGTCATGCAGGGGAGCATTTTCCTTCGGATCGCCATTCAGGGCGGCTGCCAGTGATATCGGAGTGCTTTCTCCGAACCGGTGATCCGGATCGCCTTCGCCGACGTGAGTCAAATCCGCCAGCCTTGGGTCGGCGCTTCTTTTCAGTCCACCGGCGACGTCCACTAGATTTTGAACGTGCATATTTGTGGTAAGCGGATACCGGCCCGGCTTGGCGACTTCGCCTTTGATCCAGACGCTGGAGGGATCCATGCTGGCCGCAGTGCGATGGATCAGAATCTTGTCGCGCGGTTCGAGCACAACATTGTCCGCTGGCACGCCAGCCAAAGCTCCGCCCAAATTAACGCTTAAGATTTTTAGCGTGCCATCACCCTCGATGCGGAAAAGCTGGGCCGAATCCATGGCCGCATCAGGGGCAGTTCCCCCTGCCAGAAAGATTGCGTCGCGAATGTGCGCTTGGCCCGAAGTCCGGTACGCGCCTGGCTTGCGAACTTCACCGCCCACCCAGACGACCGGCGCGGGCTCGAAATCAAAACGGCTGTAGATTCGGATCGTGTCCAACTTCTGGAGTGCCGGTGCAGTCGCGGGATTCGCCAACGCTGCGCTCAAGTCAAAGCTCTCAACGCTCGGATGAGAATCGGGAGCATTCAATCGGACGATCTCCGCGTAATGCGCGGCCGGTTCGGGCAATAAATCAGAGTACGAGCCGATCAGATCGGTGACCTTCATTCCGTCGTGATAGGAATATCGTCCCGGCTTCAGCACATGGCCTTGCAGATAGATCGCGCTCTCGTTGTACGGAGCGATCGGAAATATGTGAATGATGTCGCCGTCTTGAATTTTGAATGCTGCGAATTGGGCTGCGACTCCAGCGGCGTCCTTGTTCGGAGACACATCAACATTCAACATGGTGCGTTTCTGGTGCGACTCAAGTCTCTGCACTTCGATATGTTGTAACGCCGCGGCCGGCAAAATTCCGCCTGCTAGTTCGAGCGCATCTGCGAGGGAAGTCTCGCCGTGAAGTTCATAAATAGCAGGACGTCGGACCATGCCCTCGATCGTCACCTGTGGTCCGATGGATGGCACACGAAGCGTGTCGCCGTTTTCTAGCCGCTTCATGTCCGAACGGATGCCATGGAGCAAAAGATCATACGCGTCTACTTCTTCGACAAGTTGCGTCCCGCGAAAGTGCTGCAGGGCGCGTAATGAACCATTCTGTGTGACGCCGCCCGCTGCGAACAATGCGTTGAGCGGAGTTGAAAGCGAACTGATGTCGTACGCTCCGGGATCTGCGACGTCTCCAACAACGTACACGCGCACGGTCCGCAATTTCGATAGGGAAACATCCGCGGACACATCGCGAAATTGAGTGCGCAGTAACTGCTGCACATTTTCCTGCACTTCACCCAGAGTTCGGCCGCTCACCAACACTGGTCCTGCTTCAGGCAGCGAAACGCGTCCAGCGCGATCTACGGTGCGGAATACGCGTTGCGATATTCCACCCCAGACGTCGATCGCCAATGTATCGCCTGGCCCGACGACGTAATCGGGTCCAACAGGCAAATCCATCGGAATCGCAGTGTCATCCTCGGATTGGTTCTGAAACACATCCAACCCGAAGCGTTCAAGTGTTCTTGGTTTTGCGGAGGCCTGCACGTAGAGGTCGTAGAGCGACGGGATATCGGCGTACGGGTTTGCCTTGTGGATGATGGAGACCGGGGAAAGTTCGCCCTCTGTACCATTCTTGCGTACCGGATTTTTCGGAGCCGTTTCGCGTGGCGTAGAACTTGAGGAGCCAGGTGATGTCCCTCGGCCCTCGTCCCCACCCAAGCCGCCCATGCCGGTGATATCTAGGGGTAGTGGGAGAGAGCTTGAACCGAGGCCACCCATTCCCTGCGCACCGGCAAAACCTTGCGCCAGCTTTGACATTCGAGAGCTCGCCTCGGAATCATCGCCGGACTCAAGGCCAGCCCCAATGTCAAAGCCGCTTCGATCGTTAGAAATTCCGCCGATGCCAAATTGACGTAGCGCGGCTGCGGTGTCTGATGATCCACCACGGAGATCTGTGTCGGACGTCGAGCCGCCAGTCCGCATGAGTTGAGGAGATGAGAAACCCGGAATTCCTCCCGGAAGCGGCAAACTGTCTTGATCCGAAGGCTCTTGATTATTCTGCGGAGCGGTGGATCGTTTGGTGCGTGTGGGCGGAGTTTGGCCGCAGGTACTGTCCTGCTGAGGGTCGCACTTTCCCTCGGTCTCTTCGCGAGCGGCGTCCTTCTTCGCGTCGAGTACAGCTTGCGCATCTTCCTGAGCTTCGACTTGAACCATTCTCCGAGCCCGCTCTTTCAATACGAGTTCATTTTGCTTTCCCGCATCAGACAGCGGATTGACGCTCGGAAGGAGATACCCGTAGCGTTGGACCAATCTCGTTGCCAAAGAGCGGAACGGCACATCCCGCTCGAGCCGCTCAAAAATCGCCACATCCGTCAGTGCGGCATCGTCTACAAGCTGGCCATTGTCCGTAGCTTCCTTGGCGACATATCGCTTCAGCTCCACGAGGATTCCGGCATCTACAATTAGAACTTCCTTTATTTGAGCGGCAGACGCGGCGACTCGGTCTTGATTATTCATCGCCAGGTCAAGAGGCTCGCTGCCTTGATAACTCGGAGAATTGCGCGAGGTCCGACCCTGTTGTTGAGTGCGATCTTGGGCGTTTGCCGGAACAACGGCAGCACAGCTCCAGAAAAGCGCAAAAAATATCAAGAATTTCGAAGCGGAGTGCATGAGAGATCCCTCGTTTTTGGTAATGGCGGCTATCAATGCCGAGCCCCGACCCGTTCAGCCATATCGCGGACAGCTGTAAGAAAACCTCTTTCGGAAAGCTCAATGTCGCGCGATTCGACGTTGTTGACTGTCCAGTAGCACACACAGCGGTTTGCCTGAGGGGGCACGGCAATCACGCTCGTTCCGGGGTACTCCTTCAAAACTCTGTCGCATAATTCTGGCCGGCGCTTTGGATCGTCGAGGGCCACGATGACCAGATCGGGCATCGTTTGTCGAATCCGCTCCGCGATGTCCACTTCCTCTTCTTCAGACACCTCTCCTACCAGTTCCATATCCGGCTGCTCCGCGACGATGCTGACGATCAGATCCCTCATCAGCTTCGGGCGATTGGCTACCAAAACGCGAATGGCGTTCCCCATTGGCGGGCTCCTTGTATGCTGGGCAGTATTTGCTGGAGCCCGCAAAAATGTAAGGTCCAATGAAGTACCTAGTCTTGGAGCCAACGACCTCGGGGTCCTTAACCCCATGGGGGTCAGCTGGGGGCATGCCTGAGGACTAAAGGCAAGGACGGTAAACTAGTTCAATGTGTGCAATTTATCGACAATCTGCTATCCCGTAGCAATCAAGGCGCATATACTCTCCTCTAACTTGATTTTTCCGGTTTAGTACACTAAATTCTCTATTTGTCGCGTTTACCCGGGACGGTAAGTTTTCAGACGGACTTGTGCGGGTCCAATGCGAGGTTAAAGAATGCCCCAGATTTATGCGGAATCGGCCATAGAGAGAAGCAATTACGGCCCTGAATCTGAACACGTCATCGTGTATTTGGTGGCCGAAAATCGCCTGTTGCGGGAGGCGCTACTCCGGGTCCTACAAAAACGATCCGACTTGGCTGTCGCGGGACATAGCGATTCCCCCGAGATGGCCTCGCGCGAGATGACCGCAAATCGTTGTGACGTCCTTCTAATTGATTCCCTCCAAATGCTTTGTGCTATGGGGGTGAATACGCTCTCCCCAAGGCAGCCGGAGGAGCGCCCGCTGAAAATTGTACTGTTTGGGATGAGTGAAGATCGTGAAGTCTTCCTCGAGGCGGTACGTGCAGGCGTGACCGCGTATCTCTTGAAGGATGCGTCTGCTGCGGATGTCATCGCAGCTATTCGCCGCGTGGCTCAAGGCGAAGCTGTTTGCCCTCCCCGTCTTTGCTTCACTCTGTTTCAACATGTTTTCGGGCAAGCTCTTCAGCCCAGCGTCCCGCCTGCCCTCGAACCGAAATACAATCTCACCCGCCGCCAGCACGAACTCATTGAGCTGCTTTTCCAGAAGCTGACAAACAAGGAAATTGCAAATCGCCTGAATTTGTCTGAGTTCACGGTAAAGAACCATGTCCGCCGGATCATTCGCCAATTAGAAGCGACGAATCGCTATGAGGCCGTCGAAATGATGCGCGCCATTGGTTATTTCAACTGTGCTTAGAATCTGAAGAATCTAACAGCAGGATCGAAATTAGCCGTTATGCCCGGGGCCTGTCATCAACTGCAGTCTGGGAAGCTATCGGACATCTTCGAGGAATCGCGTCACGTATCGCCAAATTTCACGCGTCTGCCCAGCTTGAGAATCGCGCCCCACGTGAAATCCCAAACTTACTCCATATGATCCGAACGAGCGCGGATCGCCTGGCTGGTAGTGTCTCCACGGATGGAAATCCAGCAGCCCACCCGCGCCGGAGGGCCCGAGCTCAACATTTCCCATCGCGAGCGTGCTTCCGAATCCTGCCAATCGCACGTGCCCGCCCGCGAAATTCATCACCGGCAACCTGGATTGCGACATAAACAGTGTACGGATCTCCTCGAACCTGGGCAGAATCACCGGCATGCGCTCGTCTATGTACGTGCTCGCCACTGGAGAAGCGAGCGCACCTAATGAATTGCGCTCGCTCGCTGGTCGAACAGGTGAGCCGAATGTTGCGTGGAGAGAATACCTTCGATCGGAGGGCTCGCTCGTGCGAGCGGGTTTGGTGGAAATCGTGGTGAGGCGCACAAATGTATTTTGGGCCGCTGCGGGCAGGCAGCCACCCACGATCGCTACTACTACCAGTACCGTGCGGCGTAGCCGCATATTTCGCTCACGCACCGGCTTCATAAGAAGCGCTGTTTCCTCGCGCGACCGAATCCCCGCACACAATGCCACTACGCGCGCGATTGAATCAAGTGCTCATTTCGGGCATCTTGCAGGATCTTCCTAAGCTGTGTTCGGGCTCTCCGCATCCGTATTTTCACCGTGCTCACAGAGAGCCGCCCCATCTCTGCCGTTTCGGTCGTGGAGAGATTCTCGAGGACCCGCATCTTGAATACTTCGCGATATATGGGTCGAAGCTGGCGGAGCGCGGAGATTAACACCCCTCTCAGTTCCTTGCGTGAGTACGCGGCCTCAGGGCTTTCGAATGGCGACGACAAGGAAGTGCTCATACTTGGCGCACCATCTGGATTTATGAAATCCTCTAGCGGCACATGGAGCGCATCTCGCCGCTTGCGAAGGCACATCAACGCCTCATTGATCGCGATCCGCGAAATCCAAGTCGTGACGCGCGCGCGTCCTTCGAATTGGCTGGCGTGTGTATACGCCTTCAACAACGCCTCCTGTTGAACATCTTCGGCGTCTTCTTTGGTCCGCGTTATGCGAAATCCGAGGCGGAAGGCGCATCGTCGGGAATTGTCGAGATCGCTTTCAGAAATCTCGTCCGCGGAAATGCCGGAGGAAACGAAACCACGTCGCGGGCGAGATCCGATGGAGGCGCTTCGATGAAGCGGGGATATTTCCCTACAACTTGAAGGTTGGGAGCTTGCACTCACCATGCACCTCGTTGTGATCGCAGCATTCCTGAATTTCTTCTAGCGCGTTGCGTTCCTAAATTCGACTTAGTAATTCTTCAGCGACCGGCCACACCGCGCGCGCGAGGTCCCTTAGCCGTGGCAGTAGAATCGGTTTCATCTGGCACGGAGTCGAATTTCACAGTTTTCGAGAATTCCTCCACCTGTTTCTGAGCCTCTTCCTTGGCGATACCGTAACGCTCCTGAATTTTTCCGATCAGTTGCTCTTCTCGGCCGGCAATAACATCTATATCGTTATCTGTCAGCTTGCCCCACTTCACTTTGACTTTCCCGGACATCTGCTTCCATTTGCCTTCAATTTGATCCCAATTCACAAGCGCCTCGGTGTATGTCCGGACCGTGTTGGAACCATCTTTATGCGAGCGTCATGCGAGGCCTAGACAACCACGAATAGTGAAGCCTGAAAATACAGGGAATTACCCGGCCCACTCGGTAAACTTACTTAGAACTCGCACTTGGGCGTCCGCCCGACGTTAACTAGTTGTCGCCGGATACAGTGAACTCTGTATTTAGGCACGCCGCGCCTTACCAGTATCATTCGGAGATTTCATTTAGCTCTTGGTGTACCTTGGGGCCCCGTTTGCTTGGGAAGCCTCAATAGTCGGCAAAGCCTTACCACTCGATTCAGGGTTAGTTCGGAGTCCGCGGACGATGCGTATTTTGGTGGTTGATGATCAAGAACTCATCCGGCGCGGCATCCGTTCAGTGTTGGCAGTCGAGCCAACGTTTAAAGTTTGCGGCGAAGCGATTGACGGCCTGGATGCCGTAGAAAAAGCCACGGCGTTGCGTCCAGACGTCGTGGTGATGGACATCAGCATGCCGCGCATGAACGGTTTGGAGGCGATCCGGCAAATTAAACGCGTCGTCCCCGAAGCGGAGATCGTCGTAATCAGCCAGCACGTCGCCCCGGAGTTAGTTCGGCAAGCGGTGAGTGCGGGCGCACGCGCTTACTTGGACAAATTTACGATCTCGACTGACCTTCGCGCAGCTATCGAGAAAATCGCTGGTCACGAGACCTACGTCCCGCCATCGGCCTCCGACGGCAATAATCAGAATCTTGATCGTCAGGAAATTCTGAAGCAGAAAGCAGGAGTCTCGCCGGCCGAAAGAGGAAGCGCCCCGATCGGTTTCGCAGTCAACTCTCGCGATGATAGCGAGCCGCGTGAAGCCCAAGAGACTCTACGGAAGGAAGTCACCGCTTGGAATATTTTGCAGGACGAGTTGGCAAAACAGGCCCGGCTTTTGGACTTCAGTTTCAATGCGGTGATTGTGCTCGGAGAGAAAGGCCGAATTACGTACTGGAACAAAGGCGCAGAGGAGTTGTACGGCTGGACGCGTGAAGAGGCACTCGGCCGCATCGTTCACACGCTGCTTCAGACCAAATTCGCCGAGCCTCTCGATTCGATCACGTCGCGGTTGCGTCGCGAGGATCGCTGGCAAGGCGAGCTTGTCCACACGCGCAAGGATGGAGAGCGCATTACGGTGCTTTCGCGGTGGGCCTTGACGCGCGACGCAGAATCAAATTTAGAATCCATCATGGAAGTGAATATCGATATCACTCAGACCAAGGAAGCTGAGCGGAAACTTCAAACTCTGGTCCAGACGCTGGAAACTCGAATCTCGGAACGTACTCAGGAATTAGAGAATGTCACCCATGAACTCAGAGAACTCTCCGGAAAACTTCTGCACGCACAGGACGAGGAACGACGGCGGATTGCTCGCGAATTGCACGATGGCGTAGGTCAGTTGCTTGCCGCGATGAATATGAATTTTTCAACGCTGGCTGACGAAAGAACCAAGTTGAGCGTGTACGCTCAACAATCCTTGGATGAAAATGCCATCTTAGTCGAACAAGCCTCACAAGAACTTCGCACCATGTCTCACCTTTTGCACCCGCCCCTTTTGGATGAAGTTGGCTTGGAGTCGGCTGTCCGCTGGTACGTCGAAGGATTTGCCGAACGAAGCCGAATCACGGTGCAAACGGAGTTAGATTCAGGATTCAGTAAACGATTGCCTCGCGAGCTCGCTCTGTCGCTCTTCCGCATCGTCCAGGAGACTTTGACAAACGTACATCGGCATTCAGGAAGCCTGACGGCGCTTGTGAGGATCGCGCGTTCCGCCGGTGAAATTACTTTGGAAGTAAGCGACCAGGGAAGAGGAATTCCTGGCGATCTCCAGTCAAGAATCTCGTCTGGCGAGAGTTCCGGTGTCGGATTGCGCGGTGTGCGCGAACGGATTCGCCAATTTGGCGGGCGGTTTAATATTTCGTCCGACCAAAAGGGAACCACCGTAACCGCCGTGCTACCGGTGCCTGATTCGGCGAACCGACGTGAAGGTGATTTGTGCGCTGATGAACTCGAGAGTGCTCACACCAACGGCGAGAAATCCAACGGCAAGGCAGCCACGATTTTGTGCATCGACGACGAGGTGGCGGGATTGTTGCCGCGGAAGCTGTTGTTGGAGACAGCCGGCCACCGCGTCATCCAGGCTCGCTCTGGAGAGGAGGGCATCAAGCTCTTCCAGACGGAGAAGGTGAGTGCCGTAATACTCGACTACTGGATGTCAGGAATGAAAGGCACCGTCGTGGCATCCGAACTGAAACGGATCAACCCTGCTGTGCCCATCATCGTGCTTTCCGGAGTTGCGGATCTGCCAGGAGAAGCGGCTGGCGTCGTTGACCAATGGATCATGAAGGGAAGCACCCGGTCCGAGGAGTTGCTGAATTTTGTGAGCGCTCTACTTGACCGGCGTCCATTGAATGATTGAGAAGTTTTTTTCAGGCGAATCGTTCGTGAATCGGCTGCGGAATTGGAACGGTTGTTGCGGCGTTGCCGCGCGCCCCGGTCCTCAGCTCGCAATTTGAACTCAATAGAGAGGCTTGCGTGCGACCCAACCCCACGACATCGTTACCGTGCAAATTCCTCCTGCTCTTCATCGCACTCGGATTCGTCGCGACCGCCGCGAGGCCGCAGGAAAACCCCGCCCCCGAAGATCAACTGAAACAACTTAGCCTTGAGCAGTTGGCGAATCTAGAAGTGACCAGTGTGGCCAAGGCTCCGGAGCAAGTCTGGAAGACCGCCGCTGCTATTTTCGTAATCACGCAGGAGGACATTCGGCGCTCCGGTGCCACTTCCATACCCGAGGCGCTGCGGCTAGCCCCCGGCGTGGAAGTCGCTCGCATTGATGGCAATAAATGGTCAATTGGAATACGCGGTTTTGGGAGCCGCCTATCACGTTCCGTGCTCGTCATAATCGACGGCCGGAACGTCTATAGCACCCTGTTGACGGGCACCTATTGGGAAGTGCAAGACACCGTGATGGAAGATATCGATCGTATCGAGGTTATCCGAGGACCGGGCGGCACTGTCTGGGGACCCAACGCGGTTCAGGGCGTGATCAACATCATCACAAAGAGTAGTAAAGACACGCAAGGAGTATTGGCGGTCGCCGGAGGCGGAGACGAGGAACAGGGTTTTGCCAGCGTGCGTTACGGAGGAGATAACGGAAACGGGCTCTCGTATCGCGTGTACGAAAAGGCCTTTAACCGTTCGGCGGAGATTCACTCGGATGGAAATGACTACGACCGCTGGGCGGCTGTGCAGGGTGGATTCCGGGTGGATTGGAACAAGAGCTCCCGAGACGCGTTCACGCTTCAGGGCGATATTTACGACGAGCGGGCAGGCGAAACAGTGACGCAGGTTAACTACTCCCCGCCTTATCAGCAAGTCATCACCGGAAATGAAGCTCTTTCCGGCGGAAACGTATTGGGGCGCTGGACAAGGACCTTTCGCGAGGGCGACGACCTTCAATTGCAGGTCTACTACGACCGAACCAATCGTCTCGAGCCAAACTTTGGCGATCTCCGGAACACCTTTGACGTTGATTTTCTCGAGCGATTTCACATTGGATCGCGCAATCACTTGTCGTGGGGTTTGGGCGGACGCGCCAGCCGTGGCCACGAATTGGAAGTCACACCGGGCCTCTATTTCAGCCCGGCCTATCGAACTGATCAACTCTATACGGCATTTGTGGAAGACGATGTTTCGCTGATACCGAATCGACTTGTTCTGGAAGCTGGAACGAAGCTCCTGGTCACCAACTACACGGGACTCGAGCCCGAACCAAGTGTTCGGCTGCTTTGGACGCCGAGCGACAAACAAACGCTCTGGTTGGGTGCGACGCGCGCTGTGCGCACACCTTCCGACGCGGAACGAGACTTTTATCTTTCAGGCTTTATTGGAATCACTCCGACGGGCTTGCCCTACTTCGCGCGATTTAACGCTAATCCGGACTTCCAATCGGAGAAGCTTATGGGGTATGAGGCTGGGTACCGCGTCCTAGTCGCCAAAAAACTTTACGTCGACCTCGCCGCCTTCTTCAATGACTACCACGATCTCTTCAGCGAAGAAATAACCGGCGCGCCATTTATTGAGTCAAATCCTCCGCCGACTCACCTTCTTTTGCCCGCTCAGTTTCGCAACGGATTATTGGGTTCCACGACAGGAGGCGAAATTGCTCCGGAGTGGCGGCCTTACAGTTTCTTTACCCTTCGTGGATCGTATTCCTTCCTTCACATGGTTCTCAGGAAAAGCCCGACGTCAGCCGATGTGGGCACCTCGCCCATAATCGCCGGTTCAAGTCCGCAGCATCAGGTGCTTGTGCAGTCGTCGGTCAACTTACCGAAACGCGTCATGTTCGACCTGGATTATAGATATGTGAGCGCGTTGCCCGGAATCCACATAGCCGACTATTCCACGGGCGATGCACGGCTCGCGTTGACCTTTTGGCATCATTGGGAAGTTTCCGCCGTCGGCCGCAATTTATTACAGCCATCTCATATCGAATTTGCCAACGATCCCGGCCCGAACGTCGCTATCAAGAGAAGCTTTTACGGGAAACTCGTCTGGAGAAGCGAAGGAAACTGACGGCTGTGACCACCTCGTCGGGGTCTAATTCTCCTCAGTTCTCGTGCAGAGCCAGTGTCGCTCGGCGACGCCGTATTCTGTTCGTTGCGCTGTTTCTGGGATCTTTCGCATTCCCCCTTCTCGGCAACGCTCAGCAACCCAAGCTCGAATATCAGGTGAAAGCTGTTTATTTGTATAACTTCGGAAAATTCGTCGATTGGCCGACAGCAAACCCAACAGCAAGCAAGGATGACTTGTTCCAGATATGCGTCTTGGGCCGCGATCCTTTTGGCCCTTATCTCGACTCGATACTCGCTGGCGAGACGATCCAGAATCGTAAACTCGCCGCAAGACGAATTGCGAATTCACGCGAAGCCGCCAATTGCCGGATTCTTTTCATAAGCAATTCGGAGGCGCCTCGGATCAAGGAAATACTAAATTCCGTGGAAAAATCCGGCGTTTTGACAGTCAGCGACACCCCCGGTTTTACGGCCGACGGTGGCATGATCCAGTTTGTACTGACGGACAACAAAGTGCGCTTTGAAGTAAATCTTGCCGCTGCAGAAAGAAGCGGCCTGACGCTGAGTTCTCAGCTATTGAAAGTGGCTACGCAGGTAAAAAGGTAATCAGCAAAGTGAAGCCATGATGAAGATCCGAGATTCGCTCTCGAAAAAGCTCATCGTCATGAACATGATGGTAAGCGCTGGAGCGCTCCTTCTGGCTTCTATAGCGCTTTTTGGCTATGACTTCCTTAGCTTCCGCACCAGGCTGATCAACAGCACTTCCGTCCAAGCGCAGATTATTGGCGCGAACGAAGTCTCTCCCTTAATCTTTCATGATTCGGCGTCCGCCGAAAATACCTTGTCAGCTTTGCGCGCATCGCGGCGCATCGTTTACGCGGGGATTTACAGCCTCGACGGACAATTCTTCTCAGGTTATTGGCGTGACAATCCTGCGCGGCCGATTCCGTTGCCTCCTTTTGCTCCAAGTCAGAAGGAATATTCGTGGTTTAAAAGCGGCGGGTACGGTTTGGTGCAAACGATAATGTTTGAGGGCAAACCCGTCGGTATCGTGTACATCTGGTCCGACCTCAGTGCGGTGTATGACCGTCTCACAAGCTACGGGTTGATCCTTCTCGCGACTATGGGCGCGTCTCTGATCGCCGCGCTCATATTGGCGCGAATCTCTCAGCGAGTTCTCTCTGAGCCGATTCTTAGCTTGGCTGACGTGGCGCGGCGCGTATCACGAGAAAGAAATTACGGCCTTCGCGCTCCCGAAACCGGTACTCACGACGAGGTGTCGTTTCTGGTCGGCGCATTCAATGAGATGCTACTTGAAATCCAAACGCGCGATTTGGCGCTGAACGAAAGCGAGCGGCAATTCAGGACTCTCGCGGATTCCATTCCTCAATTGGCGTGGATGGCTGAGCCAGACGGCCACCTGGTTTGGTATAACCATCGTTGGTATGAATATACGGGAACCTCGCCACAGCAAATGGCCGAACGAGGCTGGCAGCAATTCCACGATCCGGCCATCTTGCCTGAAGTTGAAAAGCGATGGCGGGCGTCGCTCGCGACGGGTCAGCCATTTGAGATGATTTTTCCCTTACGTGGCGTGGATGGCGAATCTCGTCTCTTCCTGACGCTGGCCAAGCCCGTTCGCGATGCGCACGGCAGCATTGTCCGCTGGTTCGGCACCAATACGGACGTCACCGAACAGCGCCGCTCTGAGGAAGCTTTGCGTCAGACTGAAAAACTCGCCGCCACGGGACGCTTGGCCGCAAGCATCGCCCACGAGATAAATAATCCCTTGGAAGCGGTAACCAACCTGGTGTACTTAGCTCGAAAGCAGCCCGTCAATGTCCAAAAATATTTGACGATGGCCGACCAGGAGCTTGACCGGATCGCTCAAATCACCAAAAATACGCTCGGATTTTATCGCGATAGCGCTTCAGCTTCTGAAGTGAACATTTCCGAGGTACTGAAAGAAGTTCTGGCGCTTTACTCACGAAAGCTTGGCTTCAAGAAAATTGTGCTTCGACCAGAATACGGCGACGACATCAAGATCCTCGGATTCCCGGGCGAAATTCGGCAGATTTTTGCCAATTTGACCTCCAATGCAATCGAGGCGCTGTCGGAGGGCGGTTCTCTTGTCATTCGCGCTTCGAAATCCTGCACTCGCAATGGTTCTGTCCGGCAGGGCGTTCGCGTCACGTTCCTGGACAATGGAACTGGCATCGCGCTCGAAAATCGTAAGAGAATTTTCGAGCCGTTCTATACTACCAAGAAGGATGTTGGAACCGGCTTGGGCCTTTGGCTGACGCTAGGCTTGATAAAAAAGCATCAGGGCTTGCTAAATTTGCGCAGCAGTGTTCAACCCGGCAAAACTTGGACAGCGTTTTCAGTATTCTTGCCAGACCAGCCTTCGAAGGATAGGATTGCAACAGATTTGACGTAACCGAAGTCTCGGCCTCCGCGTCAATAAGGCCACAGATCCAGGCCACAGATTCGCCAGACGCCTAGCCCTCGCTTAAGAGGCGCGAAGTCGGGAGCTCTCATGATCGTGGAAAGGCAAGCTGCAACTGTCCCTATACTCCCCTCATTTGGTGATCCGAAATGGATTCCTAAAGCTCCGGCCCACACGCCCGATGAACGTCCGCGCTTGGGCCACCACGACAAAATCAGAATTATTGTGATCGATGATGAAGCAATGATCGCGGACACCGTCGTGGAAATACTCAACCAAGAAGGGTTCGAGGCTACAGCTGTATCCGATGGCGAATCTGCGGTTGAGATTTCCAAGACCCTGCGGCCGGATATCGTTCTCAGCGATGTAATTATGCCCGGCCTGAACGGCATCGAAGTCGGAATCAAGATTCGAGAAGTCGTTCCCGATTGCAAAATCATCCTGTTTTCGGGACAAGCAGCGACCGTTGACTTACTCGAAAAGGCTCGCCAGCAGGGCCATCATTTTCAGATTCTCGCCAAGCCGATCAGGCCCGAAAAGCTGATTTCCGTTATACGCGACAGCACGAATTATCGATCGTAAACTAAGTTTCGCGTCTGCGCGTCGCAGCTTGGCGTGCGTTATTCCCGCCAGAACATCCCATTAAAAAAGAGAGCGTTAGAGAACTAATGCATTCGACAGCCCAGCTGAAAGAAGTGCCCTGAGATAGAGTCCCACTGTTCGACCGGAGCAGTAAATCACTACCCATGACCGTATGCCCCGTGCTTATTGTCAATTCTCAGACGGGCATCGAAAGCCTCGCATCCAGTGTCTACTCCCTGAGGAACCCCGTGGTACAGGGATTTGGGGATGGCTGCCTCCCGGGGCGGCTAGTAAACTCTTCAGGAATTTAGGCTCCGCGGTACGAGCGACTGGAAACATGAATGCGCGTGGGCGTCAGGACACGAAAAGGTGGCGCGTGGATCGCACTGCACTCAAGAGGATTTGGGATCACATCCAAGAGGACGACTGCTTTGATTTGGCCGCGCAAATGTCATTTTATTTCGCCCTCTCGCTTTTTCCATTCTTTCTGGTGCTGTCCGTTGTCGTAGGGTGGCTTCCCTCAACGACCGCTTGGAAGTCGTTTGCAACCTGGATCGTTGACTACTTTCCGGATGAATCACGTCGTTTCATATTCTCCACCATTATGAGTTTGGCGAGCGGATCGAAGAGCATCTTGTCGTTTGGTGTAGTGGCAGCCATATGGAGCGCGTCGTCGGGTTTTTTGAGCCTGATGGAATCGTTGAGCATCGCGTATCGATGCCGCGATACACGGCCTTACTGGCGGCAGCGTGTTATCGCTACGGGCGCCACTTTTCTCGCGGCGATTTTTGCAGTGGCGTGCTTCGGCCTTGTGTTGCTTGGTCACTGGGGAGTCAGGATGATGCCGCTGTCGCTGCGGGAATGGAATTTATCGCGCGCGATTTGGGATCTCGTACGGTGGATGGTCATGTTGGCGCTGCTGTATGTGGGAGTGGAACTGATGAATTTTCTGTTGCCAGCGGGGAGGCGTACGTGGCGCTGGCTTTCTCCCGGCACGGCATTCGTTGTCTTGACGTTGGTGGCCGCAACGATGGGCCTAAACGTCTACGTGAAGCATTTTTCGACTTACCCGGCGATCTACGGAACGCTTGGAGGAGTCATCGTCTTGATGCTGTGGATTTACGTCGCCAGTATCATTTTGCTGGTCGGAGCTGAAGCCGATCACGAGATTGAAGTGGCCGGCGAACGGGATGGCGATTAGGTGATCGCGCTGCCTCTGCGGATGTCACCGACACGTGACGTACGGCCGATAGACGTGAAGCACCGCGCTGATTTCTCGCTGATATTGCTCTACCTATTGTTTTGGCTTGTCGCCGCTCCTTCGCTTCCCGCGCAACAAACACAGCCGGATTCCTATGCCGGTTTCGAAGGGCAAAACGTTTCTCAGGTTGAAGTTGCAGCAGGAAACGGTGTTGACCTTCAAGCCATGCGCAATTTAATTCAGCAAGAAGCCTGGAAACCTTTCTCGATCGATGCAGTCCGCGCGAGCGTCAAAGCCCTTCAGCAGACGCATCGATTTTCCGAAGTGCAAATAAACATTCAGCCCGAGCAAGCCGGCATTCGCGTTCTGTTCATCCTGCAGCCCGCAGAATACGTGGGAATTATCCAGTTTCCGGGGACCGGCACGCATTTTCCCTACACTGCCTTGCTGCAAGCCGTAAACATATCGGAACAATCCCCGTATTTTGCGGACCTTGATAAGCAGGGCGAAGAGGGACTACGGACCTATCTTCATAAGCAAGGCCACTTTGCCTCGGATGTGCGCGTCGAAGTGCAACACGACGGCGCACACAACATCGCTAACTTGATTTTTCATTGCACGCTCAACAAACAAGCGAAGGTGCGCAATATTATTTTCACCGGTCTACCGGACGAACGAAGCGCGCGAGTGCGCACTGCGTTGCGCGGCGTATGGGCACGGCTTAAGGGAGTCTCGCTAAGACCCGGCCAAAAATATTCCGAGCCGCGTGTCACAAAATCCATTGATTTCATTAGCGCGCATCTGAGAAAGGATGGGCAACTGGCGCCCGCCGTGCATCTGGCCTCTGCAAACTACGATCCGGCATCCAACCGGGTGGACGTTACATTCGATGTAGTAGTCGGTCCGCAAGTCTCAGTTCGAGTTGCTGGCACGCGGATCTCCAAGCGAACCATGCGGCGATTAATTCCTATCTACGAAGAAGGCTCGGTTGACCAAGACTTGGTGGACGAGGGTGAGCGCAATCTCAAATCCTACTTTCAGAATAAAGGATATTTTGATGTCACGGTTGACTCGCACGTGGACAAACAGCCCGGAGCTGTAAATGTTGTTTACGAGGTCAGTCCCGGCTCGAAACATCGCGTCAAGGGAGTGTATTTCGACGGTAACGATTATTTTTCTGATAAACAGTTAAGAGAGCATGTATCCGTCAAAATAGGCTTTCTGATCTTGCATGGCGACTATAGCGATCAATTATTGCGCAAGAGTGTCAGTTCGTTGACTGGGCTGTATAGAGACGCAGGCTTCGCAGGCGTCTCTATTCAGCCGAAGGTGGAAGACTTCAAGCCAGAGGTGGACGTGACGTTTCAGATCGTCGAGGGTCCGCAGGATCAGGTCGCCACTCTCTCCGTCGTCGGCAATGACACGAAGACAGTGGCAACGCTCACCAAAAAGCATTCGTTAAATCTCCAGCCGGGAAAGCCCTTCTCTCAGAAGCTGCTGGAGACCGACCGAAGCCAGTTGCTGGCCGCATACTTTGATCTTGGATATCTGAACGCCAACCTGCGCTCGTCGGTCACTGCATCAACAGACAATCCGCATAAAATGAACGTGACCTACACTGTGGAAGAAGGTCCGCAGGCTCGCGTAAGCGACGTCGTTTTACTAGGCGCCAGGCACACGAATCCCCGCTTTATTCAATCGCTCGCCGGCGTCCAAATCAAGCCCGGACAGCCGCTCAGCGAAGGACATTTCCTGCAGGCCGAAAGCGATCTATACGACCTTGGAATTTTCGACTGGGCCAGCATCAAGCCGTTGCGGCCCATCGTGGATCAGACCCAGGAGGAAGTGCTCATCAAGGTCCACGAGTCGTCGCTCAATTCGATGGATATCGGCGGCGGCATCGAAATTATTCCACGCAGCGGAAATATACCGCTGAATTCCGTCGTCGTACCCGGGATTCCGCCCGTCAGCCTCGGCAATAATTTCACTGTGAGCCAAAAGAGTTACGTCGGGCCGCGCTTCTCATTCGATTTTGCGCGCCACGATCTGCGAGGCAAAGCGGAGACCGCCACCATCGGCACCGTTTTGTCGCGCCTGGATCAGCGAATTTTCTTTACTTACGCGGATCCTCATCTTCATGGCTCTTCCTGGAGTTCGCTTTTGAGCGTCTCCGGAGAACGAACGACACAGAATCCAATTTTCACCGCGGAGCTGGCGCAAGCTTCATTTCAAGTGGAAAAGGCTTTGGACAAAAAGCGAACAAAAAATGTGATTGTTCGCTACACCTTTCAGCGCACCAACCTGTATGACATCCTGATCCCGGGCTTGGTGCTGCCCGAAGATCAACACGTGCGCTTATCCACATTCGAGGGCGAGTTCGTCCGCGACAGCCGCGATAAGCCCCTCGATGCGCACCACGGCGTATATCAAACTCTCGATTTTGGAATCACTCCGAAATCGTTGGGCTCGAGTGCCAGTTTCGTGCGCTTCCTCGGGCAAAGTGCCTTTTACGTTCCCGTTAAGCCGTGGCTGGTATGGGCCAACAATTTTCGCTTGGGACTCGCCAAGCCGTTTTCGGGCAGCGACGTTCCTCTCAGCGAACGATTCTTCTCTGGCGGTGCGGATTCCCTGAGAGGATTCCCGATTAACGGCGCCGGGCCGCAGAGGTCGGTGCCGGTCTGTAGCAATCCCGCCGTTCAATCCACTTGCACTCTGATCAGCGTGCCCGTCGGCGGTGACATGCTATTCATTTTTAATTCCGAAGCGCGATTTCCGTTGCCGATCAAGGCTGGGCTCGGCGGTGCTGTTTTTTATGACGGCGGCAACGTGTACAGCGCCATCAATTTCCGCCAATTCGCGGAAGGCTTTACTCATTCCGTTGGAGTGGGCCTTCGCTATCAGACGCCCGTCGGGCCCGTGCGATTCGACGTCGGCTATCGGATTACGTCGGTACCCGGTGTGCCCTCCGCGCAGTACTTTGTGACGCTTGGGCAATCATTTTGATTCGAAATCTAACCAGTTTCTGACGCAATTGAACGCAATTTATGACTGACATGAACAACGTAAAACCCAGCAAAAGAAAAACCCTAAGGCGCATCTTGATTTTCACTTCGGCGTTCGTTGCCGCAGTGGTGGTTTTATTTCTCATCATGATCAATACCCAACGATTTCGGGATTTTCTGCGATCCGAGGTCATTGAGCAGGCTGGCAAGCGAGCGGGCATCCGTTTGAATATCGGTGGTTTATCGACGCACTGGACTGGCCTTTCATTCGATTTGACGGACATTACGGCTCGTAGCGCCGCGGATCCTGCGCCGGCGAGCCCGCCGCTTTTGCAAGTGAAGCATCTCGAGCTCGCGATTCAGTTTCTCCCGCTTCTCCACCGCGACCTGGAATTGCGCTCGATTGTTTTTGATGAACCGGTGGTTCACCTGAGAATCGACTCGCAAGGACGCAGCAACCTGCCCACTCCTCCTCCCTCGAACTCGCACACCAGCGGCACGGACGCCTTTTTTAATCTAGCAATTCAGGATTGCGCGATTCATTCCGGCGAGATTTATTACAACGACGCCCAAGTGCCGCTCGACGCGGAACTCCACGATTTGAAGTTCGACGCCGGCTACAGCCGCTGGTCGGGCGAATATAAAGGCTCGCTTTCTTACGATCGCGGCCGCTTGGTTTCCCAGCAGCTCGAACCGATGGAGCACGCCATGCAAGCGCAATTCACCGCCAGCCGCACCGCCTTCACCGTCAGCCCTCTTACCATCACAAGCGGCTCATCGCGCCTCAGCGCCGATGCCACGCTCACGAACTACGCGAATCCTGAGATTGATGGCAAATATGAAGGAACTCTGCTTACGCGCGAACTGGCAAGTGCTCTCAAGCTAGCATCGGTGCCTGTCGGTGAAGTCGCCCTGGACGGAACGATCGGTTATCACCCCAAGGCGCAGCAATCGTTTCTCGCCGGCTTGCTCGTCAATGGTCAGCTGCGTAGCGACAAATTAGCCTTGCGAACAAGTCAGGGAACACTGGAAGCGAAAGCTTTCCGTGCCAACTACGAATTGAAAGACGCGAACATTCGAGTTGACGGCATCGTGGCCGAGATACTCGGCGGGCAAGCGAAAGCGCGCTGGACGATGTTGCGCGCGGATTCCTCCGCGCCGTCCTCGCGATTGACTTTTTCCCTAAACGGCGTCTCTCTCGCAAATGCCAGCGACGCATTAGGCCCACGGGACCTCAGCAAACTCCGGCTTGTTGGCACCACCAACATGGACATACAGGCGTCCTGGTCCGGTCCAATTCAAAATGCGATCGCCCACGTGCGATTGGCTGTCTCGAGCCCGCAGCATCCAGCCCCATCGCCTTCAAACATCCCGCTCAACGGTTTGGTGCAAGCCGATTACGACGGCCCGCGCAACAGAATTTCGTTCGGCCAATCCTACCTACAAACCGCAACTACAAAAATTACGATCTCCGGTGCGCTCGATTCACGCGGGCGCGCAAATTCCGACGTAAATGTGGTCGCTGCGGCTGGCGATTTGCACGAAGTGGAGACTCTGGTAAGCCTCGTCGAAAACACGATGCGGCCTCCAGGCCAACCGCCCATCGTGATTCCCAATCTTCAAGGCAGCGGCAGCTTCAACGCTCGCGTTACCGGATCTACACGCGATCCGCGAATCCAGGGCCAGCTTGCACTCCAACAGCTCGCTGTCGATCGCAGCCGCTGGAAATCACTTGCCCTTAATCTTGACGCGAGATCTTCCGAGGTCGATATTCAAAATGGCAAGTTGATCGGTGATCCGCGCGGCCAAATAACTTTCGGCGGCCGCGCTGCACTTCAGAACTGGTCGCTCGCGGCAAACAGCCCCCTGTCGCTGCAAGCTGCCGCGACCGACGTATCTATCGCGGATGCTCAAGAAATCGCAGAACTGCATTACCCAGTCACCGGGGTCATAACCGCGAAATTATCTTTGAGCGGCACAAAGCAAGCTCTCGAAGGCAATGGAACGCTTGCCGTTTCCCACGGAACAGCTTGGGACGAGCCGCTCAACAAACTCGCAATCAACGCTCAATTCCAACAAGGCAGCGTTCACACGGTTGTTGATCTCGAGATTCCTGCCGGAGCAATTCTCGCCGACGCCACATACAAGTTGCCAACGCAGGAATTCGACGCGAAGCTTCACTCCGATAGCCTGAAACTTGAACAGGTCTCCGTTCTGCAAAAGGGCGGCACGATTGGCGGCGTATTAAATATTTCCGCCAGCGGCCACGGCACATTCAAAGATCCACAACTTGAATTGAACCTCTCCGTCCCTCAGTTAAAAATTCGCGAGTATCCCGTCTCGAACCTCACCGCCCAGGCTACCGTCGCGCACGGCCGCGGAAACCTCGAACTCCATTCCATGTTCGATCAAGGATCTGTCGAAGCGAAAGGAAGCGTCGAACTCACCGGCCAGCAAAACGTCAGCGGAACAGTGGACGTAAAGTCGCTTCCGATAGCCGCTGTCCTCGCGCAATTTCTTCCGTCCCAAAGCGCCAATATCAAGGGCCAAACCGAAATCCATTTGAGCTTTCAAGGTCCGCTCAAAGCGCCGGAACAGATCCAAACTCACTTGGAAATTCCCACTCTAGACGTCGCCTCCGGCGACGCGCAAATCGCCCTAGTTCATCCGCTAAAGGCCGACTATCGCGACGGCGCCGTAACATTAGCCTCAACCCAGATTCAAGGCACAGGCACAAACCTCACACTCGGCGGCACAGTCAGTTTACCGTTGAAGGCGTTGAAGACAGACGCTGCCCCGCATTACGCCTTCTCAGCCGATGGCTCCGTGGACTTAACCGCGCTGCAAAAGTTCGCGCCGAACGTTCGCTCATCCGGTCGCATAGACGTTCACATAACCACTCAAGGAAACTCCGCAGTTCCCGAAATGAAAGGCGAATTGCGCATCACCGACGCGGCGCTCTCCACCGAAGCCGTGCCCGTAGGCATCGAAAATTTGAACGCACAAATTAACTTATCAGGCATGCGCGCCGACATCGCCAAATTCGCCGGAACCGCCGGCGGCGGCACAATTTCCGCGGAAGGATTTGTGATCTACGGTCGCGATACGAATTTCGACCTCGCTCTGACCGCCCAATCCGTTCGCATTCGCTATCCGGAAGGCTTGCGCTCGATTCTCAGCGGGCGCGTCAATCTCCACGGCACTCCGAACGACTCGAATCTCACCGGCCGTGTGCTCGTGGATCGTTTATCCTTCACGCAAGCTTTCGATCTCTCCAATTTCGCCGGCCAGTTTTCAGAAGACTCCTCCGGCGCCCCGTCATCGAGCTTCGAGAACAATATGAAATTAAATGTTGCCGTCCAGTCCGCACAGGACATGAATCTCGCAAGCAGCAAAGTCAGTATCGCTGGCTCGGCGAATTTGAACGTAACTGGTACCGCCGCATCTCCTGTTCTACTGGGAAGAATTTCGATGACCAATGGCGAAGTATTTTTCCTCGGCAAGCGTTTCGAGATCCAGTCCGGCAGCATCCAGTTCGTGAATCCCGCCCGCACCGAGCCCGTTCTCGCTCTCTACATTCAAACCACCGTCGAGCAATACACCGTCACCTTAAATCTCTCCGGCACTGTCGATCGCCTGCGCACCAATTACACTTCCGATCCCAGCCTCCCTCCGGCGGACATCATTCACCTGCTCGCGTTCGGAAACACAACGGCGGAGGCGGCATCTGCGCCCTCGCAATCCGCGGCCATGGGTGCGGAATCCGTGCTCGCCGACGGCGTGAGCAGCCAAGTGGCTGGAAAGCTCGAAAATGTTACCGGCATCTCGCAATTGAACATTAATCCCCTGGCCACCAATAGTCAGGGGAATGTGGGCTCTCAAGTCGCCATTCAAGAACGCGTGACCGGCAGCCTGCTATTGACCTTCAGCACGGATGTCACCAACACTCAGAGCCAAACGGTGGAGCTCGAATACAAGGTAAATAAGCGCACCTCGATCACAGCTCTACGCGATCAAAATGGCGGTTATGCGCTAGGCGTTCGAGTCCACAAGGAATTCTGACGAACTTGATTCCTCGGAACTTTCTCCCAATTGAGGAGCACTTGCGAATTCGTCCATTGGCTCGGCAATTTATCTAGCAACCTGACACCTTCTCGCCGCGCTTAGCATCTACGTGATGGAGGCCAACTCAAAATGGCAGATTCAAAAAAGTGCGCGCACCCCAATTGCTCCTGCACCACCACGGAGAAGTACTGCAGTGTCGAATGCGAAGCGATGGAAAAGACTCCGGACATCGATTGCCGCTGCAACCATCCAGGCTGCAAGGGCCGATCGCACTAATTCTTCGCGCGCGTCAAATGACGTTCGACTAAATTTTGTGCCTTACGTACACTTGAAGTTCCAAGGGTCATTCAGCGTTCACCGGGCGCTTATGGCGGCGGCAACTTGCTTGCGGGATGCGAGAGCTGCCCGGCATACGCTTCTTCCAAGCTCACATTATTGTTCCTGAGCTTCAGCCCCACCGCCCGCTCCAGCGCCGACTTGGCCTTCGCGTATGTCCCCAGCGACGTAACCTCCGCCGATTGCGCCTGCGCAAGATTGCGCCGGCGTTATTCGCGCGCCGGAAATCCGGCCGCGCCTGAGTTCGGCGGCACTTCCGTGGGCAACTCGCCGTTTCCACGCGCCGTGTTCCAGTGTTCAACCGAAGCAGGGGAACCATCCGTCAACTTGGCGGCATAGACGACCTTCCAGGTCCCGGGCGCGAACGCGATGTAAATCATATTGTTGTTCGCTTTATCATTCCTACCGTCTTTCCCGTCTTTCTCGTCCTTCTTATCTTCGCCGGTATCCTGGCTGGAATCTTTTGCTTCCTGCTTGTCGTCTTTTTGCTTCGGTTCCGCGCCCGCCGGGCGCCTCCCCGCGCTTCGAAACGTCAGTCCGCCATTCGTCTCGATCGCCAAATCATCCGCGTGAAGATGAACGGACTCTCCAGGAGCGCCAGCCTCCGGGCTCTCCAAAATTACGCACCAATAATAGCTTCCATATTCAATCGCGGCCATTCGGCCTCCTCATTCGTCTTAAAAGGCCATGAGCGGCTTCAGAAGTGACTAAAAAGTCCGATCAAAATAATGATGGGAATCGGTACACCGAGCAGCAACAGCAAAATGGAGCGCATTGTGAATTCTCCTATTCAAACTCAATCGAACTCTTAATTAGATGACCACCACATTATCTCGTTGCCTGCCTCCAATGGTGGCAGCAAAACTCGCGCAGAACGCGCCGACAAGCAACGCAAGAAAAGTCCAATAGAGCGAATGCGCCGCGGCCTTGCGCGCTTGATCGGCCGCCTGCTGTGCCTGCGCGAAAACGTCACCGACTCTTTTGTCAGCATCGGATTCAACCATACCCGTTCGCACCGCCGTCATGCTGGCGAGATAGGAACGATCCTCAGGCGGCAGGCTGCCTTGTCGAAGCCCGTTGGCTAGGATGAGATCAACTTCGCTGCGCATGGCAGCGTCGCTGGCATTCGCCGTATGCGAGCGCAGCAATTCGTCAGCGAAATATTGATTGAGAGAAACAGTTCCGCCAGCCCCGGCCCCCGCGCCGCCCTCGTGCCTTCTCCCGAGCATCGCCGTCGCTGCCGATGCCAGAAACGCAGCTACAACAACGAAACTCACGGCCCAGACAAGAAAGCCATGAGCGGTATCCCGGAAATAAACTTCATGCGTATGAACGTT
>DATBYF010000054.1:0-21344 GCA_036513895.1 Candidatus Acidiferrales bacterium | reverse complement strand
CTCGGCCACGCGGCCCTCCGCAATGACCGGCCGCGAGCTCGCGGCTCACGCAGCCGTGCTGGACTTATTTCGGGAGGAGTTTATTGTGGCGCTCGGCCGCGCTCTCCGGTGGGGCGAGGCGGAATCCGGCGAATTCGCGCGCGATTACGATTTATACGAAGCGACGAGATCGCGTGCCGGCTCCGAGCGATCTGGCGGCAGCACAAAGAATATTTCCTCGGGGCCCTTCGTAGACCGCTGCGGGCTCCTGCTCGATCCATCCATGCTCGAGCAGGCGCGCCGCGCCGCCGGTCGTTTTCAGGTACAGCTTCAAGGCGCAGCCGAAGGAGTGCTGAAAAAAGTTTTCTCCGCGCGCCGCGACAATTGATATTGCGTTCGCTCGCCGCGAAATCGATTTCACCTTAATGCGCCGCGCGTCCCCAGCGCGTCCACGCCCTTTAAGGCCGCGCTTCAAGAACAATGTTGAATGGCGTCTGTGCAGCTTTGCGAACGCGCTTGAAACCCGCCGCCTTCAGAACGCCAGTGAGCCGCCCTTCGCCAGCCTGCGCGCCAAGCGCCAGGCCCACTTCCTGCGAGAGCGACGCCGGAGTGCACAGCGTCGTTGACGCGGAATAGAAGACGCGGCCGATGGGATTGAGATTGTCCTCGAGCCGGTCGTTCGCAAAAGGCTCGACGACCATCCACACGCCGTCTCGGCCGAGCGCCTGTAAGACATGCCGCGCTGCGCCTTCCGGATCGCCCATGTCGTGCAGGCAATCAAAAAACGCGACGAGATCGTAATCTTTTCCAGGGAAATTTTTGGCTGCCGCGATTTCAAACTTGACCCGGTCGCCGACACCGGCGCGCCCCGCCGCTTCGCGAGCCAGCTCGATCGAGCGATCGTGATAGTCGAACCCGGTGAAAGTCGAATTCGGATACGCTTGCGCCATCAGAATCGTCGAAGTGCCTAAGCCGCAGCCGACATCCGCAACACGCGCCCCCGCTTTCAACTTTGCCTCCACGCGTTCCAGCGCAGGAATCCATTCGCCGATCAGATGTGCTCGATAGTTCGGGCGGAAAAACCGCTCCGTGCCGTGGAAGAGATCATGGTCGTGCTCGTGCCAGCCGAGGCCTTTGCCGCTCCGAAACGCCTCCTCAATCTTCGGTACATCCTTCATCACCGCCGAAACAATTTGAAAAAATCCCGGAAGATATACGGGACTATCTTCGATTGCCAGAGCGAACGCCTGCTCCGGTGGAAGCGTAAATTTCTTAGCCGCGGCATCGTAGGTGACGAAACCTCCCGCCGCTTGCGCCGATAGCCATTCGCGCACATAGCGCTCAGACAATCCAGTTTTTTTGGCCAACTCTTCCGAGGTCATCGGTCCAGCGCCGGCCATTCCTTTGTAGAGGCCGAGTTTGTCGCCGATGAGAATGAGCGCCGCGTTAATCGCTGCGCCCATTTCCCCGATTGCCTGACCAAGAAATGCGTTCAGCTTTGATTCATCGATGGGTACTTGAGCAGGGGCAGACATAGTGTTTCCTCCATGGGCTGAGTTAGAGCACAAATTATCGAGAGTGTAAAATCGCGCCCCGCGACTGTCAAGAAATGACGTTCGATGTTAGCCGAGCTACGCGTGACAGCATATATCGATGGCAGTGCCGTCAGCTCGTGCCTTCGTAGCTACAGCCTGGCATGCTGCGAATCCGCAATGTGTTTCAAAGTGATACCCTGATTGCAAATGCTGCAGATTTTTTACATCCTGATCTGCCAGCAAATCCTCCAGGGACTTTATTCGCTCTGGAATGGATTTGTGTGGCTGGGCATGGTTCAACGCCGCCTCGCGACGCACGCGGGTTTCTACAATCCAAAGGTCGCGTTAATTTGCCCGTGCAAGGGCGCGGATTCGGGCCTCGAAGCCACTCTGATGTGCCTGACGCACTTCGACTATCCGAATTATGAGATTTTTTTTGCCGTCGCCTCCAATAGCGATCCCGCCATGAAAGTGATCGAGCGAATCAAGGCTTCGACGCAAAGAAAAATCAATATCGTGATCGCCGGGCCTCCGCTAGACCGCGGCGAAAAGGTGAACAATCTCTCCAAGGTAATCGACCTACTGGACGAGTCGTTCGAGGTGATTGTCTTTACCGACGCCGACACTCTGCCGAGCCGCGGCTGGCTCATCAAGCTGATCTCGCCGCTAGGCGACGCGCGTATAGGCGCTGCCACGACCTATCGCTGGCTGCTTCCCATGCGCGCGCCGAAGAAGAGCGAGCTGGCGAGCGCGCTGGGCTCAGTCTGGAATGCATCCATCGCGACGATGCTCGGCGAACACGCACACAATTTTTGCTGGGGCGGCGGCACGGCAATTCGCCGGATGACATTTCTTCAGGTCGGCGCAGGTGATTTCTGGCGCGGCGCTGTGGCCGACGATCTGGCACTAACCAATGCGGTTCGAGGCGCAGGCATGCCGATTGTTTTCGTGCCGGAGTGCATCACGCCGACGCCGTACTCGGCCACATTCAGCGAATTGGTGGAATTTACCAATCGGCAGATTATTTTGACGCGCGTTTACTCGCCAAAGATCTGGCAGAGTGGCGCGATCGCCCATTTTTCGTACGTCATTTCGCTCCTCGCGGCTCTCACGATCACCTTCTCCAAATTCGTGTCAGGCGATCCCTGGATTTCTCTCGCGGTGTTCACGCTCTTGATTCCGCTCCTCGCCGCGATGAAAGGCGCCCTGCGAACGATCGCCATCACGGAACTCCTTCCCGAGTGGAAAGTGAAGATGCGCGAGTGGAGTTGGAGCTGGACCGTTCTCGCGCCCGTGGTGCCGTTTCTTTTCTTCTGGAATTTCTGCGTGTCTCTCGCGACCCGGCAAATCCGCTGGCGCGGATTGCGTTATCGCCTGGTTTCCATGAATCAAACAGAAATCCTCAGGCCTTGAACGCAATTCTCCCCGTCACAAAAATGTTCAACGGCGAATCCCAATGGCAGCCATCAAGCGGCCCGTCATTTTCTCGCGGCGATAGCTGAAGAACAAATCGGTGCGGCAGGAAGTGCAAAATTCGCTGGCAGCAATATTCTTCGAGAGAACACCGGCGCCTTCGAGAATCGAGCGGTTCGCGGCATGCAGATCGAGTTGAGCGCGCGGCTCGGGAGGCTGATGCCCGGGCGGCCTCATGTTGAGCCACGGCAATGGATTCGGATCTTCACCTGAGACAAGCACGTCGTATGGCCCATCGAACCAATCGCGCGCCGCGTCAAACTGGCTCGCGAATTCTTTCACTACTTCAGGGCCAACTTCGTAACAGCACCTCCCGATTCCAGGCCCCAGCGCCGCGATAATTCCCTCCGGCCGCGAACCGAAAAGCATTCGCATGCGCCCCACTGTTTTCTCGGCAATCCGCTTGACCGTTCCCCGCCAGCCTGAGTGAATTGCCGCAACGACGCGATTTTCCGGATCGGCGAGCAGAATCGGAATACAATCGGCAGTTTGTACAGCGAGTAAGAGTCCGGGAGTCCGAGTGATCAGCGCATCGCCCCGCAGCGAATCTGCTGGCGCGGAATCGATCACGTGAATAACGTCGGAATGAAATTGCCGCAGCGGCACCATTTTCATATCGCCCACACCCATTGCCGTTGTAAAGAGCCGCCGGTTCTCTTCAACTTTTGCGCGAACGTCCCAATCCGAAAAACCGAGATTCAGAATTCCTGCTGGATTTGTGCGCGAAGTAGCCGAAGCAGGCAGTGAACTTGCGCCGCCTGTGCGTGTGCTGAATCCGTGCGCAACCCACTCGTGTTTGTTGAGCGCCACAGACTGAAGCAAGGTGATGCGTCCGGCCTTGCGTAGCACCCAGTGCCGATCCAAGGCCTCAACGCGTGACGCGCTTGCTCGGCGCTTCCGGCTCGTTCTTCTATTACGGAGGCGAATGCGAATCGGTGTCATGATTTCATGCTCGCGCGATGAACAGCACTCGCGCGTGCCCATTCTCAATTATAGGTATAATTCCTGCGCACCGCAGGCTCGCGTTTGCCGCGGTGTCACCGTGTGGCAGCCTCAATGTTTGTCGCAGTGAAAGAAGGATGCGTGTGATCGTCGGGATGGGCGTCGACATCGCGGAAATCGATCGGATCGAAGCGGCCATAAAGCGCAACGGCCGGCGGTTCATCGATCGCCTTTTCACCCCTCTTGAAATCGAATACTGCGAGCGGCACAGGAATTCGTACGAGCGTTACGCCGGGAGATTCGCGGTGAAGGAAGCAGCAATGAAAGCGCTTGGCACCGGCTGGGCGCGCGGCGTGCGCTGGGTGGATATCGAAGTGACGAATCTCCCCGGCGGAAAGCCAACGCTGCGCCTCGCTGGCGTAGCCGGCGAAATCGCGGCGCGCATCGGCGTCAAAAACATTTCTCTTTCCATCACCCATTGCGGCAACATCGCATTCGCCCAGGTAATTTTCGAAAATTAATTGCCAATTGCCTGGACGGTTGCGAGAACGCCATCAGCGCCGGCACGCACATCAAGCCAAGTGTTGGCGGGCCACTCTCCCACGACGCGCAGCTTCAAATAATTCCCCGTGAGCGCTTCCGTCCACCCTTCGCCTTTTCGCCTCAGCGTAAGTGCGCGCATCACGTTGCCCGCCTGCGCTGCGCGAAACTCCGCTGCCTTCCGCTCGCTGAGATCGCGAAGCGCGCGTGCCCTCTTCCGGATCACCACTGGTGCAATTTCATTCTCTAGATTTGCCGCAGCAGTGCCGCGCCGCGCGGAAAAAGAGAAAACGTGCAGATACGTAAACGGCAAGCGCTCGATGAAATTCAAGGTGGCGACAAGATCCTCTTCCGTCTCACCCGGAAATCCAACGATCACATCCGCGCCAATCGCCGCGCCAGGCAGCAATTCCCGAATGATTTCGGTACGGCGCTCGTAATGCGCGGCTCGATACCACCGATGCATCGATTTTAGAACGCGATCCGATCCAGATTGCAGCGGCATGTGAAAGTGGCGTGCAATCCGCTGCTCCGACGCAATCATCTCTACGAAGTCGCGCGTCACATCCATCGGCTCTATCGAGCTGAGCCGCAGCCGCTCGAGCGCCGTCTCCGCCATGATGCGGCGGACAAGCTCGTCGAGCGGCACGCGCGGCGCCAAATCCCGCCCGTAACTACCGAGGTTGATTCCACTCAGGACGATTTCCCGCGCGCCAACCGACACGAGTCGGCCGATTTCACCAATCACCCGCTCCGGCGCGAGACTCCGACTTTTACCTCGCACGAACGGAATCACGCAATAGGAGCAACGGTTGTTGCATCCATCCTGAATCTTCAGCGTCGGACGTGTTCTTTCAGACTCGATGCCTTCGACCGGCGCAACCATCACTTCCGTTTGCTCAAAGATGTCGCCCGTCAAAATCTTCGCGGGTCCTCGCGCAAGCGAAAAGCCTGCGTCACCGAGCGCCGCCGCCGGGACAAAATCCCGCGCACTAACGAACTCCCGCAACGGCAAACTCCCAGAGTGTAGATCCAAATTCGGAATTGCCGTCACGTTCGGAATCGCCGCCAAATCTGGAATCGCGGATTGGTAAGAATTGCCGACCACCCACTCCACCCCATCGAGAGCTGCCAACTCGTCAGGCGCCCGCTGCGCATAGCAGCCGGTGACCAGAATCCGCGCGCCGCGGTTTGCCGCGCGAATGTGCCGGATGGCATCACGCGCCTGCGCGTCCGCCGCGGCCGTCACGGTGCACGTATTCAGCACGACGATCTCCGCGTCGCGATGCCCACTCGCGCGCAGCAATCCTCGATCGAGCAACTGCCGCTCAATCGCCGCTGCATCCGCGTGCGTCGCGCGGCACCCGAAATTTTCAATGGAAAAAGTTGCCAAGGTCAAAAGCCCATCCGCCACAAAAATCCAGCAATCAAAAAACGATTATAACAGCGCATCAAAAACAAAAGGCCGGCTGGACTTCGTAAGCCCAGCCGGCCAATCGACTCGAAGTTCGGGAGACTATGAAGATCCCTGCGGATTCTCCATTTTCTTCTGTTTAATTGCCTTTACCTTGTCCACCAAGTCGTCGGCCAGCTTTTCGTCGGCATCGTGAGCCTGCGCGGTCAATTCCGTGTCGGCCTTCTGGCGATACAGCAGGTTCAGATACGCCATCGCATCGTCGTAATCCGGCCGCAGTTCGATGGCTTTTTTCAGGTTCGTGATACCCTCATCAATGATCGAGCCGTATTTGCTCTGGAAGTCCGTAGCCAGCGGCGTGGGCATCGGGTCGCTATCCTTGACGGGCTTCTTTCCCTTCGCATTGTATTCGGCGCGCATGTCTTTGTTCCCGCGATAGGCGAGCGACCAATCAATCACGCCGATCCAGTAGTAAGGCTCGGGATCGTCCGGCTTAATTTGAATGTGCTTCTCGTGATAGGTCTTCGACTCGTCGAATTTCTTCGCATCATAGGGCGTGCCGCCCATGTTGTAGAGAATTGCGCCAATTCCGTCAATCGCGGAGAGATTATTCGGATCGACATCAAGGACTTGCTTGTACTCATCGATCGCCTGGTTTCCCATGCGAACGTTTTCTTCCGATGGAGCGCCCGGGATGTACTGCGACGAGTAAGCCGTAGCGAGATAAAGCCGCGCGTTCAGGAGGCTCGGATCGAGCTCCTTCGACTCCTTGAAGTCTTCTATGGCCTGATCGAACTGGCCGCCTTTGTACGCCTGAACGCCCTTATTGAGAAGATCGCGGGCTTTCAGCTTGCTGCAGCCCGCCGTGGTGGCAACGAGCGCGGCAAGAAGCAGTACGAGGGTGTACCGACTGCAGGGCTTGCGCTCCATTCCAATTTCTCCTTGAGAATTCTCGGCCGAAGTCCCGCTGATCGCTAATCTTGCGCAAACGAATTCAGTCCCGCGATAGAAGAAGGCTTTCGAACAGAACGCGATTACTGACCCGCCTCAACCTTCGCGGTTATGAGACCGACTTTGTCCACACCGTTGGCCCGCATGATATCGATCGCGCGCGCCACTTCGGCAAAGTCCACGGAATCCTCGCCCTTGACGAACGCCACTTTCTCAGCGCGCTGCTTGAAGATGTCATCAATTCGCGGTCCGAGCTGATCCCAAGTGGTTTCGTCCTGGTTGATCAGCACCTTTCCGCTCGCTGTGACCTGAACGACGATCGTCTTCGCCAAGAGAGCCGGATCCTCTTTCTGATTTGGAGGCGCAGGCTGTGGCACCAAAGCGTCGAGGCCCTTCGGCACCGTCGGCGTGATCACCATGAAAATAATAATCAGCACCAGCAAAATGTCGATCAGCGGAACGACGTTCATCTCCGCCATTGCGCCCTTACTTCCGCCAACTGACATCCCCATGGAGAAGCTCCTTTACTGCAAAACTTTATTGCCCCGTCGGCGGCGGTGGAGGCGCTTTGCGGCCGGTGTCGAGCTTATCGGTCAGCAAACCGAGATTGTCCACACCAGCGGAACGCACCTCATCAACAGCCTTCACCACTTCACCGTACTTCGCTCGAGCATCGCTCTTCACGAAGACGGTCTTGTCGAGACGGTTGGCTAGTAAATCTTTCACCTTGTTCGTGATGTCATCTAGGCTAATTTGTGTCGTCCCTAGGAAGTAGCGTCCGTCACGAGTCACCGCGATGAGAATGGCGTCATCCTTATCGGCGTCTCGCATGTCTTCGGGATTTTCTACTTTAGCCATATCCACGGACACGCCCTTCTGCAACATGGGCGTGACCACCATGAAGATGATAAGCAGCACAAGCATGATATCGGCCATCGGGATGACGTTTGGTGCCGCCATCACCGGTGGAGCTTTTGGCTTATAAGCCATGATTTACTTCTTTCCGCCTCGGCGCGTGATGAAGTAGTTGATCAACTCCATTGAGGAGTTGTCCATCTCGACGTCGAAGGCTTCGACTTTGTTCGTAAAATAGTTGAACGTCCACACCGCAGGCACAGCCACCAGCAAGCCGAGTGCGGTGGTTACGAGAGCTTCGGAAATACCGCCGGCCACGGCCGAGAGACCCGTAGCTTTGCTGCTCGCGATTCCTTTGAAGGCGTTGATGATGCCGACCACCGTACCGAACAGGCCGACGAAAGGTGCGGTGGAACCGATGGTGGCAAGACCCGAAAGCCCGCGCTTCATTTCGGCGTGCACGATCGCCACGGAGCGCTCGAGACCCCGGCGCGCCGCTTCGATGACTTCCTCATCGCTTACCTGCGCCGACGCCGCTTGAAATTCTGACAAGCCGGTGGCAACGACCTTGGCGATGTGGCTCTTCTTATTCCGCTCGGCGATCGAAATCGCTTCGTCGAGCTTGTTGTCCTTCAGCGCGCCCGCAACCTGCTGAACGAATACGCGGGACTGCTTCCGCGCCGCACTGAACATCAACGCGCGGTCAATCATGATACCGACCGACCAGGCCGACATCACGAATAGTAGAACGACGACGGCTTTGGCCGGGATGCCCATGTTGTGCCACATGGTCACCAGGTCCCAGCCGACATCCGCGTTTCCGCCGCCTTGCTGAAACATCAAGAAACTTGCCCATAGAGTGTTCGCTAGCATGTCCTTCAATCCTCCTCAGAGACTTTCGAAATCCGATATTCGGCAGCGAAACTCTGCCGGCAACCCAAGCGCCCTACCCAGCACAACTCCGGCGACGCCGGAGCCGCGCCGGCCCTAACCACCGAGAGTAAAGATAACGGAAACTGTAGTTTCGACTTCCACCGGCTCGCCATTCAGCAGCGTCGGCTGGTAACGCCATTCGCGCACCGCGTCCATCGCAGCCTTCATCAGCAGCGGCGGCCCGGAAACGTATTGGAGTTCTTGAACCGAACCATCCTTCGAGATGATCGCGTGAAGCAGGACTGTTCCCTGGACGTGCGCCGTCTTGGCGATCTGCGGATACACCGGCTGAACTTGCCGGATCATTTTCGCGGACTGTACGTTGCCGCCAACGCGGATTCTCTGCTGCGTCGGTTTCGGTGGTGGCGGAAGATTCGAGCCCGTGCCGCCGATAATTCCCCCGAGCACGCCGCCGGCCTGCCCGCCCGCAATACCCCCCGGGACGCCGCCGACCACGCCAACCGCGCCGACATCAGGTGGCATCTCTTCTTCCTTGATCATCGCCACTTTTTTCGGAATGACGGTAGGCGCCATCATTTTGCCCGCTTGAATAATGCGTGCAATAGGCTTCACGATTCGCTGCACCGCAGCCGCTGGCGGCGGGGGTGGTGGCGGTGGCGCCGGCGCCACCAGGAACGTCGTGAGCAATTGCTTCGGCAGCGCCTCTGTGTATATCAGCGGAATCAAAATCAGCACGAAGAGAATCGCGCCTTGAATAATCGCGGAAAGCAGTACGGTCCAACTTTTGTTTGTTCTCTTCGCGACAGCAGTTGATTCAACAAGATCGTCGAACATGGCTTACCCTCCCTGCTATCGCTCTGCGCTTAGGCTGCGGATCCAGCGCGAGCGACACTTCTCTGACCACCCCTGAACTTGTTCCAAACCACTACGATGGGGGCGGCTATGCCGAAACTGGAGTATGTTCCTATCACAACTCCCACCACCATAGCAAAAGAGAAGCTGCGGAGAACTTCCCCACCCATGAGGAAGAGGACGAGCACCGTCAGGAACGTCAAGCCGCTCGTCAGAATCGTCCGCGATAGCGTCTGATTGATGGACTTGTTGACGATCGCTTCCAGCGGCTCGCGGCGCATGAGCCGCAAATTCTCGCGCACCCGATCGAAAATGACAATGGTGTCGTTCATCGAATATCCAACGAGAGTCAGCAATGCCGCTATCACCGTTAACGAAATCTCAAATCGAAAGAGAGAGAACAACCCGAGCGTGATAAGCACGTCGTGAAAGACGGCAATCACCGCCGCGGCCCCGTACACCCACTCAAATCTGATGGCAATATATATCAACATGCCCGCCAGCGCATAGAGGGTAGCAAAAACAGCCTGCCGGCGTAGCTGCGCGCCCACCTTTGGTCCAACTACCTCGACGTCGCGGATAGCAAACGTGCCCAGCGAGAAGGAATCGCGCAACTCGCCAAGCATCGTGGCGTTCACCGCCGGAACGCTTTTCAAGTCATCGAAATTCGTAAGGATTCCGCCATGTTCTTTGTCGCGTACGTCCGTGATCTGTCTCGCGAGCTGGTTATACCGATCGCCCGCGGCAGCGCCAAGAGATAGCGGATCCTTTTGGGTCAAGAATGTCGCCATGCCGGACGGCGTCACGGAATTGAAATCCGGTTTCGCGCCCTGCACGCCAAACGTCTTCTGAAGCACGCCCAGAATCGCCTGCTTCCCCGCATCAATCGACTCGTCCCCTTGCCCGCGTAAATCAAGGCCAATCACCACGTCGTTGTTCGAGGACGCGTTCGCGATGTCGCTGATTTGCTGAATGGTGCTGTTGGCCAGCCCAGCGTCCTGAAGTCCCTTGCGGATTTGATTGATCGGTGGCGCCGATGCGAAACGCACGTAAACAAGTGTCCCGCCCCGGAAATCAATTCCGTAGCGCAGCCCTCCAGTGCGATAAATTGAGATCCAGCCCACGACCAGAAGGATCAGCGAGCACGTGACGAAGTACTTCGCCTTTCCCATCCAATCTACATTGACGCTACGGAAGAATTCCATCCCTAGTCCAGTCCCGCCAAGTTAGACACCATTATGCCCAAATTAGTTCCAACCCCGCGGCTCCTAACCTCATACTCCAGCCGCGACCCTAAGCCGCTAACCCGCAGCGCCTCAGATGCTTAGCTCAGCCTGCCGGTCCATCCGCGACAAATGCCAATCGAAAATCGCCCGCGAGACATAAATTGATGTGAAAAGGTTCGCCAGAAGACCGATTACCAACGTAATCGCGAACCCTTTCACCGGCCCTGTGCCGAACAAAAACAGGAACGCGGCCGACACCAGCGTCGTAATGTGGGTGTCAATAATGGTCAAAAATGCTCGATCGAACCCCACAGAAACCGCCGATGGCGGCGCCTTCCCGCTCCGAAGTTCCTCTCGAATGCGCTCGAACACCAGAACGTTCGAGTCCACGCCCATACCGATGGTCAGCACCACGCCCGCAATTCCGGGCAGCGTCAGCACCGCGCCCGAAATCGCCATGAATGCAATCAGGATGAGCAAGTTCAGAATCAGCGCCACGACCGCGTTGAGGCCGCTCAGCCGGTAGTACACCACCAGGAAAATCATCACCACAATCAGGCTGCCGAGAGAAGCCCGCACGCCAGAGCGAATCGAGTCCGCGCCAAGCGAGGGCCCAACGGTGCGCTCCTCAAGATATTTGATCGAAGCCGGCAACGCGCCCGCTCGCAGCACCAGCGAGAGATCCTTGGCCGAGTCTTGCGTGAAGTTTCCTTCGATCATTCCCGAATCTTCAATCCGCCCGCGAATTTCCGGCGCAGTCTGCACCTGGTGATCGAGCACCACGGCCATCTGTTTGCCGATATGCGATTCCGTGAACGGCCCAAAACGCGCCGCTGCCGCAGTCGAAAGCGTGAAGTTCACTTGATATTGCCCGGGATAATTTGTGCTCGGCGTCGGAGTCGAGTTGCGCAAATCCTGCCCGGTGATGACCGGCAAACGGTCAACGAGATACCAAACTTGCGGTCCGGCCTGCCCGTTTTGTGAGGTGGACTTGCCGGGCATTAACTCAGTCCCCGCTGGGAGAATTCCGCCGTGCGCGGCGAGCGCCGCGGCTTGGGTGGGATAAGTCTGCGGATCTTGAACGGCGCGCAACTCCAGTTGCCCGCCGGCCTGAATCACTTGCTTGGCACGCGTCGGATCGCCTTCGCCCGGCAACTGCACCAGAATTTCATTATCAGCGCGGCCCGTAAACGCGATCGTCGGCTCGGTCAAGCCCAGCGCGTTGATGCGGCGGTCAATCGTCTCAAGCGCCTGATCCATCGTCTGCTTCTGAATGTCGGCAACGATCTGCGGTTTGATGGTCAAAAGATAGCCGGAATTTTCGCCCGCTGCAGGCGCGACGTTCCAATCCGTGAATTGTGTGCCAATTAAATCACGGAACGATCCTGACGTTGCGGGAGCAACATCTCGCACCAGAATGTGTTGGTCGTCTACGCGGCGGATTTCGCCCACGTTAATGTTGCGGTCGCGAAGCTGTTTGGTGAGCTGGTCAATGGTCTGGTCGGTGCGCAGCCCCACCGCTTCATCCACTTGAACTTGCAAAACCAAATGGCTGCCGCCCTTGAGGTCAAGGCCTAGTTGTATTCGATTCGCGAAATTGTCTTTGACGGTTTGCCACGAAGTTGGAAACTCCGGCACGCCAATCAATCCATAGACGCATACCAATATGACGATGAGTATAAAAATGAATTTCCATCTGAGCTGCGAATTCATGCGAGAGGCTTAAGTCTCCTTGGGAGGTTCCGCCTGGAGTCCGACGATGGCGTTGCGCGAGAGCTTGATCTTCACCTGGTCGGCGATGCGTAGTTGCACGGTGTCGTCCTCGAGGCCGACGACGGTACCGTAAATTCCGCCGTTCGTAATCACTTTGTCGCCGTTCTTCAGCGCCTGGAGCATCTGCGTGGTTTTTTTCTGGCGCCGCTGTGCCGGAAGAATTAGCAAAACGTAAAAAACCACCATGATTAGCAGCAGAGGTAGAAAGGTCAGCATTCCTCCCGGCGACGCTTGCGCAAAGAGAGGAAGACCCACTAACAATCCGCTTATCATGGTGATTGCCACGTCCTTAAGCTTAGATGCTCACGCCGCGGTCTGCGGGGTACCGGATTCATCACTCGTAGCGCTGGCCCGGCGCGTCATCGCCCTAACGCGCCCTAAACGCCCAATTCGGAATGCCTGGTTTCGAGGCGTGCTTGCAGGTCAGTGCGGAATCTCGACAGATTCCCAAAACCGATAGCCTCGCGAATTTTGCGCATCATGTCAAGGTAAAAGTGGACGTTGTGGTGGGTATTCAAGATTGCGGCAAGCAATTCATTCGCAAGGAAAAGATGGCGTAAGTAAGCGCGCGAATAGCGGCGGCAAACGGCGCATTCGCAGAATTCGTCAATTGGGCGAACATCCTTTGCATACTGCGCATTCTTGATCAACAAGCGGCCCTGCGAGGTATAAAGGTAGCCGTGCCTCGCGCTGCGCGTCGGCAGCACGCAATCCATCATGTCCACTCCCAGCGCGACGTAGTCTACGATTTGCTCCGGCTTTCCCACTCCCATCAAATATCGCGGGCGATCTGCGGGGAGACGCGACGCCACTTCCGCCGTCATCTCGCAAGTGCTCGCGTGCGCTTCGCCCACCGCCAGTCCGCCGATCGCGTAGCCCGGAAAATCGAGCGCCATGAGTTCGTCCGCGTTTTCGCGCCGTAGATCGGGATGCGTTCCGCCCTGAACGATTCCGAATACTATTTGCCGTCCCGCATCGCCGTGCCGCGAGAAATGTTCCCGCGACCGCTGCGCCCATCTGAGTGTTCGCGTCGCGGATTCTCGTGTCTGATCGCGGCTGGCTGGCGCTGCAATGCATTCGTCGAGAACCATGATGATGTCCGCGCCCAGCGCCATCTCTACATCGAGCGCGATTTCCGGCGAAAGAAAATGCTCCGAGCCGTCAATGTGCGAACGGAACGTCACGCCTTCATCCGTCACTTTGCGTAAATCCGCAAGGCTGAAGACTTGGAATCCGCCGGAATCGGTGAGGATCGGCCGCGGCCAGGACATGAATTTGTGCAAGCCGCCGAGCGAGCGAATCAGCTCATGGCCCGGCCGGAGAAATAAATGATACGTGTTGGCGAGGATGATTTGCGCGTCGAGTTCTTCGAGCGCTTGCTGCGTGAGGCCTTTGACGGTGGCCGCCGTGCCCACCGGCATGAAAGCCGGCGTCTCGATCACGCCATGCGGAGTGGTTAAGCGGCCGAGGCGCGCGCCGGTCGGATCCGTCTTCAATACTTCAAACTTGAATCCCATCCGGCGAATTGTATCAGGAGCGGAATTCGATTAGCTAAACGCGCCCACCCAGCCGACATGGATGAGAACCCAGAGCGCCCAGACCGCGACGACGATTGTCAGTCCCTTCCCGAACGAAATCTTTTTCGGGTTCGCTGCCGAGAAGCCAATCGCCATCAATATCATCACCCAGAAGGAGAAGACATCGAACGAGGTCAAAAGCGCCATCATCCATCTTGGCGAATCGCTCGAAATATATGCACCCGGATTCGAACCTACCAGATGTTCGAGATCAATCGTGTCGGGCGATTTCAGGAATAATAAAATCAACGATAGAAGTCCGTGAATGGCGAGCGGCATCCAGGAAAAAGACACGATCGCCAGCACCACCTTGAAGTTGAGCCGCGTCCCGGCCAGCAAATTGAAAGCGCCAAGCATCACCGCCGCGACGATCACCGGAACGAGAAATGTCGCGATAACCACAGTAGCGTAGGTGATGGGCGGCGCGAATTTGACTGCGTTGTTGAGCGCTTGTTCCCGCTGATCCGCAGGCATGTTCGCCGTTCGCGGATTCTTGTCGAACTGCCGCTCCATGAAGCCGCGCCACCCAACGCGTTGGCCGAATACGGCGATGACGGCAATCGCCATAACGCAAAGAAATACCAGCGGCACCACCCAACTCGGCCGCGCCACGATGTTTTCAAACGTCACCTTCGGACTGAACAGGACACCAGTCATCCGGCCAATCTCGCCGATCGGCGCTGCCTCCGCCGCTAGTTCGGGTGTAGGGCTTGGTGGCGTCGCCATATTTTTGTCCTCTCAGGCAAATCGAAAGTCGCCGGCAAATTTGAAAATCGCCGCTTCATTCTACCTACGCAGCGAGCTCCGCAATGTTTCGGCGCCAAAGTGTAAGCCAGATACCGCCTTAATCAAAATACCGATTCAGTCTCGCGAGCATGTCCCGCCTCCTGCAGCTCACCAACCAATCCTCGAACCCCGCCGGCCTCTTCGCGCACCTCCTCTTCTGAACCCAACCCGCCAATACGAAGTGAGCCCTCTCGATCTCGGTGGCAGCCCCCTGCTTCAGCAGGGGGAAGCTGGACTTTAGTCCAGCGGGAAAAGCCTTCGCTTTCATAACCGGCTTCAGCCGCGGCTCTTAGCATTTCAATCAACTCGCATCACAACAATCGAAGTTCATGCATCAATCGTCTCCACCGTCTCCACGAATATCACGCCCGCCTCATCCTATGTTATTTTCGGAGCCATCTTCCCGTGCCCAAACCGCCCAAAAAACCGCGCCCGCCCGAACGCGACTATTCCCACCGCTCGCTTCTCGACAAACTCGGCGTAAAACCACAGCAACAAATTCTAATTCTCAATGTCGTAGACGGCGCGTTCATCAACGACATCGAGCCGTTCGCTCCATCATTCGCCGAACGCAAACCCGCAGGCGACATCGAGTTAATATTTTTCGGCGCCGAAGAAAAGGACGCTCTGAAGCGCCTCGCCTTGCTTCGAAAATCCATCGCCAAGAACGGCGCAATCTGGGTGATCTACCCCAAAGGCAAGCAACACATCCGCGAAATTGACGTCATCAACGCCGCCAAAGCCTCCGGCCTCGTAGACAACAAAGTCTGCAGCTTCTCGAGCACTCACACCGCACTCCGCTGCGTCATCCCCGTCGCCAATCGCTGATTTGTGACTGCTGTTTCTCGTGGAACGCTGCGTCTCAAGCTCAATTTGTACAACTACATTTCAGTTTAAGATGGAGCCGTGCCGACATTGCTCCCGAAACTGCTCCCAAAACTACTCGAGGTTTGCGGGCTGACGGTCGAATTGCCGACCGAAAAGGGCTGGGTGCGCCCCGTGAACGACCTTTCGTTCACGCTCGCTGCAGGTGAAACACTCGGCATCGTCGGCGAATCGGGCTCCGGCAAAACAATGCTGTCTCTTGCGCTCATGGGACTCGAACCGCCGGGCGCGCGCCGCAGCGGCTTAGCGCTGCTCCTCGACCGCGCCACAAATCCCGCCGCGGCTGATGGCCACTCCACAAATCTCATCACAGCATCTCCGAACGAAATCCGCGCCCTTCGCGGCCGCGAAATCGCCATGATTTTTCAGGAGCCGATGACTGCGCTCAATCCCGTGATGCGCATCGGCTCGCAAATTGAAGAAGCAATCCGCGTTCACGACGCGCGCTGTTCATCCGCGGAAGCCCGTAGCCGCGCGGTGGAAGCGCTCAAACTTGCCTCGGTACCCGAGCCAGCGCTTCGCGCGCGCCAATATCCGCACCAGCTTTCCGGCGGATTACGCCAGCGCGCGATGGTCGCGATGGCGCTCGCGGCAGGCCCGCGCGTCCTGATCGCCGACGAGCCCACCACGGCGCTCGACGCCACCGTACAAAAGCAAATTCTCGAACTGCTCGCCCGCCTGCAACGCGAACTCGGCCTCGCCATGATTTTCATAACGCACGACCTGGGCGTTGTCGCGCAGGTCGCAGGCCGCGTAGCGGTCATGTACGCGGGCAGGATCATCGAAGAAGGGCCTACTCACGAAATTCTGCACCAGCCCGGCCATCCTTATACCGCCGGACTGCTGCGCGCGGCGCCGCGGCTGAAGCGCGGCACTCTAACGCCGATTCCCGGCACCGTGCCTGCGCTCGACGCTTTGCCGCCAGGCTGCGCATTCGCGCCACGCTGCGAATTTCATCGCGCCGAATGCGATATCGGCGTGCCGAAGTTGGCAGCCGCATCGACCGATCACCACGCTCGTTGCATCCTGGTTTCCGAAGGTGTCGCTCGATGAGCATGCAACCCGTTCTTGTCGCGCGAAATCTGCGCAAATCCTATCCCGCCGCAACCAGTGCCTTCGGCGCACCCGGCCGTCGCGGCGTTGCTGTCGATGGCGTGAGCTTCGAACTCGAGCGCGGCGAAACGTTCGGCATTGTCGGTGAATCGGGATGCGGCAAGACGACGCTCGCGCGCATGCTCCTGCGCCTCATTGAGCCGGACGGCGGCGAAATTGAATTTCGCGGCGAGAATTTTTTAGCCGCGCATGGAAGCAAACTGCGCGCCATGCGCCGCGGAATTCAAATGGTCTTTCAGGATCCCGCTGGCTCGCTCAATCCGCGCATGCGTGTCGGCGCAATCGTCGGCGAACCGCTGGCCATCCACGAGCCGCAACTCTCGCGTCCCGAGCGCCTCACGAGAATCGTCGAAACGCTCGCGACGGTCGGCCTCGACGCGGATTCGCTAAAGCGCTTTCCGCATGAATTTTCCGGCGGGCAGCGCCAAAGAATCGGAATCGCGCGCGCCCTGATCATGCGCCCCGACGTCGTTGTGGGCGATGAGCCCGTCTCCGCGCTCGACGTCTCCGTCGGCGCCCAGATTCTCGAGCTTCTCGCCCGCCTGCAGCGCGAGCTAAATCTCACCTACATCCTGATTTCGCATTCCCTGCCGGTCGTAGCTCAATTAGCCACCCGCGTAGCCGTTATGCGCGCCGGCCAATTCGTAGAACTCGGCCCCGCCGCCCAAGTCCTAATGCAGCCAAAAGATCCCTACACGCAATCCCTGGTAGCCGCCGTCCCTGAAATCCCCGCCTAGCGCCCCTCATCCACAGAGCCGGGACTTGCATTCGCGCAAATGATGTGGTATAATTATTTGAAAAGTATAGTAACATGACAGTTAACATACAGAAACTATAGGTGCGCCAACCGGCGGAGTCACGGTCACGCGCCGCTCCGCCCGCAAATCGCGCGAAGGTACACAAATTCGCGGAGGCAGCCAAAGCCGGCTGAATCTCTTTTCTTTCGTCCCCTTTCAGTTTTCACTGGTTTCTAATCGAGACACGCAAACGATTAGAAATCGCCGTAAACCAAACAAAACAATCACCGGAGGTCATTTCTAATCGAGACAGAATTGCAGGGAATTTGGAGCAAGCCAAAGTCGTCAACCCTGCTTTACGCAGGTGCGCCATTCGACGATAATCCGCGACGGTTCATGCGGAGGGAGGTGCGCGATGCTGCCTGGCCTGAGAGCGATTCTCAATATTCATCCGCTGTTCGTTCACTTTCCGATTGCGTTGTGGCTGGCGGCGCTCTTTTTCGAGGCGCTGGCGAACCTGCGCGGCAGCGACGAATGGCACCGCACCGCCGCGCGGCTTCTGTATCTCGGTACGTTTGCGGCGATCGTGACGATTTTCACCGGGCTAAACGCGGAGAAGTCCATCCCGCCAGGGCCGGCGATGGAGATTGTAGGAATTCACGAAACGCTGATGATGATCACGACCAGCGTGGCGATTGGCTTGAGCCTTTTCGCGTTCGTCACGCGCAAAAACTTTACATCGAATTTCCGCAAGATTCTGCTCGCGGGACTTTGCGTGCTGGCAATCCTGTTGACGCTCGGAGCCGATCGCGGCGCGCAACTCGTATATCAGTACGGCTCGGCAGTGGATTGGACCACGGCACAACCGCAAAAATGAAGTAGGAGGATCACTCAAGTGGCAAAGGCAAAGAAGCCGCGGCGATTTAGCGACGAGGCCGTCAAGGCTAAAACGGGCAAAGTGTGGGCGGACTGGTTCAAGATTCTCGATGACGCGGGCGCGAAAAAGATGAGCCACCCGGAAATGGCGAGATTCCTTTACCACGAGCAAAAATGTCCCGGCTGGTGGTGCCAGATGGTGGCGGTGGAATACGAGCAGAAGCACGGACTGCGCGAAATCCATCAGACGTGCACGGGAGATTTCGCGGCAGGCGTGAGCCGCACGCTAACCATTCCGCTTGCGAAACTTTACAAAGCCTGGGCGGATGAAAAAGCGCGCAAGGCCTGGCTCAAAGACGACAAGATGGAGATCACCACAGCGACGGCGAACAAATCCATTCGCGCGAAATGGGACGAAACGGATCGAATGAGCGTTTATTTTTATCCGAAAGGCGCGGGCAAAACGCAAGTCGTGGTCGATCACATGAAACTCAAGAGCGCCGCAGAATCAAAGCGCATGAAAGATTTCTGGACTGAAGCAGTGGCACGCCTCGAATCAACGCTCGGGCCGAAATAAATTAGGTCGAAATAAAAAAGGGCCGGCGATGGCCGGCCCTGTTGAAATCCGATTAATTTGAATGGAGTCAGTAATCGTTCGCGGAGCCTTCGAGGAAGGCGCGGAGCTTGCGCGAGCGCGAAGGGTGTCGCAGCTTGCGGAGCGCCTTGGCTTCGATCTGGCGGATGCGTTCGCGGGTGACGGCGAATGACTGGCCGACTTCTTCGAGGGTGTGCTCGCTGCCATCGTCGAGGCCGAAGCGCATCTTGATGACTTTTTCTTCGCGCGGCGTGAGCGTCTTCAGCACCGAGGATGTTTGTTCCTTGAGGCTGAGATTGATGACGGCGTCGGATGGCGAAACGACGGCCTTGTCCTCGATGAAATCGCCAAGATGCGAATCTTCCTCTTCGCCGATGGGCGTTTCGAGGGAAATGGGTTCCTGCGCGATTTTCAGGATCTTGCGGACTTTGGCTACGGGAATGTCCATCCGCTTGGCGATTTCTTCGGAAGTGGGCTCGCGGCCGAGTTCCTGAACAAGCTGTCGGGAGGTGCGGACGAGCTTGTTGATCGTCTCGATCATGTGCACCGGGATGCGGATGGTGCGGGCCTGATCGGCAATGGCGCGAGTGATGGCCTGGCGGATCCACCATGTGGCGTAGGTGGAGAATTTGTAGCCGCGGCGCCATTCGAACTTGTCGACGGCTTTCATCAGGCCGATGTTGCCTTCCTGAATCAGGTCGAGGAACTGCAAACCGCGGTTGGTATACTTTTTCGCGATTGAAACTACCAGACGGAGGTTGGCCTCAATCAGTTCGCGCTTGGCCTGCTCCGCATCCATGTCGCCCTGGATAATCTCGCGCTGCGTGCGCTTGATCTCCTGAAACAACAGGCCGGCTTCCACTTCCAGCTTTTCAATTTCGCTTCTTACCGCGCGCGATTGCCGGCGGTATTCTTTTTTTTGATCTTCGCTGCGCGTGGCGTCGGCCTTGCGCTCGAGATTCCCAGCCTGCCGGTCGAGTGAACGCATGCTGTCGACGGTCTTGTTGACCCGGTCGATCAGACGCTTGCGTTCGGCATTCGTGAAACCCAGCTTGCGCACCGCGATAGAAACCTTCACGATGGCGCGGGCGAAGTTGCGACGAGCGCGGCGATGATCCTTGGGACGCTTTTTGGAAGACACGGCCGCGTACTTTTCCTGCACCACGGCGACCTTCTTGTAAAGCTTCGCCATGTTGTCGATCTTGCCGGTAAATTCGTTCAGCCGGTTCTGCAGGATTTCGTCGGTGATTTCCTCTTCGTCGAAGGTAACGACTTCCTTGATGGAGCGCACGCCTTTCTTGAGATCTTCGCCCATCGCCAGCAGTTCATGTATCACGATCGGCGACCGCGACAGCGCCTTGAGCACGCGCAATTGACCACGCTCGATGCGCTTGGCGATTTCCACTTCGCCTTCGCGCGTGAGCAGGGGCACGGTTCCCATCTCGCGTAAATACATGCGGACGGGGTCATTTGTTTTTTCCAGCGCGCCCGGAGTGAGGTCGAGCTCAACGTCTTCGCCCTCTTCGCTTTCGTCGAATTTCTTATCGAGCGCCGCAGAAGGCAGTTTCGGGCCTTCCAGCACGTCAATACCTTGCGTGCCAATCGTAGTGAGCAGGTCGTCCAGGTCTTCGGGACTGTGCACATCGTGCGGGATCAGGTCATTGACCTGGTCGTAGGTGAGATATCCCTTCTCTTTCCCGGCATCGACCAGCTTTTTTATGTCATCGTACTTATCTTCAAGAGCCAAAGGGTGTCCTCAAATTCATCAATTCGCTCTTTGGGGAGCGTATGGTAATGTGTTTACTGGTAGGAATCTGGGGTAACGCGGAGTTGTGCACCTAGCACAAACTTATAGAGCTTAGCACATAAGTGCCGCCCGGTCTATCACTTGCCCCGCTTAATTACCCGTTGCCCGCCGCTATCTCTAACTCTGCTAAATACTTAGATGGCTCAAAGTGCTGTTTTGTTTCACGCACTTTTCTGGTTTCCCGGGGGATTTCTGAGCCCGTCCTCCGCCAAGCTTGGATCCCTGAGCGCACGGCTCAACCGATCCTTCTCAAGCAACAACTCGTTGCGAAGTACCTTATCGTCGCCAACTCCGGGCTTGTTCAACTCGCGCTGCACCTGCTCCTGCCGGCGCCTCAACTGAATGCGCCGAAGCGCGCGCACGGCGCCCTCCAATCGCTCAGCGGTGAGTTCTTCTTCCTCTTTCAGCAAGATCGCAGCCAGCATGCGGCGTTCGCTATCGGAGCAGGGCACCTCCATTACATCCGCAACTTCCGCTCCGGCATTCAGAAGAATCTCGACTAGCGATTCCGTGGCCAGCCCGTGATGCAGTCCT
>DATBYF010000053.1:0-26297 GCA_036513895.1 Candidatus Acidiferrales bacterium | reverse complement strand
ACACCCAAGGAATGACTGAAGAAGACGAATGGGCCGAAAAGCCTCACCTCTGAAGAGGTGAGCTACATAGGGGTAACGTACATCTGAAGCGGAGGGGTACATAGGTGCAGGCAGCACGGACGTTGGTCATGCTATAGTGTGCGTTCTTTTGGAGGTAAAATAGGGGCATGGGAGTTCTCGATAATCGCTTTGAGCGCAGCTACGTGCTTTCGACCGTGGACTACGTTTTCAATTGGGCGCGCCGTAGCGCGATCTGGCCGCTGACTTTCGGCCTCGCGTGCTGCGCGATCGAAATGATTGCGTCCACCACTTCGCGCTTCGATATCGCGCGATTCGGCGCCGAAGTTTTTCGTCCGTCGCCGCGCCAAGCTGACCTGATGATCGTCGCAGGCACGGTGACGCTGAAAATGTCGCCGGTCTTGAAGCGCGTTTGGGAACAGATGCCGGATCCGAAATGGTGCATTTCGATGGGCGCGTGCTCGAGCGTTGGCGGCCCGTTCAACGTCTACTCGGTGCTGCAAGGCGTGGATCGCATCGTGCCGGTGGATGTTTACGTGATTGGCTGTCCGCCGCGCCCCGAAGGCCTCTTCTACGCGCTGCTGAAATTACAGGACAAAATCGATCAGATGTCGCTGGCCAAGCGGCCCACGGAAGTGCGCCTGCGGCCTGAAATGGTTTCAGACTTCAAGCAGGGCGTCATGGTGGCGCAGACTCCCTCCCCGCGCTAACTAACAAATATCAGGAGAGATGAATGGCGCTTTTGCGAGCAGCGAAGAAAGACGAAATTCCGCCCGGAACGATTCGCGAATTTCAACTGAATGGCACCACAGTCGCGATCGCCAACGTGGACGGCAAGCTGTACGCCATCAATAATACCTGCCTGCATCGCGGCGGCCCGCTCGGCGAAGGCGAACTCGCCGGCAAGATCGTCACCTGCCCGTGGCACGGCTGGACCTACGACGTGACCACTGGGAAGACGACGATGAATCCGGCAGTCGGCGTTAACTGCTATCCCATTGAAATTAAAGGAGAAGATGTGTTCGTCGAGGTCGGATAGGCGTGCCGGCTGCTGATTCGTTTGCGTATTTCCGCCGATTTCCCGTCACAATTTCTCCAAATTTTCGCCGCTTCCGTGTATAGTGCGCGCGTTACAAATCACTGATGATACAAGCCGCTCCGAAACCCCGTCGCTGGCTGCTAAGCGTTGATCCACGGATATATCACTGGGACACGCTGTTCGTAAAAGGCAAAGAGATGTGGCGCCATGCCGGGAACCGGCCGGACGCGCTGCGCCAGCTCAAACAGATTCACAAGGGCGACCGCGCGCTGCTTTATCACGGCAAGCCGGATCACGCGCTCTACGCGCTGGCGGAAGTGAGCCGCGAGCCTTATCCCGATCCGCACCATCCCGAAACTAAAAAGATGGTGGTTGATCTGCGCGCGGTGGAGCGCTTGCCGCGGCAAATTGCGCTCGCGGAACTTCGCGAAAATCGCGCGCTGCGAAAAATCAAATTTCTTAAGAATACGCGCATGACAATTTGCCCGCTGACCGACGAAGAGTACACGGAAATTTTGCGCAGTGCGGGGATTGTAGCGTCGCCGGGAATTCCGCTTCCTTAATTTTCAGCTCGAATTCGCGTTCTTGAATTTCTCATTTCGTTTCGCAAGTCGTTTTTGCCTGAATTGAAATCGTAAAATTTGTTTTTGTCACTTTTTTACCGGAAGGTTTTTATGCCTGAGCTTCCTGAAGTCGAAACTGTGGTACGCGGCCTGCAAAGCGTCTTGCCCGGGCGACGAATCGTCGAGTTTCGCTCGGGTAAAATCAATGTGATAAAAGATTTGGCGCTGCTCGGCGATCAGATTCCCGGAAGCCGGCTCGTGGCCGTTCGCCGCTACGGCAAATTCCTGCATCTCGAACTCGAGCCGCTCGCAAGGGAGAAGGCGCAGCTTTATATTTTGATTCACTTGGGCATGACTGGGCAGCTCACTGTCGGCGCGGCGAGTGAGCCCATCGCCCCACACACGCATATTTTCTTCACGCTCGATGATGGCCGCGAATTGCGTTTTCGCGATCTGCGGCGTTTCGGGCGCGTGCAGATTGTTTCAGAATCACGGCGCGAAGAATTGCTGGGCAAACTCGGACTCGATCCGCTGGAAGCGACGGCGGAACAATTCCGCGACAAAGTCGCGAATCGCCGCGCGCGAATCAAGGCGCTCCTCATGGATCAGCATGTATTTAGGGGCATGGGGAACATTTACACGGATGAAAGCCTGTGGCGCGCGCGAATTCATCCGGCGCGACTGGGCGCAAATCTCACCGCCGCGGAAATTACGAAATTGCGCAGCGCTGTGCAGCATGTACTCAACGAAGCAATCAGGCTCCGGGGATCTTCGGTTTCCGACTACGTGGATTCGGAAGGACAGAACGGCGAATTTCAGCTGCGCCATCGCGTTTACCAGCGTGAAGGAAAGAAATGTTCGCGCTGCGGCACGAAAATTCAGCGAATTATTGTGGCGGGACGGAGCACCCACTTTTGTCCGCAGTGCCAGCGCGCGCCGCGCGGACGCACGCTAGGGAAGAAGTCGCCGCGCCCACGCTGTCAGGTGGAACGAAGAATCAAGAGCGCGCCGGCTAAAACCAAAATGCCGGAATAAATAAATCCAGCCGCAGGGGAAACGGCGGACCATAGCGCTCCCACCGCGACACTCGAAACCAAATCGCCGATCCCGTTCACGGTGGCGAGCACGCCAAATCCAGAGCCGCGCGATTCCGCAGGCAAGATTTCCGCTGCGAGTGCCTTTTCGAGCGATTGCTGAAAAGCTACGTGAACTCCCGCGAGGGCGAACAGAAGAGCGAGCGCGAAAATCGTTGGCGGCGCGAAAATAAATCCAGCCGCGACCACGGCAGCGAGCGCGTACCCCGCGGCGAGCAGAGCGCGCTTACTGATTTTGTCGCCGATGGCGCCCGCGGGATAGGCAGCGAGGGCGTCAATGAAATTGTGAAATGTGTAGAGCGCGATCGCAATCGCAGCGGCATGCAGGCCGCCGTAACGCGGCGTGAGAATTTGTGTCGCGCGAAGGATCAAAAGTGTTGGGGCGAAATCACCGAGGCCGTGCACGAGCACGCCCGCGAGATATTTCCAGTAGTGGCTTGGCAACAGCCGGAGGCTCGTAACGAAACTTGGGGAGCGCTTTGCGCCTGCTTTCTTGAAGGGCGGCACCAACAACGCGAAAGCGAGCGCCGCGAGTACTCCGGGCACGACAGTTGCGCGAAGGACACCGCGCACGCCCCACGACGCAACCAACACGGATGAGCAGAGCGGTCCGAGCACGGCACCCACATTGTCCATGGCGCGCTCGAAACCGAATGCGCTTCCAATTTTAGATGGCGCGACGGAGTCTGCAAGGAGCGCGTCGCGCGATGGACCGCGGCTGCCGCGTCCCATCCAGCCGCATGCGCGCAATGCGAGAACGACGGGCCAGGATTGCGCGAAGGCATAGCCGAAAGTTGAAATTCCGGTGGCGAAATAGCCGACGACGGCGGTGGGTTTGCGCAGATGCGGCCGGTCGGCAATCCATCCGCCCGCAAGTTTTGCAAAGCTTGAACATCCGTCGGCGACGCCTTCGATGATGCCGAGTGCGAAAGCGGGCGCGCCGAGGCAGGCGAGGAATGCCGGCAAGAGTGATGTTGCTGCTTCATGTCCCCAGTCGGAGAAAAGGCTCGCGAGGCCGACGCCGAGAACGCCGCGCGTGAGCCATTTCGAATTTGGAGATGATGCGGCAGAAACTTGAGATTCGCTCACGTTAAGGATTGTCTAACGCGCAGCGCTTTTCTGCAGCGGCGCATCCGCCTCCAGGAGCGGTAAGGCAGCGGCAAAAATGCGCTCGCCCCAAGAATGGCGATCACCCGCTTCGAGCCAGATTACATTCTTTCGGACATGGGAGAATGGCGCTACGGAAAGAAGTTCGTTGAGTAAATCGTGAATGCGATGCTGGAAGATTCGATCTTCGGAGCGAAAGCCGTCAGGCTTGATTTCTTCGAACGCGCTCGGAACTCCCACGAGCAACGCATAGGATTCCATCCACCATTCGAGCCAGGATTCTAGCTGCGGCTGGCGGCCAAACTTGTTAACGAGATAACAATAATTATCGAGGACGGAGCGATCGCAAATGACACAGGGCGCGCGGCGTGAAGCATCCAATTCCGCGGCGATTTGCGCGTGCAAAATCCAGAGCTGGCCTTCGAGCGTGGTTGCCGCGTTCACCGGGAACGGAGATTGCCGCGCCACTTCGGTCACGAGCTCGACGTTGTAGTGAGCCTTCTTCAGCAGCGAGCAGGTTTCGTACGCCAGCGTGGTCTTGCCGACGCCGTGAGTGCCGATTAATGCGAGTTTCAATGTAAAGCGCCTCGGAAGCTGGAGTAAACGTTCGCTCTTCTTCTAACACAGTTTTCGGTTTAAATCTGCGAACTAACATTGCACTCCGAGTTGCATATTCCCTGCAAGCAGCGTGCCGGGCTGAAAGCCCGGCGCTACAAGTGCTGGCGGGCGTGGTTGCACGAAGTGTGCGCTGAGGCGATTGGGAATGAGCGAACCGATTTTAACGGTGATTGAGGAAACTGCGAGACGGGTTCCCGGAGGCGGGAGCCTCCGGGCTCTGAATACTATTCAGTGTTGTCGCAGCCGGCCGCGCCTATTGGCTGGCAGGTGGAGGTAACGGATCGCCCAGGCTGAAGGTCATTGTCAAAAAATCGAGTGTGAAGCTGTCGAACTTCGCCCACACATCCTGCCCGAGATTTCCGTACAAGTTATCGATGCCTGCTCCCATCGTCGAAGGAAAAATTAATACGCGCTGCAAGGTGGCGGTCTTGTCGCCGATGCCGAGACTGAGTTCCGGCTGAAGATAGACTTTTCGCTTTATGACGCCGCCCGCTCCGAAACTCTTGGACTGCGCTTTTTTCCAGCTCGCAGAGCCGGCACGAAACCGATCGTAGTAGCGCACGGAGAGATTCGTTGCGGACGCGCCTGTATCGAGAGTGAAGGGCAGATTCCTGCCTTGCACAACGCATTCGATTACCGGCGTCAGCTGCTCCATATACATCCGTGCGCCTGCCCGACTGCTTTGAGTCTTATCTCCGGCAACGAATTCGCCATTTTGTAAAAATGTGACAGTTCCGAGCGCCGAATAGACCGGGTATCCGATGATTCCGTTGATCTGGTAGGATTCTTTGCCCAAGCCGACCTTGAGGCTTGCATCGTCCATGACCATGATGACGACATTGTGCAGAGTGGCGCCGCCCATTTGCAGCGCGGGAAGCAACGCCAACTGCAGCGGATTTTCAATTCCAGTTACGCCCGACGTGGTCTGTCCTACTCCCGGCAGAAGCTTGAGCCTAAGCCGATTCGCGAAACTTCGGGTGGCCACGGAGAGATTTGCGCCGGTATCGAGCAGCCACTCTTCTCGAACTCCGTTCACAGTCAATTCTGTATTGATCGATCCCAAAGGATTGCGTTCTGTTTTCAATCGGGTAGGTCCGTCCCAAGTGATCGTTTGCGGCGGCGCGTCTCGGAGCAGATGAGCCAAGCCGGAATCGTCCTTGGTGTCCTGAAACCGCGAGCCAACTAGTTCACTCGCGAAATGAGCGAGCAAGTCGTCGTAGGCCTGAGCGGCGTCGGCGTAACGGAAGGTCTTGTTGTAATTGTCCGCCAGCGATAGCAGTGCAATGGCTGCCCGATCCGGATGCGAAGTCCGAATCCCGGGGAGGGCGCTGTTCAGCAAGCGTATCGATTCCTCAAGGCGGCCTGATCTGTTCGCCAGTACTCCGGCGAAATAGTCGTGTTCGGGGCCGGGCTGCATGGCGAGCAGTTTTGCTTCCAGCTCTTCCAGACGGAATTCTCTTACATCCACATCGGCTTCGGCTGAATCAACGGGGGCCTTACCCGGTGCCGCGGCGAGTTGCGCCTGCATGTAAATCAATAAAGCGAGCAGGAGGGCTTTGCTGAGTGCCGCAGGAAAACCTTGCCGGTTCTTATTCATTCGTGCCTGCCGTTTGAAGTCAAATGATTTCGACGCTGATATTTTCTCGTATAACAGCGAAGGAACACGATATGGGACTGACTAACCGATTTCGACGGTGATTGAAGGCGCCGAGCGATGGGTTCCCGGAGGCGGGAGTCCTCCGGGCTCTGAATTATTCAGTGTGTTGGCGCAGCAGTTTGTCAATTTCCTCGTAGCCTGTAGGAATTTCGATGCCGGAGATCGATGCGCCAGCTTTGAGCAGAGCGTCTACCGAATCGGGGGAACGCCGATTGGTCCAATAAGAGTCAACGCAGGCCCTGACGGCGAGAAACAGCGGCGTGCGGCCTTTGCCGTCCAGAGCGTTCACCGGCGATCCGCGCGCAATCAATTCTTTCACGGCGGGAGGCCACGCGCGCCAGGCTGCGACATGCAACGCCGTGCTGTTTTTGGCGATGTCGAAGTACAGATCGCCTTCGGTGTAGAGAGCGGTTGCGCTCACGCCGATGCCGAGCAGGCATCGTAGGCCTTCGAGATTTCCGTTGCTGGAAAATTCGGATAAAAGCGTTCCGCCTTCTGCAATCAGTTCTTGAGAAAGTTGCGGTTCACTTGCGATGAGCAAACTGACGCCATCGCTATCGCCTTTCGCACATGCGGCGATCAGACGATCAAGGCCGTCGAGATTGAGAGGAATACCGCGGTTTTCGAACATTGCAAGAACATCGCCGCGACCTCTCCGCGCGGCCATCGAGGTGGCGGATCTGGAGTCGCGCGTATTCTGCAAGGCAGGATTGGCGCCACTATCGAGTAGCAATTCGATGATGCTTAGGCCGTTGTCGCGGCGTATAGCATGGTGCAATGCGTTGTGACAGAACCTGGTCATGAGATTTGGATCAGCGCCATGCTCGAGCAAAATTCGAATGCCTTCCTGGTCATGCATATCGGTCTTGCGCAAGAGCATCCACGACAGGCTGACGGCGTTCAGCTTGCCGCTCTCCAGCACGATCTTCATCACTGTGTTGTCGTAACCTTCGGGCACGTGATATGGAGTTTCTTCATCATTGGGATCGGCGCCGCGCTCAAGAAGCAGGCGTGTCAACTCGGGATGTTGCGCGAGAGCCGCCGCTCCGTAGAGCACGCTCTCCCACTCGGGTCGAGGATTCGGATGATCGATCGTCTCGAACCAGCCTGTATTCGCGCTGGCTCCGGCATCGAGAAGAGTCCGAGCCGTGCGTACGAAAGCTTCGGAGCGAGACTTATCCAGGCGGAGATACCGCGAGAAGCACAGGTGGGTGAGAGCATCCCAATTGTACGGGCCGCCGTTTGCTGTGCTGCTTTTCGGATCGCGTGAAACAAATGAGCGTACAGCTTTTTCGTCGGCGAGGATCGCTGCGGTATAAATGCTGCTGGTGGCAACCTGCGGATATCGCGACAGGATCATCTCGGCGTGTTCGAGCGTGCCGGAGCGGTGCCCAGAGTGGCGAGGCACGCAAGCCACTTCAATGAATGCCGCTGCCGGATCCGTGAGAGAAGCGACGGAACGAATCAGGTTGAGCGTTTCAACGTGATGTGCAAACCGCGGCCAGCTCTCGAATCCGTGCTCGCGCGCTATGACGAGTTGCGCATCGGTGAGCGCGACCTGTGCGTTTCGCATTTCGGACTCAGGCAGTTTGTGAAAGCGCGGATGATGGCGTCTGACGCGAGTGAGCGCGTCGCGAATGCTTAGATCGCAATCTCTTGCGAGATCTTTGGCTTGCTTTTTATATTGCTCGAGGTTTGGACGGGCGGGTAATTCTCTGTCTGGCATACGAAGCTCCTTTCGTTGTTTGCCTGGAGTCCGCCCGAGTCAGGCTCGAAAGAAGATTCGTCAGATTGTGAAACTGAAGGTGGGCACGGCCCTTTCCGCGGACTGGATGCGCCCTTCGCGCTGGAACTCAAAATAGAGAAATTGCGGAGGGAAGTCAATATACAGGAGCACATGGATCTCTGGGCGCAGAGGGACGGTTTTAAAATGCAACCACAGAGTTGCATTTGCATCGCGCCATGATTTAATATGCAACCCGGAGGTTGCCTGACAATGGAGAATAGAATTGAGAAGCAGATAGAATTGAAGGCGCCGGTGTCGCGAGTTTGGCAGGCGCTGACGGATTACCGCGAGTTTGGAGAGTGGTTTCGCGTGAAGCTGGAGGGACCGTTTGTGCCGGGGAAGATTTCACGCGGGCATATTACCCATCCTGGATACGAACACGTGAAATGGGAAGCCGTGGTGCAGAAGATGGAGCCCGAACGGCTTTTTTCGTTTACATGGCATCCTTATGCCATCGACCCTAAAGTTGATTACTCGAAGGAGACGCCTACGCTCGTCGAATTTCGGCTGGAGAAGATCCCCAGCGGCACGTTGCTAGTGCTTACCGAGACAGGATTCGAAAAAATTCCGAGCGACCGCCGACCCGAAGCATTCCGCAAGAACGACGGAGGGTGGACGGCGCAAATGAAAAATATCGAGAACTATGTCGCGCAGAAATCCTAGCAGGGTCATCGCGAAGCGTGCGCCGGTTTTTGCCGCGCTGGGCGACGAGACGCGGCTTTCGCTGGTTGCCAAACTTTGCGTTGGACGGCCGCGCTCGATTTCTCAGCTGACAAAGGGCTCGAGGCTCACGCGGCAGGCGATTACGAAGCATCTTCGAGTCTTGGAGAGTGCGGAGATCGTGCATAGCGTGCGAAGCGGCCGCGAAAATGTTTTTGAATTTAATCCGCGGCCTATTGAAGAAATCAAGAGTTACCTTGAGCTCGTGGCGGAGGAGTGGGATCAGGCGCTAGGGAGGCTTAAGGATTTCGTCGAAGGTTGAGCGCGGTTTTCGGGTGATGACGAGATGAGAGCTGTGGTGCAGCGGGTTAGCAGGGCGAGTGTTGAAGTTGAAGGTCACACGACTGGAGAAATTGGCGCGGGGCTGGTTGTGCTGCTTGGTGTGGGAACGAATGATGCGGAGGGCGTGGCTGCCGCGTTTGCCGAGAAAATTATTCATCTGCGGATTTTCAGAGATGAAAACGGGAAGATGAATCTCTCGCTGAAAGATACTGGTGGCGCGATGCTGGCGATTTCGCAGTTCACGCTCTATGGGGATGCGCGCGGGGGACGGCGGCCGAGTTTTATTTCCGCGGCGCCGGCGGAAAAAGGGAAGGCGATGTATGAGGAATTTGTGCGCGCGGTGGAATTGCTTGGCGTGCGAGTGGAGACTGGCGTTTTTCAAGCGCATATGAAGGTGGAGTTGGTGAACGACGGGCCGGTAACGATTTTGTTGGACTCTGACAAACTTTTTTGACATTGCGAAATAGCGGCTGATCGATGACGACTTCGGCGACCTCCGGCGGCGTTCGAGTGCGACGCGCGATGCCAGCAGATATTCCGCAGCTTCCCGAGCTGTGCAATCAACTCGGTTATCCATCGAGTGAGGAAGAGGTTCGCGCAAGATTCGGCGGAATCGATGCAGCGGCTGATCACGGCTTATTCGTTGCGGCGATGGCTGACGGGCGACTGGCGGGATTTCTTCATGTGTTTTTGTTTCGGACGATGGAATCGGAGCCGCGGGCTGAAATTGGCGGGCTGGTGGTGGATGGCGAGCAGCGGTCTCTCGGGATCGGCAAGCTGTTGATGGAGCGGGCTGAAACTTGGGCGCGGGAGCATGGATGCAAGATCGTTTCGCTGCGATCGAATGTGATTCGTGAACGCGCGCACGCATTTTACGAGCGGCTGGGATACAAGCACGTGAAGACGCAGAAGTCGTTTCGAAAGCCGCTTCAGGATTGAACCACACGAATTCCGCGTATTGATTCTACGGACCCGGAGGCGGCAGAACCTTTGGGTTCTGAAGTTGCGGTGTTTATGAAGAAATATTGCTTGCGGGCATTCCCTCGTACTTCCACACGTGTTGTTGCCAGCGGCACACGTTTGGCCGAAAAGAGACAATTTACATCGGAATACGATATAATCGTGCTTGGATATGTCGAGGCCCAGCAGAGAACGCTTCAACTTTGAGGCGCTGGCGGATTTTCGGTATGCGATTCGCCGGTACCTGAACTTCAGTGAACGCAACGCGCGGGCAGCGGGGCTGGAGCCGCAGCAATACCAGGCGTTGCTTGCCATCAAAGGTGTTCCAGTCTCCCAGACGGCGACCGTCGGCGTTCTGGCGGAGCGGTTACAAATCCAACATCACAGCGCGGTGGAATTGATGGATCGGCTGGAGAAACGCGGGCTGGTACGGCGCACGCGGAGCCGCGTGGATCGGCGGCAGGTGCTCGTTCAGCTTACGCCGACCGGCGAACGGAAGCTCAAGCGCGTTTCTCTGCCGCATCGCGATGAATTGCGGACGGCCGGGCGGAGGCTGCTTCGAGCTTTGGAAGATTTCATTCCTCAGAATGGAGCGCGCACCAGCACACAACGGCAGCCGCGAAAATCGGGCCGACGCAGAGCTCGGTAGCGCGAGTCGCAAGTTAGTTACTCGCGTGCATCCATCGAAATGAGGGCCTGATTGGCGGGTTCTGAAGTTATAGGCGGGCTCGCACACAAATTCTGAACGACATTCACAAACACTTATCAGCTGGAGCACAGATGGGGGATTCGATCGGAGGAATGGCGGGACTTGGTAATCCGGCGCCGGTTTCCGGTTATCGGATGGGAATGATGTCGCTGCTTGCCGCGGCGATCGGAAGTTTCGCGGGCCTCATCGCGTACGTTCTTTACGATCTGATTGGCCTCTTCACGAATATCGCGTTTTACCACGACTGGTCGTTTCATTTCCGCAGTCCAGAGCACACGCAGATTGGCGCGTGGGTGATTGTCGTGCCTGTGATCGGCGGATTGATCGTCGGTGTGATGGCGAAATATGGCTCAGAAAAAATAAAGGGGCATGGAATTCCCGAGGCGATGGAGGCGGTGCTTACGTCGCGCAGCCGGATTGAGGCCAAGGTCGCGATTTTGAAGCCGCTTTCCGCGGCAATTGCCATTGGAACGGGCGGGCCGTTCGGCGCGGAGGGACCGATCATTCAAACGGGCGGAGCGTTCGGATCGATCGTGGGGCAGCTTGTTTCCATGACGGCTTCGGAACGCAAAGTGTTGCTCGCGTGCGGAGCGGGCGCTGGAATGGCGGCGACGTTCAATACGCCAATCGCCGGAGTGATTCTGGCGATTGAGTTGCTGCTTTTTGAATTTCGCGCGCGGTCGTTTATTCCGTTGGTGGTCGCGAGCACGATGGCGACGAGCGTCCGCTATTTTCTGCTGGGGCAGCATTCGATGTTTCAGATGGGGAACGTGAATTACGGATTGCCTGTCGGTCTGCCTTTCTATCTCCTTCTTGGGATTATTTGCGGAGTTGCTGCGATCGGATTTACCAAAGTGCTCTACTGGGTGGAGGACCAGTTCGATCGTCTGCCAGTGAGCGATTTTTGGCATCCGGCGCTTGGGGCGCTGGGGCTCGGTATCATCGGGTTTTTCGTGCCGCGAGTTTTGGGCGTCGGGTACGACACGATTTCCGACATTCTGAATAACAATTTGACGCTGAAGATTTTGTTGCTCGTCGCGGTGTTCAAGGCGCTGGCGCTCGTGATTTCGCTAGGGTCAGGTACGTCGGGGGGATTACTGGCGCCGATGTTCATGTCGAGTGCGGCAATGGGCGGCGTCTTCGCGATGCTGGTGAATCGGATTTTTCCGGGCGCGCATCTTTCGCCGGGCGCGTACGCGCTGGTGGCGATGGGCGCCGTGTTCGGAGCAGCGTCGCGCGCGACGTTCACGTTCATCGTTTTTGCGTTCGAGATCACGCACGACTTCAACGCGATACTTCCGCTGATGCTCGTATCGGTGATTGCCGACGCGATTGCGTTGCGCTATTTGCCGAATTCGATCATGACGGAGAAGCTTTCACGCCGCGGCCTCGACGTACATCAGGAGTTTGAAGCGGATATTTTGAAGCAAGTGCGTGTGAGGGAACTCATGCGCCAAACCGTGCCCACGATCCCGGCGGAGATGACGGTACGCGAACTTGGTGACCGCATCGCGAAGGGCGACATGCACCTCGATCTGACGCGAGGGCTTCCGATCGTGTCGCAAAACGAAGAACTGGTGGGGCTGCTGACGCAGACAGATTTGCTGCGCGCGGTGGAACGGCATCCGGCGGGTGATGTGCCGGTGCTGGACGTTGCGACGAAGTCGCTACTCGTTGCGTATCCGGACGAGCGGGCGTTTGATGCTGTGTTCCGGATGCTGCAGCATAATGTGGGCCGGCTGCCGGTGGTCGAACGCGCGAATCCGAAGAGGATGGTTGGCTACTTGAATCGATCGAGTGTGCTCAACGCGTGGACGCGCCAGTTCGAGCATGACAATCTTCGAGAAATCGGGTGGCTGAGACGACATTTTCCAGGTAAATCAGGCAGCGCGATTGTTGGGGCAGGCGCGCTGATCGGGGAAATTCTCGCGCTAGATGAGACGAAGCTGACGGTTGCGGTGGAGGGGGAGCCGGAGGCGCGCACGATGGAATTCGAGATGCACGAAGGGCTGCGGGGAATTTCGGTGGGAGATCATGTGCGAATTCAATATCACGCGGAGAACGATCGTGCGGTTTTGGATCGCGTTGAAGAGTTGCGGGTTCATTAAATAGAGAGAATCTTGAAATTTGAAAGTGTTCCCGGAGGCGGGGCCTCCGGGCTCTGAAGTTCGAAGGACGCGACACTAGAATATCCCGCTTAGAAGCCGCCGCCGCCACCGCCGCCGAAACCGCCGCCCGAGAAACCGCCACCACCGAAGCCGGAGCCGCCAGCGAAACCGCCGCCGGAACTGCGAGGGCTGGAAGCGAACGAAGACGCGGCTGACATTGACATGAAATTGAGATCGTTGACGAGCAAATACGGGTAGTACCCCGTTCCGTAGGAGCCTTGATACCACTGCGGCGGCTGCATGGCGATGCCGGAAAACGCTTTTGCCCAATTGCTCTCGACATGCAGAGCCATCGCGTATGGCAGAAACTTCTCAAACATTTCCGGCGTTTTCACAATGCGTGCGATCTGATCGCTTTCCGTGTGACGCAAGAAATCCTCGAAGCCAAGCACTTTTTCGTACGCTCGCGCGCCGGTGATGGTGCGGGCGGGCATGAACCAGCCGAAGCTAACGATGATTGCGGCCGTGACGACGCCGCTCACAATTGCGCTTGCGCCGGTGACATCGCTCAATAATCTCGCACCGAATATCGCGACGAAAATTCCAATGATAATTCCGCCGACCACAAACCCGTTGCGAACCACGTCAGGGCGATGCAGGTAATAGCCGTCGCCGATCAGCGCGTCGAATATTCGCTCGCGAATCACCGGCAAATTGACGTAAAAGCTATTCCGCAATTCGGAGAGCTTCACGGAATCCCTCTGCCCGCCATCGAACAGCCCAGTTAGCATTTCTTCCTCATGAGGCCGCGCGTCTGTCCACGAAGTTGCGGGTTTCTTCATTTGGAAGATGTGGTCCTTATGGTGCATCAGGCCAAGCATCTGACTTTGATCGATCTGCTGGATGGTCAAATAGCCTTTCACTGCGAGGTCCACAAGCGTTGCCGTGATGTCGCGCATGGCGGCTGCATTATCTACGAGGGTGCCGGCTTCGCCGGGCGTGAGCTTATCGGGCGGTTCGTACTGCACGGCGATTGGTTGGCGACGCGGATCGCGTCCGAACGACCACCACAGCCAAATCATCACCGCGAAGGCAATCACCGGGACGAATAGAATCCAATTGCTTCGCAGGAAGAGAATCGTCTTGTCGAACGCGGTGGGCTCGTGGACGAAGCCTTTGTCCCAGCCGACGACAACCGTCAGACCCTGGTGAAAGCCTAGCGAGTGTCGTGTCTCGATGATGACTTTGTTTTCGGAGACGCTGATGTTCGCGTCCTGAGCGGTTGAGCCGTAGGAGCCCGTGAAGGCGAGCGAATGAATTCCGGTTGTGCCGGCAGGCAGATCGATTTCGGCGCTCACTACGGGCAGTGGGTCATCCCAGCGGTCACCGGTGACGTTCCAGTAGAGCTCATCGTGATCGGCGAAGAATCGTAAGCCGTCAACAACGCGATAGTGGAGGATCACGGTTCGCGTGGCGTCAACCGCGTCCGGGACGTAGATCTTGAATTGCTTGTAATCGCCTTGGCGGCTCACTTCGCATTTCAGCGGCGTGCCGGTGTCGTCGGTCGCGGTGATGTGGTCGAGTAAAAGTGAGTAATTGAATCCTTGCGCCGTCGTATAGCTGACGGGGATGGTGCGGTAGATGCCGTGCCATTCGCCGGTAAAGTGAACGAGGATCGTTTCGGAGACATCGAGCGTTCCATCGGTATTTACGGTGACGACGGAATCAAACTTCTGAATCGCGAGCGAGCGCGCGAATACGGGAAGCGCCGCGACGCACGCGATTACGACCGTGAGCAGCAGCAGGGCGGTTCCGCGGCGAAGGGTTTTCATGGCAGCTTGTCGTTTCCGGCGCGGAATTATTGTGCCGTTCCGGTGCCGAAGCTTACCTTGGGGACTTCGCGTTCCGCCGGAGCGGAGATCTCGAAGAATTCGCGCGTCTTGAAATTGAACATGCCGGCGATGATGTTCGTCGGGAATTGTTGAATTTTGGTGTTCAGATCGCGAACGACGGCGTTGTAATAGCGGCGCGCGTTCTGAATCGTGTCCTCGATTTGATTGAGTGTTTGTTGGAGCTGGTTAAAGCTTTCGACGGCACGCAACTGAGGATAGGCTTCGGCCAGCGCGAAGACTTGGCGCAACGCCTGCGTGAGGACGCCTTCCGTCTCGGCCTTGGCAGCCGGGCCCTGAGAATTCATGGCGCTATTTCGCGCGGCCACGACGCCCTCGAGGGTATCTTTTTCGTGGCTCGCGTAACCCTTCACCGTTTCCACGAGATTTGGAATCAGGTCGTAGCGGCGCTTCAGTTGAACGTCAATGTCAGCCCAGGCGTTGTCTGCCTGAACGCGCAGGCCAACGAGGCTGTTGTACATACCGACGACGATGAAGACGAGAAAAACCACAACCGCGAGCGCTGCGTAAATCATAACTGCCTCCGCTGGGGTCTGCTTGGACGGGCAAACCGATGCACAAGTGTCGCGGGAAAGAATACGTTTTGTGAGGGGAACTGTAAAGCTCGCGCTTCCGTTCGGCCGGCTCTATGGCTCAGGAATTCCCTGGGGAACGACGAGAGACAACGGTCGAGAATCAGTTTCAAAGAACTTGCTGCGAAGTACGGAGTTTCGGTTTGGACTGCGTTTCACCTTTGCAAGAGAGCCCATTAGAAAATTAAAAGTTTCTAATGCTTCGCTTCGATTTTCGAAATAGCCGATTTTCCTGGGTTTTTGGAGACAAAAATCCAGGTGGATTTCTAACCTACCGATTTTAGGAGATTTTGGTACCCTTCTTGCCAAACTGTCCTAGACTAAACTAACTCCATTGGCACGTAGACCTTCCGATGCATCGCAATGAGATGATCCGTACCCGTGCGGATTTTTTGGCGACCCGACGCGGGAGTGCCACTGCACGCCGTTGCAGATCCAGCGTTACGTCTCGAAGATTTCCGGACCGCTGCTTGACCGCATTGATATACACGTCGAAGTCCCCGCTGTGAAATACAAAGAGCTTCGGGGGAACGGGCACGTCGAGTCTTCGGAAACCGTGAGAGAGCGCGTGATTTGCGCGCGCGACATCCAGTTACGGCGCTATGCAAGCGAAAAAGGCGTGTACGCCAACTCGCAGATGCCACCGAAACTCATCCGCAAGCATTGCGAGATAGGAGCGGAGGGGGAAAAGCCGCTGGAAAATGCGATTCAACGGCTGGGGCTATCGGCGCGGGCTCACGATCGAATTCTGAAGGTTGCGCGCACGATTGCGGATCTCGATTCCGCCGAAGACATCGAGCCGCGCCACATCGGAGAAGCAATTCAGTACCGGACACTTGACCGAACCTACTGGGCTTAAGGGGGAATCCGATTTCAAGAGTGCGGCAGTCGGAGCTGTGAGACGAACTAAACCTTCATGTAAGCCAGAGAGCCGCCCGGAGCGCGATAGATTTGCTTTCCTTGGCGAGCCAGTTCGTGAAGCCATCGTGAGACGCCGTTAAATCCCATTTTTCCGTAGTCATGCCAAGCGATGACCGATCCAGGCTTGCAGCAGTCAAAAGCGCGAAGCGTATCGTTGCGGACATATCCGTAACTATGCGCGCCATCAATGAAGAAGAGGTCAACTTTGCCTGCGAAATTTGAGAAATCAAACGTGGCCGTATCGCCGTAAAGGCAATGAATTCTGGCGGCCTCGGGCGTTCCCGAAAATTGCATTTGGGTTGTGTGAGCGTGGTCCGTTATGTGTTGCGTATCCATTGCGGTGACAGACAGCGAGGGAGCCACGGAAGGAGGCAAGTCCAATGTGTATATTTCGGCCTCCGGGGCATTGCCCGCCCAGTGAAGGGCCCCGGCGCCATGGTACGTGCCTATTTCAAAGACGATCTTCGGCTTGAGAAGCTGGCACAGCACGCACATGGAAACCAGGTCAGTCGCGTACGAGGCTACCGGCCGGAACCAGTCTTCGGACGCCTTACCGTAGAGAGTCACGGATGCTTGTTCGGCCCCTAGTAACTCCCAGACGGGTTTCTGCGGCAGCCCGCCGTTGGGAAATATCGAGTGGTACAGAAACCTGCATTCGGTGGCGTAATTGGCCACCATTCGCGGGTGGTTCAAAGACCGCAGGGATTCCAGGTTCGCACCCAGAACCATGTTGCGGATCACGATTGCTATTTCGCGCGCTTTCATCTTTTGCTTTCGAAATCACTCGTGATTGTCATATTACAGCGAGCGCGGACTAGCGGCTAATCAGAGCGATGTACGTGTGAGCAAAACGCACCCCCTGCGCGACGTCGATCAAAGAGGTGATTCACAACAACGCAGACTATCGCCGAGGCCGTAAATGATTCGGCCGATTAATTGTGCCATGGAATCGAGAGAGTCTCTCAATCCCACCGGACACATTTACCCGGCCAAATCAGTCGTGCGCTGACTCGTTTTCGAGTTCAGCTAATCCTTACTACTGGACGACAAGCGTGACAGAGACGTTGTGAGACGTGCTGCCACTGCCAGCCGCGGTAACCGTGATGGTGCTTGTGCCTGCAGGAGTCACGTTCTTATTCCCTCCTGGGTTGCTGGCGCAGGCCGACATTGCGCCCATCACCATTAACATCGCGCTGGCGATCAAAAGACCCTTGCAAAGTTGACGCTTCCTCTTCATATCGCCGCCGAGCAGCAACATGGCGAGAAGCGACATCGCGAGTGCGGAAGTCCCCATCGCGTAGGCCGACGTGTTGCTGTGACCGCCGCGTGATGCGGGGACGGTCATTGCAGAATTCGGCCCCACCGTGGTGATGGTCAGCGTGGTGGTCACCGTTTGTGCATCAGGCGTTACCGGGTTGCTGCTGAAGCTGCAGCTGGAGAAAGCCGGCAGTCCGGCGCAACTGAAGTTGATTGGGCTGGTGTACGAACCCTCCGGCGTAATCGTGAATGTGAAGGTTGCCGTCTGGCCAGGCTTGATCGTCGCAGACGTCGGACTGGCTGTGACAGTGAAGTCCGCGGCGTTGACGGTCTCAGACACAGCCAGTGATGTGCTGCCGGCGTCGAGCGCGTCGCCGCCATACACAGCCGTGATCGAGTGCGAACCGACGGTGAGCGAGGTTGTGGTGAACGTCGCGGTACCCGAGCCATTCAACGTGCCGGTGCCAAGCGTCGTCGTGCCGTCTTTGAAAGTGACGGTTCCGGTCGGCGTGCCTGAGACCAAAGCCTTCACGACTGCTGTGAATGTGACTGATCCGCCGGAGAACGCCGGGTTCAGGCTGGACGTGAGCGCCGTCGTTGTGTTCTGTAGCGCGACGATCGACTCGGTCAAGACCGCTGACGTGCTCGTGGAATTGTTCGCGTCGCCGCCGTAGACAGCTGTGATCGAATGTGCGCCGGCAGTGAGCGAGCTGGTCGTAAATGTTGCCACGCCCGAACCGTTCAAAGTGCCGGTGCCGATGGTTGTGGCTCCATCTTTAAACGTCACGGTGCCGGTGGCTGTTCCGGAAGTGGCTGTGACAGTCGCCGTGAAAGTGACCGGTGAACCGACCGTGGCCGGATTCGCACTGGAAGCCAGAGTCGTGGTCGTGCTCTGTGACACGTTCTGCGTCAAGACAGCTGAGGTGCTGGTGACAGCGAGCGTTGCGCCGCCGTAGACCGCGGTAATGGAGTGCGCTCCGGCGGTCAGACTGACTGTCGTGAAGGTTGCAACGCCAGAGCCGTTCAAAGTGCCGGTGCCGATTGTCGTGGCGCCGTCTTTAAACGTGACGGTTCCGGTAGGCGTGGGCGCGCCAACGACGGTGCCGGCGACCGTTGCCGTAAACGTGACGGATCCTCCCACGGCCGACGGATTCACGCTCGAAGTCAGCGTTGTGGTCGTATTCTCCTGAACCGTCTGCGTCAGAGCGGCCGAAGTGCTGCCGGTGTTGTTCGAGTCGCCAGCATAAACTGCGGTGATCGAATGCTGTGCAACGGTGAGCGTCGAAGTTGCGAACGTGGCGACACCCGAACCGTTCAAAGTGCCAGTGCCAATTGTCGTGGCGCCGTCCTTAAAGGCTACCGAACCCGTTGGCGTGATGGAGCCGGTAGAAAGCACTGTCGCCGTGAACGTGACCAGTTGGCCGGAAAGAGACGGGTTGGCGCTGGAAGTCAGCGTCGTGCTAGTGCCTGTTTGATTGACCGTTTGAGTCAAGACAGCGGAAGTGCTGGTGGCGTCGCTGGCGTCACCCCCGTAGACGGCGGTGATTGAATGCGCACCCGCGGTCAACGTGGCCGTCGAGAACGTCGCCACTCCTGCGGCGAGCGTTCCGGTGCCAAGTGTTGTGGTGCCATCTTTGAATGTAACCGAGCCCGTCGGAGTGCCCGTGCCGGGCGCGACCACGCTCACCGTTGCAGTGAAAGTAACCGACTGGCCTGCGAGCGATGGATTGACGCTGGAAATCAGCGTCGTGGTGGTCGAATTCTGACTGACTACCTGAGACAGAACGGTGGATGTGCTCGTACTGTCGTTGGTGTCGCCGCCGTAGACGGCTGTGATGGAATGAGTGCCAACGGCAAGCGTTGACGTCGTGAATGTTGTGACGCCTGCCGAAAGAGTGCCCGTGCCGAGCGTCGTGGCGCCGTCCTTGAATGTTACCGTGCCCGTTGGAGCCCCTACGCCCGGCGCGACAACGCTCACAGTCGCCGTGAAGGTCACTGACTGGCCGAAGGATGATGGGTTGACGCTCGAGGTGAGAGCCGTCGTTGTGGCATTCAGATTCACAACTTGAGACAGGACGGTTGAGGTGCTCGTGCTGTAGCCGGTAGCACCGCCATAGACCGCGGTGACGGAGTGTGTGCCGACAGCCAAGGTCGCTGTCGAGAACGTCGCGACTCCCGAACCATTGAGTGTTCCGGTACCGAGGGTCGTGGCGCCGTCCTTGAACGTTACCGTTCCACCTGGCGTGCCCGTGCCCGGCGCAACAACTGCCACTGTGGCCGTGAACGTCACCGACTGACCGAAGGCGGACGGATTCACGCTCGAGATCAGTGTGGTCGTCGTTGACGCCTGATTTACGACTTGCGAGAGCACAGCCGACGTGCTTGTCGCGTCATTGGTATCACCGCTATAGACCGCGGTGATCGAATGCGTCGCAACTGTAAGAGTGGTTGTAGAGAACGTTGCCACACCAGCCGCAAGGGTGCCCGAGCCAATCGTCGTGGCGCCATCCTTGAAGGTGACGGTGCCGGTGGGTGTACCCGCGCCCGGCGCAGTAACTGCTACCGTGGCGGTGAACGTCACCGACTGCCCGAAGACGGAAGGATTCACACTCGAGATTAGCGTCGTCGTGGTCGCATCCTGATTTACGACTTGAGACAGGACGGAGGACGTGCTGGTCGTATCGTTGGTATCGCCGGCGTAGACCGCGGTAATTGAATGTGTCGCAACCGTGAGAGTGGTTGTCGAGAACGTTGCCACACCTGCAGCAAGCGTGCCCGAGCCAATCGTGGTGGCGCCGTCCTTGAAGGTGACGGTGCCGGTGGGTGTACCCGCGCCCGGCGCAGCAACTGCTACCGTGGCGGTGAACGTCACCGACTGCCCGAAGACTGACGGATTCACGCTGGAGATGAGCGTTGTCGTAGTCGAATCCTGATTCACAACCTGCGAGACGGTGTTCGAGATGCTCGTGGCGTTGTTTGAATCGCCGTTGTAGGTTGCGGTGATCGAGTGCGTACCGACGGTAAGGGTGGACGTCGAGAATGTCGCGACACCGGACCCATTGAGAGTCGGAGTGCCGAGAGTTGTGGCGCCGTCCTTGAAGGTTACCGTGCCGGTCGGCGTGCCATTCCCTGTGACCGTTGCAGTAAATGTGACCGACTGGCCGAAAACAGACGGATTCACACTGGAAACCAGCACCGTGGTTGATGTCGTTGAATTTACGACTTGCGTGAGGATGGTCGAAGTGCTTCCGCTGTCATTCGCATCGCCGCCGTATACCGCGGTGATAGGGTGTGAGCCAACGGACAAGGTCGTCGTCGAGAAAGTAGCTGTCGCGGTAAGGCCGGAACCAGACAGCGTTCCCGTGCCGATGGACGTTCCGTTGTCTTCGAAGGTTACCGATCCGCCTGGTGTGACCGAACCAGCCGTCGCTGTAACCGTCGCCGTAAACGTCACGGATACTCCGGACGTAGAAGGATTGAGGCTGGATGTGACCCCGGTCGTGGTCGCTTGCAGCACCTGCTGCGAGAGCACGGCCGATGCGCTTGAAGTGTTGCTTGCGTCGCCATCATAGACTGCCGTGATCGAATGGGTGCCGGGGGCCAGCGTAGTTGTTGAGAACGTGGCGGTAGCCGGTGATCCACTGAGCGTGCCTGTTCCAAGAGTTGTGACGCCGTCCAAGAATGTGACGGTTCCTGTCGGAGTCGAAGTGCCCGGGGAGACATCAGTCACGGTCGCGGTGAAAGTCACGTTCTCGCCCGGCGTCGAAGGATTGGCACTCGAGACCAGTGTGGTCATCGTCGACGAATCAACGACGAAGAAAACGTAAGCGGCGATATTGCCGATGATCGGCTTGTCCGTACTTTCGCCGCCCGGTTCCTGCTGATCCGTCGCGTAGGCGTAGAGAACGTGGACGCCGGGTGTTACTGGCACCGGCGCGCTCGTGAACGGACTGACGCTTCCTGTAGCCAGCGTCCATGGGCCGACCCACGTGTCGAGTTGATAGTAAACCCCCTGAATGGTCGGGGAAGCAGGCGCATAGGTAGATGACACTGTGAACGTAAACGTAGGCGAACCGCTGTAGACAAAAGTGGTGTTATTCGTGAGTCCCGTGATCGCGGTTGTCAGCGGAACGGCATTCACGTTTTCTTCCGTGATGGCCGTCACATTCGCGCTGCCGGCGTTCGAACCGTAGATAATGTTTGTAACTGGGTTCACAGCCAGATAAGAAGGAGTAGTCCCGGCGGTGATCGCGGGGAACGGTGTGTTCGTCTCGCCATCAATGACGGTGATACTGCCGCCACCCGAGTTGGCCACATAGATCTTGCCCGTAACCGGATTCACGGTTACGCCAAGAGGGGTGGTGCCGACCGCGATGGGCGTCGTGGTGTTTGTCGCTCCATCAATATCCACCACAGAGGCTGTGTGGTCGGACACATAAATTTGATTGGTAAACGGATTGACGTCGATGCCGATAGGATCGTTCCCGATGGTAACAGTGACGGGAGCCGCCACACCGGTACCGTCTATAACAGTTACAGTTCCGTCTCCGCCGTTCGCTACGTAGATCAGATTTGTCACTGCGTTCACGGCGATTGCCTGGGGCGTGGTTCCAACTGTGATGGGCGTCGAGCTGAGTGAGACGCCGTCAATATCGGTGATCGTCCCTGAACCGGAATTCGCCACGTAAATCTGATTGGTGACGGGGTTGACGGCAATAGCTACGGGAGCAGTTCCCACCGTAACTGTGTCGATGACGGTGTTTGTAGCTCCGCTGATGACCGAGACGGTACCGTCCGTCACGTTCGCAACGAAGACTGTATTCGTAACCGGATTCACGGCCACCGCTTCGGGAAGAGTTCCGACCGGAATCGTCGCGCTAACAGCATTCGAGCCGTTGATCACGGATACGGTGTTACTGCCGCTGTTCGCGACAAAGGCTGTGTTTGTTACCGGATTGACTGCTACGCCGAATGGAGCGCTTCCCACCGTGACGTTTGTGGGTGTGTTCGTTGCCCCTGCAATCACGGTGACATCAGTGCTCGCTGAATTCGCGACATAAATCGTATTCGTGAGTGAGTTTTGAGCTACAAATTGAGCCCCTGTGTCAGCGGCGACGGTCGCCGTGGTATTCGTTGCGCCGTCGATTACGGAAACGAAACCGTCGGAGAGGGTTCCGACATAGATTTTATTGGTTACGGGGTTAAATCCGACTTTGAAAGGCTCCACGCCTACGGCAATGTTGGCTATTGCGGCATTCGTTGCACCGTCAATTATGGTAACGGTTGAAGTGGCATTGCCCGGCTCATTGTTGGTGGCATAAATCTGATTCGTTATCGGATTTACCGTCACGGCGATGGGTGCAATGCCAGCTGTTATCGTCGCTGCTACCGTGAATGTCGCTCCGTCAATATCGACGACAGTTCCGGGCGCGCCGCTTGTGCCTGCTAGATCTAAAGTGGTGGTGACATAAATCTGATTCGTGACTGGGTTTACATCCAAGCCTTGGGGCCCGCCACCGATTACGGGAGAAACACTCACCGCGTCGTTCGCACCATTGACAGCATAGACGAGTGCGTCCGTACCGTATCCATTGTTGGAGACGTACACCATGTTAGTGACATCGTTTACCGCCAGGGCGAAAGGCTCATCGCCAACCGTTACAGCGGTGGTGAGCGATGCGGCGGTCGCTCCGACTGCTCCAGCAATTACTGAAACCGTGCCATTTGCACTCGCTATGGAGCTCGCGACGTAAACCGTGTTCGTGACTGTGTTTATCCCAATGGCAACGGGAACGCTCCCCGCAGCGAGTGTTACCGTCGACGCAACGGTCGCGGGAACTCCGCTCGTCGAACCATTGATTACCGTCACCGTGCCGTCGCTGTTTGCTACGTAGACGAAGTTAGTCGTTTGGTCCACGACCACGCCGAGAGGACCTGTTCCAACAGTGAGCGTTGCCGTGTTGGTATTCGACGCGCCGTCATACACAGTGAGGGTGCCGTCAGCAAAGTTGGCTGCATAGATCGTGTTCGTGACGATATTCACGGCAACCGCCCGAGGCGCGTTTCCAGAGGGCTCTTCCTGCCAGGCGTTCGTCAGTCCGTCAATCAAGTTAAAGGCGTGGTAGCCGAACTCGCCCACGTAAATCTTGTTTGTCACCGGATTGATGGCAAACGTGGACGGATTATTCGTAGTCTTTATTCTGAGCGTAAGATTCTGGGCGCGAAGCGGAGCAGACGCAGCGCCAAGAATTAGCGCGAGAATAGCCAGCGTCTGGATTATGAAGACGAACGTGTTGCGGCTTCGGCCCGACTGGTTTGCCAAAATCATTTTGTATCCACCCTATCGTTGAGATTATGGTCTGCACGCGGGAGTATACGGGACGCGTCCCTCTCCCGGTCTGAGTACGTTTTTTGGTACTTTTCGATGACGCAAAGTGCGTCAACTGATTCTACTTGGGCTGTTAGAAAAATCTGCGTGTATCCCGCTCGTGTTTCCACAGATGGTCACCTGTCCGGAGGTACAGGTCTCTCGAGTTGAACGAGCACGAGGTACGCAGAGAGCGGCGTTGGGTAGGTCGAGGACGCAAACTTAAACGTTAGCGTTAGCTCTGCATCTTGGCGAACTGCGCCACGGGTGGTCCTGCGTGATAAAATTGTGGAAGTCGCGGGTTCATTCTGTGGCGTCCTCGCTGCACAGGTTCCGCACTGGAGGAAGTCTCCATGAGTGTGAGAATGCGCCGAATGCGTGTGCTCGTCGCATGGGTCACGGCTGCGCTGCTCGGGGGGTGTTCTCACACTGGAACGAAGGTCCCTGGTTACGAAGATAAAGACGCCGCAGTGGGTATCGCGGGCAATTCCGGCTCGGTAGCTTCAGGGACTTGGGATGCCAAGAGCGCTGCCGGTTATCTTGATCAGAGAGAAACCTGGTGGATGAGTTGGGAGGATGCAGCGCGAGATCACGGAACTTTCTGCGTCTCTTGTCATACCTCGGCGCCTTACATCGTGTCACGCCCCACGCTTCGCGCAGCGCTTGGTGAACAGGGTCCTTCTGCCGATGAGCGGCTGCTCTTGGCGGACGTTACGAAGCGCGTCCGGCTGCGGGCGAGCATTGCGCCCTATTACAGCGATGACGAGGATGGGCCTAATAAGGCGGCACAGTCTTGGGCTACTGAATCGGTGATCAATGCATTTATTCTGGCGAACGCTGACGCTGAAACGGGAAAATTGAACGAAGAAACGCGCGCCGCATTTTCCAATATGTGGGCGCTGCAACAGACAGCTGGAAGATTTAAAGGAGCATGGCTGTGGCAGGAATTTGGATTGTTGCCGTGGGAGTCGCGAGGCTCTGAGTATTATGGGGCTACTCTCGCGGCGATCGCGACTGGAGTGGCTCCGCAGGGATATAGCAGAGGAGCTGAGATCCAAAACAACATTAAGTTGTTGACCGAATTCCTGCGGCAGAACTCCTGGTCACAGCCTCCCATCAATCGCGTGGACCTTCTTTGGGCTTCGACGAAATTGCCCGGACTTCTCACCGCAGAGCAAAAGAAGTCAATCATTGGTGAGATTTTGACCAAGCAGCGGCCGGATGGCGGATGGAGCATGACTTCGGTCGCGCTTACATGGCGAGATCTAAACCTAGAATCGTTGTTCGGCAAATGGAGGCGGGACGACGGGTCTTCGCAGGAAGTGCAAAGCGATGGACTCGCCACCGGTTTTATCGTCTATGTTTTTGAGGAAGCGGGTGTCTCTCGCGAGAATGATCAACTCAAGCGAGGCCTGGATTGGTTGGCAAGCCATCAGGACAAGACTAACGGTTCGTGGACAGCATATTCTCTCAACAAAAAACGCGTTCCGACATCGAATGTCGGGCGCTTTATGAGTGACGCAGCGACAGCATTCGCTGTGCTGGCGTTGAATGATACCAATCAGGCTGACGCTTACAGTCACTGATCGAGTGGTTGGCCGTACTGGGACGAATCCTAGCCTCGCGCAGGATGGACGATTGCTTCGAACTCGAATCCGCTCACAGAACAAGCACGAAGCTTTCGACGATAAAGTACATCACCGTCAATTTGTGCGGCTGGTTTTAAGCTGTCATGCGTTTTTCCGAGAAAGATTCTGCCGTTAGGGTGCTCGGTAAACCATTTCTCGATTAGAGTGACGAATAGAAGCGAGCCGAGCCCCTGAGAGTTTTTCAGAGTACCGCCCGCATTATAAAAGAGGCTGTCGCCGAATTGGGTGCCAAAAAACGCCGAATAGCATTTGCCCTGCGATCTGACTGTACTGATAAATCCATCTTTGCCCAACACCAGAAGCTTGAGCGCATGGACGACGCAATCCTGCAAAAAAGAGGCGTCTTTGTTGTCTTTTCGCAGGGCATATCCGCGGAGCGCTGAGAGTGCGAACAAATCCCGAAACCCGCCAATGAATGACCCAGTCCTCATTGTGACCGAAGCGGACTTTCCCTTCTTGTAATCGCGTCGAATATTCTCGCTGACATTCCGAAAGTACGAATGGAAATCGTTCCAGCCACTCAGATCAACGAGATTGATTTGGAAGCGCTTATTACGCACTTGTTCAATCGCGAATCCCGGGACTGATGGAGAATCAAAAGGCTCTTCGCAATTCCATTGAGAACCGTAACGGTATGTGCCAGCACCGAATCGTTGGACGAGCTTTTGGAAGCACAATGTCCGGAGATTCCTGTCGGCCGGGTTCAGATGGATCCGATCGAGGAAAGTAACTCTTGCGCGGCGGGTGAGAAGTGCGACTTGCCCAATCTTGCGGCGGCTAGATGATCCATTTTCGGCAAGAAACTCAAACAATCTCACACGGCCGAACAGCCGCCGCGAGCGGATAACCTTCCAAGAGCTGAGAAAGGAGCCGCCAGTCGAGAGGACGAAATCATCCCATTCCCCAGGCTGGATAGATGAGAAAGGCTTTTCCTCTAGCCTTAATTCGGCAAATGAACTT
>DATBYF010000052.1:0-6103 GCA_036513895.1 Candidatus Acidiferrales bacterium | reverse complement strand
GCCTGAAAAACTGGGAGGGTCGCAGGATATTTTCAGCCGCACGGGAGGATTGCACGCGGCGGGATTGTTTGCGGCGAATGGAGAACTTCTTGTGGCGCGCGAGGATATTGGGCGGCACAACGCTGTGGATAAAGTGGTTGGGTGGGCGTTGCGCGAGGGGCGCGTGCCGCTGGCGGAATTTATTTTGGTTGTGAGCGGGCGTTGCGGATTTGAGATTGCGCAGAAGGCGATTGCTGCAGGGATTCCGATTGTTGCGTCGGTATCGGCGCCGTCGAGTTTGGCGGTGCAACTGGCGCGGGAATTGAATCTCACGATGGCGGGATTTTTGCGCGGGAGGCGGTTTGTAGTTTATTCGGGCGAGGAGCGGTTTATTTTCGGCAGTGAGTAGCGATTCGTGGGGGAAGTTTAGGAGTGCGGGCGGCCGTTGCCGTTGCCATTTCCGTTGCCGTTTTTCTTCTGGGCGTGACGCTTGCGAATGTCGTCTACGCGCGCGCCATCTTCGGCAATCATCTTGCGGAATTCGATCAGCAGCTTGGGGTCCCACCATCCGCGCTGGGCTTCGTCTTCGATATGATCGAGCGCCTCGGCGGAATCGAGCGCGGTGCGATAGGGACGCTCGGTGGTGAGCGCGTCGTAGACATCAACGATTTGAAGGATGCGCGCCGTGACGGGGATCTCTTCTCCTCGCAAGCCGTCGGGATAACCGGTGCCATCCTGCTTCTCGTGATGATGTCGGATGATTGGGAGCACGAGGCGAAATGTCTTGAGCGGCGCACAGATGTGCTCGCCGACTACGGGATGCTCGCGTAGGAGATATTCTTCCTCGGCGGTGAGTGGCCCTTGCTTCAGGAGAATTGAATCGGGAATGGCAACTTTTCCGACGTCATGAACGACGCCAGCGCGGCGAAGAGCTGTGACCTGTTCGGGTTCGAGGCCCATGCGCGTGCCGAGAAGCGCGGAAATTTCCGAGAGGCGTCCGCAGTGGCCGTGAGTGGTAGGATCGCGCGCTTCAATGCTGAGCGCGAGGCTGAACAGAACGGCTTCGGCGTTCTCGAGTTCGTCGGTGTAATTTTTGAGGCGCAACAGCGAACGCGTGCGCGCGAGAAGTTCGTTGTAGTCGATCGGCTTGCTGAGGAAATCGTCGGCGCCTGCGTTGATTCCCTGAATGCGATCGGAAGTGGCTGAGAGTCCGGTGATCAAAACTACGGGCGTGAGCCGCATTTCCGGCATGGCCTTGATCTGGCGGCAAACTTCGATGCCGCTAAGGCCGGGCATTACGATGTCGAGGAGAACGAGGTCAGGGCGAAATTCCTCGCATATCGCGAGGGCGCTCGCGCCGTCGGCAGCCGCGCGGACTTCGAAGCCTTCACGGCGCAACAAGATTTCGAGACCGGTGCGCGGTGCGTGTTCGTCGTCGACTAAGAGGATTTTTTGCGTCATACAGTGTGTCAGCTGGAGGTAAACAAGTTTACAGGAGGCGGGGCTGCGCAGCAATTAGATTCGCGGTACTGGGACTTTTCGAATTTTTACGTAGGCATCGCAGTACTGATGCTCTTGCAGCTGCTAATGCGGGACGCTAAAGCTTGCGTTTCCTGAGGGTTTTGGTATCACCGCAAGGTAGCCTTCAGGACAATCGAGGCCATCGCAAATGAATAGAACTTTGACTCCTGAGTCGCTCGCGGAAATCGACGCGCGGCTCAAACGCGCGCACGATGATTTTGCGCGGATTTATCCCGGGCCGACTGGCGCTCGACAGCCGGTGCATACGGTGTATGCAGGCGCGCAACTATTTCATGCCGATACGATGCGGCGGCTGGGCGCGAATGCGCTGCATTCGCTCGACGAATATGCGCCGAATTTCGCGGTGTTTGCGAAAGCAATCGGACTCGATGGCGCGGGCGAATTGCCGGATGCGCCGGAAGAGATTGCGCGGCTCGAGAAGTATGTGAATTCGGATCCCGAAACTTTTCGCAAGGAGAGCAAGGCGACGTGGCTCGCGGTGACGATTTACAGGCGCGTGCGGGAGAAGCTTGGGCGCGAGCCGGTGGAAGATTTTCGAATTGATTTTGAAGACGGCTACGGGCACCGCTCGGATGAAGAGGAAGATGGGCACGCCGTCTCTACGGCGCGGGAGCTTGCCGCGGGCTACCGCGCGGGAGAACTCTCGCCCTTCATTGGCATTCGCGTGAAGGCATTCAACGAAGAATTGCGCGCGCGCAGCGTCCGCACGCTGGATCTTTTTATGAGCACGGTGGCGGAAGAAACAGGCGGATCGCTGCCGCCGAATTTTCATGTGACGATTCCGAAGGTGAATCTGCCGGAGGAAGTGGCGGCGCTGGCTGAAGTGCTCGACCGGTTGGAAGCGGCGCTAGGGATCCTGCGAGGATCGACGCGAATCGAAGTGATGATCGAGACGCCGCAATCCATTCTGAATCCGCGAGGCGAATCGAATCTGCTGGCGCTGGTGCGCGCTGGAGCCGGCCGGTGCATCGCCGCACATTTCGGAACTTATGATTACACCGCGGGGCGCAACATCACTGCAGCTCACCAGGACATGATGCATCCCGCGTGCGATTTTGCGAAAGAGATGATGGCAGTCTCGCTCGCGGGGACGGGCGTTTGGCTGTCGGATGGCGGGACGAACATTTTGCCGGTTCCGATTCACCGAGTGGCGAAAGATGGGACGCGTCTCTCCGCGCACGACGCGGCTGAAAATCGCGCGGCGCTGTATGCAGCGTGGAGGCTGCATTCCCGGCACATTCGGCATTCGCTCATTGGAGGATTTTATCAGGGGTGGGATTTGCATCCGGCGCAGCTTCCGACCCGCTATGCGGCGATTTATGCGTTTTTTCTCGAAAGCCTTGATGCTGCGGGAGAGCGCTTGCGAAATTTTATTGAGAAAGCTGCGCAGGCGACTTTGGTTGGCGAAGTGTTCGATGATGCGGCTACCGGACAGGGGCTGCTGAATTATTTTTTGCGAGGGATTAATTGCGGGGCGGTCACGCCGGAGGAAACGCTGAAATTGACGGGGCTTTCGCATGCGGATTTGCGTGCCGGTTCGTTCGCGCGGATTTTGGATGCGCGAACGCGGAAGGTTTGAGCAATAAACTCGGCTACGCGATCGAAACGCCAGCTGCTCAGATATCTCTGCGCACGGTTGCTTCAACGAGGCTCTCGGGTTCGGCGGCAGGAGCGAAGATCTCGTTGGCGTTCTGCATGCCAAAAGGCGACAGGTCAACCGAATCGTATTCCTGCAACGCCATTGAAAGCCGGATTTCCGCGAGTGACTCGAAGTTTCTCAAGACTGCGTCGGCCATCGCGTAGATTGTTTGCTGCGGTGAGCGGCTTTCGTGCTCGGCAAAACTCTCCAACAAAGACTGCCGCACGCCGTGCCAGATTGCGCTGTAAGCAATTTCTCCTGCCAAATAGCGCCAGCTTGCGGATAGCTTCGCAGCGAAAACGTGGTCCGAAGTTTCCTTCAGAGTCGTGTAAGGGTCGCGCGCGAATCCTTCGAATCCGGACTTCGCCGACTTCAGAATGACGAGATCGTTGACGCCCGCCCAGATCTCGATTCCATTTCGCGTGCCGACCAAAAGCGAAGTGCGTTGTTCCGCGCCTGTCCGAGCGAAGGCGCTGTCGTGGGACTTCGCTCCCATGCGGATGCGATCCCAGAGCTGTTCTTTTGTGTCGATGCGTATGCGTGAGACTTGCGGATTGTAGGTGAAGAAATGTTCGATCAGGTGCGATCCAAAATCCTCGATTGGCTCCGGAGAATATTGTTTTGCGAGGACGTAGACTGTATTTCTCATGGTGTCTGCGGGCAGAATTTTGGTGTTGTCGCCGGAAGTGTGCGCCGATTCGAAATCGCCGTCGAATTCAATGGCGAGCGTCGCTTCCTTGATGTCGTGACGGCTGCCTTTTCGCGAGACGCGCAAGAGGCGCACTGCGGTGGGGCCGTATTTGCTGTGCTCCAGGCGAACGCGCACGGTCAGCTCCCGCGGTAAGTTGTGTATCCGTACGGGCTCAAGAGCAGCGGAACGTGGTGATGACGAGTCGAGTCGCGTACGTGGAAGATGATTTCGACTATGGGATAGAAAGTTTGAATTTGCCGCCCGGCGAAGTATGCGCCGGTTTCGAAGCGCAGGCGGTATTTGCCTTCGGAAACGTGTCCGGAAGAAACGAGATCAGTTAAGCGGCCATCGGGATCGGTCGAACCCTGCCCGATTAGGCGCCAGCCCTCGCCCGCTTCCGTTTCCAGCGTGACGCTTACGCCTTGAGCGGGGCGGCCGAGTGATATGTCGAGGACGTGTGTGGTGATGGTGGCGTTCATGTAGTGGCCATGTTGATTTGGTAATGGTTGTGTATGTTTCGTCAGCTCGCCAGCAGTCTCTCGAGACGCAGTTGGGTGATTTTTTGCTGCTCGTCAGCTGCGATCTTTAGCTCCGTGTCGCGGTCGTTCGTCGAACGTTGCCTCATAAGAATCAGAATTTCATCCGTTGTTTTTTCTGACGCGCATACGATGAAAATTTGTCCGAATTTTTCCTCGTAGGCACGATTGGATTCGACGAGAGCGGCCTTGGCGATGTCCGATGCCGACTCGATCCCGGATTGTTCGTTGGCCGACCATGCTTTTGCCTCGCGCGATTGACGGCGTGCGGCCTTTTTCTCGCCGATCCGCGGATGGTGGCGGAAGGCTTCGAGCCAGTCGTTGGGCGCCAGTTCATTCCAAATTTGCGCCGCGGCATCGTAAATTTCCTGCGTGCTCCCGAACGGGCGACGGGCAAGCATACGCCGCACCCATTCGCGCGAGCCACAACAATCGAGCAACACTGCGGCGGCTTCCTTGTTCGATAGGTTGTTGAGATTTGCGATTTCGTCGGGATGCGTTTTAGGGGTGGAAATCCCCCACACACGCAAGCGGCTTACGCCGCCATCCGGAAAAATGTTCAGGCGGAGATGCGATGCCGCGCTTGCCGGCTGAAGCTCTTTGCGAAAGACATGCCGGGAGTTTGCACGGAGCTTTGTGCGCGGGAGAAGAATTTCCCAGGCGGAATCGCTGGACGGGTGGGTGATTTCCGCGGCGCTGGCGGTTTCGATCGAACAGCTTTCGGGGAAATTTCCTTTGAAGTGAGATGTGTCCACTTCGACGCGGCAAATTTCCCCGATTGTGCCGAGCTTGACGATGACCCAGTCGTGACCCTCGCCACGACGGCGGCGCGTTTCCCACCCGTCGCCCATATTTTTCGCGCGGCCGGGCATCAAGAGGTGAAGCGGCTCGCTGAAGAATTCGTCGCTGGCGGCGACGATTAGCGCGCCATTTTCGATAGCAGCGAGATCGATTTCCTTTTTTGCCGCGCGCGGGGAATCGACTGCTGGGATGGCTTCGCCATGGATGCGCAGGCGAGCGACGCCGCCATCGGGATAAATGTTCAGGCGAATGTGCGTATAGCGCTCGGCGCCGTTGATGTCAAACAGATTCTGTGAGTCGCCGGTCAGGGGCGTCTTTGGCAGGATTTCTTGCCATTTGGTCGTAGCAGCCAGCAGCGCAGCCGATTCTTTTTTGGAGCTACGTTTGCCTGCGATCGAGCAGGCTTCGATCGAGCAATGCGATGGAAAATTGCCTCGGAAGAAGCTGGTATCCACTACGACGCCTCGAATAATTCCAGGCAGCCCGAGGCGCACGATGCACCAATCGTGGCCCGGCGTACGGCGGCGGCGCGTTTCCCACCCGTCCATCCATTTGCCGCGGCCGGTGAATTTTCCTTCGATGAAAATCGGCTTCGATTCCTTGAGGAGATTTTTCCTCGGCGCGAAAAACTCGTCGTTGGCGGCGATGACACGGCCGCCGAGGCGCTCGGATGCGAGGTCGGGAAGGAATCGAAAATCTTTCATGCTTGAGATCGTTTCAAAATGGCGCCGGTTGGGCCGGACGCGAATTCGCCGCGCTCGAATACTTTTCGTCCGCGGAGATATGTGGCGGCGACGATGCCGTATAATTCGCGGCCCGCGTACGGTGTGAGTTTATGCCGCTGGTGCAAGCGCTCGGGCTCGACGCGGAATTTCGCGTTGGGATCCCAGATGACCAGATCGGCGTCAAAATCCT
>DATBYF010000051.1:0-27780 GCA_036513895.1 Candidatus Acidiferrales bacterium | reverse complement strand
AATGTGCGCGTAGTGGCGGTTGGCCGTCTCATACTCGACGTGCGCCACCGCGATGGTGATACCCCGCTCCCGCTCTTCCGGCGCGTTATCAATCGAATCGAATGCCCGGAACTGGACCTTCGAGTTGGTCTTCGAAAGCACCTTGGTGATTGCCGCCGTCAAAGTCGTCTTGCCGTGGTCAATGTGCCCAATCGTCCCCACGTTTACGTGCGGCTTACTGCGTTCAAATTTCTCCTTGCCCATCGTCGGCTGTCCTTGTCAGAGAGCTGCGCGTTGCTCCGTCGCTTGCTCGCGCTCTTCTATTTGTGGGTTTCTACTCGACGTTTCGTTATGGATGGTGCGCGACCCCGCTAATTCTTTCTTCTACTGCAATCTGGAGCGGGGGACGGGATTCGAACCCGCGACCATCTGCTTGGAAGGCAGAGACTCTACCACTGAGTTACCCCCGCTCATCCGCCTGCTAAATTCCCGCGTCTCCGCCCGAGACTTGGGAACCTGGAGCCTGGGACCGGGATTGAACCGGTGACCTCGTCCTTACCAAGGACGCGCTCTACCAACTGAGCTACCCAGGCTCATTCCGGTCAATCGCCCCGCGCTTCGCATATTCCGCCTCACGAATGCGGGACTGGGTTTTGTCTTGCACCTCAACTGTCGGGAGCCGGCTGTTTCGCGCCATCCGCAGGATGTACATCCAAACGAGACGCTGGTGGACGGGGGAGGATTCGAACCTCCGTAGCCCGCAAGGAGCGGCAGATTTACAGTCTGCTGGTTTTAGCCACTCACCCACCCGTCCCGCGTATGCCACGGGAACGCAGAGTTCGCATCCCCACGGGGGAAATCGCAATGCAGAAAAGGCTAGTGTCCAAAGACACCAGCCCCAACTCTTTTATTGCGAGAAATCCGTCGGTATCACCGCAAAATTATCCGGCCCATCAAATTCAGCTGGCGGAGGGAATTGAACCCCCGACCCTCTGATTACAAATCAGATGCTCTACCAGCTGAGCTACGCCAGCACACTCAAACCGAGCAAAAATATCATAGAGGCAATAGAATTGCAAGCAAGTTTATTTTGGCGGCACGCCACATGCCAATTCCGAAATCCGAAGTCTTGCCGATTCAACAGGTTTCCCAAGTATACCACAGGACGCGATAAAATTGAAAGGTCCCACATAACTTTACACCCTGTGGCGTGAACCCTATACTGGAAAAATGAGCCCTGCGGGGAAACGCGCGCTGATTGCCGCCTCGATTTTAATTGTCGTCGTTGCAGGCATCGCGATGTATCTCGTTCGTTCACACCCGCCTGCAACGCGCGTGACTATCGTTCCGGTAACGCCCGGCCCGCCGCCCGATGTGCTGAGCCTGCTTCCTCCGGACGCAACGATTATCGCCTACGGGGATGTTGCGACTCTGCGTTCTTCCCCATTTGCCGCGGATCTCGATGCGCTGGGACCAGCTCCTGCTCAGGAGAAAGATTATCGCGACTTTGTGCGCGACACTGGCTTCGATTATTCTCGCGATCTCGATCGCTTTGCGGCCGATGTGTGGGTTGACACAAACCACCCACTGCCTGACGGATCGCCGCGCATTTCGCTGATTGTGATTGCGGACGGACGGTTTGATCGAGCGAAAATCTCCGCCTACTCGCTGCGCACAGGCAAGATTACGAAACACGGCGATACGGATGTGTACGAGGTCCCGTCCGGCACTCCGGGAGAAACTTTTTCGTTTGCGTTTCTCGCGCCGGGGCGAATGGTCCTTGCGCAATCGGTGAGCCTTGATCCGGTTGTGTCGAGATCGAGCAGCACCAGCCTCGACGCCGGAACGCGCGACCGGATTTCGCGGGTTACGGGGGCGACTTTCTTCGCCGTCGCGAAGACGGATGATTTGCCCAAAGCGATTGCCATTCCCGGGCTGCAAATCGGGCAGATGAACCGGATTTTGAAAAGCATTCGCGGGCTGACGCTAGCCGGTCATCCCGATGGAAATAAACTCGTCGTGGCAGCGGAGGCGGACTGCGATTCGACGTCCAACGCGCTTCAGCTTTCCGCACTACTCGACACGCTGAGATGGCTCGGGCGCGCGGCGCTGGCAGATCCAAAAACAAAGGCGCAGATGCGGCCCGGAGATGCTGCCGCGCTCGACCGAATCCTCAAGGTTGCGGCTGTCTCGCGCGACAGCCATTGGGTTCGCGTGCGAGTTGACCTCCCGCCCGACATTTTGAAGTCTGGAGCGGCGCCATCTCGCGCGGTTGGAAGTCAATAAGTCATTCCAATCACGCGCCGACTGACAGAAACATGGCAGCGCCGCATGAATGCCTTACGCACACACTTGTTTCAGATCGCAATTCAGGACGAAGAGAACCTACTCGGGAAGCATCAGTCGCCGGTGACGGGTCCGGCTGGGGCTGAGCGGAGATAGCGCCACGGATTTACAGGCGTGTTATTGACGCGCACTTCGTAGTGAACGTGCGGACCGGTGGCATGACCCGAAGCGCCCTCATATCCGATCACATCGCCGCGTTTTACCTGCGCGCCGATGATGGTATTGAATTGCCGGAGATGGCCGTACCAAGTCGCCACGCCGAAGCTGTGATCAATCACAACCAAGCGGCCATAACCGGCGCGGCGGTCAACTATGCTGACGACGCCGTCTGCAGTGGCGCGGACCGGATCGCCAAGATGCGATGCAATATCCACGCCGGCGTGAAACTCGCCTTCACCGCTGAATGGGTCCAGGCGCTCGCCAAAGCGGCCCGTGATTTCGCCAACGACCGGCCAGAGCGACGGCATCCCCGCGAGATTCGACAGTTGCGGCGCCGAAATCAGCCGGAAATTCGGTGTTGCGGCCGCGACGTGCGACGGATTCGTTGCGAGATAGTTAAACTCAGCGACAGATTGTTCATACCCGCTCTCGGAGCCCTGAGAGGCATCGGTGATGGCAAACGGCGTCTTGCGAAATCTGGTGATTCCGTAGGCCATGGCGACTTCGCTTGCAAGCGATTGGAGCGAATTCAATTGCTGGTTGGTGTTGGTTACTTGAGTCTGCAAATCCTGATATTGCTTCTTCAAACTCGTTTGTTCGCGGCGCAGAGCGTTGTAATTCGTCACTTTCCAGAGCATTCGGCTGTAAGATCCAAGCGCCGCCGAAACCGTAATTCCGCCAACCAGTGCGAGCGCGAGCAAAAGCTGAACCATATAGAGGGGAACACGGACACGGCGGACGCCGCCGGAGTCGTTAGAAGCGATAAAAAGGGTATAAGACTTGCGCGTCATTTTCTCAAATTCCTGCCGAAGAAATGTGGCGGCCCGAGATGACCTAAGCCCCGCAACACGCAGCCGAGGCTTCCCCTGGTCTGAACCGCGAGCTCTGGTTCGAAACCCGACGAATTGTAGGGACTCAAGCATGTTTCGTCAACCGATTTCTTCCATTTCCTGTAGACGCGGGAACTCTCACACCCCTAATAAGACGTTCTATGATTCACGTTTGTTCTGATTGGAGTGTCACGATTATGCTGTATTGGGACTACGGTGACAACTGTACTGAGGAACAAAGAAAGTAAGCTGGTCGCGCGTATCAGCGCAGCCGTACCTTCGGCCGGGGTACGAGCCACGTGGACAGGTGTGCGCCTCGGAATCGGCGACGATGCCGCGATGTTTGCGGCGCGGCCGGGATTCGACGTCGTGGTGAGCAGCGATTTATTCCTCGAGGACGCACATTTCACCGCGCGTATACACCCGCCGGAGTCAGTCGGATATAAATCGCTGGCTCGCGCCGTGAGTGATCTTTCGGCGATGGGCGCGGAGCCGGGTTATTTTCTGCTGAATCTCGCGCTGCCCCCGGCGAAGACGGGCGCGTGGCTGACTGGATTTGCCAGGGGGCTCGGCGTTGCCGCGCGGCGTGCTCACATACTGTTGATAGGAGGCGACTTAGCTAGGAGCAGGACGGTGTCTATTGCAATCACGGTGATCGGTTATACGAGAGCTGGCCGAGCCGTGAGACGGTCGGGTGCGCGTCCTGGTGACCTTATCTATGTAAGCGGGCGATTGGGCGCGGCGCGACTTGGACTTGAGATTCTTTCGAAGCATCAAGGGGCGAGTGCCGCCGCTCGGCTTTTGCTTGCGCCTCATTTATATCCGCCGCTGCGGCTTGATCTCGGTGAATGGATCGCGCGCGAAAAATTCGCATCGGCGATGATGGACATCTCGGACGGACTCTCGATTGACCTTAGCCGCCTCTGCGAAGCGAGCAACGTTGGCGCAGTAATTGACGCTGAGCGAGTCCCTCGAGCGGCAATTTCTCCGCAGTGGCGGAGGCGTCTGCATCTCGGGCCGGACGCTTCGCTGGAGTTCGCTTTGCACGGCGGGGATGACTACGAATTGGTAATGACCGTTCCGCCGCACCGCGCCCAGAAACTGCGTCGAGCGCCAAGCAGGGTAGCGCTGACATGCATCGGCAAGATCACCCGCGACCGCCGGATTCTCCTCGTTGATGCCAATGGCCGGACGCGGCCGTTAGAGCCTAAGGGCTGGGACCATTTCAGCCGTCACGACTGAAATCCCCATTCCACGATCTTCATTTTTTCCGATCTTCATTTTGACCAATCTTCATTTCAAGGATGAGTAACCGGCGCAGGTGGCGGCGTCGCGGGCGCCGGCGCTGAGATCTTCGTCAGCCCTTGCTCGGCGGCGTCGGCAGGAGGGGCGGTGTCGGGCGTATCCACCTGAATCGTCTTTCCCTGCACCAGTTTTTCGAGCGGAACGACATTCTGAAAATCTTCCACCGGCTTGCCCTGTGTTGCATCTTTCATGAACTCAAGCCAAATCGGCAGCGCTGCGCGCGCGCCAGTTTCTTTTTTACCTAGCGATATGCGCTTGTCGTCGTTCCCCACCCAAACTCCAGCAGTCAGCGACGGCGTAAAGCCGATATACCACGCATCGGTGAAATCATTGGTCGTGCCAGTTTTGCCGGCGGTCGGGCGGCCAAGCTCTTTCGCGCGGACGCCCGTCCCAAACTGCACGACTTCCTCAAGCATCGCGACCATCGTTCGCGCAACGTCCGGCTGGATCACGTCGGTAATCTGAGGCTTCGCTTCTTCCAGCAGCGCGCCGTCGTACGTCGTCAGGCGCCGAATCGTATGCGGCTCGATATGAATGCCATCGTCGGGAAACACGGTGAACGCCGAAACATGTTCCATCAACGTCAGATCGGCCGCACCCAGAGCAAGCGGCAAATACGGCGGCAGCGGGCTTGTGATTCCAAACCGCCGCGCCATATCAATCACAGGCTGAATGCCCACCTGCGCGAGCAGCCGCACCGCCGGAACGTTGCGCGAATCGGCCAGCGCGCGGCGAAGCGTGATGCGCCCCTCGAATTTCTCGTCGTAATTTTTCGGCGAATAATCCTGGCCGCCGCTTCGAAACGTCACAGGAACATCCATGATCGTGTCGAAGGGAGAAGAGCCCTGCTCGATCGCCGTGGCGTACACGTAGACCTTGAACGAACTGCCCGTCTGGCGCATAGCCTGCGTCGCGCGATTGAATTTCGATTCTTCGAAACTCGATCCGCCGACCATTGCTTTGATCTCGCCGGAAGAATTGTCAATCGCAAGAAACGCGCCCTGAGCGATCAATTGTTGCTCGAGCTCGACGCGAGCCGTGAATCCAGTGATCTCGAGAATCTTGAACAGCGCCAAATCGCCAGGCTTGAATAGCTGCGACGGCGAGCGACGGCCGGTCCACGCGAAATTCGCCGCTGACACCATCGCAGCGTACGGCCCGATTTTCACGGTCGCCGACGTTGCTTCCACACTGCGAATGAGCCCCGTTACGTACGCGCCTTTTTCGATGGCGCCATGCCAATCGTCCGAATCGTAAGTGTCGAGCTTGCCGCCCTGCTTGAAAATATTCTGAAGGCCGCCGCGCCAGCCATGGCGGCGATCGTATTCGTGCAACCCATCGAGGACAGCTTGATCCGCGGCGCGTTGCATCGCAACGTTCAGCGTCGTATATACGCGCAGCCCTTGCTCGTGCACGGCTGCGGTGCCGTAAGTCTTCTCGAGATATTGGCGGATGTCTTCGACGAAGTACGGCGCGAGATCGTTATGCGGCGACGACAGATGAAGCGTGAGCGGCGTAAGCGAGGCCGCTTCCGCGTCGGCGGAGCTGATCTTGCCTTCGTGCGCCATTAGCGAGAGCACCAGATTTCGCCGTGCGCGCGCACGCTGGCCGTGAAGAACGGGCGAGTACGAGGGCCCGCGAATAATTCCCGCGAGTAGCGCTGCTTCCGGAAGCGTCAATTTGCCGACCGGCTTGCCGAAATAATATTCCGACGCGGCTTCGAAGCCGTAATTGCCCTGGCCGAGATAAATCTGATTGCAATACATCGTAAGGATTTGCTGCTTGGTGTAGTGGCGCTCGATCTGCAAAGCGAGCAGGGCTTCCTGGCTCTTCCGGCGGAAGGAACGATTGGAGCGGTCGAGAAAAAGCCCGCCGGCGAGCTGCATCGTGATCGTGCTGGCGCCCTCGGAGATTTTGCGCTTGGCGATATCGCGCCAGGCCGCGCCGACCACGCGCGTGAAATCCACGCCCCAGTGTTCATCGAAATGCTGATCTTCGGTGGCGATGATCGCGTCTTTCAGCACTTTCGGAATTTGCTCGTAGGTGAGAAGAATGCGGCGCTGCAAGGCGAACGTGCCGATGGATTGGCCGTCGTCAGCGTAAAGCTCGGTGACCGTGTCCGGGCGATAGTCTTCGAGCGCATGAATTTCTGGAAGGTCGCTCGTGTAAACGAACAGCAGGCCGACACCTGCGCCGAACGCGATGGACAAGAGAAGCAGAAATCCGAACGCCAACCGGCCGAAAAGCGTGCTAACGGTAATCCTCATCGAGTTTTGAACGGGCTCGTCCACGGAAAAGATATTCTATCGCACGGGCAGATTTCGGAATGGAATTCGCGGGCGAAGTGCGAAGCGACTAAACAGCACTAAGCTTGCACCGCCGCGGGCAGAGGTTATTTTTTCCCGACGTAGGCATCCGCTTCGATTTCCACCAGCATGTCGGGCGAAACGAAGCCGCCGACCTCCAGCATGCTGGTCGCCGGGCGAATTTCTTTAAAGACTTCTCCATGCGCGCGGCCGATCTTCTCCCATTCGGAAATGTCCGTGACGTAGATCCGCGTGCGCACCACATCGCTCATCTTTGCGCCGGCCTTCGTCAGAGCAGACTCAATATTTCGCAGCGCCTGCTTCATTTGCTTGGCGACATCGTCCTTGCCAACGATTTCGCCATTGTCGCCGGTCGCCGTTGTCCCCGAGACGTGAACGTAATCCCCAACGCGTACCGCGCGTGAGTAGCCCACAATCGGCTCCCACGGTGTTCCGCTAGAAATATTTTCTCTTGGCATCTCTCGAATCTCCTCCGAGAAAATTAATTTAGGATGCAGCAGTGATACGACCAAGTGTGGCGAACGTAGCAGTTAACGTCAATTGAGTGTTAGAAAAGCATTGCGGTAATCAATCGTCGGTTAATCGTCGAAGCGTGCGCGGAGATCGGGCGGAGTGACGGGGCAAACGTTTTCACGCTTCCCGAAAACACGATAGCGGATGCGCGCGACGAAATCGTAGACGGCATCGCTAATCACGCGGGGAATAATGGAAATCGCCGCGCCGGCGAAGCGCCAGAAGCCGCCGAGACGCCGAAGAATATGAATTACGCCCGCGGAGCGAACGAGCAGGCGCCCGTCATTCGTGAGAACAACCAGGCTATCGGGAAGATTGCGGCGTCGCTCGGGCGGCACAAGCGCTTCGAATGTGGCGCCTTGCAGCGGCGCGTATCGGAATTTATCCCCAGCGCGGTCTCGCCGATTTAAAAAGCGAATGTAGCCTTGGCAAAGGCCGCACACGCCGTCGTAGAAGATTCGATCGGCCGATCCAGCAGCATAGTTCTTGCAATCGACATTGGCTGAAACCATGTTAGGCGCAGTGGCCATAGCTCTTACACATTGTCGCGCCGCTCGAATATTAAAGCTATCGCGACACAACCCCTTCGACATTTGCGCTGATTCGGAACGGCCGAAGCCGTGCCCTGACAGAGCCCGGAGGCCCCCGTCTCCGGGTCGGCCACACGTTCCCCACCTGTAACTTTCTGATAGTCTTCGGCGTATCTTCGGCTAGACCCCTACGCCAGGCCCCATACAACAAAGGAGAGAACATGAGCTCGACACACAATCCAGGGAGAGTCGCTGGACTCTGGTACCTGCTGCTCATCGTCATAGGCTTTCCGCTCCTCATCTACATTCCCAGCAAACTGATCGTGAACGCAGACGCGGCCGCTACGGTCCACAACATCGCCGCGCACGAGCGGCTCTTCCGTTTCGGTATTCTGGGCAATCTCGCCGCCGGGGTGATCTTGATTCTCTTCGTGATGGCGCTTTACCGGCTATTCAAGGGAGTGGACCAGAACCTCGCTGTGCTGGTGGTGATCTTCGGGGGCGTGCTGCCAGCCGTACTCTACTTGCTGAACGCGGCATGCGACCTCGCTACACTGACGGTCGTGAGCGGCGGCAATTTCTTGTCCGTATTCAACGAACCGCAGCGCGACGCGCTGGCAGTGCTGTTTCTCCGACTGCATGACCATCAATTCACCGCCTCCGAAATCCTTGCGGGAGTATGGCTCTGGCCGCTGGCGGTGCTTGTCTACCGGTCGCGTTTCCTGCCGCGGTTCCTGGGAGTCTGGCTCGCCATCGGCGGCTTGGGCTACGTGATCCTGTGCTTTACGGCAGTACTCGTCCCACAATACCAGGGCAAGGTGTTTGCTTACTGCCAACCCGCCTTCTTCGGCGAGATAGCGTTCACGCTCTGGCTCCTTATCAAGGGCGCCAAACCGATGGTGAATGCGACGACTTCATCGCCAGCTGCTGGTTAGGCCGCATTGGTGTCTCGCAACTCCGGCTTTCAGTTCAAATGTAACGCTTAGTCTTTCGCGTCCATCGAAACTGTCGCTGGACAGTGATTCGCGAACTCTCTAAGCTAAGTTTGAGTTTCAACGAGCTAAGAGCAAGAGAAGGTGCGCGAAATTGAAGTGCAACAACATCCTCGACGCGGTTGGCAAAACGCCTCTCATCCGCTTGCATCGCGTGACCAAGGAATCGAAAGCTGAAGTCTACGTCAAAGCCGATTTCCTAAATCCGGGTGGGTCGGTGAAAGACCGCATCGGCATCTCGATGATCGACGAAGCCGAGCGAAAGGGCCTGCTGAAGCCCGGCGGCACGATCATCGAAGGCACTTCAGGCAATACGGGCATGGGCCTCGCGCTCGTCGCCGTGGTGCGCGGCTACAAAGTGGTTTTCACCATCACGGACAAGCAGTCGCGCGAGAAAATTGACCTACTGAAAGCGTTTGGCGCCGAAGTGATCGTCTGCCCCACGGCGGTCGAGCCGGATGACCCGCGAAGCTACTACTCGGTGGCGAAGAAACTCGCTCGTGAAATACCGAATTCGTTCTATCCCAATCAATACGAAAATCCGATGAATCCGGAAGCCCACTATCGGACGACGGGACCGGAAATTTGGAACGACACCGAAGGGAAGATCACCCATTTCGTTTGCGGGATGGGGACGGGCGGAACGATCAGCGGAGTGGGCCGCTATCTAAAAGAACAAAATCCTAAGATCAAAATCATCGGCGTGGACCCGTACGGCTCGCTGTATTACGAGTATGCGAAGACCGGGAAGATCGGCAAAGCGTTGACCTACGTGGTCGAAGGTATCGGCGAAGACATCTTCCCGAAGACGATGGATTTCAAGGTCCTCGACGACGTGCTGCAAGTGACCGACGAGGAGTGCTTCGTCTGGGCGCGGCGCCTTGCAAAGCGCGAGGGGATTTTTACCGGCGGCTCCGGCGGCGGATGCATCGCGGGCACGATCAAAGTGGCGAAGGATTGCAAGGCCGGCGACGTGATCGTCGCGTTTCTGCCCGACACCGGGACGCGCTACCTCAGCAAAATTTACAACGATGCCTGGATGCGCGAGTACGGCTACGTGGAATCCGAGTTGCCGTTGACGGCTGCCGACATCATTCGCGTGAAGCGCGAAAGCGGCAGAACGCGTGAGTTGATCATCGCGCGGCCGTATCAGACCGTCTTTCACGCGTTGAACACCATGCAGCAGCAGGACATCTCGCAGCTCCCAGTGTTTGAGGAGGAGACGCCCATCGGCACGATCTACGAGGATCAGATCCTGAACCTCGCGTTGCAGGGCAAGGACCTCCGCAAACTGGTGATTCGCGAAGTCATGGACCCGCCACTGCCGCAAGTCTCGAGCAATACGCCGGTCGAGCGTGTGACGCACATTCTGAGTCACGAACGGCCAGCGGTCTTCGTCGAAATGGGCAACGGAAAGCACGAAATCCTGACCAAGTTCGACCTGATGGATACGGTCGCCGGCTTGGTCGAGAAAAAGCGTTGAACGCCTTCGACGCCGGCGGTCCTAGTACTTGGGTCATTGCGAGCCCGCCGTGGCGCCCGCGGAATCTCTCTTCTTTTCGTAAGCCGGTGGCAAATTTTGGCCCCGAACGGGCTGGCACAAGGTAGACCTGGACCACGCTTTTAGAGCGTCTTTTTTCGTGGTTTCGACCTACACGGACTACGACTCGTGAGAGGAAGCGGTTTCCTGAGCTATCCTAGAAAAATATGAGGATCGAAGAATTCAACGAACGGTTACGCAACTCGGTCCTCGTCGCGGATGGCGCGATGGGCTCGATGCTGTACGAAATCGCGGGCGCGCAGCGGTGTCTCGAAGAGCTGAATATCACACAGTCCGAAGCCGTCTTCGGGATTCATCAGGCTTATCTCGACGCCGGCGCGCAAATCATCGAGACGAACACGTTTGGCGCGAACCGCAACAAGCTTACGGCGCTTGGCCTCGGCGAGCGCGTGACTGAACTGAACCATCGCGGCGTGAAAATCGCGCGCGAAGCGCGTGAGGCTGCGCGACACGAAGTTTTTCTTGCCGGCTCGATTGGCCCGCTCGGCGTCGTCCGCCACGTGATACAGCTCCCGCCGGATGAGATGACGGAAATTTTCCGCGAGCAGGCTGCAGCTCTCGAAGAGCGCGGCGTGGACCTCTTCATTCTCGAAACTTTTAGCGATGTGGACGAGATCTGCGCCGCGGTGGATGCGATTCGCTCCTTCTCACAACTTCCCATTGTCGCGCAGCTCACCTATTCCGAAGAAGGCACCACCTTCGGCGGTACACGCCCGGCGGACGCGTGGGAAAAATTGAAAGGGCGCAACGTTCAGGCGATTGGCGCGAATTGCACGATTGGTCCGCAGCTTCTGCTTCCCGTGCTGCGAGATATTGCCGCGGCGGCCGGCAACGTGCCGCTCAGCGCCATGCCCAACGCGGGCTTTCCGCACCGCATGGGCGACCGCATCGTCTACCCGAAATCGTCGCCCGAATATTTCGCGTTGTTCGCGCGCGAAGCCGCAGAAATCGGCGTCAGGCTGCTCGGAGGCTGCTGCGGTACAACGCCAGAGCACGTTCGCGCCATGGCTGATGCGGCGAAGCAGTTTCAGCCGGCGAAGCGCGTAGCCGTCGCCTCGGTGGATGCCGTAACCGCCGTGGAAAAAACGCGCCGGGCTCTAGCGCGCGAGCCGGAGAGCAAGCTCTGGAAAAAAATCCAGGCGAAAGAGTTTGTCGTTTCAGTCGAGATTGACCCACCCAAGGGAATTTCCACCGAACGCATCCTCGAGCAAGTAGGACACGTGATGGCGGACGGCCGCGTGGACGCGATTGATATCAACAGCGGAACGCTGGCGCGCGTCGGCATGGATGCGCTGGTGCTCGCGGGCGCGCTCGAAGCGCACGGCTATCAGACGATTCCTCACCTGACGTCACGCGACGCCAACATCATCGGTCTGCAGGCGATGCTTCTCGGCGCGTGGGCGGTCGGCGGCGTGCGAAATGTTCTCGCCATCACCGGTGACCCGCCGTCGCTTGGCGATCACCCCGAAACTTCCGGCGTATACGAAGTGGATTCGATTGGTCTCGTGAAGATTATTTCGCGATTGAATCAAGGCACGGACTGGGCGGGAAAAAGTCTCGGCGGCGCCACAAATTTCACGATTGGCGTAGCCGTGAATCCCGTGGCCGAAGATCTCGACGAAGAAATCCGCCGTTTCCACGAAAAAATTGGCGCGGGAGCGCATTTTGCGATGACGCAGCCAATTTTTGATCCTGACCACTGGCACATTTTCCTGAAAAGGCTCGGCGGCAAATGCCCTGTGCCGGTGCTCGTCGGCGTATGGCCGCTCACCAGCTACAAGCAGGCTTTGCGGCTAAACAACGAAGTCCCCGGCATCATGATTCCCGAACCGACGTTGGTAGAAATGGAAAAGGCCGGCACGGCCGCCCGCGATCGAGGCTTCGCCCTCGCAAAACGCATGCTCGAATGGGCGCGCACTGAGGTAGCCGGTGCCTACCTTATTCCTCCATTTAAACGCTACGAAGAAGTGATGGAATTACTCTAACCGCTCGTCGTCGCGCGGACGGCAAATAGGAAATCTCGCCACCGGCATTTTGCCGGGGATTTTTTTTCACGCTGACGCGCGGAAAACCGCCGACCCTTCGAGGCTCAGGGTAAACAGGATGCCGACGCTACGCGGGCAGGCTGCGCTACGATGGTTTGCGGAGATGATCGAGGACGGGAAACAGAACGACGGCAATCCCTGCATTGACTGCCGACGCGATCAACAATTTCCAACTGAAATACGTCGCGGGACGAGCCAGCAGAACGCGATTGAGTAGCGCGAGGACGGCTTCGTGAAAATGATAAAAAATTACGACCATGATGAAACGGCTGATGGGATGCTCGGTGTCAACGCGGCCGCCAAGTGATGAGGCGACGTAGCCGACGAGCGTTTTGGCAATGCCATAAATGCCGATGGGCAGGTGGCTAACGGCATCCTGAAGAATTCCGATGGTGCCGCCGAGCAGCAAGCCCGTCGCCGGATTGCGGCGGCTCAGCGCGAAATAAATGGTGACGAGCAACGGCAACTCGAGCAGCCCGGCCCAACTGCCATACTTGTTGAGAAATGCCTGCAGGACGAGCGCGAGGAACGCCACGGCGACGACTGCGCCGGCGTAGAACTTGTGAACTTCAATGTGCTGCTCGGCTTGTGCTCGTGAGCTCATCGTCTCTCAAAATCTTTCATGCATGGCCATCATTGCGGCGGAGGCGGATCCGACGGCGCACTGTCAGCAGGAGTTCCTGACGGGCTCGTCGTTGCGGCCGCCGATCCTGACTTCTTCCCCGAAATATCCTGTTGCGTGAGCAGGACAAGCACTTCCTCCAGGCGATCGAGACGCGCTGCGGGCTGAACCGTGATGGTCTGAAACGGACTTGCCTGCTTGGCTTCGATCACCGTGCCCACCGGAAAATCTTTCGGATAAATACGGTCGTCGCCGGAAGTAAGAATTGTCTCTCCGGCGTGAACTTTTTCTGTTGGAGCAACATAGTCAAGATGAAGGTAAGGATCACCGGTGCCCTTGACGACGCCATGCGTGCGCGTTTCGGAGAGCAGCGCGCCGACGCCGCTGTCTTTATCGTCAATCAGCAGAACCTGCGCGGAATTCGGAAAGACCTCGACAATTTTACCCACGACTCCATCGGGCGTGACGACCGGCAAGTTGCGGCGAATGCGATCGTGCTCCCCGCGATTGATAAAAATTGTGCGGCTGACGGAATCGGCGCTGGCGCCAATGACCTGCGCGGCGAGCATGGGGCCTTCGGTTCGCGTATCGCGGAAATTCAAGAGCACAGCGAGACGGTCGGCTTCGGCGGAGCGGCTTTCGAGTTCGCGATTGCGCAATTCGAGGCGCTCAAGCTCGGAGCGCAAGCGATCATTTTCGGCGCGGGTGTGCCGGAGATCGACGTAATTGCGCCATCCGCCGCCCACAGTGGAAATCGACCACGTTCCAGCACGCTGCAAAGGCGTGAGAATTTCGAACGCCCACAGACGAATCAAGCGGACGTCGCGCTCGCGCTTGATTTGAAATGCGAGCAACAACACCTGGAACAACACCACGACGGTCAAGAGTCTGAAGGGCCGCCGCCGCGATGGAAAATCGATCATATTGTCACCACGTCAAACTGAACTGCCGCCGAGGGCAACGCGAGGATCTCCGGAAGCTTTAATCGATCGAGACCAGGCGCAGCAGGCGGAAATCACTCAGCATCTTGCCGGTACCAAGCACGACCGATGCGAGCGGATCGTCGGCGATGGAAACCGGCAATCCCGTTTCCTCGCGAATACGCTTGTCGAGATTCTTGATGAGCGCGCCGCCGCCGGTGAGCACGATGCCACGATCGCTGATGTCCGCGGAAAGTTCCGGAGGCGTGCGCTCAAGAGCAACGCGAATGGCGTTGATAATCGTTGCGATGCATTCGGACAGCGCTTCGCGAATTTCGTTGTCGTCAATCGTGACGGTGCGCGGCACGCCCTCGATGAGGTTGCGGCCTTTCACCTCGAGCGTCAGCGGCTTTTCGAGAGGATAAGCCGAGCCAATTTCCATCTTGATGCCTTCGGCGGTGCGCTCGCCGACGAGCAAATTGTATTTGCGCTTAAGGTAGTGCATGACGGCTTCGTCCATCTCGTTGCCAGCGACGCGAACCGACCGCGAGTAGACGATGCCGCTCATTGAGATGACGGCAATATCCGTCGTGCCGCCGCCGATATCCACGACCATGTTTCCGGAGGGCTCTTCAATCGGCAAGCCTGCGCCGATGGCGGCAGCCATGGCCTGCTCGACGAGATACACTTCGCTCGCGCGTGCGCGATAGGCGGAGTCCTGCACAGCGCGCTTTTCGACGGGCGTGATCTCGCTCGGCACGCCGATGACTATGCGCGGATGCACCAGAACGCGCCGGTTGTGCGCCTTCTGAATGAAGTAGGTGAGCATTTTCTCGGTGACTTTGAAGTCGGCGATCACACCGTCCTTCATCGGCTTGATGGCCACCACGTTGCCTGGCGTCCGACCGAGCATTTCCTTCGCTTCGCGTCCGACAGCCACAACTTCGCCCGTGTTCTTGTTGATTGCGACGATGGAAGGCTCGTTGACGACGATGCCTTTTCCTTTCGCATACACGAGCGTGTTGGCTGTCCCAAGATCGATCGCGAGGTCGGAGGAAAAAAGACTGAAAACCGACCGCATGCTGTAGCCGTTCTTATTCACGTGAGTATCGCGCCTCCCCCAAGGTGGTGCGTGTGTTTGCGGCTGCGGGCGCTGCCCCTGATAACGCCGGAAAATTAAGGAATAACAATCGAGACACGCTTAATCGCAGTCCCGCCGCGCCGATTCTGGCCCGTTATTACAATCGTCTGGCTGCCGGGCGTCATTGGCGGCGTGAAAAAATGGAACGTGCCATCGGGACGGAGATCCGCCACTTTTTCGCCGTTGATAATCAAGGTTGCGCCCGGCTCGGTCTTGCCGGTGACTTCCACCAGATTGCCATGGAGTTCGGTGCCGTCAACTTCCAGAAACATATCCTCTTGCTTGCCCTGCGTCACGAGAGTGAACTTGTAAGGATCGCTCATGTCGCTCATCGCGTCCTTGGCATCCACCGCGCGGACTTTCCAATAGTACTCGCCGGGATCGAGACCTGTAATATCCATGGCCGTCTCGGTTGTGCGGCGCTCAACTAAAATTTTGTTAAAAAAACTCGATTTGCTGATTTGAAGGACGTAGCCCTTGGCCGTCGAAATCTCTTTCCACGCAAAATGAATGGGATCGCGCTTCGGGTCGGCAACGATGATGGGCGTGAGATTCAGTGGCGCGATCAGAGTTGGCGGCGCGAGGACTTGCTCCGTCTTGACAGGTCCGCCGGTCGGAAAAGTTACGCGCTCAAACGGGCCAACGTCGAGATGCTGGCCGCCGCGATTCATCTCAGCGCTGCCGACATTCACAGTGAATTGTTGCTGCTGGGTGGCCGGATCGCTGCGAACTTCAGCGCGGCTATTCTCGCGAAGCGAAGCCAGGGCATTTTCAAACGAAATATCAGCTTTCGAGCCGGGATTGTCCCACGTGGGAGTGGCGAGATCGACCTGGCCAGCCTGAATGTGCATTCCGACGCTGGTAGCTTTGTCAGAAGCGACCGCGTTTTCTTCCACGGTGACAAGCGTTTCGCCCTTGACGGTGTACGTCGTGCCGTCCGCGAATGCGATGCGGGCCACGCCATCGGTGTCGGTGCGAATCTGATCGCCCTTATCGAGAGACAATTGATAGTCCGCGGTCGCCCATTGGACGGAATTCACCTTCTTCACCTGGACCTTGCCGTCCAAATTGACAAAACGCACTTGCCTGGCGGTAGCTGACACGCCTGTGTTGCCCGGCTTCGTCAGCGCAGCAGTCACACGTTTGACAAGGTTTCCAGACTTTTCCGGAAAAACAAAAAAGGACACACCAAGAATTACAGCGATCAGAATCGCGACATAAATCGCAACCGTGGTGTAGGTGACTGTGTGCCAGTACACCTCGACCTTCTGTATTTTGGGCTTTGGCTGAACTGGGATTCTTGTTTCAATCATGCGAAAATGCGCCAATTCTGAAATCTAGCATAGGGGTATAGGCCTTTCAACAAAGCCCGGGCGCGGTTTCTGAATCGCCAACCCCATGTGCGCAAGGTTGAACTGGAGTCTGGCGTAACCCCTCAACCTGTGCCAAGATGCGGCACAACGCGCTGCGGGCGTATTGCATCACACGTAATCAGACACGCTGTACGACGGGCTAGGCGCGGAGTGCTCCGACGGATAGGAATGAGATAGGCAACCTTGGCGTTACTCTTCCGTGCGCGAAATCTCCAAATTCATCACCACTGAATGTTGAAGCTGGAATACTTATGAGCAGAGTGTCAGAGTCTCGCCGGAATTTTATAAAGGACGGTCGCTTATGTCGCAGTGCAGTGTCACTTGTTTTGACAAACAAGTAAGCGTTGGCGAGAATTATCGAGCTGCCGTCTCTCTTCACAGCCACACGCACCACTCAAAGGAAAGCCTCAGATTTATTCCGCAATTCGCCGAAAAGTATCCGCTGTTGCGGTGGGCTCTCGAACGGCAATGCAGCAAGGCGCCGGTGCCTGTAAATTTCCAGCGCGCTTATTGGACACCGCCATTGAGCGCGGAGATGTCGCTTGAAGTGGAACGCAACCAAATCGAAAATACATTGGGTTTGAAAAGCTTTGTATCGCTCACCGATCACGACACGATCGACGCTCCGACGATTCTGAGAGCGCTGCCAGACTCGAAAGATACTCCGATCGCGCTGGAGTGGAGTGTGCCGTACGCCGGAACTGTGTTCCACCTCGGCGTGCATAATTTACCAGAGAGCGACGCAGCTGCGATCGTCGCCGACCTAACAGCTTTCACTCAGAGCCCTTGCGAGCAGCGGTTTGTGGAGCTCGTTGCGGCGCTGGACGAAATCCCGAATGTGCTCATCGTATTCAACCATCCCCTGTGGGATCTTTCCGAACTGGGAAAAGCCGGCCACGAGCAGGCCATCAATCTCTTTATGAAAGCGAGCGGGAAGTTTCTGCACGCGCTCGAACTCAATGCTACGCGCGGCTGGGGCGAAAACGATAAAGTACGGGAAATGGCCATCCGCTGGCAGCTTCCGTCGATATCCGGCGGAGACCGCCACGGATGCGAACCGAGCAGCGCACTCAATCTTACGAACGCGGAAACATTCTCCGAATTCATCCGGGAGGTTCGAACAGAGCAGCGAAGCCATGTGCTCTTGATGCCGCAATACGCGGAACCGAGATGCATGCGTATCATGCAAATGGTCCTCGACGTCATTCGCGAATATCCTGGCCATCCAATTGGCACGCGGAAGTGGGACAATCGAGTTTTTCATCCGGCGCGCTATACTGAAGGAGATTGGCCGCTTTCGACTTGGTGGAAGGCGCCACCGAAGTTCGTTGAATACGCTTTCGCTGTCATGCGGCTATTGGACAATGCCACGGTACAGAAAGCGCTCAAGCAAGCCATGCCGGGAGAAGTTGTCGATCACGTGGCGACCGATGTTTCGTACGAGGCTACGACTTGACGACCGCGCGAGCGCGTGTCGCGCTCTTTCCTGATGCGTATCACGAAATGGATGGAGTGGCTGGCACGAGCCGGCACTTCGAAGCGTTCGCACGAAATCGCCAGCTTCCATTCCTCGTGGTTCACGCTGGAGCAGAAAACCAGAAATCAACGGATGGTAGCGTCACAAGAGTACAGTTGCGCCGAGGTTGGTCGCAATTTCCACTCGATCGCAGCCACAACTTCGACCCTGCGCTTGTGGCGCGTTATAGGGAGATTGCGTCCGTCGTAGATAAATTCAAGCCGGACGTTATCCACATTACCGGGCCGAGCGATATCGGAATTCTCGGCGCGCTGGTAGCTCACAAGCTTCGCGTTCCGCTGGCGGCGTCCTGGCAGACCAATCTTCATGAGTACGCAGGGCTCCGGTCAGCCGCCGCCACTTCTTTGTTGCCGAAACGCTGGAACTCAAAAATCGGAGAGTCCGCCGAGCGGTGGAGCTTCCACGCGGTGGCACGGTTCTACAAGATACCCCGGCTTCTGTTTGCGCCAAACCAAGAGATCATCGAGCGGATGGAGAGGGCTACAGGCAAACCGTGTTTCTTGATGTCGCACAGCGTGGACACGGCGGCGTTTGATCCAGCGTTTCGCGATCGGTTGGTTGGGCCATTCCAAATCGGTTATGTTGGGCGTTTGACAACCGAGAAAAACGTGCGGTTCCTGGCGCATTTTGAACAGGATTTGATCAATATAGGTGAAAACAATTTTCGCATCGTAATCGTGGGCGACGGCGCGGAACGAGCCTGGCTGCAAAAAAATATGCGGCACGCCGATTTTACGGGCGCACTCAGGGGCCGCGAGCTCGCGCGCGCTTTTGCGAATATGGACGCGCTCGTGTTTCCTTCCGAGACCGAAACATTTGGACTCGTTGTGCTTGAAGCGCTCGCTTCCGGAGTGCCGGCAATCGTCGGTACGCGCGGCGGCCCGAAATTCTCGGTGCAGCACGGCCGGACGGGATTCGTCTGCGAGGGAAGTTGCGACTTCGCCGGATATGCGGCGATGCTGATGAACGGCCCGGAAATACTATCAAAAATACGCATAGCGGCCCGCGAGTATGCGCTCTCGACTTCGTGGGAAAAGATCTTCGAAGGGATGTACGAGGCTTACGAGCACTGTTTACATGCTGAGAACATGGTAAGCCGAGGCGTGCTTGATATCGCGACAACTTAGGATACTATTGGTTTGCGGATAGACGACTGAATCCCCTCACTCGTTAATTCAGCGAAACATCTGATTTCGGAAAGCTGAGACGCCATGGCATTGCGCGCATACCGCCGACTTCTGTCAATTCTTGCCCTTTCCGCGTCTATCTTGCTGCTCGCGAGCCACGCTTCCGCGCAAGCCCCGGCTCAACCAGCTACGAAACTGCAACTGACGCTTCCACAAGTTGTCGAGAAATTGGTGACAAGGAACGCTCAGCGCGCCAAAGCGCTCGAAGGTTACAAGGGCAACCGGTTTTACGAGCTCAATTACACCGGCTTCCCGAGCGGCTTGCACGCCGATATGACAGTTGAGATGACGTATGACGCGCCTGGCACAAAACAATTCCACGTGGTTTCGGAAAACGGATCGAGAATGATCGTGAATCGTGTTCTCAGGAAACTTCTCGACAGCGAACAGGAAGCCATGGAAGCGCAGAACCGGGCGGGCGTCGAATTGAATTCCAATAATTACAATTTTACCGCCCTCAGTTATGAACGGAATGCTTCAGGTTGCAACTATGTATTGACTGTCGAACCCAAGGTCGCGACGAAGTTTCTTTATCGCGGGCGCGTCTGGGTGGACGACACGGATTTCGCGGTTTGCCGGATTGAGGCTGAACCAGCGAAGAATCCCTCCTTCTGGATTCGAAAGACGACGGTACATCACACTTACGAAAAAGTGGGAGAATTCTGGCTTCCACTTGAAAATCAGAGCGTGTCTGACTTACGACTCGACGGCCGCGCAACGCTTACGATCAAGTACACAGATTACAAGATTCAGGCTCCGCACTTTGCTTCCGCCGCAACTGTTGCCACCCCCGGCCACTAGCCAGTTTTGCTGGGATTCGACGCCTTCTCCTCCAGGCACCTTCAGAACTTTTGCTCGTGCCAATCTGTCGGGAAACGATTTGTCCGCCCGAGAAACGTGTGTATAATTGGCTGTTTTGGCGGTCTGCAAGGCTTAGCGAGAGGTCCAATACCGGATGCTTGATGTAATTCAACGGCGACAAGCGGGCGTGAAGATCCTGATGGGGGTGGTTCTCGGCCTGATTTGCCTAGCCATGGTAATCACTTTGGTGCCGGGATTGATTCCCGGTACAACGTCCGGAATGGCAAGCGCGGACACCATCGCGCGCGTCGGCACGGAAGACATCTCTCGGCAGGACGTCGAGAGCATGCTGAACCGCGAGTTGCGCGGCCAGCAACTGCCGCCGTCTTTCAAAGGTCTCTATGCCAAGCAAGTTCTCGATCAATTGATCTCTGAGAAAGCACTTGAAATCGAGGGCGATCGTATCGGGCTGAAGGTGACGCCACAGGAAGAAACAGAGCGCATCAAAAAGTATCTGCCCACGGCATTCAACGGCGATACGTGGGTCGGCCGCGAACGCTATACAGCTTTGGTGCAGTCGGGCACCGGGATGTCAGTGCAGGATTTTGAGACGTTTGTGCGCCAGCAGCTTCTCGAAGAGAAATTTCATTCGCTGCTGACGGACGGGATTACCGTGTCGGATGGCGAAATCCTTACGGAGTTTCGCCGCAAGAACGAGAAGGTGACCATCGAATACGCCGAGAGCAAACCGGCCGATCTGGCGGCTACGATCAATCCCACCGATTCTGAGCTGGCGCAATATTTCGAGAAGAACAAAGCGCGTTATCAGATTCCGGAGAAGCGGTCGGCGAATTATGCGCTTCTCGATATAGAGCAATTGAAACAGCGTACGCCTGTCAGCGACCAGGAACTTCACGCCTATTACGACCAGCATATTGACGAGTTCAAAGTTGAGAATCGCGTCCACGTCGAGCATATTCTCTTCAAGACGCTGGGAAAAACGGACGCTGAAGTGGCTGAAATACAGGCGAAAGCCGAAGACGTGCTGAAAAAAGCAAAGTCGGGCGCCAATTTCGAGGATCTTGCGAAAAAATACTCCGAGGACACGACCGCCTCGAAAGGCGGCGACCTCGATTGGATCGTCGAAGGTCAGACCGTGCCGGAATTCGAGCACGCCGCGTTCAGCTTGCCGAAGGGCTCGATTTCTGACCTGGTGAAGACGCAATACGGCTTTCACATTATCAAGGTCCTCGATAAAGAGACAGCGCACACCAAGAGCTTCGATGAGGTGCGCTCGCAGATCGAGCCGATTGTTCGGGAAGACAAAGTGAACGCGGAAGCCAGCAAATTGTCGGATCAGATGGCTTCGGCTGTGCGGCAGTCGAACAGGCAGACGCTTGATGCGCTGGCCAAGAAATTCGACTTGCAGGTCGGGTCGACGCCGCCCGTCGCTGCGACGGAGCCAGTGGGCGACCTCGGCAGTTCGCCGGATTTGCAGCAAACGCTATTTAGCCTGCGTCAGGGCGATATCAGTGCGCCGCTGCGAATCGAGCGCGGTACCGTGATTCTATCCCTCAAGGATATTCAGCCTGCGCATGCGGCGACCCTTGCGGAGGATCGCGACACTGTGCTCGCTGATTACCGCAAAGAGACCTCAGTCTCGCTAGCTAAATCGCGAGCTGAAGAGCTCGACAAGCGTGTTCGCGCAGGCCAACCGTTCGATAAAGCCGCGAAGGATCTCGGATTCACGGTCAGCACAAGCCAATCATTTGCGCGTACAGGTCAAGTGGGCGATCTCGGATCGGCGAGCCAATTCGAGGCCGCCTTCACCATGCCCGCTGACCAGGTGAGCGACGTCATGCCGCTCGGCGCGAATTGGATTGTGTACAAGGTTGTCGCGCACGACCAGCCGAAACCTGAAGAACTTATTCTTCAGAGGGCTCAAATCCAGCAACAACTGCTCCAATCCAAGCAGTCAGCCGTGTTCCAAGCGTTTCAAACAGCGCTCAAAGACCGGCTACAGCGTCAGGGCAAGCTCTTCATAGACGAAACCAATCTAAAGGCGCTCGCCGGCTCGTAGTCTTTCTATATACCTGACAATAAAAGACTTATCGAATTGTACGCAGAATCACGCCCAGTCTTGCCCTGCCAAGTTCGGTTCGCTATACTTTACTAATAAGCTGCTTGCCCTGCTGCGAGTTCAAGAGTTCGGATCCAGTTGGCCTATAACGACCAGAAAGGCCCAGGGTGGCGCTCGCGGCTCGAGAAGATTTCAGACGTAGGTACCGGGGGATTCAGATCGGCACTTCGCTAAGATTTTGTTTTAGGTCGCACTGAACTGAGAACCGCTGAGCATTTTTCGTTTTCGGGGACAGGGATTAGTTGTGGAGGGGGAAGCAATGGCTGCCAAATCAGCACTTTCGGGAAACGAGTACCGTTGCGCCATCGAGCGCAATCAGAATGGTAAGTATTCCGTTCGGGTGAGAGCGGCCTTCGGCAATCACGGATGGATGCTGCCGGTCTATTTCCTGGCTGGAACTTTCGATGGAGCCATGAAGCGTCTTGCAGAAGCGCTTCAACTGCTCCAGCGTCACGAGCAGCGTTTGTGGTTCTTTGGACGGGAGCGCAGCGACGACCCGAATTTTGCCGCAGACCTGCTGGAGTCGATCGGCCTGCAACTCGACCGGCGCTCAGAATTTCCGCAAAAAGTAGCCGGCTTCGGCGTTCCAAGCGAGCGCCCGGTTTCGGCGGTGCAATTGGCGCCCATCCGGAAAGTGCTCGCAGAATCGATCGACAACGTCCGAGCTGCTGCCTACGGCGACTGATTACGGCCGAATTGCTCTCGAAAGAACGCCCGCTCGGGTCATTTCGGGCGAATCAGTACTTCCCCGTTGCCTATCAGCTGATCATTCAAAAATAGCCGGTATTTGTATGAGCCCGGATTGACGCCTATCCGGGGCGGCCCGCTTTGGAGCCGCGTACCTTCCGGCGCTTGAAATACATTCGAGCCGAACGGGCTACGCTGCGGATCGAACTCGACGCGCAAATTGCCTGAGAGCGGCTGCCAGACCACCTGATCGTTCGCGTCCAGCACCACAATATCGGGGAAAATCCCGACCAGAATCGGTTTATCGGCCATTTCGACTCAGGATCCGATCTCGTTGACCGCGTCTACGATATGCCGCGCTGAAATCCCAAACTTATCCACGAGTTCTTCGGGCTTACCGGAATGGGGCATGCCGCGCACCGCCAGCCGCCGTACTTTCGATGGAGCGGAGCCGGCATCGAGTATCGCCGCGAGCACAGCCTCGCCAATTCCGCCTTCCTCGAAATGATCCTCCACCGTTACGAGGCGCCCGCCCGTCGCCTTCACTTCCGCGGCGAGGGCCGCGCCATCGAGCGGCTTGACGCAGTAAAGATCAATTACTCGGACAGCGATTCCCTGCCCCTTCAATTGATCGGCGGCTTTGAGCGCTTCGTGGACGGTGATTCCACCGCCGACGATCGTCGCGCGGTCGTTGTCGCTGCGGCGAAGCACTTTGAATCCTGGCACCGGGAATTTCTCGTCAATCGAGTAGAGAATCGGCGTCTTGGGCCGCGACGTCCGGATATAGGTGATGCCTTCGGCGTGCGCCGCGAATTCGGTCAGGCGCTCGGCGGAAACGGCATCCGAAGGATAGAGAACCACCGAACCGTTCACCGCCCGGAACATCGCCAAATCCTCCAGAGCCATTTGCGACGGGCCATCTTCGCCGATCGAGACACCGCAGTGCGAGCCGCACAGCTTGATGCTGCTGCGGCTGATGGCGGCCATGCGGACTTCGTCGAAAGCGCGAGAGAGGAAACAAGCGAACGTATCAACAAATGGCACTCTTCCGCGAGCTGCCAATCCGACGCCGACGCTGACCATATTCTGCTCGGCGATGTAGCCCTGATAGAAGTGGTCGGGGTAGGCATTTCCGAAAATTTCCGAGAAAGTCGAGTTCTTGACGTCGCCGCTGATCGCTACGATGTGCGGGTTTACTGCCCCGAGCCGCTTCAGCGCGTATCCGTACGCTTCACGCGTGGCCACTGTGGCGCCGGGTTTGTAGTCGGGTGCGGCCGGCGCGGGAAAATCCGGCGGCTTCGGAAGCGACGTGCGCGCGTAGGATTTTCCAGGATCCGGCGGAATCGGCGCGACGGTGCCGACTTCGGAAAGCGCTTTCGCTAGTTCGTCCTTCGAGAAGGCCTTCCCGTGCCAGCCCTCCTTGCCCGCGCAGAAACTGACGCCGTGCCCCTTAATCGTCCTCGCGACGATGGCCTGCGGCCGCCCCTTCACCGACTTGGCGTGATCGAGGGCGGCGAGAACCGCCGCCACATCGTGACCATCAATCACTTGCACGTCGAAACCTTCGGATTCGAACTTGCGACGATAGACCTCCATGTCGTGCTGGTACATCGTCGGCTCGCTTTGGCCGAGCGCGTTAATGTCCGCGATCACGGTAAGATTTTCTAGCTTATAGTGGCCGGAAAACTCCGCGGCCTCCCACACCTGCCCTTCCGCCAACTCGCCGTCTCCCGAGAGGACGTAAACGCGCGTCGAACTGCCGTCTAGCTTCGCTCCGATGGCCAGCCCCGCGCCGACCGACAATCCTTGCCCGAGCGAGCCCGTCGCCGCATCCACGCCGGGAATGAGCGGCGTTGGATGGCCTTCGAGCTCACTCGAAAGTTGGCGGAGCGTCATGATGCGAGAAAGCGGAAACACGCCAGCTTCCGCGAGGGCGGCATATAGAATTGGCGCGGCGTGGCCCTTCGAGAGCACGAAGCGGTCGCCATCGGGCGAATTCGGATTTTTCGGATCAAACTTCATCGCGTAAAAGAAAACTCCCGCCATCAACTCTGCGCAGGAGAGGCAGGAAGTCGGGTGTCCCGAACCGGCTGCCGTCGTGGACATCATCGAATAGATTCCGAGCCGCCGGGCTTTTTCCTTGATTGCGTCAATCGTGGATGCCGAGATTTGGGACGTGGCTGCCATAAAGAACTCCTCTCTCGTCTACCTCTAAGATATTGGATTGTACTGGAGTTTCGCGCGATGCGCTTCACGAGGATTTAATTTGCCGGCTGCCGGCTGGCTGAATTCCTTCATTTCCTCGGAGCTTGAAACTAGCCTCGAAAATCCGAAACGGGTACACTCTCAATGACAAATATATGGAGGAAATTGCTCATGCCTGACCCTCTGCGCACTTCGAACCCCGCGTTCAACGCAAAGACTTTCGACGGTCAAATAGCCGTCGCCGGCCCGACGATGACCTTGCAGGGTACGGTCAATAGGACCGGCATCCTTCTCGTCTGCGTGATTGCCACCGCCGGATGGACGTGGGGACTCGCGCGTGCGCAATCGCCAGATGCCGTTCTCCCGTGGATGCTGGGCGGGCTAATCGGCGGCTTCATCGTGGCGATGGTGACCATCTTCAAGAAAGAATGGTCGCCCTTCACTGCTCCGGTATACGCGCTTCTCGAAGGTCTCGCGCTCGGCGGAATTTCCGCATTTTTCGACAAGCAGTATCACGGCATTGCGACGCAGGCCGTTGCCCTTACCTTTGGAACGCTTGCGGTAATGCTCGCCCTCTATACTAGCGGAATTATTCGGGCGACGGAAAAGTTCAAAATCGGCGTCATCGCTGCTACCGGCGGCATCATGCTGGTCTATCTCGTGAACTTGGGACTCGGCTTTTTCGGAAAACAAGTCCCGCTGCTGAATAGCGCCGGTCCATGGGGCATCGCCATCAGCGTCTTCATCGTCATCGTGGCCGCGCTCAACCTGATTCTCAATTTTGATTTTATCGAAACCGGTGTTCAGGCCGGCGCCGCGAAATATATGGAGTGGTACGGCGCATTCGGCCTGATGGTCACGCTGATCTGGCTCTATCTCGAAATTCTCCGCCTGCTCTCGCTGGCCCGTCGCCGCTAATCGACTACGCGATCGGCGACAATGAAATCTGAATTGTATGCCAGCGACGCCTGGTTGCGTGTCCGCGCCTGCACGCACAATCTAAGCTGATCCGAAAAGTCGCCCCCAATCGGGGCCCGCTCCCCTTGACATTCTACTGGAAGCGCACTAGCCTTCCCATAGAATGTCTACTGAAGAGCAAAAAGAACGGATCGAACTCCTTCAAGGGACTCTCGACCTCCTGATTCTCCGCACGCTCATCCTTGGGCCCACCCACGGCCACGCCATCGCCAAGGCGATCGAATTCAATTCCGACGAAGTGCTGCAAGTCGAACAAGGATCGCTTTATCCCGCGCTCCACCGGCTCATCAAGCGGGAATGGATTTCGGTCGAAGAAGGCACTTCCGAAAATAATCGCCGCGCCAAATTCTACCGGCTCACGGCCAAAGGCCGGCGGCAACTCAAGCTCGAAACCAGCAAGTGGGACAAGCTCGCCGGTGCGATCGCGCGCATCCTGCGCCCCGCCGAACAAGAGAACGAGTCATGAGCCGCCGCAATCGCATGCTCGACGATCTCGAGCAAGACATCCGCGATCACATCGAGATCGAGACGCGCGACAACATCGCCCGCGGCATGCCGCCCGATGAAGCGCGGTACGCCGCCCTTCGCAAATTCGGCAACATCACGCGAGTCCAGGAAGACACGCGCGAAGTCTGGAGCTTCGTCTGGCTCGAACAGCTCCTGCAAGACATACGCTTCGGCCTCCGCATGCTGCGCAAATCCCCCGGCTTCACCGCCGTCGCCGTTCTGACGCTCGCTCTGGGTATCGGCGCAAACACCGCCATCTTCAGTGTAGTGAGCGGCGTGCTTCTGCGTCCTCTTCCCTATCCCGAGCCTGAACGACTGGTGGCCCTCGCTTCGTACGATTCGCTGCCGAACATGGAAGATATCGAGAAGCAAAGCCAGTCCTTCGAAGCTCTGGGCGCAAACACGATGCAGAGGCTCGACTACACGGGGGGCGCCGAGCCGATCCAGGTATTCGCCATCACCTGCAATGCGGAACTCTTTCAAGCATTGCGCGCGAAGCCCGCTCTGGGCAGATTGATCACGGCGGACGACGATCGCTACGGCTCGCCTGGCGCAGTCGTGCTGAGCCACGGCTTTTGGACGCGTCAATTCGGAGCCGATCCGACCGTGATCGGCAAATCCATTCCGCTGAGTGGGAATCCCTACACGATCGTGGGCGTCCTGCCTGAAACTTTTTGGCTGCCAGGAAGGCCAGGAGACGTTTATGCGTCACTGCGCGTGGTATATCCCGCAGCAGCGCAGGCGCGCAACGTCCATTTCCTGGATACATATCTTCGCCTGAAGCCGGGCGTAACGCTGGCGCATGCGCAGTCGGAAATGGAACAAATTGACGAATCGCTGGCGCGCGCGTACCCAAACTTCAATCAAAACCGTCATCGGCGGCTCGTTCCTTTGCTCGATAAAATCGTGGGAGATTCGCGCCGAGCGTTGCTGATTTTCTTCGGAGGAGTCGCCTTGGTGCTGCTGATCGCCTGCGTCAATTTCGCGAATCTGCTCTTGGGCCGCAGCGCGTCGCGACAGCGAGAAATCGCGATTCGTTCCGCGCTCGGCGCAGGATCGCGGCGCCTCATTGCGCAAATGTTGATCGAGAGCACC
>DATBYF010000050.1:0-118581 GCA_036513895.1 Candidatus Acidiferrales bacterium | reverse complement strand
GTCTACTGGATTTAGGCGCGCCGGATTGACAATTGTTCCCGCCGAATTTTCGGTCGTTCCGGACATCACGGCGGCTTGCATGGTTGCAACGTGTGTCGAGCCTGGCCCATGGCACGCTTCGCAACTGACGCCGAGAATGAGATTTTTTTCAACGAACTGGCCGCCGATTGTGGAGGCGGTCGTATGGCACGCGAAGCAGCGGACGACCTCGGCCGAGGGCACGGGGCGGTACATAGCTTCTGCAACGTCTTTAGGTGAAGCCAAAGCGCGGGCGGGAGTGAAATTGAGGTCCTGCAGATTCTTGAAGTAGGTTACGCGCGCTTCGTAGAAGTTCCCGTCGTCCTTCTTGAATAAATACGACTGCGCGACTCTGCCAATGCCGAAGGCCCAGAGCAGGGTGGCGCTGATTGTGTTTGATCCGCCGGTGACGGTGTACGAACTTCCTTTGGCGCTCGTATCGAGGTCGTAGTGGTAGCTGCCAACAGCGAAATTCATTTTCGGGTGGGCGTGAAGGATAGTGGAGTTGTCAGCGTAAAGTGACGCGCCGGCCATTGATGTTAGTTTTTGCGACGCGGCTTTTGCGGCGTGGCAATTCGCGCACGCAGCGGCACCTACAAACTGATCACGAGACGCCACATTCTGAGTTGGCCAGAAGCCGGGTTCCTCGAGGTGATCGGCAGTGGAGAGTTGCGCCAAGGCCGAAGGACACGCGAGCAATCCTCGAATGAGAACCAGGGTCCCGACTACCGCTGCGGCGATGACGCGAAACAAATTGGTCCGCACTGCAGATATGCACACCTTTAGGGTACCCGCAGCCAGTGTAAGGATTCGAACGTCACAAAATCAACGTTGTTCGCCAATTTTGCGTTCGGACGGATCAGCGGCGATTGCAGGCGTAGATTCGGTCACAGCACGTTTTAGTATCGCCCACCACTTCGCTGACGAGAGGAGACCGCTAAGGCAGATCAACGGCGCTGCGAGTGGCGTTCACTGCCTGATATTTTTCGATCGGGGCGCGTCCAGTTGAAGCACGTACGACAAATTCTGGTTTGACGGTAATCTCATGGCTTGGGTCTACGCGGCCCTCGATTTGTTCAACCAACGTCTTCGCCGCCAGCTCTCCCATTCGTTCTAGCGGTTGCCGAACCGTGGTTAAGCTGGGGTCTGCGAACGCAGCTGCGGGGATGTCATCGAATCCGACTACCGATAGATCTTCGGGTATTCGCAGTCCCGACTCCCGGAACGCCCACATCGCCCCTATCGCAGACACGTCGTTGTACGCAAAAAGTGCGGTAAACGGTTGTTTTCGCGCGAGCAACTCCTTCCCATATGGATATCCCAGGTGCGGAGTGGAAACCGTGCTATCGATCTGGATCGTCAATTCTGGGCGAATGCGAATGCCTAATTCGGCGGCAACCCCACAAATGGCTTCCCAACGTGTGGCAGAGTCAGAACTGAGCGGATGTCCCTTCAGAAATGCAATTTCTTCGTGGCCGAGCTCTGCAAGATGAGTGAGCGCGAGGCGCGCGGCCAGTTTGTGATCCAAAATAATATTCGTGACGCCGTCAACGCGCTGGTGTCCTGAAACTGCGACGGTCGGTCGCCCCAGCGGCGCCGTGAGAGAAGTGTCCGTGGTGATAAAGCCCTCGACGCCGCGGGCCAAAAGCAGATGCGAGTAAGTCTGCAAAATTTTTGGGTCGTGACGATGACAGACGGTAAGGAAAAAATAATTGCTCTTGCGGAGATAGTCTTCGGCGCCGCTGATGATCATCGCGCCATACGCGTCGCCAATTTCTTCGGCGATTACTCCAATGGTGTACGTTCGGCGAAGCCGCAGGGATTGAGCGAAGTAGTTCGGCCGGTAATTGAATTCACGCGCGGCTTCGAGGATGCGACGCTTGGTGTGTTCGGGTAGGGAGCGGGCCGCGGCAGAATCATTGAGCGCGGCCGACACCGTACCCGGTGTCAGACCTAGATGCTGGGCAAGAGTTTTGAGTGTAGCCCTGGACTCTTTTCGAGCGGCAGGCTTCCTCTTTTTGGAGTCAGAAGCCATTCATCTACTCCCAACGATAGCGCGTCGAGCGATTTTGTGTAAGCCACTCAATCAAAAGGACATTCCGCACCTGCGTGGCCGTCGAGCGTGGAATCTACGCCATTCGAGAGCGCACAACCATATATCATCGGCGCATTTATTTTCGCGAAAATTAATACAATGCGGGTCCGCCCCGCCAACGGGACGCGACGATAGCGGTTCCGCCCTAACAATAGAATATCATTATTTTACGCTGCAATATCATTATTCCTCTTGACATCCATCTCCCTAAAGTTTAGATATCCTACTAGTAGAAATTGATTAGTTCGTTGGGGTGGGTCCGAAGGCTGCCGATTCTGGGAAATTCGAGATCGATTCAGCCCACTCCGGGGTGCTGTAACAATTCAAATCTTGAAATGGCGATTCCTTTCTGGCACGGCATAGGGCGGGAAAAATCTCCGGCGAGGTGTGTGCGATGACTGCTCGAACTGAAGAAACTAATTCGAATTACGCTTGGACGATGATCCGCGCTTTGTTCTGCGTCATGGTGCTCGCGCTCTTGGCGCCGCTCGCCACGCGCGCGCAAAACTACAATGGTTCGATTACGGGTATCGTCAGCGACCCGAGCGGTGCGTCCGTCGCGGGCGCGACCGTTACTGTAATCAACAAAGGCACAAACGAGACCGCTACGGCTAAGACGACCGACTTGGGCGCGTTCACGTTCGAACAGTTGCCGGTCGGAAACTACGAAGTTCATGTCGTGCAGGGCAGCTTTAAGGAGTATGTCGAGCAGGACGTTGCCGTGCACGTGTCAACGCCGACCGTCGTAAATGTCACGCTGCAGGTTGGCGCTCAAACAGAGAAGATCGTCGTCGAAGCGAGTCCAGTTGAGGTTGAGACCACGAGCGCGGTGGTTGGCGAAGTCGTCGAAGGTACACAAGTTCGCGAGTTGCCGCTCAACGGTGAAAACTTCATGAACCTGGTTACGCTGTCCCCGGGCGTCTCGACTGCAAATACGTTCGACCACCTTGACAAAGGCCTGGCAGGCGGCGCCGATTTCGCAGTGGACGGAAACCCTTACAACAACAACTTGTTCCTGGTTGACGGCGTGAACAACAATGACGTTGGTTCAGGCCGCACGATTTTGGTCTATCCGTCAGTTGATACGATTGCTGAATTCAAGTTGTTGCGCAATTCCTACGGCCCGGAGTATGGCCAGGCCGCTGGCGCTGTCATCAGCATTACGACAAAGTCCGGCACGAACCAATGGCATGGCGGCGTTTTCTATGCGGGCCGGAACGACGCTCTAGCCGCCAACGACTTCTTTTCGAATAAGGATGGTTTGAGTAAGGCTGAGCTCCGGCGCAACGACTGGGGCTATAACGTTAGCGGCCCGATCATTAAGAATAAGCTTTTCATCTGGTGGAATCAGGAGTGGAACCGCCAGATTCAGGGTGTTGCGGAAGCGTCTTGCGTTCCGACGGCTGCCGAGCGCATGGGAGACTTCAGCGCGGATGCCACTGGCCCGACCACCTGCTTGGCCACACTTCCGACCATTCCTGTTCAATTTCAGGCGCCGGGCAATCCGCTGAAGATTGCCAACCCGGATCCGGTAGGACTCTTGTACGGGAATTACTATCCACTGCCAAATATTGCAGGGGCCACCGGAGATGAGAATAACTGGGCGCAGTCGCAGAGAAACGCGCAGAACTGGAGCGAGTGGAATGTGCGCGGCGACTATGACGTCACCTCGCGCAACCGCATTACTCTGCGCTGGACGCAGGACTCCTGGGTAAATCCAGGACCCAACGCCGGAAATTTCTGGGGCGATTCCATTTTCCCGACTCTCGGCGCGAATTGGAGCCAGCCGTCCAAGAGCGTCATGGCGAGATTGAGTTCGACGATTAGCAATTCGCTCGTCAACGACGTCGAGTTCGGTTATGGCCACAACGCTATCATTACCAGTGACGCGGGCTCCGATAAAACGCTGCCGGCTCAAATCGATGCCTTGGTCCCCACCGCATGGCCCTCTTCCCTGAAATTACCGAATAGTATACCCCAAATAGGGTGGGGAGGTTTGGGGCCCTACGGCAGCGGCCAAAATATTTGGGACATCGCGCCGTACGGAAACCACGAGGACCTTTACACCGTTCAAGATAACCTGACGAAGGTGATGGGGAACCACGTCATCAAGGGCGGTGTCTTCTACAGCACGAACTACAAGATTGAAAACGGCGAGGGTCCTAACGACCGTCCGTTCTTCGACCCCAACAGCTACTCTGCCGAGTTTTCGACGAATAACCTGCTTGCCAACATCCTAATCCCCGGACAGAGTTTCAATTCGGATACTTATGAAAAGTCATCCAACCCGTTTGCCATGGTTCACTGGCACGATATCGAGTGGTATCTGGGTGATTCCTGGAAGCTCAGGAAGAACCTCACAGTTGACTATGGATTCCGCTGGTCCTTCTATCGCGAGCCATATTCTACCGATAATGCCTGGGCAAACTTTAGTCTGGCGGATTGGAGCGCCACGGAGGCCGCCGCTAACCCCTCGGACGCCTGCAATGGCGTGGTAATCGTTCCCGGCACGTCTCCTTGTACCAAACAGGCGGCGTTCCTTACCTCGCTCGGTATTTCGCTGCCACTTTCGGCGGGAACGCCGGGCCCAAATCGCGCACTGATCAACAACAACAACCACGACATCGCGCCCCGTCTCGGCGTTGCTTGGGACGTGAGGGGGGATGGAAAGACGGCCGTGCGTGTTGGCGTGGGCCAGTTCTTCCAGCGAGAAGAAGTGGGGGAAGCCGAAAATCTCGCTTGGACCGCGCCTTTCGTCATCACCGCACAGACTCCGCGCACGTTCGAGGTGGTACCTGCGTTATCGAGCCCAAGCGTCTCGCCGAACGCAGCCAAGAATCCCCGGGGCATTACCCCGAACAGTTGGCAATGGAACTTGTCGGTGGAGCGGCAGTTGTTTAGAAACACTGTATTAAGCGTCGGGTACGTCGGTAATACGGGAATACACCTGACCTCGATGGACGATTTGAACCAGGTTCCTGAGGCGAACTGGCTGCCCGCAGCGTTTGTCTCCGGAGCCTCACAGAATGTGTATCGTCCCGCTGATAACTTTGGAGAGATCGGCGAGTATGCGCGCGGCGGACACGCTACGTACCATTCGCTTCAATTATTGTTCAAGTCTCAAACCGGAAATCACTCGCAATTCCAAGCGGCGTACACCTATTCACATTCGGTCGGAAACGTTGACCTGGACAACTCCTCCGGCGGCGTGAACCAGGAAGCATGGCTCAACAACGCCGACCCCAATTTGAACAAAGGCAATACCAACATCAATCGCCCGAGCATCTTCGTGGCTAATGAAGTCCTGTTTTTGCCAAAACTCTCCGCCAAGCCCGCCGCCGTTCGCGAGAGCATCGGCGGTTGGGAACTCAACAGCATCGTTACGGCGGAAGACGGCAATTCGCTCACAGTCTATACGTCAGGAGCCAGCGGGCTGGGTGTCGGCGGCGCGACGAGCGCCCTTAACTCGTTGATTGGCAGTGGATTTACCAATCCTCAACGTCCGATTCGGGTTTCAGGTGTAAGTTGTAACTCTGGGCCCGGCGTCGGAAAATACCAAGTACTCAACCCTGCAGCCTTTACTTTGACAGGCTACACCATTGGTTCGCTGCCTTCCGACTTGGAAGGCCGCGGCGATTGCTCCGGTCCGGATTTGGTGAACTTCGACGTTCAGCTTGCCAAGAACTGGATTGTCAAAGAACGGTTCCGGATCAAGCTCCAGTTCGATTTCTTCAACATTTTCAACCACGCGAATTTCTCGGGGAATGGTTTCGCCAACAACTACAGCGGCAGTAACCTAATCTGCGGCGGTGGGGCGACCGTGTGCAGTCCATCAAATAACGTTGTTACTGGACAGGAGCCCGGACAGCAGGGGAACTTTGGACAAGCTATTGCGGTCCTGCCTCCGAGGCAGATCCAATACGGCTTGCGCTTCTCATTCTGACGAACGTAACGGGAAGTCCAAATTGAAACGGCGGGGCTTGAAAAATCAGGCCCCGCCGTTTAGTCTTTTAAGCGTGTGGGAATCGTAATCTGGTGACGGTGCTATCAGCAAGGTTCTCTAAAATTTCTCGTGTTCTTCGGACCCCGGGTTGGCTTCTCTTCGCTGTGGTTGCCACTCTCTTCGTCTTAGCAAATATCGAGTCTTGGCAGCTTCATTCACAGGCACCCTCGAAGGAAATTGCGAAGCCTGCGCGCACATCCGCCGCAGAAGCCGAGCTTGAGAAACGCATCGACGCGGCGAAAACCGCCCGAAGTTCTGGCGACCCTGCGGCAGTCGCGCTCGCCAATGATCGCCTGGTAGCCTTCGCACTGCGCGAAATGGGACAGTTGCGATTGCTCGAGTCAGCGTACCCGCAGGCCATCGAACTCTATCGCCGGTCTCTCGATTTTGAAAATCTTGTCGACACGCGAGTGGATCTTTCGATCGCCGAATTGCAGGCAAATCGTCTTGATGATGCGATTGCGGATTCAGAGAAAACCTTTGCCGCATCGAGCGATGCCAGAGCGTACGTTGTTAACGGCCGCGCCTGGTCACGCAAGCGCGAATACGCGAAAGCGGCCGACGCGCTATCGCATGCCGTCGAAATCAAGCCCGATATCGAGACTCTGTATGCCCTGGGGATCTGTTTGCTCGATTCCAAGGACGCGGCGAGCAGGCAACGCGCCGCGACAGTCTTCGAGCAGATGATCCAACTTGCCGGCGATAGCGGTTCGCTGCACGTGCTCTTCGGCCGTGCGTACCGCGACGCCGAATATATGGCCGATGCGATTCGCGAGCTGAAGCGAGCCGTGGAACTCGACCCTCATACTCCTCACGCTCACTATTTCCTCGGTCTGGCTACTCTGTCAGTCAATGAATGGAAACCGACGCCCGAGGCGACTGCAGAATTCCGAAAGGAGCTCGAGTATTATCCGCGTGATTTCCTGGCCAACTATATGATGGGCTTCACGGATTCCATCGAGCGTCAATACGACGAATCGAATAAGTATCTCAACATCGCTGCGGGCGTGAATCCCACGTGGCCAGAACCATTCTTATATCTGGGACTGAACGCGTTCGCCCGCGACGACATGAAATCCGCGGAGACAAATCTGCGCAAGGCGATTGCACTTACCGGTGAGGATGAGTCGCGCTCAAACTATCAGATTCGTCGAGCGTATGTTGATTTGGCGCGCATTCTCGAAAAGTCCGGTCGAACGGAGGAAGCGGACGTCTTCGTTGCGAAAGCACACGATCTTCAAAAGAAAGTGATGGAGCAGACGCAGCAGAGTGTCGCTTCGATGGCCTTGGCGGGCGGGGCGGGGTCCGCAGCGGCGCTCGTTCCCATCAATGCGCAGCAGGAGGATGAAGCTGCGCCTGTCCTGGATGCCAACGTAGATCCTTTCGGGCATGTAGATGCTTCAACTCTGGCTCACGCCAATTTGAACGAAAAGCAGCGTGCCTCAGCGGATTCACAAGAGACGCGCCTCCGAACGATTTTGGGCCTCGGCTTCAACGATCTCGCCACGTCCGAGGCCGTGAGCGGCGCATACACGGCGGCTCTCGGCCATTATCAAGAGGCAGAGCATTGGAATCCAACTATTGCCGGCTTACAAAACAACCTGGGCCTGTGCGCCTATCGCGCTAATAATTACCCCGAGGCGATTCGCGGGCTTTCCCGCGCGCTCTCGAATGACCCGAGCGATGCTCCTGTGCGTGCGATCCTCGGCATGGCGTATTTCGGAACAGACGCGTTCGCCGACGCCGTAAAGACGTTTGGGCCCCTCGGCACCCGAGGCATGCAAGATAGCCTTGTGGGATATGCGTGGGCGGCGTCCTTGACCCGCGTGGGCGATTTAAAGAAGGCCACCGAGGTTCTGAATCAGTACGAGAAAGGAAAGCTTTCAAATGATGCTCTAGTCGTCGTGGGCCAACTTTGGTCCGAAATCGGCAACTATGCCCGCGCAGTGGACTCTTTTCATCGAGCGCTCGAGACCGATCCCTCGCTCCCCAAAGCGCATCTCTATGCGGGTGAGGCTGACGTCCGTTGGGAGCGTTGGCCCGAGGCGGCTGAAGAATTCAAAGCTGAATTGGCGATCTCGCCCGGGGACGCCGATGCAAAATACAATTTAGGTTTCGTGTATGCGCAGCAGTCGAAGACCGACGAGGCTATGGAGCTATTTCAGCAAGTAATCGCGGCGAACCCAAATTACGCGAACGCGCAATATCAGATTGGCAAGATACTGCTCGATCGGGGACAAGTCGGAGATGCCATTACGCATCTGGAAGCAGCGGCGCGGCTGAGTCCTAACATTGACTACGTGCATTATCAATTGCAGGCGGCGTATCGCAAGGACGCGCGCATTGCGGACGCGGATCGCGAGCTCGCCATCTACAAAGACCTCAAAGCGAAATCGCGAGAGCGCGCAACGCAATCGGTCCAAACTCCCTGATCTGCGAATGCAGAAAACGATCTGCGAAATGAAGAAATGATGATCTGCGAATGAAGAATCGATTGATTTACCGCGCTTCGGCTGCCTCCGCGAGAATTTTCCTTCTGATTATCTTCGTGACGGATTTGGCGCATGCGCAGGCCGGTCATAATGCGCCCGCACCGCCTCCGCCCGGCGCAAAAGCGGCTAAGTGCGCCAATCGGCCGGTGCCGCAGCTCGAAGATATTACCGCCAAAGCTGGAATCACGTTTAAGCACACGTCCGATCCCTCGAAGAAATACATCGTCGAATCCATGAGCGGTGGTGTGATTCTGTTCGATTACGATCGCGACGGCTGGCCGGATATCTACTTTACGAACGCACCAACCGTCGAAATGGCAGTGAAGGGGCAGCCAAGCCTCGGCGCTCTTTATCACAATAACCACGACGGGACTTTCACCGACGTCACGAAGACCTCTGGCTTGACGTCGCCATGCTTCGCGATGGGCGGAGCCGTCGGCGACTACGACAATGACGGCTGGCCCGATCTCTACTTGACCTGTCTCGGCGGCAACGTCCTCTATCACAATAACGGCGATGGAACATTCACCGACGTTACCGCGAAGGCGGGCGTCGCCGATGGTCGCTGGTCCACGGGCGCGGCCTTTGGCGATTACGATGGCGACGGCTTCGTTGATCTCATGGTCGCGAATTACGTTGATTTCCATCTTAACGATCTTCCCGCCTTCGGAAAATCTCCAAATTGCAAATATCGCGGCATTGATGTGCAGTGCGGGCCTCGGGGATTGCGTGGCGCGGGCGATTCGCTGTTTCACAACAATGGCGACGGTACGTTCACCGACGTATCGAAGAGTGCCGGCGTGAGCGATCCGAATGGCTACTACGGAATGGGCGTCCTCTGGGTGGATTTCAACAACACTGGCCGCCCGGATATTTACATCGCCAACGATTCCACGCCGAAATTCCTATACAAGAATTTGGGCGGCGGAAAATTCAAGGACATCGGACTCGAATCGGGAACCGCGGTCAGTGAGGACGGCTCCGAGCAAGCCTCGATGGGAATCGCTGTCGGCGATTATCTCCATAGCGGCCTGCCCGCGTTGTATGTGACGAATTTTGAGGACGAAGACGACCTGCTATTTCGTAATGACGGTGACTGGAATTTCACGGATGTCTCTTACGCGTCGCATACCGCGCTGCCATCATTGCCATGGGTCAAGTGGGGCGCCGCATTCGTTGATCTGGATAACGACGGCTGGCTCGATCTGATCACCGCCACTGGCCATGTTTATCCTCAGGTGGACACGCTGCCGTCTGGCGGCGGATACCGGGAGCCAAAAATTCTCCTCCTCAACCAGAAAGACGGAACTTTCTGCGACGCGAGCGGCGAGGCGGGCCCGGCGCTGCTCGAGAAAAGAGTGGCGCGCGGTTTGGCCGTCGGCGATCTCTTCAACGACGGAAATATGGACGTGGTCATCGGCGATCTCGACGGCGGCCCAATGATTCTACGGAATCACGGGGTGCCCGGACGTCACTGGGTGACCTTCGAACTTGCAGGGACGAAGAGCAATCGCTTGGCGCTGAACGCGCGAATCAAAATTGTCGCGGGCGGCGTCACGCAGACGGACGAAATCCACAGTGGCGGAAGCTATCTCTCGCAGAATGATCTGCGTGTCCATTTTGGCTTGGGCTCCGCGACGAAAATCGAACGCGTTGAGATTCATTGGCCGTCGGGCAAAGTCGACGCGTTGAGCGATCTCGCGGCCGATCAATTTTACTCGGTCCTCGAAGGGCAGGGAATTGTCGCTGCGGAGAAAATTCGGCCGGCACGCAGAAAATAACGTGCAATTCAGGAATCCGACTAATTCGTTGGTTCGGTGATTTTCAATGTTTCGTTCTCGCGCAGGCCTTTGGTGACTATCTGTTTGCGGCCTGATGGCCAGGCGACTTCGATCCGATCTGTTTTGTTCGCGTCGCCAAGGCCGTAATAGAGCGGCAGGACGCTCTGCGACAAATATCCCGATTTTCCATCGTTGTAGCGCGTGTAGGTCTGGCCGTTCGCGGTCAGCCGAACCGTTGCGCCGAGGCCGTTGCGGTTCGATTTTGTGCCGACAAGGATAACCTTGAGCCAGTGGATTTTTTTCACCTGTGCGAGATCGCTGATCAACACCTGGGGTTCTGAGTTGAAATCGTTGGTGACAATGTCGAGGTCCCCGTCGTTATCCAAATCAAATATGACCGAGGAGCGGCTCGCTTTGGGAACGCTGACCATAATTTTGCCCGTTTGCCCCGCGCAGATCTCTTTGCCCCGGTCCGCCAAGATGGCGGGGTTGCTGCAGTCCATGGTGAACCATGGCGTATAAGGCGTCTGGCGAGGTTCGATACCAAGAAGAAATTCGGAATCAAGGAATTTCTCGCCGCGGTTATTCAGAAGCATTGAGTTGATGCCGTAGCGAAACGGGTAATTCATGCCCGCGGCGAAGAAAATGTCCTCCCAGCCGTCCGCGTTGATATCGCCGACACTGACGCCCCAGGGCCAAAGCTGTTCGACGCCCATCTTGTCAGATACTTCTTCGAACTTGCCGCCTCCGAGATTGTGATAGAGGGCGTTGCCATAGATGAACGAGTCCGCGGGTCCCCCGAGGACGTCGGGCGACGGGTGCCTTTTGATTTTTTCCTTTTCGTGGGCCGGAGACTGTTCGTCCATCATGTCAGAGTGCATGTCAGTGACGATAAGATCCATTCGGCCGTCGTTATCGTAATCAAAAAATTTCACTCCCATGGCGCCCCAAGGCGTTCTGGGAAAATACTTCTGCGTTTTTTCGACAAACTTCTTTCCGCCTTCGTTCTCGAAGAAGTGGTTCGCTCCTTGCATATTCAAGAAGTACACGCTCGGAAAGCCGTCGCCCTTTAAATCGGCGAACGTAGCGTCTCCGCACCAGCCGTGGGGATTGAGCCCAACTTCTGCCGTCACATCTTTGAATTTATAGTGGCCCAAATTCTTGTAGAGAACAGGGTGCTCGTAACGTTCGGGATAAAGATGGCCAAAAAATGCGTCCTTGAGGCCAACGTATTCGCCGTCGGGTCCTTTTTCATCGCTGGTATACACGCCCACGTTGCAAACGAGCAGATCGGGCAAGCCATCGTCATCGTAGTCGAAGAAGAAAGCACCGGAAGAGTGAGCGACGAGATCAAGCCCCGCTTCGTGTGTAATGTCTGTGAAGTGGCCGTGGCCGTCGTTTTGAAAGAGAACATTGCCTTGATTCACGGTGGTCACGTAAAGGTCTTCGTGGCCGGAGTTATCGACATCCCCAAAAGCTGCGCCAACGCTGACGCGATCTTTCACAGCAACCCCGGCGTCGTCGGTAATATTCTTGAATTTTCCGTTGCCCAGATTTTTCCAGAGTTCGTTTCCGCCCAGTTGATTGACGAAATAGATATCGTAGAGCCCGTCGCCGTCCACATCCGCGACAGCGATCCCGGTGCCGTGGTCGTAATGGACCCGCATGTATTGTTCCCTGGCGTAGGGGACGGCGTGGTTGCGGAACGTGATGCCGCTCTGCTTCAGTTGATCGGTGAAATGAAATTGGTAAAACACTTTGAATTGGTTGGCGGTATCGAGTTGCGCCTGTTTTCGCGCGGGAAGCGTGTCCAAGCCCTCGTCACGTTTTGGATAGCGTACTTCGGGGAGCGTGCTGTCTTGAGCGCCGTGTGTGACTGCAAAAATTGGCGTAATCAAAATCACGAGGAAGGTGAGGAAAAGAGACCATCGAGGGAGCATTGTTCCTCCTTGCTCAGTAATCCAGCGGGCATGCCGAAATGCTTCCCTGATAGAACCGAACCGTCGGGGATTCACGCGAAATGCAGCCCATCCCAACGCGCCGAAAATTTATCACAAAATTATCACCATCGTTGATTTTGTTCAGGCGGGCGGTCAAACAGACCGAGGCTCTTGCGGCGCTAGCGCTCCTTTTCATATGGAGAGAGTCGAGGAGGGTCCGCGTCCGGTTCGGCCAGCCAAATGTTGCGGTTTCGAAAATAATCGAGAAGCGGGTGAACATCCTCGTCGCGGATTTCGCGAGCCCAGACAATTTTCGCGTGGTCGATGTCAGCGCGGTTGTACACCCATTCTTCGCCGGGATCGTGATCGGAAGAATATCGGACGATGACGAGTTGTTCGCCGGGTGCGCTTTCGAGCTCGGACGCGAACTTGGCGCGATAGCGCGTGTGCTCGTCGTTGGTATCGCGCGGATGATGCCATGACATCCATGCATGAACGGGGATGAGCGCAAAAGCGAATATCACCACCGCGTGCGTGATTCGGATTCCGATTGCGCGTCCGCGCCATTTCCAGCGCCGCAGATAGCGTATCGCTTGCACGACAATGCCGAAAAGCGCTGCCGTCATCGGCGCGGCATAGTGCGGCTCGAACCAGACGACCGCAATCACCGCAGCCAAACAAACTGCGACGAGAAACGACAGCGACCTAACTTTTCTGTCGCGCCACAGCCACGGCAGCGTCACCAACATTACAAAACTCAGTTCATCTGGAAGATAAAATTCACGCAACTCTTCGAGTTTCGAAAGCACGCCATTCTTGATGCCTCGCCAGCTCGCATCGAGGTGATTCTGTTTCCAGATCGAGCGCACCCAAACGTTGTAATAACTATCGAATTCCGCATTTCGATATTCTCGTGGGGCATCGAGCTTTTGCCATGCGAAATGCGGCGCCGACATGTACGTGCGATCGTTCAAGCGGTAGGGGAATAGCAGGGGATCGCCGGTTACTCGCCAATTGTCGTATGAAACGAAAGCGCCAGTTGCGATGAAGACGAGCGCGGCGGACGCCACCACGCGCAAAAGCGTCACGCGCCAACGAAGACGTCGCTTTCGAAGCATCCAAATCGCCAGTGCGATGATCGCTGCGACGCAAAACAGAGCGCCCTCCCACGGCCTAGTGACAGCCAGAATCGCCGCGCCAACTCCGAAGACCAACGAATCGCGCGGCCTCTGGCACCGAAAAATTCGCGGTAGCGCACCTACAACCAGAGCGCCGCCGATAGCCGCGACCGCGCCGCCCCAGTACGAATCCATCCAATAGTTGAATACTCCGAATTGAAGCGCGGCGAGCACTCCTCCAAGAAACGCCCACCGCGCCGGAAGCCAACCTTGCAACGCCCATACAATCGCCCCGCACATCACGCCAACACTCAGCAGCACGCCGATCCACGGATGTCCGAGAAGCTGGCCAAGAGCAAGCACCGCGCCTTGTCCCGGCGGATACTTCGACATGTACGTCGGCTGCATGTTGACGTGAAAAGTCTCGAAGAAAATCCACATCGGATGCGGAGGATTAGTCAGGCGGCCGTGTGCGAACGTGTCAGCCGCAAGCAAATAGCTAAACTCATCGTGAACTGCGGGTATGGGCACTGCAAACCACTTAAGGAAACTAACGCGAAGGAGAATGGGCGCGATTCCCGCGACGGCAATGGCAAATTTTCTTCGGGACGCAGCCCGCGCCCCGAACGTCTCAATCGTGCCGAACGCGCGATCGAAGGCGGCAAACATTCATTTCAGTTCTGAAGTGGGCAGTCTGCGAGCGGCGTCCATTGGTCGGCAGGAAATTAAAACATATTTAATTGAGCCACGAATTAAATAAACGCGTGACGCAGAGCCGAACTTTACCACTATCGGATATCACAGATGACTCTTAGCAGGCGCTCGTTAGTTTCTCGCAGATGGCTCGGAGATGGCGCCTTCGGTCGAGATCGTGAACCTCAATGCCATTCGCGGCTTAGGGATTTTTCCTTCGATGGACCGTGTTAGAATCTCGTCAATGCCGACCAAGAAAGAGGATTCTGAGGATCGGATGCACGCGTGCCCGAGCTGCGGCAGCCAGGCCGTTCGCCGTTCGCTGCGGCATGGTTTTGTCGAGAACATACTGTATCGCCTGCTTGCGATTCGCCCTTACCGCTGTATGGCGTGCGACCTGCGCTTTACGGATCGCGGCGTGGGCCACGGACGTAAAGTCAGCACTCGGGATTAGTCTTCTACGTCTCTAGGATCGGGTTACCGTCACGTCGAATAACTTCATCACAGAATGAGCGAGTCGAATCGATTGGAAAACATCGAAGTCTCCGTCGTTATTCCGTGCTTGAACGAAGCGAATTCGCTCGCGCTTTGCGTTGATAAGGCGCGAAACGCCTTCGCTTCGAGTGGCATACGTGGAGAAGTCGTGGTGGCCGACAACGGCTCTACCGACGGCTCAATCGAACTCGCCGAGGAGCACGGAGCGCGCGTCGTACACGTGAAAGATCGAGGATACGGCTCAGCATTGCGAGGGGGAATCGCTGCGTCGCGCGGCGAATTTATCATCATGGGTGACGCCGACGACAGCTACGATTTCTCCACTGTGCCCGATTTCGTGCGCAAATGGCGCGAGGGCTACGACGTGGTGATGGGCAATCGCTTCCGCGGCGAAATCAAGCCGGGAGCGATGCCGTGGAGTCACCGATATATAGGCAACCCTGGCTTGACGGCGGTGATGAACATATTTTTCCGCACTGGCACAGGCGATTGCCTCTGCGGTTTGCGCGGATTCACGCGGGCGATCTACGACCAGCTCGATTTGCGTACTTCGGGGATGGAATGGGCGCCTGAATTCGTCATCAAATCCGCGCTAGCTGGCGCGCGAATGACGGAGATTCCCATTGTCTTGTGGCCTGATAAACGTGGGCGGCCGCCCCATCTGCGAAGCTTTAGCGATGGCTGGCGAACACTGCGCTTCATGCTTCTGTATGCGCCCAATTGGCTATTCATCTTTCCCGGCGTCGCTTTGATGGCCGTCGGACTTTTCCTCGTCTTCTGGCTCGTTGGCGGCCCGCGAAATCTCACGCCGGGAATTCAGCTAGACACCCACACGATGATTTTCGGCGTGCTGTTTACGCTCCTGGGCGCGCAAATTGTCTCGGTTGGATTTTGTGCCAAAGTGTTCAGCTACGCAGAGCGATTCGATCGTAATCCCGTTTCATTGAAGCGCGCACTCCGGCATGTGAAACTCGAGCACGGTCTATTCTTGGGTGCCGGTTTGGCGCTGATTGGTTTTATCGGGGATACGCGGATTTTCTGGAGCTGGGTTTCCGAGGGATTTGGTCGGCTTCATGATGAGCGCGCGGTACTCTTCTGGTCGCTGTGGTTCGTGCTCGGAGTGCAGATATTGTTTTCATCGTTTCTGCTCAGCATGCTCGGCATTAGCCGCGACACCTACATTGGAGATTATGAGAGACGCCGCGAAGAATAAATTTCGGCCTCTCTTGTGTCAATTCTAATCGATACACGAAAACGATTAAAAATCGCCGTAAGCTTAAGAAAACAAGAGGCATAACTATTTTTTAATCGTAACAAAATTGTGCCTATCTATCAGGTAGGACTCGCTTCACATGCCTTATACCAGTCTCGACAAACTGATTGCCCGGCAGCGATTTCGAATGGCATATCGGTACCTGCGCCCGGGCTCGCGTGTCTGCGATCTTGGCTGCGGCATCGAGTCGGCATTTCTCGATTTCGCCGCCGATAAGATTTCCGAGGGCGTCGGCGTGGATGATCGAGCGGCGAGTGGCACGCCGGGGCGATGGCGCCATATTCAAGCCGATCTGTTGCAGCCCCTGCCGTTACCGGCAGCATCGTGCGATCACGTGGTCATGCTGGCGGTGCTAGAACATTTGCCGCAGCCGGGGCCGGTCCTGCGCGAGGCATATCGGATTCTTACCCCCGGCGGTTCGTTGATCTTGACGTGGCCATCGTCCCTCGTTGATCCCATGCTTGCTGTGCTCCGCGCGGGCCGCCTTATCAGCCGCGAAATGGAAAGCCACGAGCATCAAAGCCGGATTCCGCTCAAGTCGCTCCGCCAAATCCTCGAAGGCATCGGATTCTACGGATTCGTCCACCGCTATTTTGAATTCGGCTTAAACAACCTTTTGGTAGCCACTCGAACGAGATAAGCGCCAGATAAGGAAGACGTAATACGTCATTTTCAGGAACTCCGCGGGCGAAACTCAGTTGACACTCCGGGAGCCCGTTTTCATAATCGTTTTGGCACAATTTTCGCCATGACAAAGAATCCAAAGCCGCAGCACGCGGAGCGCCGCGTCGGGCAGGACCGTTCGCTCGATGAGGCCGTTGCGCGCGCATTGCGCGACAATCTGGCGCCCCTCCAGCGCACGCTCGAAGACCTTCAGCACGCCTATGCCGATTTGACCGCTGCTTGCGCCTCGAGCCGCGTGGCCAATGCATTGCCCGCGATGCTTCGCGCACAAACGGCTTCCGCATCCCTGACCGCCGGCCTTGGAGTGCTCTCTCATTTTGTGACGATTGCTCTTCAGCCTCGCGATAGCACTCCGGCCGGTGCGCAGGCTGCCGCAGCGATGCTCGTCGTAGCCGCAACTGCCGAGGCCGAAGCGAAGGCTGTTGCCGAAGTGGTGGACGAAGTCGTCGAGCAAGTTGCTGACGAAGTTGAACACGAGCAAGCCGAAGAACGAGAGGAAGAACAAGCCGAGGAGGATGCAGCACAAATCTCGAATGAAATTGCCGAAGGGGGTCCTCCGGAGCCCGAACCCGCGCCTCCCAAAGCGGAAGGGCCCGCGGCCGAAGCCGCCCCGGTCGCCGTCGAGGTTCCGGCCTTCAATGTCGAACACCTCGCCACAGAACTTCAGGAATTGCATCGGCGCGCGAAGCGGGTGGCCAAAGTAGCCATGCAGGATATCAAGATGCTGCGGCCCAAAGATGTGCGCGCCGCTCGAGAGAATAAAGATATTTGCGTGCGATTGCGCGATGACTTGGATAAGGCTCGAAAGGAATACGATCGCCGTTTCAAAGCCATCCTGGATCACCCGGTAGATTATTTCCATGATTCGTTGGTGGTGATCCTGGCGGATGGCGACCCGGAAGCCCTCGGAGAATATCCGTACCCCTCACCGGTACTGCGGCATTAGTCTATAGATTATGAATTCTGGGAATTGGCGATTGAGGCTGGCCGTGGTGTTCGCGGGCACGGTCATGTCTGTCTTCAGCCTGGCCTCGGCGCCGAGAGTGGCGTACGCCGGCCCTGGCGAAGTCGCCACACCTCCGGCGGCTACCGCTCAACTCGAGCAATGGTCGCGTGCCCTGCGCGACAAAAACTCCACTGCCGCTTATGCCAGCATCAGTGCTCTCGCTTTGCGACGCAGTTCCGGCGAACTCGGGCAGCGCGCCGCTCTGGCGCTCGGTTACTTCGATTATTCGAAAGGGAATTACGGCAAGGCGCACACGTGGCTTGAGCAGGCGTCCCGCGATTTGCTGTTAGGCGATTACGCCATCTATTGGAGCGCGGCCACCGATCACGCGCTCCACCAGGATGCCGACGCGGTCGTCAAGATTCAAAGGCTGCGCGAAAAATTTCCTGATTCTGTGATGACCGAGCAGGCACTCGAACTTCTCGGTGATTCAGCAATCGCAGCGTCTCAGCCCCAGGCTGTTCTCGACGCACTGGCCGCTTACCCCGCGACCGATACGAAACCCGCGCTGATACTTGCGCGAGGCGAGGCCCGCGAGGCCGTCGGGCAGCTCAACGCGGCGGCCACCGACTATCTCACCGTCTTCTATCGCTATCCTCTCAGCGGTCAATCCCACGAAGCCGGAGTAAAAGCCGATTTGCTGCGCGCGAAGCTGGGCGCGGATTTTCCTTCTACTCTGCTCGATATTCGAACTGCCCGCGCGGAGGCGCTCTACGGAGCGCACGAGTGGTATGAGACGCGCGATGATTACACCCAGCTATTAGGTAGCTTGGCGGGAGCGGACCGCGACCACGCCGAAGTGCGAATCGCGCAGTCGGGCGTTGGTCTTGGTGGGTCGCTCAGTGCGCTTACCAGTTTGAGCGTAAGCGATCCGGACGCGGATGCCGAGAGGCTCTATTGGATCGCGTCGGCATATCGTACTCAACAAAGAGAAGCAGAGATGCTCGCAGCGGTGGAAGGCACGGCCGCGCGGGCTCCCGGCAGCCGTTGGACCGAGCAGGCTCTTTTCATGGCAGGAAACTATTTCTGGGTTCAGCTCGATCGCGATCGCGCGGCTTCCTACTATGCGCGCGTAGCCAAAGATTTCACGAGCAGCACGGATGCTCCGGCCGCGGATTGGCGAGTCGCCTGGCGAGCTTATCTTGAGCATCGGCCTGAGACCCTTCAACTGCTCGAGCTCCATCTCGACCGCTTCCCGGCCTCTCCATTCATTACTGACGATCTCTATTGGCTTGCGCGCGTATCGGAAACGGCGGGAACGCAAGCGGCAGCCCGCGCCTACTATCAAAAATTGATTGAGCGTTATCCGAGAACGTACTTCGGCGGTCTCGCGGTAGATCGGCTGAAAAATCTGGGACCGGGCGATGTTGCGCCCATCAACAGTCTTTCGAGAATCCCGCCGCTTGCTCCTGCGCGTCCGATAGGACCGATTCCGACGGCAGCAGCGTCACGTCAAAGCCGCGCCAACGCTCTACGTACCATCGCGTTCGATTCCTCCGCGGAACTCGAGCTGCGCGCCGCCTACGCCGCTACAAGCGAGCCGCGGCTGCTGCTCGAAGCTGCGCAGGCGGCAGCGGATGCAGGCCACTACGCCGTCGCTATTTCAACGGCGCGCCAGGTGATTCCGTCGCTCGAATCGCGGCGTTTCGAGGACGTGCCGCGCGAAGTGTGGAAAGCCGCGTATCCCTTGCCCTACGAAAAGCAGTTGCGCGATGCCGCGGGCCGCGCGGTGGTTGACCCGATGATCGTGGCCGGGCTAATACGCCAGGAATCGGCCTACGAAGCCAACGCGATCTCGCGCGCCAATGCGTACGGACTCATGCAAATCGTTCCCAAGACCGCGCGGCTGCTCGCGCATCAGGAACGCATTGGCTATTCACGGCCTCGCCTGATTGATCCAGGTTACAATCTCCGCCTTGGGACTGTCTATCTGGCGGGCTTGGTGAAGTTCTGGGGAAGTTTTGAAGCCGCGCTCGCCGCCTACAATGCGGGAGAGGATCGGGTGGGCAGTTGGCGTTCCGGGCAGAGCTACGCTGAACCCGCGGAGTTTGTGGATTCGATTCCATTCACCGAGACGCGCGAATACGTGCAAATCGTTTTGCGCAATGCGCAAACCTATCGGACGCTTTACGGGCACGCGAGCTCGGCAGGGAATTCCAAGTCGTCGGAAGGCCATAAGTGAACGCTCCTAAAGCGCAGGACATTTCCACCCGCGCCCGCCTTTCCATCAAAGCATCTCAATTTACAGAATCCGTTATTCGAGAAATGACGCGGCTGGCCCTCGCGCACGACGCCGTCAATCTTTCTCAGGGATTTCCCGATTTTCCTGCGCCAGCTGAAATCAAGGAAGCCGCGCAGCGGGCTATCGCCGGCGACATCAATCAATACGCGATCACCTGGGGCGCAAAATCGCTGCGCAATGCCATCGCGCAAAAAGTCGAGCGCCAGCAGGGCATGTCCATTGATCCCGAGCGCGAAATCACCGTTTGCTGCGGCGCGACGGAAGCCATGATCTCCACGATGATGGCGCTGATCAATCCCGGCGATGAAGTGATCGCCTTCGAGCCGTTTTATGAAAATTACGGACCTGACGCGATTCTTTCCGGCGCGACACCGCGATTCGTCAAGCTTTGTCCGCCGGATTGGCGGTTCGATCCCGACGAATTGAAGGCCGCATTCGGCCCTGCAACAAAAGCCATCATTCTGAACACTCCCAATAATCCGACTGGCAAAGTATTCGAACGCGCTGAAATCGAGCAGATTCGTGATTTGTGCGACCGCTGGAATGCCTACGTCATCACCGACGAGATTTACGAGCACATGGTCTACGACGGCGCCGTTCACATTCCGCCCGCGACGGTCGAGGGCTTGCGCGAGCGAACCATCACGATCAACGCGTTATCGAAAACTTACAGCGTGACCGGTTGGCGCGTCGGCTGGGCCATTGCTCCGCCGGAAGTGACATCGGCGATTCGCAAGGTCCACGATTTTCTCACCGTGGGTGCGGCCGCGCCTCTGCAGGAAGCCGGTGCGGTCGCCTTGCAATTTCCAGAGAGCTATTACGAGAAACTGGCCGCCGATTATCTTGTTCGCCGCGACAAAATGCTCGCAATCCTCGGGGATGCCGGATTCCGTTGCTTCCGTCCGCGCGGTGCCTACTACATCATGACCGATATTTCGGCTTTCGGATTCTCCGACGACGTCACGTTCGCGCGCCATCTGGTAAAAGAAATCGGCATCGCGGCCGTCCCAGGCTCGAGTTTCTATCGCAATCCGGCCGACGGCAGCAAACAATTGCGCTTCACATTCTGCAAATCCGAAAAGACGCTAAAAGCCGCCGCCGAACGCTTCGCAAAATTGCGCCACGCCTGACGCTGCGCAATTCTGTGCTAAAATCCCGCCGCACTCCAGAGAAGGGAACCGCTCTTTCTAATGGCCGCATCATTCAATCTGATTTCACCCGGGACCCGTGTGACCTCCAATGGCCACGGCGACCCGGTCGACGTGCGCGCCAGCCAATCGCGAACCTTCCTCTGCTCGCTCCAAATTACCGATCAAATTGAACAGGAATCGGTCGACGTATCTATCTGGGGCTCTGCCGATGGGCAGGACTTCGGAAAACAACCAATCCTAAAAATACCGCAGCGCTTCTATCGCGGCGAAACGCGCCAGATTCTCGACCTCACTACGCGTCCCGAGCTCAATTTCATTCGCGCGAATTGGGATCTGGCGCGCTGGGGCCGCGTCGCTCCGCATCCAATGTTCGTAATCGGCCTGCGCCTAGAAGAAGTCTCCGCATTCGTTCGCCAGCCGGCACCTTCCAGCGTCTAACTTTTCCGGCAGCCACCGTTAATCAGTCCCCGGTTTCGTGGCGCTGGCATCGTGCCCGCGTCCCACGCGCCGAGCCACGAATCCACACGGCGACCCCGATTGCGCCGCTTCCCTCTTCTTCAGAGCCCCGAGGCTCCCGCCTCGGGGAAACTCAGCTGCTCGCACCGACCATGTTCTTGGAGGCTCGATCGCGGTTCGTTTGGTTCCCGTCAGTTGGTTCTGAGCATCCCGTCCTAAGCAAAGTCAAGTGTCTGTAGATACGTCGCAATCGTCACAGGCCACTTGTACTGCGCTTCAATCGCCCCCTTAAAGGATTGCAGCGCCGGCGGCTCTCCATGCACCAGAAAAGTTTGCCGCGGTGCCGATTTGAATCCCGATAACCACCGCAACAATTCGCTTCGCCCTCCATGCGCCGAAAGTTGAGAAATCTCCACAACCTCCGCGCGCACCGGAACCATTTCGCCAAAAATATTGAGAAATTTCGCGCCTTCGAGCAGTTGCCGCCCTCGCGTCCCTTCTCCCTGATAGCCGACCAGCAACACCGCGCTGCGAGAATCCGGCAACCGTTTCGCCAAATGATGCAGAATGCGCCCGCCGGTAGCCATGCCGCTTGCCGACACGATGATGCATGGCGAAACGACATTATTGATTTGCTTTGAATCCTCCACCGACCTCGTCATATGCACGTTGGCAACGTCCAGCGGATCTCCCGTCCCCGCCTGCTCGCCGCGAAATTCCTCATCCTGATCCTCGTGGTGAACTTCGTACAGATCCGTCACGCTGATCGCCATCGGACTATCCACGTAGACCGGCAGCTTCGGAATTTGTTGCCGCATTTCGAGCTGGTGCAGGTAATACATCAGCGTTTGCGTTCTCCCGACGGCGAAAGCCGGAATCACGACGACACCACCGCGCTTTGCCACGCGATTGATCACCGCTCCCAATTCCGGTTCCGGCGAGCCCGGAGGATGATCGCGGTCGCCGTACGTGGATTCGCAGAGTAGATAATCGGCGCGCGTCGGCGGCGCGGGATCGTTGATGATCGGCTGGTCGTAACGCCCAAGATCGCCGGAAAAAACCACCAGCGTGTTCTTCCCATTTTCACTGATCGTCAATTCTAGCCACGAAGATCCAAGAATGTGCCCCGCATCGTGCGGCATCACGGAAAATTGCGGGCTGATCGTGAACGCCTCCGCTCGTGGGATCTCTTTAATTTGCGTGAGAGCCGTCTGCGCTTCTGCCACGGTGTAAAGCGGGAGAGCCGGCTTGTGGTTGGAATATCCTTTTTGTTGCACGAACCTCGCTTCTTCTTCCTGAAGATGAGCGGAATCCGAAAGCAGCAAATTGCAGAGTTGATGCGTCGCGGGATTGCAGTAAATCGGCCCTCGAAAACCGTCCTTTACCAGTCGCGGCAAGTATCCGGTGTGATCAATATGCGCGTGCGTCAGAAGCACCCAGTCAATTGTCGCCGGCTCGATTGCGAGTTTTTGCCAATTTCGATCGGTAAGGTCGGGCCCGCCTTGAAATAATCCGCAGTCAACGAGCAGACGCTTGCCGCCAGCCTCCACTAGATATTTTGATCCGGTGACGGTCCCCGCCGCGCCAAGAAAAGTTATTTTCGCCATAAGCGGCATATTGTATCGCCGACGTATCGTATCGCCGGCATATTCTATCGACGCCGTGTTCCATCGTTGACGGCGCGCGCCGCAAGCTTCGTTTGACCCGTAATGCCGTCCCCAGAACTCACGCCTGCACTGCGCTTCTCCGTCGCACTCCCAGATGCGCACTTGACGCTGCGCGCTCGCCTACCGTACGCTCATAAACTTTGCATCTGTTGGAAGGAATAATCATGAACCTCGCAGAAAGGAACATTGATTCCATTGCAGCGATCGAAGCTGAAGCGATTCCGAATTAGAAGTGCAGTTCGCTGGTCGAGCGGACTTTTTTTGGTGCTGGCGTTAAGCGGCATCGCGCGCGCGCAAATCAATCCGCAGTATCAATTGTCCACAGCGCCGCTCGCCGGATTTGATGTGAACGCGCCGGCCCCCAATTTTCCCGTCGCAGAGGACGAGGTGAGCGTGGCGCAGCCGACGCTACAGAGCCAGACGCCGCAAGCAGCGCCAGCAGCCCTCGCGCAGCCCGCTCCCGCGCAAGGAATTGATGTCTCACCCTACCGGAACCAATCTGAAATGTATTATCACGAATGGTCCTGGGAATCCGGCGTTTACGCCGGCGGCGGCACGGGTATCGGCTCATCCCAGACAACACAGTTCTTTCTCTTCGGCCTGCACGTCGGAAAGGTGCTAACGGGCACTCACTTTCCGGGCGTTCTGCGCGGCAATTTCGAGTTCGGCGGCGAATTCATGCCCATGTACGAAGTTTTTACCGTCAATAACACCAACGTTTACGGCGTGAGCATCAAGCCGGTCATCCTGCGCTGGAATCTGGTGCACTGGAATAAGTTCACTCCATTCATGCAGCTTGCGGGCGGATTCCTCATCACCAATCAGGAGCTGCCCCCCGGAAACACTTCCGCATTTAATTTCACGCCGCAAGGCGGTTTCGGCTTCAATATTTTCACCAAGCCGGGCCAGGCGCTGAAAACGGAATTTATTTTTGGCCATATCTCCAATGCAAATCTAGGCATTCGAAATCCGGGTATCAATTCGCTATTCCTCTTCGAGATCGGCTATGAGTGGCTGCACGGCTGGCGCCATCACTAGCCCCAGCCGCGAACCCATTCAAATGTAGCGCCGGCATCTTGATTACCCTGAGCCTCGAAGGGCCGGCGTTTTTGAACCCGGCGAGCCGAAAATCCACCACGCAAAATTAAGCTCCGCAAAAAATTGGCCGGCGGTCTAGAGGTAATCCTCCATCCCGCCGGCCATCTTGTTAAATAAATATCCGATCTACTTGTTCCCGCTTGGTTTCTCTTCCGCCTTCTTCGGCATGGCCGCGGGCGCCATCTTGGGCTTCCAGAAATCCGGATCGCCCTTGATCAAATCCTCGCCGACGTAGCTCATGCGCGGATTAATCATGAAGAGCTGCGATTCGCTCGACGCAATCGAATTCGCCGCAGCCTCGTCCAGCTTCTTCATTCCTTCTTCGCCCATGGCCGCTCCGAAATCTTTATAGTGCGAAAAATCGTCATCAATCTCCGACGCCGATTTTCGCAGCGTAAAGAAGACGTATGTTCCGTCCTCGGCGCCGTAGGCGCTCTGATATGCGGCCCAATGAGCGTTGGGATTCGCCTTCGTGAATGCAGCCATCACCGTCTTGGTCGCGTTTTCAAACTCTGAGGCGTGTCCCTGCTTGGTGTGGAATACCCCGATATCAAAGTAGCGCGTCTTCGAGAGGTCCACGTCGTCCCTAAAGCTCAAATCGCCGCGATAGACGTACGTCATCTGATCGATCCCTTCGAGCAGTGCGCCATCCACGTCCGCCGCATGGGTAAAAGCTGCGGTGAGAGTGGCATTCTTCGCAATGGCCATCTGATCCTTCTCCCATGCTGCAAACGAGTCATAGCCCGTCAAGAAGAGAGCGCGTGACTTTCCCGAGAGAGATTCCATCGCTATATACTGCGTCGGCTCCTTCGCTCGTGCCATCGCTTGCACGAATAGGCTCTCCGTCTTCTCGTGAATCGGGCCACTCTTGCCCGGTTTCACCCATTCGCGTGTGACGGTCAGCACTTTGGGCGGGCGATGCGCCCCCGCCATCTCGTCCTGCGCCTTCGCGACGCTCGATCCCGCGAACAACAAACACGCACACAACATTCCCCAAACAATTCTTTTCATAGGCTTCGGCCTCCTAGGCTGCGAACTTGATTGGACCACCCGATGGTTTGCACGAGGGAAGGGACAGAACCCTCACAATCCCTCAGTGTGGCCGCAGCGTAATCCAGCCATCCATTGAAGTCAAGCAACACCGCCTCTCAGCTCTTCTCCCCCCTTTAGCACTGACCTTGACTTTGTATAGCCGTTTTTTTTCGTAGCAACTGGCGTGCCGCCGGCGTTTTTGACGTTCAAAGGGGGTGCGATTTTGTCTCGATTAGAAGTGGGTGGTGGTGATTATTTTGTTTGAGTTACGGGCGTTTCTAATAATTTGCAGTCTCGATTAGAAATTGATTCCGAGTTGAGTACTGGGCTCCGCAGATTTGCGTAGGCCTCCGTGACCCGAGGGTCAACCGGCACCCATTGAGGGCACACGAGTGGCGTTCTGTATGTTAACTTCTTAAGTACCATAATATTAGGGTAATTAAAAACGCCCAATTATATCATACGTAACAGGCACTTGCAAATCCACGGCGTGTAAGGATTGGCGGAAGTGCCGGGGAATCAGGGAGATTCGGGAGTGAAAATTTTACGAAATTGTGGTTTTGATTTTGGCGAGAAACGCGTTCCTGTCTGGATTGGAGATCGCGGGCCCTTGGAGGCTCAGGGTGAACAAGATGCCCGCCACGAAAGGGACGGCGGCGGTTGGACGGGTGGGTATGCAATGCGCTCGGCGATGGAAAGAGCCATGAGTCAAAAACGCCGGCCCTTCGAGGCTCAGGGTAAACAAGATGCCGGCGCTACGATTGCAACGGTGCCGAAAGGGCTGGGGTGCGAGTTGCTCGCAAGACAAGAACGGGACACTCCACGTGGGATGAAAGTCAAAAACGCCGGCAAGATGCCAGCGCTACGATCGCAATGGTGCCAAATGGGGCCGGCGCGAGGAATTGCGTTGCTGCGTTGACTTGGTGTTGGTTGCGGCATAAGATTTGCGGCTTATGCCTGATTCTTCTCCGCTTTCTGGGCGAACGATTTCGCATTACCGCATCCTTGAAAAACTTGGTGGCGGTGGGATGGGTGTGGTGTACAAGGCTGAAGACACCACACTGCATCGCTTTGTCGCTTTGAAATTCCTGCCCGATGAGCTGGCCAAAGATCATCAGGCACTCGAACGATTCCGCCGCGAGGCGGAGTCAGCTTCCGCGCTGGACCATCCGAACATCTGCACGATTTACGAAGTAGGCGAAGCGAACGGGCAGCCGTTCATCGCCATGCAATTTTTGGATGGCGTGACTCTCAAGCAAAGGATTGCGGGCAAGGCGCAGCCGCTGGAAGATACGCTCGACATTGTGATTGAGATCGCCGACGCGCTCGACGTCGCACACTCTAACGGCATCGTGCATCGGGACATCAAGCCGGCGAATATTTTCATCACGAAGCGCGGACACGCGAAAATTCTGGACTTCGGTTTGGCAAAAACGCTGCCTTCAGCGGCGGCCTCCGGTTCGGAATCACAGGACACGGTGGATGCGGTTTCGCCCGAGCATCTGACCAGTCCCGGGAGCACGATCGGTACGGTCGCCTACATGTCGCCGGAGCAGGCGAAGGGAAAAGAGTTGGATGCGCGAACGGACCTGTTTTCGTTCGGTGTCGTGCTGTACGAGATGACGACGGGCACTTTGCCGTTTCGCGGCGACACTTCGGCGCTGATTTTTCAGGCGATACTTGACCGCGCGCCTGTCCCTCCGGTCCGGCTGAATCCGGACTTGCCACCCAAGTTCGAGGAGATCATCAATAAGGCGCTGGAGAAGGACCCCGACCTGCGTTACCAGCACGCCTCGGAAATGCGCGCCGATCTGAAACGGCTGAAACGCGAGACCACGTCGGGTGTGCAGAGCGGGACGGTGGCGGTGCAAGCGGCATCGTCGTCGGCAGTCCAGCCCGCGACTACAGATTCCGGCACGAGCGCTTCACGCGTTTCAGCCGTTTCAGCCGTTGCGCAGCCGCTGCCGTCCCAGGTATCGGACAGTTCTGTTGCCGCCGCGGCCAAGCAGCACAAGGGCGCGCTCGGCGGCATTATCGTCGTGGCGCTTGTGCTCATTGCCGGCGCGGGTTATGGGCTTTATTCGTTTTTGGGCAAGAAGCCGGCGGCGATTCCGTTCCAAGCCTTCGCTGCCTCGCAGGTCACAAATTCCGGGAAGGCTCTGTTCGCGGCGATTTCACCCGATGGGAAATTCGTGGTCAGCGTGATTGACGATAAGGGAAGATCGAGTTTGTGGCTGCGGAATGTCGCCACCGGCAGCGACACACAGGTCCTCGCTCCCGATCCTGCCGCTATCCAGAGCCCGGCGTTCTCGGTTGACACGAACTATATCTTTTATCGAAAGGCCGTGGATGCCACACAGACCTCGTGGAATCTTTACCGGATGCCGGTGCTTGGTGGCTCGCCGCAGCGTTTGGTCGGCGACGTTGATTTGGGTCCAACCTTTTCCTCCGACGGCAAGCGCATGGCCTATATGCGAGGCAACGATCCGGAAGTGGGCAAGTACCGGATTCTTTCGACCAATCTCGACGGTACCGATGAGAAGGTTCTTCTGATCGCTCCGCTTCCGATTCCGGACTCGCTCTCCTGGTCTCCCGACGGGAAGAGCATCGCTTATGACTCTTACGCGAATAGCAAAGCGCCGGGACAGATCAGTGTGTTCGACATTGCCAGCAGCAAAGACACTCCGCTCACGGAGTTTCCTGACAGGGCTTTCATTGCTCTTGCTTGGTCCCCGGACGGCCGCGGCCTCCTCGTGAATTACTCGGACCGTGAGTCGGGCTCGAGCAGCCGGCAAATTGGTTTCGTTTCATATCCTGACGGCCGCTTCCAGCCCGTGACAAACGACATCCACGGGTATCGAACGCTGAGCATTTCAGCGGATGGCAAGGCCATGGTTTCGATTCAACAGCAGCAGTCGGATTCGGTTCGCGTGCAGGCTTTGGGTGCCAACGGATCACCGATTCAAGTTCCTGGCATTCCGAATCAGGCAACCGTTCGCGGTCTTGATTGGGACAGCGGCGGGAACTTGATTGTTACGACTTCGACTTCCGTGCTGCGGCTGTCACCGGACGGAAGCCAGCAGACGGCTCTACTCTCTGACCCCAGCGCTACTATGGGGTGGTCGTCCGCGTGCCGCAACGGTGGTCCGATTCTCTTGCAGTGGTATTTGAGGGAAGGTAAGACCACCATAAATATCTGGAGGGTGGACGCCGACGGATCGCATCCCAAACAGCTCACGAACGGCAAGGATGAAGAGTTGCCGCTCTGCTCGCCGGACGGAAAGTGGGCCTATTATTTTGACCAGGCCACAAGCCGTATCATGAGAGTCCCCATCGATGGCGGACCTCCGGAGCTAGTGGAGGGCAGCGTAGTCTCAAACGGGTTCATGGCACAAGGCACGAACTTCTCTCCGGATGGCAAGTGGATGCCGCAGATTGCGGAGTTCACGGATCCCGCGACGCAAACTGCCACTACCAAGGTGGCGCTGATCGATGTCAACGCGAATTCCCTGGCATCCACGAAGTTTCTGATTCCACGTCCCGAGATTCGGCTCCCCATCGCCTTCACTCCTGATGGCAAGGCCGTGGCTTACACAATTGTCGAGAACGGCGTAGGGAACGTCTGGGCGCAGCCGCTGGATGGTTCACCCGGACATCGGCTGACGAACTTCGCTTCCGACCGGATCCGCACATTCCAATTTTCGCCCGATGGCAAATCGCTTGCCGTCGCCCAGCAGCACATTGTTTCCGACGTCGTTCTCCTACGAGACACCACCGCATCATCCCGCTGACGCAGACCGAGGTTCCGGGTCGAATGGGCCGCAGGGAAGCCGGGAAGTGAAGACCGGTTGCTCGCGTGCCAATCCGACACAGAAGCGTATGGTGCGCACAACGGCGCCGATCGCTGCCGAATTTGTTCGCCATTTGGCCTGATTGTGCTAAAAACTGTGCGGGAGAAACTCGATGCCTTCGGATGGACTGAATCGCCGCAATTTTCTTTGGCTCACGCTTGGAATTGCTGGAACGACGCTTGTGCCGCGCGGTTCGCTTTTCAGTATTGCTGATTCGCCGGACCAGAGAGCGCCGTTTGGCACGACGCCCGGCGTTCCGCCCGAGCCGTTTCAATTTCCGCACGATTTTCATTGGGGCAGCGCGACCGCCGCATATCAGGTGGAAGGCGCGTGGAAGGAAGGCGGCAAGGGCGAATCCGTTTGGGATCGCTTCTCTCACACCACCGGCAACATCAAAGGCTCGGCGACAGGCGATGTCGCTTGCGATTCCTACCATCGCTTCAAGGAAGACATCGCCATCATGAAGCAGATGAATCTTTCGAGCTATCGTTTCTCGATCAGCTGGCCACGCATCCAGCCAAATGGAACGGGCGCGCCGAATCAACAAGGCCTCGATTACTACAAGCGGCTCATAGCCGCGCTGCACGAAGCGAATATTCGGCCGCTGGCAACTCTTTATCACTGGGATTTGCCGCAGACGCTCGAGGATCAAGGCGGATGGCCGAATCGCGGACTGGCCGGACGCATGGCTGATTATTCATCGATCGTGGCGAAGGAACTGGGCGATGGGATTTCGGATTGGGCGATATTCAATGAGCCGTGGATTTTTACTTACCTCGGATACTACACCGGCGTCCACGCGCCCGGCCGCATGGATATGCACGATTTCATTCGCGCCACGCACGTTGTGAATCTTGCGCAGGGGCAGAGCTTCCGCGCGATCAAGGCCGCGCGCCCGAACGCGAAAGTTGGCACCGCGTTCAATACCAGCTACGCACATCCCAAGACTCCATCGGAAGCGGATAAGGCCGCGGCGGAGCGCTATCACGCGTTTCGCAATGCGTGGTTCATCGATCCGGCGCTGAAGGGTGAATATCCGAAAGTGCTGGCTTCGTTGATCACTCCGGAAATGCTTGGGGTGCACGCGGGAGATATGGAAATCACGAAGGTGCCGCTCGATTATCTGGGGATCAATTATTACGACCGGTCGATCATCGCCGATGCTAACGATCGCGCCAATCTGAATTACAGCCACACCGATGGGCAACATGGGCCGTGGACCGAATTCGGTTGGGAAGTGTGGCCCGACGGCTTCTACCAATTGCTGATGCGGATTTCGCGCGATTACAACAATCCGATTATCGAGGTTACGGAGAACGGCTGCTCTTACGGAGATACGCCGGATGAGCACGGAAGAGTGGCCGATCAGCGGCGGATCGAATTTTTCCGCGGCTACATAGGTGCCGTTGGGCGAGCGATTAAGGATGGCGCGAATATTCGCGGCTATCACGCGTGGAGTTTGCTCGATAATTTTGAATGGGCGGAGAGCTATACGCAGCGGTTCGGATTTACGTTTGTGGATTTTAGAACGCAGAAGCGGACGATTAAGGATTCGGGACTGTGGTACGGGAAATTGGCGGCGAGCGGGACATTAACGTAATCGCGCGGCCACGATTCATTCTTCCTTTTGCGAGAGTTTAAGCCAAGAGGGATCCCTCGCTTGGCTCGGGATGACGCCGTTCGTTTTTTTGCAACGCGTCTGGTGGTAGAGCGCTGTTTGCGCGACGAGTGACGTTGTCGCGGCGAGGCGCGAGGGATCCGCGATGTTTCTATGCGTGTTTACACGGGGCTAGGCGGGTTCGTTTTGCGGCTGCTTCAAAAAATCCCAGAAATCGGGGCGGTCTAGAAATTCTACGCCGATCTGACGGCGGCCTTGTCCATCGTAGCGGCAGTAGACGACACGCGCCCGCGCTCGCTCGCCTTTGTCTTTGCGGCAAAGTATTACCAAGCCGCCTTTTTCGACGAGGTGCCGGCAACTCAAGCCGGCGCCGTGAAGGCTCAGCGTGGAAGTCCACGTCTCTTCTTCCCAGGTTCTTCCGGATTCTTCGCGGCGGACGTAGACCGATACAGCTGATTCGACGCGCGGGCTGCGGCGAAGGCTCTGGCCGAGCTGCGATGCGCGCAAGAAAATATCGAGCAGGCGCGCTTTAATTCGAGTGTCGGCATTGCGCTCGTCCTGGGAGAGCCGGTGAGCCTGTTGAGCGCAAGAAGAAATGAGATCGCGGAAGGAAGTTGTTTCGGAACTTTCGAAGGCTTCGACGGTGAGCTTGCGCGCGCGCTCTTCGAGCTCGTTCATCGAAACGGTGAGGAAATGTTCGACGCACAGCGGCTTGGAATCGAGTTCGGCAACTACGTCGCGTTCGCAAGGCGCGACGCTACAATGGTGGTGCGCTTCGCTTGGTGAATCCGCTACTGAAGATGAAACTTGTGCTTCCGTCGCCATATTCGACTCACCTTCTGGACCGGCCTTGCTGAACGCCCACCACGATCTCTACTTCTTCCTCTAAATGTTTCCTCTGCGTCTACCTTTTCTACTTTGCCGGATTCTTTTTCCCGATTTTGCCCAGGCCTGCAATTGCCGCGCTGATTTCTTCAAAGTGACGGCGCGTGCGATCGTTCATTTCCTCGGCAAATTCGCGTCTCACATCTCCAGCGGTTTGCTTGAGAGCCGCTAGAGCTTCTTCGGAAACGGGGACGACTTCGCGCTGCAATTTCGCACGCACTTCGGCTTCGTACTGCTGCGATGACTGGCGCAGGCTATCGAGAGCGACGCTGGTCGCGATCATGGACGAGCGATCGAGTTCCTGCTGCGCCGACTCGAGACGTTCGGCGAGCGCTGATTCGAATTTCTGTTCGAGGCGCGCGCAGATTTCCTCGGTGCGAGCGGAAAATTCCTCGAGCGACTGCTCGAATACTTTGGAGGCTTCAACCTTGCAGGCGCTCAATTCGGCCGTCGCGGACTTGGCCTGTTCGACCAGAGGAGTGAATTGTTCCTTGAGGCCGGAGATGATGCGCTCGATGCCGTCGCGACGCGAAGCTTCCAGAGCGCGCTGCAGGCGCTGAATCGCGCTAGCGGCCATGCCTTCTGCCACAGCGTCGAGCTCGCTGTGCCGCTCCTCGATGCGGCCGAGGGCCTTGGCGATGTCCTCTTCGAGTTTGAGGCTCCATTGGACTTGAAACGCGAGAGCTGTTTCCTGGCTGGCGTTCTTGAACTGGCGAAGCGATTGTTCGATGAGCGGCGTCGCTTGCATCGCTGCGGTTTCCGCGAGGGCGCGCCTGGCTTCTTCGCGGAGCATCGTGCGCGCCTCTTCCATCGTCGCGGTGACGCGATCGCGGACGGCGGCGCTGGCTGCTTGGGAGAGGAAACTTTCCATTTCGGCCTGGAAATTTCGCATCAAGTCGCCTACGGGCCGAGCGGCAGCGGCGGCTTGATGTGCGACAACTTGATGCACCGGAGCTTGATGCACAGGAGACTCGGCAGCAAAACTCAGATTGGAGCTGGCATGCTCAGCCACTGCCAAGGTGGTTGACGCAAATTCGGCGCGTGACACGAGAAATGGCTGCGGCTTGACCGGCTCGATGCCTGACTTGATTCGCTCTTCGACTTCCAGCCAGTCTTTCGGCGGAGACTCAAGGCCCCAGATGTTGCCGGGCTCTTCGAGTTCGATGGCGGTGAGATGAGGGCCGCCGGTGAAGCCGGGACGCTTGGCCCATTTCACGCGCGCCCGCGCCGTAATCGTCGGGGAATCGGGAGTTTCACCGCCAAGTTCCAGGAGCACGAGAGAATTGTTCAGCACGTCAAACTTCGACTCGTACTTACAGCCGTGAAAGCTGATCGCTGAAGTGAAGACTTGCTCGCGATATGGGCCGCGAGCCGAGTCAACGCCGATGACGGTGAGCGGAATGGTCTCTTCGATGCGCGTGCTGCGCCGAGCCGCTTGAGCGGGCTTAGTACCAGATGTTTGCGACACGATATCCCCCGAAGGCTGGTGTGTGAAGGATAGTACTAGTCCTAGGCGTTGGAGCGGCGATTTCGTCGAATCTTGGTCTATTAGTTACTAGAAAGGAGCGAGTTGCGCCATACGGTGGCGTATCGGCAAGAGGTGACTGAGGGTTTAGTTGGGCGACGATGCAACCGAAATCATGCACTGACACCAGTGGTGTAGTAGATGTTCAACGATCGTCGCAGAAACGATTTCGGGCAGTTCAGCCAGCGCGGAGCGCGTGGATGGGATTGATGCGCATTGCGCGCCGCGCGGGGATATAACTCGCTAGCGCCGCTACAGCAGCAAAAATAACTGCGCTTCCAGTAAACGTGATGGGGTCGAATGGGCTCGTTTGAAATAGAAGGCTCGCCATCACGTGCGTGAGCGCGAATGAAGCTGCGAGGCCTATCATGATTCCGACGGCGGCAAGTTTGACTCCGTTTCCGATGACGAGTCTAAAGATGTCGGCGTTCGTTGCTCCGAGGGCCATGCGAATGCCAATTTCCTGCGTGCGCTGCGCGACAAGGAAGGCGATCAAACCATAGACTCCAACAATCGCTAAAATCAGCGCCGTCGCTGAAAAGACGCCGACCAAGAGCATCATCGAACGCGTTGATGCGCTTCCCGAGGCGACGCGGTCTTCCATTGTTTGCACGTCGGTGACGGGCTGGGAGTGGTTCACTGCCGCAACCTGCTCGCGCAACGCCGAAGCGAGTGTGTGTGGATCCATCGACGTGCGCAGGGTGAGGTAAAGCATAGGATAGGGGAACTGTGGATATGGAAAGAACACTTCCGGCTGCGGGGGTGTCGCGAGGGCTTCGTTCTTATCATCGCGCAGCACACCGACAACACGAACGGGAGCCAGCGTTCCGATCCAAACGAGCTTGCCAATTGGATCCTGATTGGGCCAAAAGCGCCGCACTGCAGTTTGGTTCACGATTGCGACAGGCGCGGCGGTCGCGTTATCGGAATCTAGGAATGGACGGCCTTCGACCAACGGCGCGCCTATCGCCTTCGGATAATCAGGACTTATCGATTCGATCATCACAGTTGGACGGCGGCCAAGCTCAACCTCGGGCGCACCCTCAAATCGCGCGGGAGCCTCGTGCGTCGGGAGTACCGGCAATGCGGTCGAGATGGCTGCGGACTCCACACCTGGAATCGATTGGAGATGTCGCAGCGCATCCTGATAGAACGCAATCCGCTCCGGTGCGGTGGCGTAGCTTGTGGGCGGGAGGAACGCCCGGGCGGTCAGGGTATGCGCGGCGTCAAATCCCGGGTCCACCGACCGCAACTTCACAAAACTTCGTATTAGCAGCCCTGAGCCGATCAACAAAATCATCGATAGGGCGACTTGAGAGGTGACGAGCACACTCCGCGCGCGATTTCGTTGCCGGTTTCCCGCAGATCCGCGTCCTTCTTCGGATAACATTGCGCCGACATCGGGGCGCGACAGCTGCAAGGCGGGAGTGAGTCCAAATACGATTCCGCTCAACACTGAAATCCCCAACGTAAACGCGAGCACACGCCAGTCGATCGGGACGTCAACCAACTGAGGCAGATTGGTTTGCGCGAACGCACCGAGGAACCGCGTTCCGATTTGACCGAGAAAAACACCCAGACCGCCGCTCGCAATCCCCAACAGCACGCTTTCGGTCAGGAGCTGGCGGACCATCGCCCAGCGCGGGGCCCCCAGAGCGCTGCGGATCGCGAATTCCTTTCGTCGCGCGAGCGCGCGAAAGAGCAGTAGGCTGGCGACGTTGGCACACGCGATCAACAGGACAAAACCGACAGCCGCCGAAAGTATCAGCAGAGTTGGGCGAACGTTAGCAACCAGATTTGCCTGGAGATCGGTCACCGTCATGTTCACGTCGGAGGTCGAATCGAAATTGCCGGGCTTGTCGTGTTTATACTGCTGAAAAATCACCCTGGATTCCGCCTGCGCTTTTGATGGTGTGACGCCCGGACGCAGCCGGCCGATCACTTCGTAATACATGCCGCCAAGATTCACGCGCTCCGGCGTTACGAGACTGAAATCGATCAGCCGCGTCATCCAGAGTTCGGGCTGCCGGCCGAGCAGCTGCACGCCGAACTTCGGGGGAAGTACTCCGATGACCGTGTAGTCCTTTGAATTCAAAGCGAGGTGTTGGCCAAGCGCGCTTCGTTCGTTGCCAAAAAGCCGGCTGGCCAGCTCGTAGCCGATCAATGCGACTTGTCGAGCGCCGGGCTGGTCTTCTTCCGGACGAAATGTTCGGCCGGCGAGTGGTTGCACGCCGAGAACGTCGAAAAAGTTTCCGCTCACGCGCTCCGCCTCGATCTGCTCGACGGCGTCGCGGCCTGCCATGTTCGCGGCGTCGAATTGGTATGCTGCCACGCCCGAAAAGGAACGGTTCGTGTCGCGCAGCAAAGCGTAGTAGGGAAGCGAGACGCAGCAAGTGCCATCCCGCTGGGTGCTGATACGCATGAGTTGGCTGGGATCTTTGTTCGCTAGAGGCCGCAGTAAAACTGAATTGGCTACGGTGAAGATTGCCGTGTTCGCGCCGATTCCTAGCGCGAGCGTCACAACGGTGAGGAGGGTGAATCCGGGCGCCTTTGCCAACATCCGGATGCTGTGTTTAAAGATCATGGCCTTTTACTCATCGTCGTACTGCGGGCAGCGGATCTTGTTACGAGGCCGCTTTTTGCGGCGGGAAATTTGTGACCGCATCTGTGGTTGTGGGGTAGAGGGTGATTACGCGGTTTATTTGCGTTAATTTGAGGACCTTTTCGACCATTCCACCGGCGACTACCAGGCGCAGTTCGCCTCCGGATTTTTTGAGGCGCGAATGGCTTTTCACGATTAGGCCGATGACCGAGCTGTCAATGTGGGTGACGCGGGTAAAGTCGAAAATGATGCGCATTTGATTGTGCTGCACCTGTTCATCTACGGCTTGGTCGAGACGCTTGCATTCCGGGCCGGTGTGAATGCTTCCGGTGAGTTCGAACAACTGGATGCCAGGCTCGATTTCTTTTTTATTGAGTTCCACGAATCTAATCCTGCTCGTGAGCTTCGTAAGGGAATTGCCGGATGAGCTGGATGCAATCCCGCAGCGCTTGACCGATGGTATCACCCCAGCCGGAAGGCAGGAAAGGCGCTGTCTTCTGATTGACTTCGCGATCGGCAACAGCGAAAAAGCGCAAGTGCTGACCCTGGGGCGGCGAGGCGAATTCCTTTACGGTGATGTGAAAATCGATTTCGGCGTTATTTTGGCGTTTCTTGATCGAAAAGCGATGGATCAGCGCCAATTCCTCGAGCCGGTCAGTATGAATATCGCGCCACTCCATCGTTTGGGGCCTCCGCAGCGTGTCGGCGAGAGTTCGCGTGCGCTGCTCGCGGTGCTGCGCATATTAGGATGGGCTCAACGTCAAGTCAATGTGCAGAAGGACGAAGGCTTCGGCTCTGGGGAATTCGGCGGATATTGCGAATGGGTTCCGGGAGGCAGCAGGAGCCTCCCGGCTCTGAATAACATGGTGGTCGGGCGAAAGTTGCGAAAATATTGGCGAAGGCAGGAGCCTTCTGCGGCCGAATAGCATGACCGACGAGGTTTTCAATGCGTTTCGCTGCGCAAGATGTACAACGTGAAGGGCATAAATCTATTTTTATTGGTGGAGCCGATGGGATTCGAACCCACGACCTCCTCGATGCCATCGAGGCGCGCTCCCAACTGCGCCACGGCCCCACCGGTGGAGAAAACGGCTGACGCATTTATATCATTCGTGTTGTAGGTGGTCAAACTTGTGGTGCGCGCGACTTTTCGTCGGGGCAACAGCCACCGGTTGCATGATTTAATAAGCATCGTTTGCGGTGCTTCGGGACTCAAATAAGATAGGTGGAATTGTAGAATTACGCACTTGCGCGAATACGTTGGCCGAAACCAAGATGCCGGGCTGAAACACGGCGCTACAAGTGCCTCTCACGACTATGATGCGCTTCTGGAAACTGGGCGCACGCTCGATGCGCCGCTGAGGTAGATTCGGAAGCAATCGCTTGGACCGACGTTCCAATTCGCCCATCGTTCTCGCTGAAACCTGGGGTCTCGCGATGGAGGCCCTGCGCGCCAATAAACTGCGCGCCATGCTGACAATGCTTGGCGTGATTATCGGCAGCGCGTGCATTGTGCTGGTTGTTACGGTGGCGCTGGCGGGGAAGCGCTACATTATTTCGCAGATTGAGGCGGTGGGCGCGAATCTTGTGTACGGCGAAGTGATTCATCCGGGAGGCACGCAGCCTACCAGCATGGCGGATGAAATTTCCGAGGCTGACTTGCAGGCGGTGAAGAGCGGCGTGCCGCACGTCGCGCAAGTTGCCGGGACGCGCGAGATTTTGCAAACGATCGTAGCGCGCGGCGTGGTGCATGCGGTCGCTGTCGTCGGGGTTACGGAAGGCTTTCAGGAAATTCGCCATCTCGTAATCGTGCGCGGGCGTTATTTCGATCAGGACGACATGAGCTCGCACAGCAAAGTGTGCTTGCTCACGCCGCAGTTGGCGGCCATCGCGTTTCCCGGCGAGGACCCGGTAGGGAATCGAATACGCGTCGGCGAACTGACGCTGACCGTAATCGGCGTGTTTCGCGAGCGAATTTCGACGTTCGGTGAATCGGAAATCACCGGCGATTCGATTCTGGCTCCGTTCTCCTTGATCAGCTATTACACGGGGCAGGATTACGTGAAGACTTTTTACGCGCAGGCCGATCATCCGGAAAATGTCGAGGCCGTGACGCGCGGGTCGCGCGAGATGCTGATGAGCCGACACCGGGCCGGCGTGGAGTATCACATTCAGAATTTGAGCTCGATTCTCGAGACTGCGCGGCACATTTCGCTGGCGATGACCATCGTTCTCATTATCATCGCGATGATTGCTCTGGCGATCAGCGGCATCGGGATCATGAACATCATGCTGGTCACGGTGACGGAGCGGACGCGGGAGATCGGCATTCGCATGGCCGTCGGCGCGCCGCGCGGGGCGATCCTGTATCAGTTTCTTATGGAAGCGGTGATCATCAGTGGAACGGGCGCGCTGACGGGGATTGCCATCGCGGTGGCAATTCCATTCTTCGCGGAGGCGCTGCTTCGCTTCTTCCCGATTCCAACGGAGATCCATATACCGGTTTCGTGGGTATCTGTGGTGATCGCGTTTTTGGTGTCGTGCTCGACGGGACTTCTCTTCGGTTATTTGCCCGCGAGCAAAGCCGCACAACTCCATCCGACGGAATCGCTGCGATATGAATAGACGCGAGGCGCGAATGCGGTGGCAATGTCGTATTCGTAGGAGCGGTCTGGCGTTCGGTATGTTCTTCTTGGCGTCGATCGTGTTTGGTTGGGTAAATGCAGCGTTTGCTCAGGATTCGCAGCCGCTTAGTTTGAAGGATGCAGTCGCGCTGGCATTGAAGAACAGCAGGGAACTGGCGCTTTCGCGGGTGCAATACACCGTCGCGCAGAATGAAGCGCGACTGGCGCACTCAGCATTCCTGCCGAATGTTTTTACCGGGGCGGGCTATGTCTATAGCAACGGATTCCCGGCCACTCCCGGCGGCTCCGCTCCCTCGATCGTCAAAGTGGTGTACACGGAGAACGTCTACAATCCGGAATTGCATGGTGAGCAGCGCGCGGATGAAGATCGCGCCAGGAATCAGCAACTTGAAATCGAACGAGTTCGCGATTCGGTGATTGTGCGGACGGCGTCCGCTTATCTGGAACTCGCGAAAGTGCGCCACGGGCTGGAATTACTTCGCGCGGAAGAGGCCAGCGCGCAGAAGATTCTTGATTACACGCGCGAGCGCGCCGGCGCGGGGCTAGAGCTGCCAATCGAAGTCACACGCGGCGAATTGACCGCGGCAAAAATTAATTATCACATTCTCCAGCTCAGCGATCGCAACGATATCCTAACCGGGCAACTGCGCGACCAACTCGGCTATCCTGATAGCGTCACGATTCAGGTCTCGCCGGAGGATTTGCCTGCGACGGCGGAGGAATCCGCGGCGGCGCTCGAGAATGTGGCGCTCGAGAATAGTATTGACCTGAAAGAGCAGGAAAACGAACGGAGCGCCCGGCAGCATTTGTTTACGGGCGCCAAACGAGCTTATTGGCCAACGGTTCAGCTCATCGGCGAATACGACTTGCTGAGCGAGATTAACCACTACTCGGAATTCTTCAGAGGATTTAAGCCGAACAACGTCAACATCGGCGTCGAGATCACGATTCCGCTATTCGCGGCAAAGACGGCCGCGACCGTGGCGCTGGCAAAGAGCGAACTTCGAGCCCAAGAGCTTTCGGTTGGCGGGAAGCGCAATGATGTGCGGCTAGACGTCCGGCAGAAAGCCCGCGATGCCCATGAGCTTGAAGCGGCGCGCGAGGTGGCGCGGTTGGACCTCAAGCTTTCGCAGGAGACGTTGGCTGAGATTCAGGAGCGCTTCGACCAGGGGCGCGCGAGCCTGCGCGATCTGGAGCAGGTGCGGGTGGAGGAGAGCGAGAAGTGGGTGACGTTCCTGGATGCTGATTTCGCGCGGCAAAAGGGGCAGCTTTCGCTGCTCCAGACAACCGGGCAGCTAGCTAAGGTATTCCAATAGAATAGGTTAAGCGACATGTTAGGCGAGTTGGCCCTCCGGTAGTGGTGTCATTTGACCATAAAAGCCGATTGACAAAACACCAAGCGCTCGATACGATGCTGTCGTGCCAAAGCTAAAAAAGAATGCTGCTGCTGTTGAGTTAGGACGCAGAGGCGGCAAAGTAACGGCACGACGCGGTTCGGAGTATTTTAGACAACTGTCGCTCAGTCGCAAGACACGTAGCGGCGGGAGGCCACGTAAGACGAAGTAAGTAACAAGGCGATTTAAGAACCTGTCAGATTTTGGCAGGAATTCTTGAAGCCCATACAGGAGATGCTTCTCCCCGATGATTTCGGGAGAGGTGTTTGCTGTGTGGGCTTTTTTAGTTTCTGCCCATTGAAAGGACGGGAAAACAAAAACGGCCACTGAACTAGAGATTCAGTGACCGTCGAATTCGGAGGCTCACTATGAGTAAACGCCCGAGGTGTGTTTTATACCATTGTCGCTCGCCACCATCAAGAGGCAAAATAATATCCCTTGACAAACAGCAAGCGCTTGCTGTATTATTAACCTGTTAAAACAAAGCCCCGTCGGGAGTTGAAGCTCTCGGCGGGGCCAAATCAGCAAGCGGGGTAAGCCGCAATGCCGACCGTGAGATTCGAGTTTACGGCTTGCCACCGCAGAAAGGCAAGCCGAAATGAACGTCCTACCGAAAGAGAAGCAAGTCCAAATCATCAATGCGTTAGTTGAGGGTTGCTCCGTTCGAGCGACCGCGCGTCTAGTTGGCGTGGAACACAAGACAGTCCTGCGCGTGCTTCTGCGCGTCGGGAAGAACTGCGAACGTCTCTTGGACGAGAAAATGCGCGGTATCCGTTCGCGCCTAATCCAAGTTGACGAAATGCATAGCTTTGTTTTCGTCCGTCAAAAGAATCTAAATCCCACGCGACATGACGAGCGCGTCATGGGCGAGCAATACCTGTTCATCGCAATAGATTCCGAAAGCAAGCTGGTTCCTTCGTACTTGGTAGGCAAGCGCAGTGCAGAGAATGCCTATCAGCTAATGAAGGACTTAGAATCGCGGCTCGCCACTCGCCCCCAGATCACAACGGATGGTTTTCGGCCTTATGTGAATGCCGTAGACGATACGTTCGGTACGAATGTGGATTACGCCATGTTGGTGAAAACCTATCAGGGAGACGAGACAAACCGCGAACGGTACAGTCCCTCGGAAATCGTGGATGCGCGGCCTGTCCCAGTCATGGGCAACCCGAAACCTGAGTACATCTCAACTTCCCATGTGGAGCGACAGAACCTTACGGTACGAATGCAGCTCCGCAGATTCACGCGGCTTACGAACGCTTTTTCAAAGAAGTTCGAGAACTTGAAGGCGGCATTGGCTTTGTACTTTGCTTGGTATAACTTCTGCCGTATTCATTCAACTTTGCGCATATCTCCGGCAATGGCGGCGGGAGTCGCCAATGAAATTTGGTCGCTAGATAAGTTGCTTGCTTGAGCCCAAGCTGCTCAACACAAAGGAGAAACATGGCAATACCAGTTAGTGATGCGTTTTTAGTTTTGGACGGATGGAAAGAAAACCAAACCCCGTTGGTGATAATGGGAATGTTTTCGCCCGAATTCGCTACCGGCCCAGTCGTGCACGGGGTAGTGGTAGCCACTGACGCATCGCTCGGCTTTGTCCGAGTACGGGTAGGCGCGCCTGGTTCTGGCGATATAGTCTTAAAGTTGACCGAAGCATCTTTCGATATCTTGCCCAATTCTGGCGACCCTTCGCGCAATGCCGTTGGCTTAACTGCAATTCTCCCAGACCAACAGGTTATTGTTTTTTCCGAACGTCCGGCGAAATGACACCACTACCGGCCCTCCCGGTGGCTTGGGCTCGGCATCTAAATCAGTTAGAATGGTGAGTTGGTATACACGCGGGCTTAATCGCCCCGTGGCATTAAGGAGGCATTGTTCATGCCGTCAGTTATGAAGACGCTGCTGCTAAATCCGCCGAGCTTTGAGAAGTTTGACGGTGGAGCGAGTTCGCGTTGGCCGGCAACACGCGAAATCGAGTCCTACTGGTACCCGGTCTGGCTGACGTACCCCGCGGGGATGCTCCCGGGAAGCCGGCTGCTGGACGCGCCGCCCCATCATGTTTCCATCGCGGAGACGGTTCGGATCGCGCAGGATTACGAATTTGTGGTCCTTTTTACGTCAACTGTGGGATTCGGCAGCGATCTGAAGATTGCTCGGGCCATGAAGGAACAAAAGCGCGACCTGAAAATCTGTTTTGTCGGGCCGCACGTTCAAATTAAGCCTGCTGAGAGCTTGCTGGCGAGTCCTGATATTGACTTCATCGTTCGCGGCGAATTCGACCATGCTGTTGTTGAGTATGCGCAGGGCAAGCCCGTGAGTGAAATCGCGAACGCGAGTTACATGAAGGATGGGCAGGTGGTCCACAATCCGACGCGGCCGATGCTGCAGACCGCGGAACTTGATGCGCTGCCTTTCGCGACGGAAGTCTATGAAAAGAATTTGAAGATCGAGAATTACAATGTGCCGTTCCTGCTGCATCCCTACGTGTCGTTTTACACGTCGCGCGGATGTCCGGCGTTATGCACATTCTGCCTTTGGCCGCAGACGCTTTCGGGCCACGCGTGGCGCGTGCGATCTACGGACAACGTGGCTCGCGAATTCGCGGAAGCCTCGAAGCGATTTCCGCAAGCCAAGGAATTTTTCTTTGATGACGATACGTTTAACATCCGCAAGGATCGCGTGATTGAGCTGTGCAAGAAAATCCAGCCGGTGGGACACCGATGGTCGTGCACGGCGCGCGTTCACAGCGACTACGAAGCCTTGAAAGCCATGGCCGATGCAGGCGGGCGTTTGCTGATCGTCGGATTCGAGTCAGGCGATCCGCAGATTCTAAAAAATATCAAAAAGGGCGCGACAGTAGAGATGGCGCGCAGCTTCATGAAGAATTGCAAGAAAGTCGGCATTCACGTTCACGGCGATTTCATTATCGGGCTGCCGGGCGAAACTCACGAGACTATCCAGCGCACCATTGATTTCGCGAAGGAACTCGATTGCGAGTCCATTCAGGTCTCTATGGCGCATGCTTATCCGGGGACTGAGCTTTATACCGTCTCGCAGAACGCCGGTTATCTGCACGGCGAAGCTATCGCCGATGACGGCGGCCATCAACTGCCGCACCTTGCCTTCCCGGGCCTTTCGCGCGAGGACATCATGAGCGGAGTTCATCGCTTCTACGATGAATATTATTTCCGGCCGCGAGTGGCGTGGCGATTTGTGCGCGAGAGATTGTGGGATGCCGATTCGCGCAAAATCCTCTATCACGAAGCGGTGGATTTCCTGCGTCTTCGCGCGCAGCGGCGGAAATTGGCGCGCAAGGGCATGAAGGAAACCGTGGCCGTTGCCGTTCCGAATTCTCCCGTGGGTTCGCACAGCGCATGAGCGGTAGCGCACGAACGCATTTGAAGACCTGGATTTTGCTGATCCTGATGGTGACGTTTGGGCCGCTGGGCGATATTTTCCTGGGGAAGGGAATGCGCCAACTCGGCAGCACGCCCGGTGTGCGGCCGGGGCAGTTGGTCCATTTTTTTGTCCGGGCGTTTGAATCACCGCTGGTTTGGCTGGGTATCGCGTCGCTGCTGTCGTTTTTCATCGCGTATCTTCTGGTGCTTTCGTTCGCCGATTACAGCTACGTTCAGCCCGCGTCTTCTTTCGCTTACGCGATTGTTGCCTTCCTCGGATATTTCGTTCTTGGCGAGGTTATAACGCCGGTTCGCTGGCTGGGCGTGTTGGTGATTTCGCTCGGAGTATTTCTCGTCAGTCGCACGCCGCCGCGAACCACGGAGCAGGCGTGAACATGCGCGACGTTCTTTGCTTCGTGATCATCATTTGCGCCGGGACGGGCGGGGAAATCGCCGTTTCACGCGCGATGAAGGAAATCGGCGAAGTTCACGATTTCTCGCCGCGCAATCTGGTGCGCGTTATTTTGCGCGCGTTTCGCGTCGGTTGGATGTGGATTGGCGTGGGATTGATGGCGCTGGGCTTTTTTTCGCTGATGATGCTGCTGGCGTTTGAAAATGTGAGCTTTGTGGTTCCTGTGACCGCGCTGAGCTATGCGGTGGGGGCGTTTGGCGGAAAATATCTTCTGGGCGAGCGCGTGACGGCGGCGCGCTGGATGGGCGTTCTTCTGGTTTGCCTCGGCGTTATGCTCGTTTGCATCGGATAAAATTGTGCTTACGATTTTGCAAGTTGCGCGCTGGGTGATACTGATCGCGGCGGCGATGCCGCTGATTTATTACGTGCTAGCGATCGTCGCGGCGCGCCGCTTTTTCCTCGGGCATGCTTCGCCACCGCGGGATTTTGCGCCGCCGGTCAGCATTTTGAAGCCGGTGCGCGGGCTTGATCGTGAGTCCTACGAAAACTACGCGAGCTTTTGCAATCTCGATTATCCCGAGTACGAAATTCTCTTCAACGTTGCCGACGAACACGATCCTGCCATTCCGGTGATCGAGAAAATCATTCGCGATTTCCCGCAGACCGGCATTCGGTTGCTGATTGGCGCCGAGAGGATCGGCGCTTCGAATAAAGTCAACAAGCTCTCGCGGATGGTTGGCGAGGCGCGGCACGACATTCTGGTTATCAGCGATGCAGATATTCGCGTCGGCCGCGATTATCTTCGTGCTGTGGTCGCGCCATTTCGCGATCCCATGGTCGGCGCGGTCACTTGTTTGTATCGCGGGATTCCGAGCCGGTCGTTCGGCGCGGTTCTGGAGGCGATAGGGAATTCGGCGGATTTTGCTTCTGGAGTGCTTGTAGCGTGGCTCTTCAACTCGGTGGATTTTGCGCTTGGCGCGACGATGGCCACTACGAAAGCGCGGCTCGCCGAGATCGGCGGCTTCGCGGATATCGCCGGGCATTTCACCGACGATCACGAGTTCGGGCACCGGATTGCGGCGAGGGGTTACCGCGTTGCGATCGCTTCGCTGCCCGTGGACACAGTTTATCCGGTCACTTCGGTGAAGGAATATTTTCGGCATCAACTGCGTTGGTGCATTGCGATTCGCAATGCCACGCCGTCGGGTTACGTTGGCTTGATCTTCGCGCACGGTCTGGCATGGGCGCTGCTCGTGGCTGCCGTGGCTCCGTGGCGTGCGCTCGCTGCAGGGTACGGGATTGCGTACGTCGCGCTATGCGGTTTGATGGCTTGGACCGTCGGCGTGTGGGGGCTGCGCGATCCGCTTTTGCGCAAGCGATTCTGGCTGGTTCCCGTGCAGGATGCCTGCGCGTTCTTCATTCTGATTGTCAGCTTCTTTACGCGGAACGTTCACTGGCGCGGCACGCAATATACGATCCGCGGCAAGGAACTTATTCCGGTTGAGCCTCCCGTCCGCGGTTGACGAAGCACAGCGCGGCTGTTGGGCCTGTTGGAGCAAGTCTTAGAAGACATACGGACGAGGCAGAGATAATGAAGATCAGTGGGCCTGAGCGCTTCAAGTTGGCCTTCGATGCTAAGAAATGTACAGCCAAGTTTTCTGGTTTGGCTAACAAGAGGCTGCCGAAGCTCTACGTCGTCGTCGCCAATGGAGAGCTCATCTATGTGGGCGTCACCAGAAGCACGATACGGGCGCGACTTTACAGCGGATGGAATGCAAACGGAAAGAATGGGTATCACGGATACGCTTGGCGCAATACGCACACGGAAGCCGACTTGTATGTTTGGTGCCACGAAGATGCACCGACAGGTTCATCGCTCGACTTAGAAACGGTGGAAGCCGAAGTTGCTTTTCTGATCCGTCGTGCGGGGCAGTGGCCTAGCAGCCAGACCGAAATACATTTTCATCCATCGAGAAAAGAGCACCGTGAGCTAGCCGCCAGCATTGTGCGGTACGTCGTTCGCGAGCCAGGCTAGGAGTTACATATTGCCGTTTTCGCCGCCCGCGCTTGAAATGTTGCCGCGATAGATTCTATCCGTTGGCAAACGCTCGCCGGAAGCCTTTGAGACAGCGGGACATCTATACGGGATGCGCCGAAGCCGAACCGATTCTCTAACAGAACCTGTTCCCTATCAATGTGCTCCTTGATGATTTGTTCCGCGTAATCCCGCGCAGACAAAGTAGCGAGCACCGCGCGGACATACCGTGTGAATCTCTCTTTCGCTTCTAACAGAATGTGTGGGACCATCTCGACGTTGTGCGCCATTCGCATATCCTCTTATAAGACCCTCTCGCTGCGGCAAGTTAATTGTCGAATTTTTTTAGTAACCTGCGCCTTTACTCATCTTACCCTGTGCGCGTTTCTTTGCGGCGTCGATGATCGCCTTAAGGTCTGCTGCTAACGTTCCAATCCGTTCCTGCTCTTGCTCGCTGAAATTGTTCAGCACAGTCTGGTGGGCTTCCGCAAATACGTCTCTATCCCGATCACTGATAGCTGCGTCCATTAAGAGTTCCTCCGTAAACGGCAATAGGGTAACACAGCCGAAGAAAAAGCGAACATCCTTTGTTGTCGTGGGGATTGTTGAGGTCGGGTCGGAGGGGATCCTTCGACGGAGCAACTCTTAGTCTATTTTGAAACATGCTGTAAGCCATGCCGCCGCTGTTCAGGTCGATGCCGGCATGGAGAATGATGACGGGAATGAGCGACGCTGACCATAGCGCGAGCAGCGCCATAACCAATCCGAACGCGCCCGTCTTGAGAATTCCTTTCCAGCCGTAATACGCGTGGAAAATCCCGAACCCGCCGACATTAATGGCCACGACCGCTATGAGGCCGATCCAACTCGCGAAGAGGGCGAGCAGAAATCCGCGGAACATCACTTCCTCACAACAGCCGGCGGTAATGGCCACGAACGTCCAAACGCGGCGCTCCTGCCGCGTGTGTGGCGCCATCGGTTCGATATCCAAGATCTGGCGACGAGCGACCTCGGGGATCTCCGGACGCTTGAAGAGCGCCCGGCGCTGCAACGCCACAAGAACCAGGAACGCCACGCTGAGTGCCAAGCTGGCTCCGAATCCCCATCGCTTCGGGACTCCCAGCAGCAGCGCGCTCCACGGCCGGCTGGTTACGATCCACAGCGCTGCGATCGAGGCAGCCATGGCCCATTGATAAACGATGAGATAGATGTAGGACGGCTAGCGCGAACCGCGTGGCGTCCCTCGCGCTGTGGCCCGGAACAAGTCTCCGAAGACAACCACCTCGATGGCCATGAGAACGATCATGACCAGGAGCAGCGCGAGGTCGATCCGGGACGGAACGTATCTCATCTAATTGTCTTCTGAATGAGTGGCGCCATTCCGCGCTAAAAGCTTGAACGGCCGCACGGCGACGGTGCGAATTTCACGGCCGGAGTCTACCACGCACTACGCCACGCGCTCGTTCTGCTGGAGTGCGCAGCTATGAGTTCCGAACGCGGGACGGGCGCGGTTGACGAACCCTAGCGCGACAGCTAAAATTCTTTGAGGGTCGCGTGAGCGATCCTTTTTTTGTCGTCCCTCGTTGTTATGTCGCGGCGGTTGGGAGGTCGTACAATTGGCAGTACATCAGATTCTGGATCTGATTATCCTGGTTCGAGTCCAGGCCTCCCAGCCATTTCGTTGCGGAGACAAACCTAACGGGACTTAACAAATTTTGGATCTGGTCGTTGTTTGTTTTCGCTTACTGCGGATGCTGGTTCGAGCTCAGACATCCCAGCCAATTCATCACACAGACTAATTCGACGAACGTCAACCCGAGCGAAGCGAGGAATCCCTCTTGATTTGAATGCTTCCAAAATAAGAGGGATTCCTCGTCGCTGCGCTTCTCGGAATGACAGCGATTTCGGCTCTTTCCTTAGCGGTTAAAGCCGCGCTTCGTGTGTGGGACATCACGCTAACTTCCCAATAAAATCGAGCTGCGGATTGGTTCATAATCGGCGTGTGCAGACGCAGGCGGGCGAAAATCTCAAAGCCATACTTATCAAGACGCTTTTTTTCGGCGGACTTATTATCTCCGCTAGTGGGTTTATTTCTCCTCCTGTGGCGCTGACGGCTGGGATTATTTTTGGACTCAGCGTCGCGCATCCTCTGCCTGCCGATAGCAAAGATATGTCGAGGTTTTTGCTGCAGGCTTCCGTGGTTGCTCTGGGCTTCGGCATGAATCTTCACGAAGTGCTGAAGGCGGGCCGAAGCGGATTTATTTACACCGCCTTGGGAATTTCATTTGCGTTGATTGTCGGGCTGGCACTGGGCAGGGTGCTGCAAGTTCGCGGCAATTCCTCGTTTCTTATTAGCGCGGGTACCGCCATCTGCGGCGGCAGCGCCATCGCTGCGGTGGGTCCGATCATTCACGCCGATGAAGACGAGATGGCTGTGTCCCTCGGCACGATATTTATTCTCAACGCGGTTGCCCTGTTGATTTTTCCTTTGATTGGTGCGGCGTTGCATCTGACGCAGTCGCAGTTCGGCCTTTGGGCCGCGCTCGCAATTCATGACACGAGTTCTGTGGTGGGAGCAGCTTCGAAGTATGGAGCTGCCGCGCTCGTCGTCGGCACCACGGTCAAGCTGGCGCGCGCTTTGTGGATCGTTCCGCTGGCGCTCGTTACGGCAGCAGTGAAGCACAGTAAAACTCGCGTCAAGCTTCCTTGGTTCATTCTCTTCTTTTGTTTGGCGGCTGTGATCAACACATACGTTCCGGGCATTTCGCGGCTCAGCACGTCACTTTTTACGCTGGGCCGGTTTAGCTTGACGGCTGTGCTGTTTCTAATCGGTACGAGCATTTCGCGAGAAGCACTGAAAGAAGTGGGATGGCGTCCGCTTGCGCAGGGAGTTTTGCTGTGGATGGCGGTGGCGCTCACGTCGCTCTATTTCATTCACATTGGTTTCATCTCGCTATAATCCGCCCGCCAATACGCCGCGACTGAACCTTGCGAATGACGCGACGGGCTTGCGAAGTTAACTCGTTCAAATCTGGAACCAAAACAGCACAAATGTGGATTGTTATCGCCTTTCATGTTATTGATTACCGGGGATTTGCCAACAATCGAGCGCAAACGGTTTTGCGCGAGCTGCGCTCGTAATGCTAAGTAGCAGAATTGAATATCGTCGTACCCGGAAATGGTTCGTGCGACGTCTTTATGTGCGTACGGTCCCGGTTAATTTCCCGTGCTGCTGAGGAGTGTGGAATGGACGTCAAAACGGAATTCGTCACGCTGGAAGTGAGCGACGGCACGCCGATGCGGGCGTATGTGGCGCGGCCGTTTGGGGAAGTGCCGTCGCGTGGCCTCATCGTGTGTCAGGAAGCCTTCGGCGTGAACGCGCACATTCGCGACGTCACCGAGCGATTTGCCCGCCAGGGCTATCTCGCGGTCGGTCCCGAGTTCTATCACCGGACGGTGCAGAACTTTGACGGCAAGTACGACGATTTTCAGAGTGCGATGCCACACATGCGCGCGCTCACGGACGGAGGTCTCGAGGCCGATCTGCGCGCGTCGCACGCTTTCCTGATGGCGAATGGCACCGGCCCGAATTTCTCGGTATCGGTGGTTGGATTTTGCTTGGGCGGCCGCGTTGCCTTTCTTGCGGCGTTGGCATTGCCCGTTGATTCCGCCGTCTCGTTTTATGGCGGCGGCATCGCGCCGAACGAACGCAGCAATGGTTTGCTCGCTCGCGTGAAAGACGTTCACGCGCCGGTGCTTCTGATTTGGGGCGGCAAGGATAAGCACGTCGGTCCCGAGCAGTCGCGCGCTGTTACCGATGCGTTGCGAGAGGCGGGGAAAAGCTACGTTAGCGTGGAATTTGGCGACGCTGACCACGGATTTTTTTGCGATGCGCGGCCTAGCTATCATGCGCTTTCGGCAGCACAGGCTTGGCCGCTGGTCCTCACGTATCTCGATTCAAATGCCACTCGCCGCGAGCAAGCTCGCACTGCTCGCGCGTAGGGTTTGAGCGGCACCGTTCGGGTAGCGATTTCGCCCGCCACCTGTACTCTTCTTTCCGCACCTGTCCGCGCGTTCTGTCCGTGGGTACCATTGACCGTGAGCGGTGCGTCTACGAATCTATGAGCGGACGGTGACCAATGTTTGATTCCAAATCGCCAACTCGCAAGGCCAGCCTGTTCCTCGGTTGTGTGGCGGTCGCAGGTCTACTTATCGGCAACCCTTTCACGATCATCGTAAGCGTCGTTTGCGGCGCGGGCATCGCCACTCTAGCGGATTGACGCGGTTATAGATTCTCAGCTGAGTTGGCAAATCTTCCAGCCTGCACGTTTGTTGGTGCGCGCGATTTCCAGCCGGCAACTCCTTGTTTCCACTACATTTTTGAGTTCGGCCAATTCGCGGTAAAGTGGTCATGCCATGATCATTACCCGAAGCCCGATGCGGATTTCCCTCGGCGGCGGGGGCACTGATTTGCCGTCGTACTACCGGAAATTCACCGGTTTCGTCGTCGCCGCAGCTATCACGCGATACGTCTACATCACGATCAATGAGGCGTTTTGGCCGCAGATTCGCTTGAAGTATTCGAAGCTCGAAGAGGTGGAGACGGTTGACCAGATTCAGCATCCGATCATTCGCGAAGCGATGCGTATGACCGGCGTTACTGGCCCGTACCTCGATATCGTTAGCCTCTCAGACATTCCGGCCGGCACGGGACTTGGCTCGTCGGGCAGTTTCACCACTGCGCTGCTACGCGCGCTGCATACTCTGAAGAGAAACTTCGTCCCGCCGCAGGAACTCGCCGAGCAGGCCTGCCGCATCGAGATTGATCTGCTTCACGAGCCGATCGGCAAGCAGGATCAATACATCGCGGCATTTGGCGGCATAACTTGCTTTCAATTTTTGCCTGACGATCGCGTCATCGCCGAGCCGCTCAAGATGCCTGCCGACGCGATAGCCAATCTCGAAGACAATTTGCTGCTTTTTTTTACAGGTTCTGCGCGCGAAGCATCGGAAATCCTGCGCGATCAGGACAATCGCACCAAAGAAAGCGGCAAAGAAATGATCGAGAATCTCCATTTCACGAAACAACTGGGCCACGAGAGCCGCGATGCCCTTGTGGCGGGCGATCTTCGGAAATTTGCGGAGCTGATGCATACGCATTGGGAGCACAAGAAAAAGCGTTCGCCGGGAATGAGCAACGGCCGCGTGGACGAACTTTACGAACTCGCGCGCGCGAATGGCGCGCTCGGGGGCAAGCTGGTGGGCGCGGGCGGCGGCGGATTCCTTATGCTTTATACCGAAGACAAAACACGCGTGCGCCGGGTCATGAGGCAAGCCGGCTTGCGCGAAGTTCGTGTCCAGTTCGATCTTGCTGGAACGACAGTAGTGGCGCATTCTTAGGAGCTTTTTTGCTGCCTGTCGCTATTCTCGCCGGCGGTCTTTCAACGCGCCTCCGGCCGCTGACCGAGAAAATCCCGAAATCGCTGCTGGAAGTGAACGGCGAGCCTTTTATCGCGCATCAGTTGCGGCTGCTTCGCGCGAACGGCATAGAGCGCGTTGTGCTTTGCGTTGGGCATCTGGGCGAACAGATTCGCGAGATGATCAAGGATGGCGGCGGGTATGGCGTCGAAGTTGACTACTCGTTTGATGGTGCTTCACTATTAGGTACTGCGGGCGCGGTGAAGAACGCGCTGCCGAAACTGGGTGATGCATTCTTCGTTCTTTATGGCGATTCGTATCTCGACTGTGATTACGCGGCTGTCGCCCGAAGCTTTTCTTCGTCTGACAAACTGGCCTTGATGACGGTGTTTCGCAATAACGGCATGTGGGATAGCAGCAACGTTGAATTCGAAGACGGGCAAATCCTTGCCTACAGCAAGATAGAGAAAAATTCTCGAATGCACTACATTGACTACGGGCTTGGCGCGTTTCGGGCAGCGGCATTCGACAATGTTCCGGGCGGACAGCCCTATGATCTCGCCAGTTTGTATGGTGATTTATTGCGAGGGCGGCAGCTTGCAGGATTCGAAGTGACTCAGCGATTCTACGAAATCGGCTCACCGGCAGGGCTCGAAGAGACGGCGCAATTTATCGCGGCGCGGAGTGCCGCTCGCTGATGAACGCAGACAAAACATTCGCGCAGCAATTCCTCGCGGAAGCCACCGAAGTTATCTCGCGTTTGGATATCGACGTCATCGAAAAAGCGGCGACGATGCTGGCGGAAACGCGCGCCGCCGGAGGGCGGCTTTTTATCCTCGGTGTGGGCGGAAGCGCAGCCAATGCTTCGCACGCCGTAAACGACTTCCGCAAGATCGCCGGCATCGAGGCGTATGCGCCCACGGATAATGTCGCAGAGCTGACAGCGCGCACGAACGACGAAGGTTGGGCGACTGTGTTCGACGCGTGGTTGCGCACGAGCCGTTTGTGCGCGAACGATCTCGTTCTCGTGTTTTCCGTCGGCGGCGGCAATCTTGAGCTCAATGTGAGCCCGAATTTGGTCGCCGCGTTGAAATTCGTCAAGTCTGTCGGAGCGAAAATCATCGGTATCGTTGGCCGCGATGGCGGATATACAGCGCAAGTGGCTGACGCGTGCATCTTAATTCCTACCGTGAATGCGGAACACATCACGCCGCACGTCGAAGCGTTTCAGGCTGTCGTCTGGCACCTTTTGGTGACGCATCCGGCGGTCAAACTCGAGCAGACGAAATGGGAATCTACTGCTGCGACAGAAAAGCAGCGCCGCGCAGTATTTCTTGATCGCGATGGAGTGATTAATCGCGCGATTGTGCGCGATGGCACGCCGCATCCGCCCGCCACGCTCGAGGAGCTCGAAATACTTCCGGGCGTTCCGGAGGCATTGCGCGATTTGAAGGGGCAGGGATTTGAATTGTTTGTGATTACAAATCAACCGGATGTCGCTCGCGGGACGCAGACGCGCGGCGCCGTCGAAGGCATCAATCGAAAGCTTGCGTCCACTTTGCCGCTCGACGACATCATCGTTTGTTATCACACCGACAAGGATAATTGCTCCTGCCGCAAGCCGAAGCCGGGGATGCTGCTCGACGCGGCGCGCAAGCACGGAATCGATTTGTCGGTGAGTTTTCTAGTTGGCGATCGGTGGCGCGACATCGAAGCCGGCAAAAGTGCGGGTTGCAAAACGATTCTGATAAATGGCGGCTACAGCGAGAAACAATCTTCGCAGGCTCCTGACGCGCGCGCTGGCTCATTGCGGGAAGCCGCTTCGTGGATCATTCAGTCCGCGTCCAGAGGAGCTGCGCGTTGAAGCCGATTTCCGAATTGACGGTGAAGATATTTGGGGATGGCGCGGACGTTGACGGCATTCTCGATCTATATCGCCAGCCGTACATCAAGGGCTTCACGACCAATCCGACGTTGATGCGAAAGGCGGGCATCACGGATTACCGCGCGTTTGCGTCCGACATTCTTGAGCGGATCGCGGATCGGCCGATTTCGTTTGAAGTGCTTGCGGATGACGAAGCCACGATGGAATCGCAGGCGCGCGAAATCGCCAGTTGGGGCGAAAATGTATACGTGAAAATTCCGGTGACAAACACGAAGCGCGAGCCCATGTATGCACTGATCAAGCGCTTGAGCGCGGATGGGATTCAGATAAATGTCACGGCGGTTTTGGCGCTCGAGCAGGTACGCGAAGTTGCGGGCGCTCTCGAAGGCGGCGCCGCTTCCTGCATTTCTGTCTTTGCCGGGCGCGTAGCGGATACGGGACGCGATCCTGTGCCCGTGATGACGGCCGCGCTTGAAATCATGCGCTCAAATCCGAAAGCGGAGCTGATTTGGGCGAGCCCGCGCGAGCTGCTGAATATTTATCAAGCTGACGAGATCGGGTGCCACATCATCACCGTTACAAACGACATTTTGAAAAAGCTCTCGCTCATTGGCAAAGACTTGCGCGATTATTCGCTCGAGACCGTGAAGATGTTCTACGACGACGCCGTGAAGTCGGGCTATACGCTCGAGCCTGCACCCGCTGCTGGCGAACGCGAGATTCGCCTCGAAATTTCAAAAGCTACCTCCGCAAAACGCCGGACTGCCGCCGCCGCACGCTCCAAAGTGCGATAAAGTGATTTGCCGAATGGGCTGCTCTAGGCCCGCTGCGAGTGATTGTGTGATTGTTCGTCGTGCGGCGCCGTCGGCTTTGAGCTGAAGGAGTACTTTCCATTCATCTGATTCTCTATTTCGCGATTGCCGTAGCCACGATCGGCACGCTTTCATCCGGTATTTTTCTTATTCTCGTGCTTATCGGAACTCTTCGGTTTCGCGCCGACGCGCGCGAAGCGAAGAATTCGATCCCGGGGAATGATCGGCTGCCTGCTGTCTCGGTGCTAAAGCCCGTCCACGGCCTCGAAACAAATTTGAAGGAAAATATCGAAAGCTTCTTTCGCCAGGACTATCCGTCATACGAAATTCTATTTGCCGCCGACGAAGCCGATGACGCAGCCATCGGCGTGATCCGAGAGATTGCAGCGCGATATCCGCGCATTCGCTGCCAAATTCTCGTCACAGGCAAGCCGCCGTGGCCAAATCCGCCGGCTTATTGCTTCTATCGAATGTCGCAGGTCGCCGCGTATGAAATTCTGGTAACCAGCGACAGTGACGTCGAAGTTTCGCCGAATTATTTGCGCGAAGTAGTCGCTCCGCTGCTCGATCCCAGAGTTGGCATGGTTACGTGTGTGTATCGCGGCAAGAATCTAAGCGGATTTTGGTCCGGCGAGACGGCGATCGGAATGTCGGTGGAAATGACGGCAGGTGTGCTCGTCGCCAATCTTCTCGAAGGCATGAAATTTGGGCTGGGGCCGACGATCGCTGTCCGCAAGGACGCGCTCGAAAAGATTGGGGGCTACTCAGTGTTGGGTGATTATTTCGCGAACGATTTCATGATCGGCAATCTAATTGAAAAGTCTGGGTATCGCGTGGTGCTCTCCAGTCACGTAATCAATCACATCGTGAGCCAGCCCACATTTCGCCGAATGTGGGACAACCAACTGCGATGGGCGAAATCCACGCGCTATTCGCGGCCGAAGGGACATTTTGGCGAAGGCCTGATTTTCGCGATGCCGTATGGCATTCTCGGCTTCGTTGCGGCTGCGTTTCTTGGCCATGTTGGGATCGGAGTGGCGTTTCTCGGCCTTGCGTTGCTGAATCGAATGCTGGAAGCGTGGATTGTTGGCTGGACGGTAGTGCGCGATCCGGCCGCGCGGAGGGCGTTTTGGCTCTATCCGGTGCGCGATCTGCTTGGATTCGTCGTTTGGTGCGCAAGCTACTCGGCCGCGAAGGCCGTCTGGCGCGATAGCCGTTACGAACTCAAGGGCGATCGCATCGTGCTTCGAAAGACGGGCACTGGCGAACATCAGACTTCGTAGCGAGAATTCCGCAAGGCATCACATTCGCCTTCCGCGCGAGCACTCAAATAGCAGGAAGCAAATTCCTGCCGCAATCGAAATCAATGCGCCCAGAGCTCGATCTCGAGTTCGCATGAATTTCAAATCAACGCGGCTTGATCCCGCGGGCAGAGCCAGCGATACGATAGCCGTATCGGGCAGCGGTTGAATTGCGGCAGGCGTGCCGTTTACGGTGGCGCGCCATGCAGGATAGGCAATGAGCTCGAGCACAAGCGTCGCAGGGCGAGTCGTATATAGGGCCACGATTTTATGTTCCCCTGTCCACGCGTCGATGTTCAACTGAACGCCAGCGGCCGGCAGAACAGCTTTGGTCTGCGGATCAATGAGCGTCGCGCGCTGCGGATTGTCAGGGAGGTCAGTGCGGTCGCAACCGAGCGGCTGGTATTCGTCGGTTCCCTGATAACCCGCGCCTGATGCGATGGAGTCCGCCACAAATGGCGCATCCTGATCGTCCCACCAGTTGTTCGTGGTCATCCACGCGCCGAGGGCCGCGAGAACGATCGCCGCAAGGCTCCAGGCAATCCAGCGGCGTTTCAACGCCGCAATCGCTGCACAAAAGAAAAATACCGCGACCACATCGAGCGGTGCCAACCATCGCCATGGAAATTGAACGAACGCAAGTTCGGGGACATGCCGCCAGAGCCACGCAGTCCACGGAAACATCAAGATCACAGAAACGAATCCGAGTGCAACTAGCGAACAGAACACTCCGGGTGCGCTTCCGCGGTGCCGCGCTGCCAACACCGCCGCAATTGCGAAGACGGCTATGACAAGCAGCGCGACCCCAGACACTTTTAAATTGAACAGAACAAACTCGGGGTCGTCGGCATGTATGAACAGGAAATTGCGCCATGGCTGCAACTCGGGTGCGAGCGCCTGCGAGATTTCCACCCATCGCTGCTCAACAACGGCGGGCACAATGTAAAAGGCCGCAAGCGCAAAGCCCGACGCTCCTGCAACCGCGGCCTGCAAAACGGGCTTCAGCGACCGGCTCAACACAATCTCCGAAACGACGATCACGGCTACCGAGTACGTTGCAATCACGGCGGCTGGCGCGTTCGCCAGCCAAATCAACGCGAACACGATTGCAAAACGAGGAATGCGGCGCGAACCCTCGCGCGCCAGCAGAAGCATCTGGAGAATCAGCAGAGGGAAGAAGGCGCTCGCGAGCAGCTCCGCAAAATCGCTGCGGTAATAAACGATCACGAGATGGTAAGGATTGACGGTGTATAGCACGGCGGCGGCAATCGCATCCTGCGGTCGCAGCCACGCGCGCGCGAGACGATGCATGCACGTACCTGCAAGTACCAGCGCAACCCAGATGAACGCACCCGGCACCATTCTCCAAGGCAAAATCAGGCCCAAGGCAGCGCCGAGCAGCCATGATACCGGCGGATAGAAAATGAATCGCGGCTCGCCATATCCGAAATTTGCCCACTCAGCCCAACGCGGATACAGAATTCCCTGGCGCCACTGTTGGACAACTTCCATCCAGGATGCCAGATGGAATTGAATGTCGTGGCCAGATGCGTTGCCGAGAAAAAATTGCGGGGAGACGACAATCGTCGCAGCCGCTGCGACCCAGATGAACGCGAACGACGAGCGATTGTGGTGGTGCACCTCGTGGTTGAAGATATCGCGCAGGCGGCTGGAGCTATTGGACCAAATCGCGTCGCTCATGTCTGAGGCGCAGAGGATACAGAATCAGCGCCCCGTTCGCCAGTGCGGTTCGCCAGCACGATACTCCGGGCACCGTCCCATTAGTCAGTCCAGGGGGTCGCAAATCTTAAAATTGATCCGCAGGATAGCGCGGCTTGAATTGTGTGCTCGCATATCGGTAAAGTGAAACGCCGCAGAACGCGCGCTCGCGCAGCCACTCGAGCGTTCGGGCATCGCAAAAGGATAATTCAGGACACAGATGACGGCAGAAGAACAACGGCTACAGGAATCGCACGAGCGAAAGACCCATTGGAAGCGCTGGGGACCGTATCTCTCCGAGCGCCAGTGGGGAACTGTCCGCGAGGATTACAGCGCGGACGGCGATGCCTGGAATTATTTTCCGCATGATCACGCCCGTTCGCGCGCCTACCGCTGGGGTGAAGATGGCATCGCGGGTCTTTGCGACCGGCACCAGCGCATCTGCTTCGCCATGGCATTCTGGAATGAGCGCGATCCAATTCTGAAGGAACGTCTCTTCGGGCTCACCAACCTGGAGGGCAATCATGGCGAGGACGTGAAGGAGTATTATTTTTACCTCGATGCGACGCCGACGAGCGCGTATCTGAAATACCTCTACAAATATCCTCAATCGCAATTTCCGTATGAACAGTTGGTCGAAGAGAATGCGCACCGTTCGCGCAACGACCCCGAATTCGAGTTGATGGATACGGGAATATTCAACGAGAACCGCTACTTCGATATTTTCATCGAGTACGCCAAAGTTTCGGTCGAGGACATATTGGTCCGCGTTACGGCATGGAATCGCGGGCCCGACGCCGCAAAGCTGCATCTCCTGCCGACGCTATGGTTCCGAAATAAATGGGACTGGGGAAATACGATGCCGAGTGACGCCCGGCCCGGATTGCGTAAATTGTCCGGACCCGCCGGCATAGAAGTGATCGAACTCGAGCAACCTGATTACGGCAAGCGATGGCTGCTGATACAAGGCGCGCCAGAATTGCTTTTCACGGAGAACGAGACGAATGCGAAACGCCTCTACGGCGCGCAGAATCGAACTCCTTTTGTGAAGGACGCATTTCACGAATACATCGTGCATGGTGACAAGGCCGCGATAAATCCCGCGCAAACCGGCACAAAGGCCGCCGCGCATTTCCGGCTCGAAATTCCGCCCGGCGGAAAGTGTGAAATGCGCCTTCGACTCACAGATCAGGCGCTCGCGAATGGCCTCACTTCGGATGCGGCATTTGGCAAAAGTTTCGACGATCTCTTTGAGCTGCGACAGAACGAAGCGGATGATTTCTACGCGCACATCAGCCGCCATCCGATGTCCGATGACGCGAAGCAAGTCTCGCGTCAGGCGCTCGCGGGACTCCTTTGGAACAAGGAGTGCTATCACTACGAGGTTGCTCGCTGGCTCGATGGCGACCCCACCCAGCCCGTGCCGCCACCCCAGCGGCTGACTGGCCGCAACCACAACTGGAAGCATCTCTACAACTCCGACGTAATTTCGATGCCGGACAAATGGGAGTATCCGTGGTACGCGGGGTGGGACCTCGCATTCCATTGTATTGCAATGGCGCTCATCGATCCTGAGTACGCCAAGAGCCAGCTGCTTTTATTTGTTCGCGAATGGTACATGCACCCTAACGGCAAGCTGCCTGCTTACGAGTGGTCGTTCGATGATGAAAATCCGCCGGTTTTCGCCAGTGCGGCGATGCGTGTCTATCAGATCGACCGGCGCCTACGGGGCCGGTCGGATCGCAACTTCCTCGAGCGCGTCTTTCAGAAACTTCTATTGAATTTCACTTGGTGGGTGAACCGCCAGGATCCCGACGGACTGAATATTTTTGAAGGCGGTTTTCTCGGACTTGACAACATCGGCGTATTCGATCGCTCTCGTCCGCTCCCCGGCGGGATTCACATCGAACAATCCGACAGCACCAGCTGGATGATGAGTTACTCGCTTACCATGATGGGGATCGCACTCGAGCTAGCGAAAGAAAATCCCGCGTATGAGGACCTGGCGAGTAAATTCTTCGAGCATTGCGTTCATATCGCGGACGCGATGAACAACATTGGCGGGCAGCAGAATGGCCTGTGGGATGAGGGGGATGGTTTCTATTATGACGTCCTTCGCGCGCCGGGTGGCGAGCATCTCACGATGAAAGTTCGCTCGATGGTCGGTCTGATCCCGATTTTCGCCGTTCATACGATCGAACCCGAAGACGTGGAGTCGCGCAAAGGTTTCCTGAAGCGCGCGCAGTGGTATCTCGATCATCATGCGGATACGGCGAAGCACATGGACATGAGCCAGCGCTCAAAAAGCGGCGGCGTTCGCCGGCTCATGGCACTCGTAAATCGGGAAAGGCTCGTCCGAATTCTCCGCTACATGCTCGATGAAAATGAGTTTCTCTCGCCCTACGGCATCCGCTCCCTCTCCAAGGTGCACGAGAAGAATCCCTACATGCTGAAGCTGGACGACACCGAGCACATGGTAGATTACGAGCCGGCTGAGTCGACGTCGAATCTCTTCGGCGGCAATTCAAATTGGCGAGGCCCCATCTGGGTGCAGATGAATTTTATGGTGATCGAAGCGCTGCAGCGCTACGACTACTACTATGGAAGCGCTTTAAAGGTGGAGTGCCCGACAGGATCGGGCAAATTGATGACGTTGTGGGAAGCCTCGCAAGAGCTTTCCAGGAGAATATCGCACATCTTTCTGCGTCGCGATGGTAAGCGGGCCGTCTACGGAAACATCGAGAAATTTCAGAACGATCCGTACTGGCGCGACTTAATTCTATTTCACGAGTATTTTAATGGCGACAACGGCGCCGGCCTCGGCGCGAATCATCAGACGGGCTGGTCCGCTCTGGTGGCAAAACTTTTGGAACAGAGCGGGGAATAGCGGCGACTCGGCTACTTCTCGACGAGCTCAATTAAGACTTTCCGGCCGTCGGGGCGGCTCGCCAGGAAAAAATTTACACGCGTTCTATCCGCGCCGGCACGGGTTGCGGGATAAAGTGGCGCAAGATTGAAATGTGTCCGCAGAATCTCCATTGCTTTGTCCACGCTCTTCACGTCGAGTTCAACCTGCTGAATGCCCTCGCCAAATTTGTCAAGGAATCGTGCTATAGCTCCCGTGCCGCCGGGCGTGTTCGTCGTGAGAATGTCGAGCTGTATGCCACCGGCAAAACGAAGTTCGAATTCGATCGCGTCCTGATCCGGCGGGACATCGGCGAGGGACGGATTTCCGTTTGCCGCACGAATTCTGGCGAAAGTTTCAGACAGCACCGCAACGCCGACCGTCATTTGAGGCTTTCCGTCGTTGAAATTGGCGCGTAAAGGAGGATCTTGCAGCCAAACGGCGAGGATCGGCTCAGCAAGCGCTCGGCCCTTGGCGAAAATCTCGGCAGCGGCACTCTCTCGAGCGTTCGAATCGGCTGATGCAAGCTTAAAGATGATGGGATCGTCCGGCATTCGCAATCGAAGCGGTATTAGTGAGAGGCGCTGTGCGATTCAGCGGCGTTCGAATTCGTCAGCTCGAGATACGCGGTCTTCCCCGCACTGACGCGCACAGGCGCATCCCATTGCAGCCGAGCGTCGCCAATCGTCGCGTAAATCTCAAGCGTACCGAGCCAATAATTTCCCGGCGCAACTCCGCGCAATGCCCCGCGACCCTCGAGATCGGTCTCAGTCTTCGCAACCAAATAGCGAGTCTGCGCAAGTTCAAGCGCGCGGCTGTTCACGGCCGGGTCGCGTTTGGCCACAAGGGAACGCCATGCGGGCCCCGGATCGATTGCGTCGAGGCTGAGGTCCATTCCTGACGTGCTGTCGGGATTTGCCGTCAAGAATTTGCGAACCGAGTCGAGATATTCCTGATGCAATTTCTCGTAGCGCTCAGGATTTTTCTGCATATCGCGAGGCGTGTATTTCGGCTGTGGAAATTTGATGGATTGATCGCCCGCGTTGCGCTCGACGTACGCCTTGAAAAACTCCGGGACGTTCATGATGTCCGAAACCGTTAGCTGCTTGATGAAGTCCTCGCCCGAGATCGACAAGGTCTTGTTTTTCTTCATCCAGGCTTTTAACTGAATGGAAACGTCGAGCTTGTCCACGTATGCGTCGAGGTCGGGCGGCGGCTGGCTTGCCTCAGCTTCCTTTCGAATATCAACGTAACTTTTACTCAGGAGATAAAAAGGCAGGCCACGAATCGGCTCGGCCACTCCGCTTGACGGTGTTGCCCGCGCGACAAATTCGACAGAGCCCGTTTGCGCGCCCGCCGCGGATACAATCGACGCCGAGGCAACGGCGAGTAAGAACAACGCAAAAAGCGCGAAGGTCCAAGTTCGCTTAGGTTTCATGTGCCACATCGTAACAAAAATGTCGGCCCGAGCGGCAGCCTTTGCTCCGCGCGATTTCCATCAATCTTCCGGAGATTACTCACCACACGAAATATCGGCTGGTACGCTGGCGGGCGCGGCCAGCGGATCAACGCTGTATTTCTGCAACAGCGTATTGAGCTGGGGAATGTTTTCGCCGGCCGCCTTGCGCCACGCAGCGAGGTTCTTGTTTATGGCTACGCAAATATCACTAGCGGCCGCTCGCGCCGTAGCAGTTGGGTTCGCATCGCCGCTCTCCACCATTTCGAAGACCCGCGTCAGATCGCGATTCTCAGGACCGAAGCCGCGAACCGAATCATCGCCGCGCTCGAGGCCTGCGAGAGTTTTGTCGAGCGCTGCAATGGCGTCGGTCGCGTCCTTCGCCTGCTTGCCTTCGAGCGCCTTGGAGCGCGCGTCAAGAGTCGTGCGAACGGTTTGAATATCTTGATGGGTGTTGTAAGTCGTGTCGATCCAGGAATTGATCAGCTGCGCCAATTGGAGCTGGTGCGAGAGATCATCCTGCGTCGCGTGCACGCGCGGATCGAGTTCCACCTTGACCGCCTGCCGGTATTCTTTCCCATCAATATTCAGCACGGCTTCGTAATCGCCCGGTACGACGAGCGCGCCGGTAGGCTCAAACCGAGGCGTATCGCCGGGAATGGCATCATTCGGCAAAGTGAATTCCACATACTCGAGCGCTTCGCCGAAATAACCGTACGGCAGGACGTTGGGATGTGCATATCGCAAATCCCAAACAAAACGATTCGTACCGGCGCTTTTGGGCAGCATCGCGGGCGGCGCGAACCAATAGTCCGGCACATTGAGAGGCCGGTCGTCAGCGGCGGGCGCGGCGCTCGAATATTTTCGCACCAGATGCTGGTCGTGATCGAAAATCGAGAGCGTAATCTCGCCTGCAGGCGCCGATTTTAGATAATAGTCGAGGATCGCGCCATCAGGCGGATTCTGCCCGGCCGGATATTCCGGCGGAAGCGGAGTATCAGGATTGGTATCCCAGCGAATGCGGAGCGCGGTTTGCGGTTGGAAGAAATGCGCGGGCGCATTCGTCACGTCCGCGGACAACTGACGCAACGGCGTTAGATCGTCCAGAATCCAAAGCCCGCGGCCAAACGTCGCCGCGACAAGATCATCGCCGTGAATGGCCAAGCCGCGCACCGACGCCGGCGGAAGATTCAGATTCAACGATTGCCAGTGATCCCCATCATCAAATGATACGTACACGCCATTCTCCGAGCCTGCAAACAGCAAGCCGTGGCGAACCGTGTCAGAGCGTATCGAGCGAATCAGGGTGTTCGGGGGAATTCCGTTCAGGATTTTATCCCAGGTCGTGCCGCAATCACGCGTGCGATAGAGGTAGGCTTGCGTCGTTCCTAGAATCCACATATCAATCACGCCGGTCGCGCGCACGGAGAGATAAGCCTCACACGCTTGTTCGGGAGATACGTCGATGTCCCAGACCGACGTCTTCGGCGGAAGGTCCTTTGGCGTGACGTCGCGCCAATTGGCCCCGGCGTCGCGCGAAACTTGAACAATGTCGTTAGAGGTTCCCGCCCACATCTCTCCAGGCGCAGCCGTTGAAATTGCAAGGGCGGTGATGGCGCCTTGTGGACGCCTTGGCGCGTCGCTGTCTTTCTTTTCGCTCTTATCTTTGTCTGCGCCCGCGTCTTTTTCGGCAGCTTTTATCGTTAGATCGGGACTGGCAAATTGCCAAGTAACTCCCGCGTCGGATGTTTTCAGCAATCTCTGCCCGCCGAGATACAAAGTATGCGGGTCGATAGGTGAGAACTGGAGCGGCGCATCGCCCGACAGGCGCGTGTTTTCGTCAGGCACGAACACCGTCGCCACCTGGCCCGTGACCCGATCGAATCGCAGCACCGTGCCATACCAGCCGATGGAGTAGACGAGATTTGCGTCCAGCGGATCGGGCGCGATATGCCCGATCTCAAATCCCCCAATCGAAAACCAATCGCTCGCCGTGATTTCTCCATTGTTGCTCCGGCTCAATACGACGGCCGTCCCGCTATCCTGCTGGTCGCCATACACTCGGTACGGAAAATAATTGTCCACCGAAACGTGATAGAACTGGCCTGTCGGCTGGTTGTACCAAAGGCTCCACGTCTGACCGCCATCCACGCTAATCGTTGCGCCCTGATCCACGCCGAGAATCATTCGCTGCGAATTTTCCGGATCAATCCACAAAATGTGATAATCGTCGCCGCCCGGCGCGCCTTTGAAGGCAGAAAAAGTCTGGCCGCCGTCCGTCGAGCGATACACGGCAGTCTGCATCACCCAAACGATGTCCGCATTCTTCGGGTCCACAAACACCCGGCTGAAATAAAAATTGCCGACGACGCGCGAATCGTGCGTGATTTGCCGCCAACTCTGGCCGCCATCATCCGTGCGAAAAAGCCCTTGCGTCATAATTTCGTAGATTCGCTTGCCGTGATTTCCGGGCGCTACCGCGACGCCGATTCGGCCTTTGCCAATTGGCGGCAATCCATTGCCGCCGAGGGGAGTCCAACTCGAGCCGCCGTCCGTGGATTTATACGTATTCGCCTCGGCACTTCTTGGTCCACCAGGTGCACCCGGCACAGAGAAGCTAAAGGCCCACAGAGTCGCGTAGACGATGCGGTGATTGCCGGGATCGAAGCACATGTCGTACGCGCCGAGTTGGTCGTCAATATGAAGCGTCCTCGTCCACGTTTTTCCACCGTCAGTAGTCTTGAAGACCCCGCGATCCGTGCCTGGCGACATATCACCGGCAGCCGCAACGAGCACGATGTTCGGATCGCGCGGGTCAACAAGCACGGCCGCGATCCTCGTAGCTTTTTGAAGTCCGATGTTTGTCCACGTCGCCCCGGCATCGGTGGATTTGTACATGCCGTTCCCAGGCGACTGCTCGCCCGTGCCTACGTAAACGATACTTGGATTTGACGGCGCCAGCGCCATTGCACCGATCGACGCCACGCCAGTGCCATCGAAAATCGGCTTCCATACATGCCCGCCATCTGTCGTCTTCCACACGCCGCCGTCCGGTGTACCCATGTAATAGATGGCCGGGTCGCTTGATATTCCTGCTACCGCCGTCACGCGTCCCGCGCGATACGGGCCAATGAGCCGCCAGCGCATTCCTGCATAAGAGTTCGGATCAAATTGCTGCGCGAATGCGCTACCGCAACTAAGTAGAGCGAGGCACAGCGCTGCTGAGAGAACGGGAAATTTTGATTTCCGGGATTTCAGCGGACCGACGCGAAAAGGACGGCGTAACACCGGCATCAATTCCTCCAAAGTAGTCGCACGCAGATGGTCGGCGAGTGTAGCACGCGAGCCACCGGAAGCGACTCATACACAACGGCTGAAATTTGTGAGCTTAGTAGAGGCGGAAGGTCACTTCGATAGGCATTCGAACAGCGGCAGGTCTGCCGTCCGGCCCCAGAGCAGGCTTAAACCGCCACGCGCGCACCGCCTCGATGGCTTTCTCATCGAGGCCAAGCCCCAATCCCCGCGAGACGTGAATATCGGTCGCTCGGCCGTCGGCTTGAATGACGACCATCAGAGTCACGACACCCTGATACTTCGCCTTGACGGCTTCATCCGAGAATTGCGGACTTGGGCAGTAGAGACAATCCGGCGAGCCATAACCGTTTTCCCCGGCCTGCGGATATCCACCGCCCGTATTCCAGCCGTGTCCGGGCCCAACGCCGGCACCATCGCCGCTTCCCACGCCGGTACCCTGGCCGGTACCGATGCCGCCTCCGCTGCCGGGCCCGTTCGAATCCGTAAGCAACTTTGCCATCGGGTCGCCGTAGTTCGGCAGATTCGGGCTTGGAATCTTAATGTCCGGAACAGCGAGAATTGTTGCAGGCACCTGCAACCTCGGGTTCAAAGGCGGGTGCACGGAAGGCGGCGCCAATTGAGTGTAAGAGGGCTTCGGCAATTTCCCGATACTTGCAGGGATTGGATTGTGTTCGCCGCCACCGCCACCACCGCCGGCTTTCTTGTTTCCCGGCGGCAGCTTGGGAAGAATCGGCGAACTCAAGTCTATCGAGACCACAGGTCCAGTTCTAGCTTGTGTGGTGTGCGGATTTAGAATCTCAGGAAGCAGCGGAACTAAAATTAAAACGAGCACCACAACGTGAATCGCCAGCGAAAGCGCCTGCACGCGCGAATATTGCGTATCTTTCGTCCAGATCTCAGGAACCTGCGCGCCCTTCGGCAATTTCGACTTGCTGAACGCCGACCGAAAATTGCTCCAGAACGAGCCAAACTCGGGTGTCCACGCAACAAGCATGCCCGACTTGTCAGGGCCCTTTGCCGACGCCGGAAGCGGGTGAAACCATTCTTTCAGGTTATCGCTGACGCTCGCGCCAAACGTCGTGGGTTGGAACGGGTTTTTGATGTCACCACGGATCTTGATGGGCCGCTCGAGAAAGAAATCTCGAAGGTTCGAGATGAATCCCTGCATGCCATGACTCTGCTGAACGGCAAAACGAGTGCCGTATTCATAGACACTGGTAGTATCAGTCGGTTTTTCGTTCAGATGGAGAGTTGATCCGGCCATGCTAAAGTCGGCCCCCGCCGGGCACACCGTGCTCACTACATTAGATTCGAGACGCCCAAAAAGGATGTCTCGCGCCCTGCGGCTGACTTGCCTTCATATTCATTGTAACATAGCAGTTCTTCGCGTCGTGCGGGCATGAACGCCGCCGGCTTAGAAAGGCGTAACCACCCGAATCCATGTCCAAACTGCTTGACCTGAAGAGCACGCTGAATCTGCCCCGCACCGAATTCCCCATGAAAGCAAAGCTCCCCGAAAGGGAACCGCTGCAATTGGCTGAATGGGAGAAGATGGGCATCTACGAGCGCATCCTCACCTCCCGCGAAGGCGCTCCGCTCTTCGTGCTGCATGACGGGCCGCCATATCCGACCGGCGACATTCATCTAGGCACCGGTCTCAACAAGATTTGCAAAGACTTGGTCGTTAAATCCAAAACGATGGCGGGTTTTCGCTCGCCCTACATTCCCGGCTGGGATTGTCACGGTCTCCCGATCGAGAGCAAAGTCGAAAAAGACCTCGGCGGGCGCAAGGACAAAGTTTCGCCCGCGGAATTTCGCCGTCTTTGCCGCGAATACGCGACGAAGTACGTGGATTCGAACCGCCGCGATTTCAAGCAGCTTGGGATTTTCGGCCAATGGTCCAAGCCGTATCTCACGATGGACCCGCACCACGAGGCCTCTATTGCCGACGCCTTCATCACCTTTCTCGAAAAGGGCTACGTGTATCGCGGCTTGAAGCCTGTTTACTGGTGTTTCGTTGATCGCACCGCGCTCGCCGAGGCCGAAGTTGAATATCACGACCATACCAGCCATTCGGTCTGGGTGAAATTTCCTGTTGCTGGTGGAGCGCTCGCGAAGGATCTCGGTCCCGATGTCAGTGCGCTCATTTGGACGACGACCCCGTGGACGCTTCCTGCAAATCGCGCCCTCGCGTTTCATCCGGATTACGAATACGTCGTCGCGGAAACCCCCGTCGGCGCGCTTCTCCTCGCCGAGCAGCGTCTCGCCGCACTCGCCGAGGAGTTGAAGTTCGACGATGCCAAAATTCGGTGGCGCGGGAAGGGAAGCCAGCTCGAAGGCATGCGGTTCCAGCATCCTTTTCTCGATGAACTCCAAGTGCCGGGTGTGCTTGCGGCCTACGTCACGCTCGATCAGGGCAGCGGCGTAGTCCACACCGCACCAGGCCACGGCGCCGAAGACTTCTACACCGGACAGCGCTACGGCCTCGACACTTACGCGCCCATTGATGATGACGGCCGCTTCATCGAAGGCTTGCCCGAATATAAAGGCAAGAACGTCTTCGAGGCCAACGAGCCGATCGTCGAGCTCCTGCGTGCGCGCGGCGCTCTCGTGGCCTCAGCGAAGTATCATCACAGTTACCCGCATTGCTGGCGCTGCCACAATCCCGTGATTTTCCGTGCCACCGAGCAATGGTTCATCGGCATGGAAGCCAACCATCTCCGCCAGCGCGCTCTCGATGAAATTGACAAAGTGAAATGGACGCCGCGCTGGGGCCACGATCGCCTCTACGAAATGATCGCCGAGCGGCCAGACTGGTGCATTTCGCGCCAGCGATTCTGGGGCGTGCCGTTGATCATCTTCACCTGCGGCGAGTGCAAAACGCAGCTCAACGATTTCGCCGCGCTGCGCTACGTATTGAAATCATTCGAACAAGACGGCGCAGACGCCTGGTTCACTCATTCCGCCGAAGAGCTCTTGCCCCCCGGCACCAAGTGCCTGAAATGCGGCGCCGCGAAATGGAAAAGAGAAAACGATATTCTCGATGTCTGGTTCGATTCCGGCTCTACGCATCTGGCCGTGCTTAGCCTCAAAGACGGCACCTGGCCCGCTGACGTCTATCTCGAAGGCCCAGATCAATTCCGGGGTTGGTTTCACAGCTCGCTGCTCGTCGGTGTCGGTACGCGCGACCGTGCTCCGTATAAGCAGGTCGTCGCGCACGGCTGGACGCTCGATGCCAAGGGTGAGCCGATGTCGAAGTCGCGCGGGAATTTCGTTTCGCCGCGCGACGTCGCCGAAAAATGGGGCGCGGATATGGTCCGCCTCTGGGTCGCCTCGCAGGATTATTTTGGCGACGTTCGCTATTCCGAAGCCGCCATGACGCAGCTTTCGGAAACCTACCGCAAATTGCGCAATACATTTCGTTTCGCGCTCTCGAATCTAGCCGACTTCGATCCCTCGCGCGATGCGCTACCCGATTCCGAGCTCTGGGAGATGGACGCGTGGATGCTCCGCCGCACCGGCGATCTCGTCCGCCGCTCCCTCGAATGGTACGAGTCGTTCGATTTTCACCGCGTCTTCCACGCCGCGCACGATTTTGCTGTCGTGGACTTGAGTTCATTCTATTTCGATGTGCTGAAAGATCGCCTCTACACCTTTGCCCCGCGCAGCGTTGGCCGCCGCTCAGCGCAGACCGCTGTGTATCGCATCGCCAGCGGGCTCCTGCGGCTAATCGCGCCGATTCTCGTCTACACATCCGAAGAAATTTGGAAACACTTCCCGCACGAGGCCGGCGCGCCCGAGAGCATCCACATGGCGCATTTCCCGAAAGGTGAAGAACTCGAAAGTGCAGCAACAGCAAAAATAGCTGAGAATTGGGAGAAACTTCTTTCTGTGCGCGAAGAGGTGTTGAAAGCTCTCGAGCAAGCGCGCGCCGCAAAGCTAATCTCCGCCGCGCTCGAAGCCAAGCTAACGATTTCAGCCTCTGGCGACCTCGCCGCGCTTCTCGCGAGCCATCTGAAGTGCCTTCCCGCTCTCTTCATCGTCTCGCAGGTGAACCTCGAACCATCCGCGGCCGAAGCCATCAGCGTCAAAGTCGATCGCGCCGATGGCAAGAAATGCGAGCGCTGCTGGAATTATTCGACGCACGTCGGCGAAAACTCCGAGTATCCGACAATCTGCGAGCGCTGCACCGCCGCGCTCGATGAAATCGCGCGCACAACGAGCGTTGCAGGCTCGTGATGCCCGGAGGCATGGCACGCGCGAACGGTTGCCGAAACATCTTCATCGTTCTCGCCGCTCTCGCCGCGGATCAGATCAGCAAACTTGCCGTCGAAAAATACACCTCAGTCGGCTCGCAGCGCGTCCTAATTCCCGGCGCACTCAACCTCATCCACACCACCAACCCTGGCGTCGCATTCGGCCTCTTCGCCGAATCAAACTCGCCTTGGCTTCCGCCGGTGCTCATAGTCTTTTCCGTGGGCGTGATTGGTTTCCTCATATGGCTGCTTGCAACGGGGCGCGCCGGCGGGCGCCTGGGTGAATTTGGCATCGCGCTGATACTCGGCGGCGCTGCAGGCAACGTTCTTGATCGCGTGACGCGCCGCAGCGTCATTGACTTCATCGATTTTCACGTCGGCGGCCACCATTGGTACACTTTCAATGTCGCCGATTCCGCGATTGTCGTCGGCGCAGGTCTCGTAATCCTCGAGCTACTGGTTGATTGGCGTAGTCCCAGCCAGCAGAAGGCATAGGCGTGCATCCAATTCTTTTCGAAGTCGGGCGATTCACGATTTATAGCTACGGCGTTCTGGTCGCCACTGGGGTCTTGCTTGGCCTATGGTTCGCGCGCAGGCAAGCGCCACACGCAGGCCTCGATCCCGATCGCGTCTGGAATCTCGGCATCTATGTCGTCCTCACCGCACTCGTCGTCGCCAAGCTATGGCTCGTCGTCATCTACTGGCACTACTACCTGCAGCACCCGCGCGAGATTTTTTCCTACGATCTGATTCAATCCGGCGGAACATTTTTCGGCGGCGTTCTCGGCGCCATTGCGCTGACGGTGATCTACGCGCGCATCGCCAAGATGCCGCTACTCGGGCTGCTCGATTGCTACTCGGCAGGTCTGCCGCTTGGCCACGCAATCGGCCGGCTCGGCTGTTTCATGGCAGGCTGCTGCTACGGCAAGCCCACCACGCTGCCCTGGGGCGTCACGTTCACAAATCCGGTCGCCGCGCGTCTGGTCGGCACGCCAACGGGAGTTCCTCTACATCCGACGCAGCTCTACGAAGCCACCGCCGAGTTCTGCAATTTTTTGATTCTCGTTTGGATCAGCAAACGGCAAACTTTCAGAGGCCAGCTTCTCGGCACCTACCTTCTGCTATACGGAATCGAGCGAGGCGCCATTGAGTTCGTCCGTGGCGATCCCGATCGCACGCTGATGTTTCACGGTGCAGTTTCGTTGATGCAAATCGTGGCCGTCGCATTCGTCTTGACTGGTGCGTTCCTCTGGTGGCGCGGCACGCATCACCAACTGCCGGCAATGGCGGCCGCCTCAAACTCCGGCGAGCCCAAGGACGTCCTCAAGGACGAGCCGAAGGCCAAGTCCAAAACCAAATCCAAGACAAACCGAAATCGCGCCACGCCGCGACGCGCGTAAATCATCCGTGCCGCAGACTCCAGCCGATTTCCTCACCTTCACCGTCGAAGAAGCAGATGCGGGGGCGCGCCTCGACCGCTTTCTTGCAGCCAACGCCACCGACCTTAGCCGCACGCGCCTCCAGGCATTGATCGCCGAGGGTCGCGTCCGCGTGAATGGAATCACGACGAAGCCTTCCCACCGCCTCGAATCCGGGCAAATCGTCGAAATCGAAATCCCTCCCGCGCAACCCGTGGCCGTAGCTCCGGAAGCAATCCCACTCGATGTTCTTTACGAAGATGAAGAACTAGCCGTAATTAATAAGCCCGCCGGCATGGTTGTGCATCCTGGAAGCGGAATTGTTCTCGGAACGCTGACGGCCGCGCTTCTCGATCGCTTCGGCACGCTCTCCGCCGTCGGCGGGCCACTGCGCCCCGGAATCGTCCATCGCCTCGACAAAGGAACCTCCGGCGCGCTTATCGTGGCGCGGACCGACGCCGCGCATCGAAAACTCGTGGAAGAGTTTCAGGAGCGCGAGGTCCAGAAGATTTACATCGCCCTGCTCCACGGCAAATTGAAAACGCAGACAGGGCGAATCGAGCTGCCCGTAGCGCGCGATCTGCACCGGCGCACGCGAATGACCACCCGCCGTCGCGAAGGCAGGCCCGCGCGTACGGACTGGAAAACGAAATTGCTTCTCGGCGGCTTCAGTCTGGTCGAGGCCGGTTTGCACACCGGCCGCACGCATCAACTTCGCGTCCATTTCTCCGCGCTCGGTTGTCCCGTCATCGGCGACACACTCTACGGCGCTCCGCGCGAAGAACGCGCCGGCACAACCACCTTGCCTGAGCTCGGCCGCAATTTTCTCCATGCAGCCAAAATTCGTTTCCTGCATCCGCGGACCGAAAAAACGATCGAAGTGCGCGCCCCGTTGCCGCCAGAACTCGCCGCCTATCTAGAAACACTCGGCAAAGCGCTGAACGCGCCGCCTGCCGCGATTGACGCTGCGCTCGCCGAGTACCTATAATTCAGGTATGCGATTGTTGTGGCGCACGTCGCTCGTCTTGCTGCTGTTGTCCGTACTTGTATTCGTCGTTAAGGCGCAGCAGCAGCCGCCTCAAACTCCGCCTCCTCCAGCCGCGGCCGTGCCTCCTCAGCAGGGGGATACAAAATCGCCTCAACAGCCGCCTGATACTCAGAAGCAAGCGCCCCCTCTCAAAGTAACCACCGGTCTCGTCCATCTCGTCGCCGCGGTCTCTGATCGCCGAAATAATTTCATCACCGACCTCGATCAAAAAGATTTCCGCATTCTCGAGGACGGCAAGCCCCAGGACATCAAATTCTTCGGCCGCCAGACCGATCTGCCCCTGCGTATCGGCATGCTTCTCGACACATCCAATAGCATTCGCGAGCGCCTGCATTTCGAAAAAGACGCCTCCATCGATTTCCTCGACAACGTGATTCGCCGCCACAAAGATCAGGCGTTCTTGATGACTTTCGATAATGAGCCTGAAGTGATTCAAGATTTCACGGGCGATGTTGGCACCCTGACGCAAGCCATCGAAAAGCAGCGCGCCGGCGGAGGCACGTCGCTGAACGACGCGATCTACGTGGCCGCGCAGAAATTAGTCAGCGCGCCGATGCCCGATGGTCCGAATCCCGAAGTCCGGCGCGTGCTCGTGGTTTTCAGCGACGGCGAAGACAACCTGAGCGACCGCGCCCTCAGCGAATCCATCGAGATGGCCGAGCGCTGCGAGGTTTCCATTTATTCCATCAGCACCAGCACCGATTGGGTGGCCGTCACCACCTCCGATCACCCCCGCAAAATGTTCAAGACGCCCGGCGACGAAATCCTCCAAAAATTCGCTGTTCAGACGGGCGGCCGCGTATTTTTCCCCTACAAAGTGGACGACCTCGCCGAATCTTTCCAGGACATCGGCGCCGAGCTTCGCAGCCAATATTTCATTGCGTACGCGCCCTCGGTCCCGCCCGACGGAAAATACCGAAAAATAGAAGTGGATATCGCCGATCGCAAAGGCTTGACTGTAAGAACGCGCAGAGGCTACTACGCCACAGAAACCCCTGGCACCCTCGGCCCCCCGACAAAATAAGAGTTTTCTCGGCTCGAGCCGTCACTCAGCTGGAAATAATAGTTAGTACAGCCTTCCGGCGGGACTTCAATCGTAGCGCCGGCATCCTGCCGGCGTCTTTCCGCGCACACACCGTGGTGTCCTTCGCCAGCCGTGTAGTACCCTCATGCGTCCGAAACTCCGAAGGAGCCATAAAAATGCCCAACACCCGCTTCTGTCGCCTCCTCATCCTTCTCCTCATCGCATCCGCCGCCATCCCCGCAACCGCCGACCCAAACCCAAACGACAACACGGTCGCCCAAACTCCACCCATGGGCTGGAACAGTTGGAACCGTTTCGCCTGTGACGTCAACGAATCTCTAGTCAAATCCATCGCCGACGCCATCGCGACCAGCGGCCTAAAAGACGCTGGCTACCAATACGTCGTAATTGACGATTGCTGGCAAATTAAGCGCGACGCCGCCGGCAACATCGTCGCCGACCCCGATCGATTTCCCTCGGGCATAAAATCCCTCGCCGACTACGTTCATTTAAAAGGCCTGAAGTTTGGAATTTATTCCGACGCAGGCACCAATACCTGCGCTGGCCGCCCCGGAAGCCGCGGCCACGAATATCAAGACGCGCTGCAATACGCAGCCTGGGGTGTGGACTACTTAAAATACGATTGGTGCAACACCGGCACCGAAGACGCCAAAGCCGCTTACAAAACGATGAGCGACGCGCTTAAATCCACCGGCCGCCCCATCGTCTTCAGCCTCTGCGAGTGGGGCGAACACAAGCCATGGCTCTGGGGCAAGGATGTCGGCAATCTCTGGCGCACGACCGGCGACATCACAGATTGTTGGGACTGCAAAAAGGATGGATCGTCGGGCTGGCTTCTGAATCTCGATCAACAAGTGGGATTGGATTCCTACGCCGGCCCCGGGCATTGGAACGATCCCGACATGCTCGAAGTCGGCAATGGCGGAATGACGCCAAACGAATACCGCTCGCACTTCAGCTTCTGGTGCCTCCTCGCAGCCCCGCTCATCGCCGGCAATGACGTCAGAAACATGGCTCCCGAAATCAGCGAGGTTCTAACGAACAAAGAAGTGATAGCTGTGGATCAAGATCCTCTCGGAATGGAAGGCCGGCGCGTTTGGAAGAATGGCGATTTGGAAGTTTGGGCGAAACAGATGAAAGACGGCAGCCGCGCCGTAATATTATTCAATCGTGGAAAATCAGACGCAGAAATCTCAGCAAACTGGGAAGATCTCGGCTACACAGCACACCTGTCAGCAAACGTGCGGGACTTGTGGGCCAAAAAAGATCTCGGCAAATTCACCGGCAAGTTCACAGCGAACGTCGCCGCCCACGGCGTACTCATGCTGCGAGTGACTCCGTAAAGCGCAATTCATACCGCTCGTGCAGATAATCCGCTTGCCTTTTTGTGGCAGCCCTCGCATTTATGCAAGGGGGGAGGAGCGCTTCAGCGCTCCGAAAGGAGCCTCGCCTATTATCAAGCGCTTTAGCGCTGGCCTTCGAAAAATCCTGGCCTAAAGCTTTCGAGGTCGCCCACCGCGACTTCTATTCCGTCGGCGCGTAGTAACCGCGGCGCGTCAAAACTTTCGCATCGGACCGCGAAACTTCCACCTTAATCTTGCGGAAATTTCCATCACGCTTGATGTTCGTCGGATAGTATCCCAGCACGTATTGCGAGCGAAGTTCCTGCGTCAATTCATCAAACGCCTTCTCGAGCGACTTCTCACTTCGCACCGCGATCACGCGTCCGCCGGTATCATCCGCAAGCCGCTTCGCCGCGTTCGCGCCGCCATATCCCATCCCCGACATGAAATATCCCTCTGGCTCCGCAATCAGCAGGACGTGAACCACAGCATCCGCGCGCTGCGCCGACTCCGCCGCATCTTTCAGGCTAAGCTTGCTGTCGTTATCTTCGGCGTCCGTGAGAGCGATGATGGCCTTGCGTCCCGCCTCGGATGTCAACTTGTCATGCGCCGCCAGATAAATCGCGTCGTAGAATGCCGTGCCCCCGCCTCCGCCGCCATGCACCGTTCCAGCCGTACCGCCCGCGCCCGATGCGTCCACGGCGACCACCGTTCGGCGAATCGCTCGCTCGAGAACGGAAGCATCCTCGGTAAAGTCGGCGAGCATATCCACGTCCGTGTCGAAGCTCATCACCATCGCTTCATCATTCTTGTGCAGCACCTGATGGACGAATCGCGAAGCCGTGTCCTGCTCAGCCAGAATGAGGTGTTGTTGGCTGCCGCTCGTATCCACAAGAATCGCCAGCGTAATCGGCAGATTCACTTCCTTCGAGAAAAAAGCAACTTTTTGCTCCACGCCATCCTCGAATACTTTGAAGTCCTCTTGTTTGAGATTGGCTAGAATCGCGTGGTCTTTATCGCGCACCGTCGCGAACAAATTGACCAATTCCGTTTGGACTTTCAGCGGTTTTTGCGACTCGGGGAGTTGCTGCTGATCTTGCTGCGACGCAGCCGCGCGTGCCGCGTTCGACGCGCCGCGATCCGCCGGCGTGTTCACCGCGAAAATCAAGCTGGCTGCAATGGTTACAAGCACGAGTCCTGAGCGAATCTGGGAGGCCTGCATTGTATAATCTCTCCGGGTTACGTTTGCCTGACAGTACGATGCGGGTTGCGTCCCATCGGATGTCAATGCTACAGCGCGACGGCGAAACCTGCGACGACGCGGACTGGACGCGCCATCCGCGCTGAGAGGGCCACATGATTATGCGGCAAATCGTTAAGTGTATGATAGTCGCCATCTTCGCGTTCCCAATTGCGGCGATTTCCCAAAGCCAACCGCAATCCCAGCAGCCGCCTCCTCCGCAACAGCAATCGTCCCCTCAGCCTCAGCCCGAGGTTCAAACCCCCGGTTCAGTCGAGGGGCATTCGCAGGCCCCCGCGCAGAAAACCGCGCCGGCCCCGCAGCAAACGAACCCCAGGCGTACGATTACCAACGTCAGCGCTCTTGTTCTCGTCCCCGTCACCGTAAAGAATTCGTCAGGCCAAATCGCCGGCGATCTTCGCCGCGACGAATTTCGCGTTTTCGAAGACGGCCGAGAGCAGCAACTCTCAATGTTTTCCACCGACCCTTATCCGCTCTCGGTGGTCATCTTGCTCGATAACGACTTGTCCATGAAAATGCGAGATCAGGTGCAGAAGAGCCTCTCGAGCATTGCCGCGGCTCTCGGGCCGTCGGACGAAGCGGCGTTGATGCGCTTCGACGAATTTCCCGAGCCAGTCCAGGATTTCACCAAGGACAACGACGCCCTCTATACCCAGCTTCGCCGCCTTCAACTCGGCGAAAGTTTTCCAGGTGACGCCATCGGTCCGATGACCGCCGGTCCGCAGATCAACAATCAATCCCAAGAGCCGCAGGTCCCGATTTATGGAATGAAGCAGGAAAAAGTGGTCAAAGATCTCGACGACGCTGTCTACGCCGCCGGCCAGCTTCTGCGCGCCCGCGATCCCAAGCGCGATCGCCGCAAAATGATTTTCCTCATCGCTGACGGCCAGAATTCGCACCACAACAAATACACTTTCAACCAGGCGCTGCAGCTTCTTCTTTCCTCCGACATTTCCGTTTACACCATCACTGTCGGCTCAGCGCTCATTCCCAAGCACGAGCCCGCCCGCATGACTCGCTACGCCAACGACACCGGCGGTGACGCCTACTTCGCCTCCAAGCAAGGCGACTTTGAGCGCTTGTATTCCACCGTCACCGAAGAAGCGCGCAATCAATACACGCTCGCTTACGTCCCGCAGAACAATACCGGCGGTGAGTATCACGCCATCGAAGTTCGCGTCGAGCGTCCCGGCCTGCACGTGAACGCACGGCAGGGCTACTACGAGATCGCTCACTGATCGTTGATATTTTTTTTCGCGCCAATCGAACAACTCGCGCCGCAGATTTTTGCTTGACAGGATTCGCTTGCGCTCGTATTAAGGAAGGGAACGATTGTGGCGCGAAGAAAGTTTTACGCTGCCGCGTCGCTGGGGAGAAAGCAAGCAGTTGATGCGCGTTGTGATCGGGACGACGGCGAGGTTGTTCCGCTCAACTGATTCTCCAACCGAGGCGATCGCAAAAACGATCGCCTCGTTCCATTTCTAGCCGCCGAAATCTCGATACATCGAAATCGCAATCGTAGCGCGTCGTTCGTCGCGCCGACATCCTGCCGGCGTTTTTCCGCCCATTCTCGCAAAACAAAATTAAATTCCCACCCGTATCGAAACCAACTGCTCATGCGCCGGACACACCGGCTGAAAATCGCAATACCTGCAAATAAATCCCGGCCTCGCTGGAAACTCCCCCGCTCGAATCAAATCCGCAGTCTCCGAAATCGTCCTCCGCACCTCATCAAGCGCCTTGGCGCCGCGCTCCGCCTCCACCGCCTCATTCGTCACAAGGTTGTAGAACACCAGCCGCTTCGGTGTAAGCTCCAGCACCTCGCGCGCCGCCAGCGCATACACGCTCAACTGCAAGCTCACATCCGCATCCTTCTGCTTTTTCGGCTTACCCGTCTTGTAGTCCACCACTTCCACTTCATCGCGCGCGATCCGATTCACCTGGTCAATGCGCCCCAGTATCGTCACGTTATTTTCCATCTCGATTTCAAACTGCTTCTCCTGCATCAACACATCGGCCGGCGCAGCGGAATAACTCTTGTGAAACGCCCCCAGTTGCTCGCGTCCCGCTTTCTTGTATTCCTCTTCCTGATAATTATCGAGAAATCCCGCGCCCGACCACACGCGATCGTAAATCATCTCCACTTCCTCGAACGGAACCCGCTTGCGCTTCTTCACCTCAGCCACAAATTCTTTGATCGTCTTGTGCATCGTGTTGCCAAACGTCATCACTGCCTTCGCCTCGCCGCACAAGTGCCACGAACTTCTGAACAAATATTTCATCGGGCAGATCTGATAAGTGTCGATCGCCGACGCGCTCAATTGCAGCGGTTCCGGCCGCGGCGGGTGATACGCGTTCGCCCACAGCGCGATGTGTGAATAGGCCTTCGTCGCATCCGTCGCCGTGTCGAACAATCCAGGTTGCGAAGCGTCCACCGGCGCCGAGCCTACAGTTAATTTCGCGTTAGGCACAGCCACGCGCGGCGCAATCTGCCGCAAATCGAATTTCTGAATCTTCGAATCACCCAGAAGCTCGTCGAAAAACTCCGATCGTTTCTTTCGCTTGTTGATAACCGTGCTCAACGTCAGCATCCATCGCGCCCGTGTCAACGCCACGTAGAAAAGCCGCCGCTCTTCCAGCTTCTGAAAATCCCCCTCCGGCAATTCTTCTTTCATCAGCTCCGGCGGAAATTCAAACACCGGCTGCCTCGGCCGCGCCGGAAAATCTCCTTTGCACAGTCGCAGCAGGAACACGTGCTGAAACTCGAGCCCCTTTGCTGAGTGCACCGTCATCAATTGCACGGCGTCATCCGTCGGCTCCGCGTCGAGAAAAATATCGCCACCGGCCTCTGCAAAAAATCCCAGGTATCTGATGAAGTCGTGCAGCGACCATCCGTCGCCCTTCTTCTGCCATTCCTCCACGAATGTTTTGAACCGAGCGAGATTGTACGAATCGCTCTCAGCGGCCAGCGGAGCGACGCCGGTCGCGCCAATCAATTCGGAAAGCACCTCGTGAGCGCTCGCTTTTTTTGTCCGCTCGCGCATCGTGCCGATAAATGCAACAAGTTCGCCCGCTCGCGAAGCATGAGACGGCGCACCGGGCGCGCCTTTCGCCTCGCCCGCCCACGCTACGAACTCCTCCCATAGCGATTTGCCCTTGCTCTTCTCGGCGCGTTCGGCAACGCGAACGAGATCCCGCGGCTCGATTCGCCAGTAGGGAATTGCCAGAATTCGCGCGCACGCCACGTCGTCCGACGCAACCGCGATCAATCGCAAGTACGCCAGCAAATCGCGTATCAATGTGCTTGCAAGAATGGACAACCTCCGGATCACGAACGGAATGTGCCGCCGCGTCAGCGATTCCACCAGACAGCTCCGGTGGGTGTGCATTCGGTAGAGCGCCGCGAAATCGCGCCACGGCACACCGGCCGCGTGGAATTTCTCGATCTCGTTCGCAATCCATTCGGCTTCCTCTTCAGGGCGGCCGAATTCGACGATCCGAATTTTCTCTCCTTCAGGATTTTCCGTGTCGAGCGGCGTGAACGGCACGTAGCGCGAATCGTCGCTTTCCGCCGCCACCGTCCCCGCCACGCGCAAAATCCGCTTGGTCGATCGGTAATTCTGCGTCAGATGAACGCGCGGCCATTTCTCTTCCGGCATCTCGCGCGACACCCCGCAAAAATCCTTCAAAAAAGTCTTCAAGCTGCCGAACGACGCGCCACGGAACCGGTAGATCGCTTGATTGTGATCTCCCACCACGAAAATATTGCGCCGCTCGCCCGTCAGCATGCGCAGCAATTCCAATTGCGCCACATTCGTATCCTGAAATTCGTCCACCAGGACGTAGCGATAACGTTCGCGTGTGCTCGCAAGCAGCTCCGCATCGCCCTTCAGCCGCTGCACCGCCTGCATCAATTGCGCGCCGAACGTTACGACGTTGCGCTCGCGCTGCAGTTGCTCGCTGATCGCATAGGCCCGCGCAATCTCCTGTTGTTGCGCGATCACTTCCTCCTGCGCGCGCTGTGCCTCTGGTTCCATCTGCGCGCGCCTCGTCTCGTAAGCCGCCTTCAAGCCGTTTACGTAGAACTGGTAATCCTCGGGCGTCACAAGTTCATCCTGGCAGCGCGAGAAAAATTGAACGAACGCGCTCAGAAACTGCCCCGGCTCCGAAAGTCGTTTAAACGCGTTCAATTCTAGTTTTTGAATATTCCGGCGCAGCAGAATCCAGTGATCAAATTCATCGATCACTTTCAGTTCAGGATTGGCGGGGAGAAGAATCTGTTCGTAGCAGAACGCATGAAACGTGCCGAGCCACACTCCCGAGGCGCGCTCGCCTGCGCGTTTCCCAAGCCGCCAGCGCATTTCGCTCGCTGCCTTGTCGGTGAACGTCAGCCCCAGAATGCTTTCGCCCGAAAGCTGCGGATCATTCTCCAGTAGCAATCGAATCCGCTCCGTAATCACGCGCGTTTTCCCCGTGCCCGCTCCCGCCACCACAAGAAGCGGACCATCGCCATGCTCGGCGGCCACGCGCTGCTGCGGATTCAAATCAATTTCAAAAGTTTGCGCCATGCGTCAAATCAATCTCGAGGGTTCGAATCCTGCATTCAAATTAATTCCGAAGGTTGAGCCATGCATTAGAATCTAAATTTCAAACGTTTGAGGCACGCGACAATCACGACATCTTCATCGTAGCCGATTTTGCCCGCAAATCTAAATTCAACGCCGATTTCGCAATCCTGTAGCTCACCTCTTTAGAGGTGAGGCCCTCCGCTCCCGGTCCCGATCGCCGCATCCAGTCTCAATCATTCAGATTTCTCATCTCACCGTGAGACCAAACGTCCCTCAGCTCGGTCGCCTAGAAACGCACTTCTATCCGCGCACTGAATATCCCTCGCAAAATCAATAATTTGTCCGCTCGCGCACCGTCAACTCGCGCCCGAACATCCCAACGCGCACATGGCATCACTCGTGCACCGTCTCTTCCGTCACGCCTTTGCCACCCAGCCAAAGGAAAGCAACGTGCACCTTCATAAGCATCTCTTGCATCTGGGCTTCGGGTTTCTAGTGTTAACCGCACTACTCTCGCAACCGCCCGCCTATTCCCAGGAACTCGCCCAGCAATCCGTCATTCGAAAAATCAAATTAAAAATTGATCCGAAATACCCCGAACTAGCTCGCCAGTACCAGTTATCAGGAAAAGTAAAAGTCGAAGTCACCGTCGCCCCCGATGGCCTCGTCACAAAGACGCGCCTGGTCGGCGGAAACGCACTGCTGGCAGGTGCCGCTATCGAAGCGGTAAAGAAGTGGAAATACGAGCCCAGTCAAAAAGAAACCGTAGAAATTACAGAAATCTTCTTCGCCGCCGACACGAAATAACCGCGTACGCTCCAACTCACTCCCTCGAATCGTAATACCCCGTCCGCGCCCTCGCCGTATAATTGTGCGTCCGAATCCTCACCTGTATCCGCCGAAAAGACCCATCATGCCGCGCCTTCGCCGGCGAATACCCCAACAGATATTGCGAATGAAGTTCCTGCGAAATCTGGTTAAACGCCGCTACAATATCTTGAATCGATTTCAACCGAATCGTCCGCCCTCCAGTTTCGCGCGATAGTTTCCTCACGCTCGAATCGCCGTGATATTTCAAATTCAACAATTCATACAACTCCGCATCGCTCGCCACGATCGAGTAAACGATTACATTAGCCTTCTCCGCCGCTTCCACGGCGGCCCGCAAATCAATTTTGCTGCCCTCGTCATCGCCATCCGTCACCAGCACCATCACCTTTCGCCCGTGCCGTGTTTTCATCAATTCATTCGACGCCAGATACACTGCGTCGTAAAGCCGCGTACCGCGCCGCGAATTTCTCGCGTCTTCCGGCACAATGCTGTGCCCGGTCTCGTTGATTTTCGCCCCATCGATCGCCACGCCCAATTTTTCGGAAGCATTCGTGAAGTCCTGCAGCAGCTCCACATCCACATCGAAATGCATAACGAACGCCTGATCATCCTCCCGTAGCACCGAGCCAACAAAACTCTTCGCCGCCGCCTGCTCCGTAGCCAACAAGCGCGCCTGGCTTGGGCTCGTGTCCACCAGAATCCCCAGGCTCAAAGGCGCATTCGTCTCCCGCGAAAAATATTCTATCTTCTGCTCGGCGCCATTGTCTGTCAGCTCGAAATCGTCCCGGCCGAGATCTGAAATCAATCGCCCGCGCCGCCCCTCGACGATCGGATAAACATTAACGACAACCGCAGTAGTCTTTATCTCCGCACCCGGCGCCGGCTCGCCGGATTCTTGCTTCTGCGGTGAAGGAAATCGCATCACGAAACAACAACTGAGCACAACAGCAAGCGCCGAACGCAGCACAGAAGTAAATAAATTCAATTGCATCAGTTTAATCGCGACCTATCAGTCGGCACGCGCGCTCGTTCTTTACAATCCCTGTCGCCAGCCCGCGTGTTCTTTATCCTTGCACTGAGTAATTCAGAGCCCGGAGGCTCCCGCCTCCGGGAACCCATCGCGCAGCGCCATCAATCACCATTGAATTCTGTCACGCCCCGCCAGCACTTGTAGCGCCGGGCTTTCAGCCCGGCACGCCGCTCACACGCAATATCAAACTTCATCTGCAACCCACCACGACAACCCGCGTTGCTATTTCATCGCGACCTATCGCTCGTCCTCTCAAAACGCCACCCTCCAAGAAACTAAGGCCGGACAAAAGGAGCGCCAATCCAACCAACGGCGTTACCTTCCCATCCGGCCTCACAATCCAAATTCCTATTCGAATCGAACCCCTACTTGCCAGCCATCTGGATCGCTACCCTCTGAAGCAATTCCGGTTGCTTCGCCACCAATATCCTCTCATCCTTCGGCACCGCAAAATAGAACGTGCCAACGTCCGGCGTCGTCAACACCCGAACAGCACACGCCCCATCATGTCGTATGCAAATCAACGACGCATCCTCGTTTCTGCCTTTTACCCCATCATATGATTGCAGTAAAACCACGCCCAATTCCTTCTGACCTTGCTGCACCCGCAATATCCTGAACTCTTCAACACTGAACGTATATTCTCCCGGTCCTAACGCCATTCCGCCCCAACGAGCATCAAACGCGAGGCTAAACTTACCTGCCGCCTCCGTCTGCGCGCCGGCGCCCGGCCCCACAATCGCGAGCCCCAGGAACGCCATCAGTGCCATTCTTGAAATCGTTTGAACCAAACCCTTACCCATCGGCTTTTTTCTCCTCAATTCAGTTTTTTAGATTTGATCTCGCTGCTCGGTCAGCCGCCGAAGGGTTGCGGGTTTGATCGACTAGGAAGCGATGGGCTAATCCTGAGTTCTACGCCAAAAATGTAATATGGTACCTTCGTCCCACAACTCTCGCCGTTCCATAACGGGAATTCACCGCGCGCGCCCACACAATGTCTGTTATGCAGCGGACAGGAAGCAAATCTCGATCCCGCTATGAATCCGCTATGAAGAACAATTAGAAGGTGAACCGACCACCGATTGTCGGAGCAACGTTGGTGTCGTAGATATAGGGGACGCCGGGGCCATGAGGAATGGCGATGGCCAGTCCGCCGGTCACGTCGGAGACCGCAATTCCAGCAAAAATGTCGAAACGCTTGGTGAAGTGATGATCCGCATAGAGCGACCACTCATTGAGAGTGCCCGCGCAGGAAGCGCGAAAACCGGCAGTGACCGAGCAGGTCGATGGAACACGGAAGTCGTGCTGCAACTGATGATACCAGGCGACAGTGATGTCGGTTTTTTTGTCGACAGCGTATTTCGCGCCCGTCCACCAGACTTGCACCCTCTTGGGAGAATCAAGATTGTCGTCTTCGACCCCGCTTAGGAGAAAATCGCCCTGGGCCGGGGCGCCAATCCCCAGCGGATTCGCCGGGTTAGCCTGCCAGATGTATTCGTAGCCGGCAAAAAGCTTGAACTTGTACACCGTATACTTGAGCGCGACCATAAGTGCGCTGTTGTCGGTCACGATTCCATATTCGGTGTTATCCGTTCCGATCAGATTGGCCCCGGTGATGGGGTTCGTATTGATGCTGTCGGTGGTGGACTCAAATGGCTCCGTCGGACTCTGCGGCCCGAGCAAGGGATTGAGTACGCTGATTGCCTGGTTGTAATGTTGGAACACCACGTCAGCGGAGAGTTTGGCGACCTCTCCCCCGAGATCAAATCCATAAGCGTTGTTATGCGCCTCTTCGGGCGTGCAGGTGGCGGCAGTCCAGCCCGCGGCGGCGGAGTAGCAGCCGCCAGAACCATTAGCAAATTTGTACATCGCGCCGAAATGGACTGGCCCATAGATTAGGCGATATTTCAGGGCGTCATCCCAACGCGTGTCTTCGGTGTCGCCGCCGCCGGCCATCGTACCGTTATATCCAATGTAGGAAAAATCATAGGAGCCGCCGGCCGGATCGTAAGCGAGCATCGCATCGGTACCAAGCGCGCGCTGACGGCCGAAGGTCAGCGTGCCGAAATGCGTAGACGATATACCGCCATAGAATTCGTCATTGAATGGTTGTCCTGCGCGCGCGCCGTCGCCCGTTTCCGAGTAACTGGCCCTCGGGAGGCCGTTGTTGGTGGTGTTCGTCTCTGCCATGCTGGCAAGCCGCCCGGACTGCGGATTGATGCCAGTTGAAGCGTTGAACACCACGGACCAGCCAGGCAGAAACTCTTCCTTGCCCTTGATGCCCAGACCCGTCTGCGACAGGTTGTTCGGTGCGATGACGAATCGGTGCTGATAGCCGTTTCGATTCACCAGAGATTCGCCTTCGTAGTTGTAGGCGTTTTCCGGTAAGCCGTGGCTGACCCAGCCGACTCCGACGTCATACGTCCCGTACACCGTGATGCCGCGCCAAGTCAGAGTGCAATCAGTAGTGTCGAACTGGTGGAGGCTCGTGCAGGCGTCGCTGTTGTGTCTCCGCTGCATCTTAATGTCGACCGTGGCGTCCTGGCCAACGGCCAAGCTGACTGCCGCGCGTGTCTCATCGGCGAACCCGTGTTTTGCGGCTCGAATCTCGAAACGCCCCGCAGGCAGGCCGGAGGCCTGGTAGTGCCCTCCGACGTCGGTCGCGATCGTGTGCATTTCGCCCGTATCAACGTTCTTAATTGTCACTGCGACATCAAGAAGGATTGCGCCGTTTTGGTCCGACACTATGCCGGACAGTCTCGCTCCCGTTTGGCCCCGCGCGACGCCCCCCACGCAGAGAAAAGCAAATAGCGATGCGAGCGCAATGGCAAAGGGACGGTATTTCACGGGGTTTCTCCTTTTATTGCTTACCGGATGGATCAAGCCGCCTATTTCGAGAGGTTGCGGCGCCGACGACTTTAGGCGATTCAATAAGAGATGTCAAACCGCTTCGATTCGTTTTAACGGCGCACGTCCGCGTCGTCCGATTTGCCTCTCGACGACAAGAAAATCCTCTTCGTCCACTTTGTCTTGCGGAACGCTCCGGCGCTCCGATAGGAATCCTGCCGAACGTCATGCGCTTTAGCGCTGGCCCTCGAGAATTTCCAAGGCCAACAAGTGCGCCTGACGACCACGGTGTCAGGGCACTCATGCCGTAAACGAGTTGTCGTCGAAGGGAACTGAGAATATGCGACTACAAAGCGTTTTCATCCCGAACGAAGTGAGGGATCTGCGGTTCGTTTGGGAAGTCTCTATTCGAGAATTAATTGTGCAGAGCAGCGGCCCTTGCCTCAAACCCTTACAACGCCGCCACTTGATTTTCCGTCAACGACCTGATATAATGGATTGGAGTATATAACTGAACGATATGTACACTTTTCGATTAACATGCAAATTAAACCCCTCAACCAAACAATTTCTACTCGATACACCGGGCGATTAGAAATACCCGTAACTCAAACAAAACAAAGCACCGCGACCCTTTCTACTCGATACAAAATCACTATCGTCCGACCGAACGATTTAGCTCTGAATGTAGCTCACCTCTTCAGAGGTGAGGCCTTCCGCCTGTTCCCAGACAGCCCGATTCCCAAAATTGACCGCCCCTCACGCCGCGCCTATACTGTTACTTCGCGATCCCATCGTTCCGCAGAGGCCTCGAAGGAGAACCCATCATGGACCAACCCGTAATCCTCAGCGCCGTCCGCACGCCCGTGGGAAAATTCATGGGCGGCCTGTCGTCGCTTCAAGCGCAGGAGCTCGGTGCCAAAGTGATCGCCGAAGCCGTGCGCCGCGCTGGCATCGAGCCGGATCTGGTAGACGAAGCCATCATGGGCAACGTGGTCCAAGCCGGCCTCGGGCAAAATCCAGCGCGCCAGGCAGCTCTTCGCGGCGGCCTCAATCCGCGCGTCGCCGCAATGACCATCAATAAAGTTTGCGGCTCAGGCCTCAAAGCCGTCGCGCTCGCCGCCCAAGCCGTCACGCTCGGCGAATCGGAAGTTGTCGCCGCCGGCGGCATGGAGTCCATGTCGAATTGTCCGTACTTAATCAAAGGCGCGCGCACCGGCTTTCGCCTCGGCAATCAGGAAATTCTCGATTCGATGATCACCGATGGACTCTGGGACGCCTACGAAGATTTCCACATGGGCATGACCGGCGAGCTCGTCGCCGAAAAATACAACATCAGCCGCCAGGAACAGGATCACTACGCAGTGGATAGCCATCGCAAAGCGATTCGCGCAATAAAATCCTGTTTCTTCGGCGAACAAATTCTTCCCGTCGAAGTCCCGCAGAAAAAAGGCCCGCCGATAATCATTAAAACCGATGAATCGCCGCGAGAAGAGACGTCTCTCGAAGCACTCGCCAAGCTGCGGCCCGCTTTTAAAAAAGATGGCACGGTGACGGCAGGGAACGCGCCCGGCACAAACGATGGCGCAGCAGCGCTAATCGTAACCAGCGAACGCAAAGCAAGCGAATTCGGCAAAACTCCGATGGCGCGAATCGTCGCGCAGGCCGTGAGCGGCGTCGAGCCGAAATGGGTGATGATGGCGCCAGTGGATGCGGTCGAAAAGCTGCTCAAGAAAACTGGCTGGGATCGCGACAAAGATGTGGACCTCGTCGAATTGAACGAAGCTTTCGCGGTCGCGGCAATTGCGGTCACGCGCCAGTTGCACTTGAACCCTGAAAAAGTGAATGTAAACGGCGGCGCCGTCGCCATCGGCCATCCGATCGGCGCGTCGGGCGCGCGAATCCTCGTCACGCTGCTTTACGAATTGCAGCGCCGCAATCTGAAACGCGGAATCGCGGCTCTCTGTCTCGGCGGCGGCAACGCCGTCGCCCTCGGCATCGAGCGCTACTAATTTCATTTCGATTGCCGTACGCCAGAAGCAGCAATCCGGCAGCGGTGTTAGTCGTGGTTTCTGTAGGGATGTCATAAGACCGGCCGCTTTTCGCAATTCGCGAGCCAATGCCGCCAGTTCGCGATAAGATGCCCGCGCCTCGAAGCATCGCGAACTGATGCGTCGCGAAAGTCGAAGTTTGGAGAATCTCCGAGGGGCGCTCCTTGGCGCCCCTCTTCTTTGTTTTTATGTTCTGTCCAAAATGCAAAGCGGAATATCGCTTCGGATTCACGCACTGCGCCGATTGCGACGTGGATCTCGTCGAATCTCTCGACGCCCCAGGAAATCGCGCGCCCGGCGACGAACTCAGCGCGCCCGTTCTTCTGTGGAGCGGCTTCCACACCGGCACGCTCGAAGAAATCCGCGCCGCGCTCGACGAAGCCGAAATCGCGTACAACGACGAGCCACTCGAAGCACGGCTTCTCTATGCCTCCATGCGCCATCCCCTCGAAATTTATGTGCAGAAAGCCGATTTCGACGCGGCGAAAAAGCTGATCGCCAAGCGCCTGGCCGGTGATGAGGGGGCGGACGACGCCCTAGCTGGATTGCAGATCGAACCGAACGATCCTCCGATCGTCGGAGCTCAGCGAGTTGGTTCCGCGAGAACCGCAAGCACTGTCAATGCGAACTCCGCATCCTCCGCCGAGGCTGCGGACGACCTCGAAGATCCCGATTCTGATCTGGAAGGCGAAATCCCCGAACAACCATATGATCCGACGGAGGACGTGGACGAGCCGCCTCCTTCCGATCCCGAAGACGAGCCGTCAATCGAAGTTTGGACGGGCTCGGAAACCGATATCGCAGATTACGTCGCCATGTGCTTTCGCGAGGATGGGATACATTTCGCGCGATTCCCAGATAGTGCGGGCGGCATTCGCATTCTCGTTTTTCCCGATCGCGAAGAACGCGCTCGGCTCATCGTGCGCGAAGTCGTTGATGGCAAATTGCCCGAGTGAATCAAAGACTCGGAGCGGGCGGGGATTTGAGTAAGTGGAGATTCAATGAGCGCGGGTGAAATCAAAACGGTTGCGGTTCTCGGCGCGGGAACGATGGGCAACGGCATCGCCCATGTTTTCGCGCGCTCCGGCTACCGCGTGCTCCTCCGCGACGTCGAAAAGAAATTCCTCGATCGCGCGCTCGAGACAATCACGAAGAATCTCGATCGCGAAGTGAAGAAATCGAAAATCACCGAAGCCGATAAAGCGGCCGCGCTTGGCCGCATCGAGCCAGTCACCGATATCGGAGCACTCAAAGAAGCTGACTTCGCTATCGAAGCCGTCCCCGAAAATCTCGAGCTCAAAGTCCACGTGCTGAAAAGCGCCGACGAGGTCCTGCGCCCCGGCGTCACGCTGGCGAGCAACACTTCCTCCATATCGATCACAAGTCTCGCCGCCCAAACCAGCCACCCTGACAAATTCATTGGCATGCACTTCATGAATCCCGTGCCGGTGATGGTGCTCGTCGAAGTCATTCGGGGGTTGCAAACCAGCGATGAAACGTTCGCACAGACAATGCAGCTCTGCGAGAAGCTCGGCAAAAAAGCGGTGGCCGTGAATGACGCGCCAGGCTTCGTCTCGAATCGCGTGCTGATGCCGCTAATCAACGAAGCCGCGTTCGCGGTCATGGAAGGCGTTGCCACCGCCGAATCCGTAGATGCGGTAATGAAAATGGGAATGAATCATCCGATGGGCCCGCTCGAACTCGCGGATTTCATCGGCCTCGATGTCTGCGTGGATATACTCGACGTACTCTACAAAGGTTTCGGCGATCCAAAATATCGCGCCTGCCCGCTGCTGCGAAAACTAGTCGCGGCCGGCTGGCTCGGCCGCAAATCCGGCCACGGATTCTACAAGTATGAGTAGGAGCTACGTAGTTTTACACCTTGCCCCAGAAGGCGAAGGTGACCGCGCCCACAATGAAGAGAAACGATACTCCGTAGTTCCACTTCAAGTTTTCTCCAAGGTACAGGTATGCAAATACCGTGAACACGCAAAGCGTGATAACTTCCTGGATGATTTTCAGCTGGAACGCGGTGAATTCGCCGAAACCAATGCGATTGGCGGGCACTTGGAAGCAATACTCGAAGAACGCAATCAACCAGCTGATCAGAATCGCGGCAATCAGCGGCGATTTGCGATACTTGAGATGACCGTACCAAGCGATGGTCATGAAAATGTTCGAGCAGATGAGAAGTAGGACAGTTTTCATAACGTGAGAGACTAGCAAAGGCGTCGGCGAAGGGAATCAGGTCAATCCCGGATTCAGGAAGGGTGCGAGCGAGGGCAAGAAGGCTTCAAAATCTCTTTGCTTTTTCTTCGCCTCATGATATTCTCCGGCCATTGTGACCAGAAAGCCGGCATTGGGGCTCTCGTAATCTCTAGCCTTCGGGCCGTCACGAAACATTTCTAGCGAGGTGGCAAATGGCAGACGAAAAGTCAAAACTTCTCGATTCAGCAATCGCGCAAATCGAAAAGCAGTATGGCAAGGGCTCGATCATGCGCCTGGGAAACCGCGACGTCCTGGTTCCCGTGAGCGTTATTCCCACCGGCTCGATCTCTCTTGACTCGGCGCTCGGTGTGGGCGGAATTCCGCGCGGCCGTGTGGTGGAGATCTATGGCCCGGAATCGGGCGGCAAGACGACGCTGACGCTGCACGTGATCGCGCAAGCACAGAAGCTTGGCGGCACGGCGGCGTTCATTGACGCGGAGCACGCGCTCGATCCCATCTACGCGCGAAAGCTTGGCGTGGACGTTGACAACCTCCTGGTATCGCAGCCAGACAACGGCGAGCAGGCGCTTGAAATTGCGGAAACGCTGATTCGCACGAACGCGGTGGACATCATCGTCGTGGACTCGGTGGCGGCATTGGTTCCCAAGGCCGAACTTGAAGGCGAAATGGGCGATCCATCCATGGGCATGCAGGCGCGGCTGATGTCGCAGGCCTTGCGCAAGCTGACCGCCTACGTTTCGAAATCGCGAACCTGCCTCGTATTCATCAATCAGATTCGCGAGAAGATCGGCGTGATGTTCGGCAACCCGGAGACCACTACCGGCGGCCGCGCTCTGAAATTCTATTCATCCATCCGCATCGACATTCGCAGAATTCAATCGATTAAAGAAGGAGATCGCGTAGTTGGCTCGCGCACGCGCGCGAAAGTGGTGAAGAACAAGGTCGCCGCGCCGTTCCGCGAGGCGGAATTCGACATTATCTATGGCGAGGGCATTTCGAGCGAAGGCGATCTCCTCGATCTCGGCGTTTCCCGCGGCCTGCTCGAGAAGTCCGGCACATGGATTTCGTTCAAGGGTGAGCGCCTCGGCCAGGGCCGCGAAAATGGCCGTCAATTCCTGAAGGACAATCCGGATATTCGCGCAAAAGTCGAAGCTGAACTGCGCAAGCAGCTGGGCCTAATCCCTGCGGAATCAACGGAATCGAGTTCCGAAAGAGCGTCCGAAAAGGCATCCGACGAGAGTCCCAAGCCTATGGCCCACGCCGCTGCAGCAGGTGCCGCCAGGGGCAAGCCAACAAGATAAATCGTTCGCCGATAAAGCGGTCGCCGTTAACGTCATTTCGGCGCCGTTAACCTAATTGGCCTCGTTGCCATCCCTGATGAATGGGCCTGTCCTTTCCGCCATTTAACCGTGGGCCGAAGACTGTTCCTCTGTCCAGTTTCCCTCCACGAAGAGCTGGCCCAGAATGTACGTGTCGGGGGTTGCGCTCCGAGCGACGCTTCCCTACAATCTGAGAATTCGGCATATACAGTAAAAGCTGTAGGCCAGAGAGCAACGGGCACTACCATGACCACGAGCAAACACGACGGCAAATCGCGGCGGATATCATTTCTGGCCATGCTCGTAGTGGCCGCTATGGCGCTGCCTTCACCGCAGCTTACTGCCTCCGCTTTTGCGGCACCCGCGCCCAAAGCGCATGTGCGCCACACATATTCGGGAGTTCCCACCCACGCCGATCCGACCAAGAATGACGTTTCCGACTCCGATGACCCCGTGGTCCGTGAGATCGCGATCCAAGCGCTGGGCAATTCAAATGGTTCCGTTCTGGCGGTTGATCCATCCACTGGCCGCATTCTGACGGCCGTAAATCAGAAGATGGTTTTCTCGGCTGGATTCGAGCCCTGCTCGACGATCAAGCCAGTCATCGCGCTTGCCGGGTTGCAAGAAGGCATCATCACGCGCGACACGATGATCAACGTTGGGCGCCGCCGATACATGGATTTGACCGAGGCGATGGCGCATTCGAACAACATGTTTTTTGAGACTGTCGGCGAAAGGCTCGGATTCGAGCGCGTCAGCCGATACGCTCACCAGTTGGGACTTGGCGAACTCGCGGGCCTAAATATTCCGGAAGAACAGGCTGGCAATGTTCCGTCCGCGCCACCGGCTTATGGCGGTGTAGCGCGCATGTCGAGTTTCGGCGGAGGCATTCGCATGACGCCGCTGCAGCTCGCTTCGCTTGTCTCCACGCTGGCGAACGGCGGCACGATGTATTACCTGCAGTATCCCCGCTCCGCCTCAGAACGCGAAAATTTCACGCCGCGCGTGAAGCGCCAGCTCGACATCGGCTCGCTAATCCCGGACATTCAGGAAGGCATGCTTGCTGCGGTTCTCTATGGCACCGCGCGTTCAAGCAACGATCCATACGGCGAGCAGCCGCTTGGCAAGACCGGAACTTGCAACGATGAAAGTCTTGGCGGCAGGCTTGGCTGGTTCGTTTCTTACGCCGACCAGGCGCACCCGAAAATCGTCCTTGTCGTTTTGCTCCGCGGCGGAAGCCGGCTCGTAAGCGGTCCTCGTGCCGCTGACGTGGCTGGAAGAATTTATCGCGAGCTTCGCGGGAAGAATTATTTCGTGAACAACGAGCAATCCGATGGCACAGTCGCCGCTGTAGTTCGCCGGAGCCCGCAGAATTTTCCGGCTCAGTAGCACGATCGTAAGCCTCTCCGCAACTCCCTTTACGCTGCTTTTGCGCGTTGTCTCCGTCGAAAACATCTGAGCATTAGTGCTTCCGAAGTTTTCGCAGCGTGAGTTATGCTCCAAATCTGTTCTGGGATGGGCACGCGGGGCGTGATGAGGGGAATTTGAAACTGTTTCGAGTTGCTTTCTGGCTGTGCTTGATTGCGGTTGGCGTTGTTGCCATTGGTTATTCCATCTCGCGGCGTACCGCAGCCGATCAAGTGCTTGCGTTCGAGGTGCAGCGCGCGCGAACGGAAGCTCAACGCATTCAATCCGACGTGGTGGTTTTTTCAAGCGGCATCGTTCCCACTCGCGCCTCCTTCGCCGGACTTCTGCAGAGTCTGGGAATAAATCCAGATACAGTCGCACGAGTAACGGCCACAGTGACGCCTGTTTTCGATTTGCGGCATGTGCGCGCGGGCCATCAGGTTTCGGTAGGCCGCTCGGTTCTCGGCGAGCTTCGCGAAATTCGCTATCGCATCGATCCCGATCGAATGCTCAAAATCACGCCGCGTGGCAACGATTTTCACGCCGAAATCGAACCAATTCCTTCCACAACTGAGACGACGGGAGTCGTCGGGCAAATCCACGGATCGCTGTTCGAAGGTGTGGTGGCGTCCGGAGAAAAGCCCGAGCTGGCCATGCGCTTCGCGGATATTTTCGGATGGGATTTGGACTTCTACACCGATCCGCGTCCGGGCGATACGTTTCGGCTGGTCGTCGAAAAGAAAAGACTCCTCAATGGCGAGCTGGCATCCTACGGCCGAATTCTTGCCGCCGAATACGACAATCACGGGCACGTGTATCGCGCGATTCTATTTCACGATCCGTCCGGAGCGCTCGCGTATTACACGCCCGACGGCAAATCCATGAAGAAGGCGTTTCTGCATTCGCCTTTGAAATTCGCGGCGCCCATCACATCGCATTTCAGCTCGGCGCGCTTCCATCCGATTTTGAAGGAGTACCGGCCGCATCTTGGAATTGATTACGGCGCGCCGTCGGGCACGCCCGTGCAGACAATCGGCGACGGGCGCGTGATTTTCGCCGGGCCGAAGGGCGGCGCGGGAAACTTGATCGAGATTCAGCACAGCAATGGATACGACACTTACTACATGCATCTATCGCGCATCCTCGTTCATAGCGGCGAGCATGTGGAGCAAGGCGAACGAATCGGGCTCGTTGGCATGACCGGCCTTGCCACCGGGCCTCATTTGGATTTTAGAATCGAGAAGCACGGCGAATTTCTGAATTTCGAGCGGCTGCCGTTGCCACCGTCCGAGCCCGTCGCAAAAAATGATTGGAACGAATTCGCGGCCGCACGCGATCGCGCTGTGCCGCTATTTCCCGCGCTTCCGGCGACGCTCGCGCAAAATCGCCCGTCCGCTGTGCCTGCTGAGAAACCGCAAGCCAGCCAGTAGCATCCTTTCGTTTCGAACTGTTCAATCGGAGATTGACATCTCCGCGGACCTGCGAGAACTTGTCGGCAACTTCGAAATCGCTCTGGAGATGGATTTGCCCTCATGAAAAAACTTGGGATCGCATTGCTGGTTTTACTTGTACTCATGACCATCGCCATCACATTGACCGTCGGATGGCGCCCGTTCATCGGCCCGCGCATGCGCCCGCTGACGAATCGCACCTTTGAACGCACACCGGCGCGGCTCGCGCGCGGCAGTTATATTTTTCATTCGGTTTCGCTCTGTGTCGATTGCCACTCGCCGCACGAGAACACATCCAAAGATTGGCCCGTGATTGATGGGAAGGAAGGTTCGGGCCAGCCATTTCCGCTGGTTGGTTTGCCGGGGCAGATCGTCGCGCCGAACATCACGCCTGATTCGGAGACGGGAGTCGGCAATTGGACCGATGACCAGATCGCGCGGGCCATTCGCGAGGGCGTGGATAAGGATGGCCACACGCTTTTCCCGATGATGCCGTATGGGAATTATCGCAGCATGTCTGACGAAGACTTGGCGTCGGTTGTTGTTTTTCTGCGCTCGATGCCGCCGGTGCGAAATCCTCTGCCGTCGAGCCAAATCATTTTCCCCGTGAAATATTTGATTCGAAATGCGCCGGAGCCGCTTACTTCCGCGGTGCCGCCGGCTGATTCGTCGACGCCGGTGAAGCGCGGCGAATATCTCGCACTGATCGGCAACTGCGCCGATTGCCACACGCCGCAGAAGCGAGGGCAGCCGATCGCGGGAATGAATTTGTCCGGAGGATTCGTGATGACCGGGCCGTGGGGATCGGCCGCGACCGCGAACATCACGCCCGATGCTACCGGAATTTCTTATTACGACGAAAAGCTGTTCGCGGATGCGATACGGACCGGATTGGTGCATGCGCGCAAACTCAATGTGATTATGCCGTGGCAATATTTCCATGGAATGACGGATCAGGATGTTTCGGACATCTTTGCGTATATCAAGTCGGTTCCGGCGGTGGCCCATCGCGTGGACAACACTGAGACTCCGACGCTATGCAAGAAATGCGGCAACGTGCACGGGCTTGGCGATAAAAATTAGTTCGTGGATGCAGTTGCTCGTGGCTGATTTTTCTGTGCGCAAATGAAAAGGCGGACCGAAACGGCCCGCCCTTCGTCAAATTCTTCGACCTCTCAAAAACTTCAAATGGTTATTTCACGGTCCACGTGTCGCCGGCGTGCAGAAGTTTGTCGAGGTTGCCTTTGCCTTTTTTCGCGATTACCGCTTGGATCTGTGCATTGGCGACGTCTTCGTAGCGCGGCAATTCATCCGACGCGCGCAGGACGCCGATGGGCGTGGGGAATCCCGGGCGGTGCTCCATGTGCGCCAGCAGGAACGCGTATGCGGGGCGCGGATGATGCGCGTCGTGGACGAGCAGATCTTTTTCCGTGATTCCGTTGCCGAGCTGAACGATTTCGAGATCGAAGCCGTTCAGGCGCAGGCCTTTGTCGCGGTTCTTGCCGTAGATGAGCGGCTTGCCGTGCTCGAGCTGAATCACGTTTTCGCTGCGTGCTTCCTTGTCGGTTTGATCTTTGAACGCGCCGTCGTTGAAGATGTTGCAGTTCTGCAAAATCTCGACGAAGGCCGAGCCTCTGTGAGCCGCCGCTTGCTTCAATGTGTCTTTCAAATGCTGCTGGAAGACGTCCACGGACCGCGCGACGAAAGTTGCTTCCGATCCAATCGCCAGTGAAATCGGATTGAACGGGCGATCGGCCGAGCCGTACGGGGTGGACTTCGATTTCTTGCCGAACTCGGATGTCGGCGAATACTGGCCCTTCGTTAGGCCGTAAATGCGATTGTTGAACAGCAGCACTTTCAGGCCGACGTTGCGGCGCAGCATGTGAATGGTGTGATTGCCGCCGATCGAAAGTGCGTCGCCATCGCCCGTGGCCACCCAGACTTCCAAATCCGGCTGCGCGAGTTTCAATCCGGTGGCTACCGCTGGCGCGCGGCCGTGAATCGTGTGGAAGCCGTACGTATTCATGTAATAGGGAAAGCGGCTCGAGCAGCCGATTCCGGAGACGATGACAAATTTTTCGCGCGGGATTCCGAGTTCCGGAAACACCTGCTGCACGGCGGAAAGAATCGCGTAGTCGCCGCAGCCCGGGCACCAGCGGACTTCCTGGTCGGTTTGAAAATCTTTTTTGGTAAGCGGTGGAAGCGTTGCTGTTGCCATGTTCGAGTCTCCCTAGCCCAGCACTTCTTCGATCTTGGCTTCGATTTCGGATTGCTTGAAGGGGCGGCCCTGAATCTTGTTGAATCCTTCGGCTTCGACCAAATATTTCGCGCGGAGGACCCAGAGCAATTGGCCCATGTTCATTTCGGGCACGAGGACGCGGCGGAAGCGCGTCAACACTTCGCCCAAATTCTTCGGAAGGGGATTGAGATGGCGCAAGTGGACGTGGCCGATGCGCCGGCCTTCTTTCCGTTGCGTGGCGAGGGCGGCAGTGATTGGGCCGTACGTTGAGCCCCAGGCGACGATCAGCAAATCGCCATCGGGATCGCCCGCGGGGACCGCGTCGGGAACGTCCTGCACGATGGCTTCAACTTTTGCCGCGCGCAGCCGAACCATGGTCTCGTGATTGAGCGGCTCGTAATTGATGTTGCCGGAGCCGTCCTGCTTTTCAAGGCCGCCGAGGCGGTGCTCAAGCCCCAGCGTGCCGGGAATCGCCCATTGCCGCGCGAGCGTTTCTGGATTGCGTTTGTAGGGCTGATAGGTGGCGGGGTCGGTGGCAAACGTCACCGGGAATTCGGGAATTTCGCTCTGCTCCGGAATCCGCCAGGGCTCCGCGCCATTCGCGAGATAGCCGTCGGAAAGAATGATGACCGGCACCATGTATTTCAAGGCGATGCGGCACGCCTCGAGCGCGACCCAGAAGCAATCACCGGGCGTAGATGCCGCGAGAACGGGAATCGGCGCTTCGGAATTTCGCCCGTAGAGAGCCTGGAGCAAATCGGCTTGTTCGGTTTTGGTCGGCAGGCCGGTGGAAGGACCGCCGCGTTGAATGTCGCAAATGACGAGCGGCAGTTCGACAGCCACCGCCAGGCCGAGCGCTTCCGTTTTCAACGCAATGCCGGGGCCTGATGTCGTCGTAATGGCGAGTTTGCCGGCGTACGACGCGCCGATTGCGGAGGTGATGGCTGCGATTTCGTCTTCGGCCTGAAACGTCATCACGCCGAAATCCTTGTACATCGAGAGTTCGTGAAGAATGTCTGAAGCGGGCGTGATTGGATACGAGCCCTGGAACAGCGTGATGCCGGCCTTTTCTGCCGCGGTTACGAAGCCCAGAGCGAGCGCTTGATTGCCACTCAAATTGCGGTAGACGCCCGGCGAAAGTTTTGCGGGCGGAATTTCGTAGCTGACTTGAAATGCCTCGGTGGCTTCGCAGTAGGAGTAGCCGGCTTTCATCGCCAGTTTGTTTCCTTCGGCGAGGAGCGGCTTGTTCTTGAATTTGTCGTCGAGCCAGCGATAGGTGGCGTCCATCGGCCGGTTGTAGAGCCAGGAGCACATGCCGAGGGCGAAGAAATTTTTGCAACGATCCATCGTTTTCGCGTCGAGGCCAGTTTCCGCAAGCGCCGCGCGCGTCAAGCGCTCGAGTTCGACCGCGAACACGCGGTAGCCGTCGAGCGAATGATCTTCGAGAGGATTCGAAACGATTTGCGCTTTGCGAAGATCGCCTTCCGCGAAACTGTCTTTGTTGACGATGAGGATGCCGTTCTTGCGCAGGTCCGCGAGATTCATTTTGAGCGCGGCGGGATTCATGGCGATGAGCGCGTCAACCGCGTCGCCCGGCGTGTAGACGTCGCCGGAAGAGAATTGAAGCTGGAAGCCGCTCACGCCAGGAAGCGTTCCGGCAGGGGCGCGGATTTCGGCGGGGTAGTCGGGAAAAGTCGCGAGGTCGTTGCCGTAGAGCGCGACAGTATTCGTGAACTGGCTGCCGGTGATCTGCATGCCGTCGCCGGAATCGCCGCAGAACCGGATTACCGCGCGGTCGACAACCTCTTTTTTTCGTTTACTGGAATCGGGGAGCGTTATTCCTGTCAGGGTCGCCATGATTCACCTGGACTCTATGAATTCAGTTGCGTATTAAGTGCGGGAGGTTGCCGCCGCGCAAGCCACGACTCGATGCTGCCGATGCGTCGTGTGCGAGCGGGAATGCTCCTTGAAAAATGCCGAGGGGCAGGAACTTCCGACAAATTGCGGTCGAAATTTTCGCCTGTCCAACCTGCTTCCTCTTTAATAAAGATAGCACAATGGTGGGGCAGTCGCGCGCCAGATTGGGGAGGCGTTGACGCAAGGCTTATGGCCTGCATTTTCATAGTTTATGGGATCGCGTGCGGCTATTGCGGTGCTGGGCCGCGAACGATTTGGACGAAATCGTTGGGGCGGATCCATTTTTCGAAGGCGGCTTTGACTTCGGGGGCCTTCATTACAATGTACAGCTGTGCGGCGCGCGATGGTTCGTCGAGAGGGAGGCCGATTTCGGCGCGGGCGAGCCAGCCGGCGGCTACGCCGTTCACGCTCGATTCGGCGAGAGGGATCTGACGCAATAGTAGCGCTTTGGCTTGCTGGAGTTCCGCATCGGTCACATTTTCGTGCTGCATGGAGATGAGATCGCGCTGAATCAGCTCTCTTGCTTTCGATACGTTCTTCGGGTCGCAGGCGTACGTGACGGTGTAGACAGTTCTGGTTTTATCCGCGTTCATGGCGACGTCCACGTTGTAGACGTAGCCTGTTTCCTGCCGCAAATCGTGATACAGGCGCGTGGCGTAGAAGCCGCCGCCGAGGACATGATTTCCCATTTGCAGCGGATAGTAGTCGGGATCAAAGCGTGTGATGCCGACGGTCTGCGACAGATTTACCGTGTCCTGGAGCTGGCTGGGATCCGGTACATTCGATGCTGCGGCCTTGTTTTCGGGAACGTGCGGAAGGTCAACATCGGGCTTCGGTCCTGAAACCTGCCATCCACCGAATGATTTCTCGACTGCGGCTCTGGCTTCCTCGGGCGTGATGTCGCCGATCACGACGATGGTGGTGAGATCGGGACGAAGAGCTTTAGCGTAATACTGTTTGACGTCGTCGAGCGTGAGTGATGTCACAGTCTGCGCTGTGGCGTCTCGAAGAGACGGATCATTCGCCGGATATAGCGCGGTTTTCAGGGCGCGGCTGGTTTGATAGCCTGGACTCCTTACTCTGCCGGCGACGTACTGGGCTGTTTGCGATTGGACGACCTTGAAGGCTTCGTCCGGGAGCGCGGGATTCAATTCATTGTCGGCGAGTAGCTGCATTCCCCGCGAAAAATCTCCCTTCAAAACTTCGAGAGAGAAGCTGAAGCCGGCCGATTCTTCGGCGGCGATATCGTCGAGCGCTTTTTGGAACGCGAGGCGGTCTAGACTTTTCGTGCCGTAGGAGAATAGATCGTCAAGGACGTCGCTTACGCCGTCTTTTCCGGGCTGAGCTTCCATTTGCGGGTCGTTGCGGACGGCGCCTTCGACGGTTATCGTCGGCGTGATTTTTTCGGTGCGAACGATCAGGCGCAGGCCATTCGGCAAGGTCACGTCGGAAGAGGGCGACTCGGAAGGCGGCTTTTCAAGTGAAAGAAGTTTCGACGCGGCCCAAGGGGGCAGCTCAACCGCCTTCGTAGGAGCTGCGGTCAATTCCTCGCCGCCGCCAAAGCCGCGGGAGGACACAGGCGCACCGGTTGGCTGGGGCTTTAATTCCGCTGCGATTGACTCCTGATCAACGAGATATTTTTTGGCGGCTCGATTTACATCCTCCGCCGTGACTTTTTTCATGGCCTCGACGTCGTCGTCGGGAGAATTTCGTCCTTCTCCAGCGACGGCAGCCGACCAGGCTTCTGCGAGGCCGGGAATTGAATTCAGGCGGAACTCGGCGCCGGCGATTTCTTTTCGCTTGGCTGCTTCGACGAGTTCGGCTGGAACGCCATTGGCGGCGTAGTCGGACATGATCTTGCGCATCTCCGCGATAATCGGTTTCGCGTCGGCATCAGCGGGCAAGGCAGCTGCGGAAAAAGCAACGCTGGCTTTCGGATAGGCTTCGACGAGGCCGAATCCGGTCTCGAGCGCTTTACCTTGGGGAACAAGAGCGTAGAGATTTCCGCGCTGGCTAGCGAGGACATCGCTCAGAATCTGGACGGCTGCGAAATCGGGGCTGTCCGTACCGGCCGTGCGGTAAGAGACGAATGCCAAAAGATAGGGAAGATTGCTATCGAGTGTGAAGGATTCCGCTTTAACCGGGGGCAGGGTAATTTCTGTACGCGAGGGCAGCGATTTCTTTTCGATTTTTCCGAAGTATTCTTTGACTTGCGCGAGGACGGCAGCGGGCTCGACGTCTCCGGCGATTACGAGGACGGCATTATTCGGCGCGTACCATTTCTTGTAGAAGTCTTTGAGCATGTCGCCGGTGGTGGCGTCAAAGGAATCTTTTGTTCCCAGAGCGTCGTGGCTGTAGACGGTGCCGGAGAACATGTCTTCATTCAAACGGGTAATGAATTTGTAGGTGGGATTTGAGAGATCGCGGGCGACTTCCTGTTCGATCGCGCCTTTTTCGTTGGCCCATTCCGTTTGCGAATCCTGAACGTCTTGCATGCAGGCGGCGTTGACGCGAAGGGCGATGTCAATATCGGATGCAGGAACGGTGGCGAAATACTGCGTCATGTTTTGCTGGGTATCGGCGTTGCCGGCGCCTCCGAGTTGGGCGAAGATCGCGGCGATTTGATCGGCGGTGACGCCGGAACATCCGCGGAAGGCCATGTGCTCCTGTGCATGAGCCATGCCTGGGAAACCTGAGGGCGTCTCGTTGCCGCCCGCGAGATAGTTGATTTCAACGGTGGCGACGGGCGCGAGCGGATCGCGAACGATGATTACTTTCAGCCCGTTGTCGAGAGTGGCGCGCGTGACCTCGGAATTTGCTGCGGGCTTCGCTTGCCCGGACAACGAGGACGCGAGGACCGTGACGGCGGCAAGAGCCGCGCAGAGATTGAGTGTACGAAGCAAATTCGAACTCCTTGGCGTCGGTGAAATTTTTTCGCGTGACATTTTTATAAGAGCGTTTTTGCAGATCATTATTGTTTGACGGTTCAATTCAGAATCTGGCGCAGCTGTTTGACGCAGGGACGTTCATTGAGATTACATTTACTTGGATGCCCGGAAGCGATGCGAAGGAGTATGCCGTTTTGTATCGAGTAGAAGTTGTCCCGGTCGTTTGTTTTGAGTGAGTTAGCTCGATTTCTAATCGCAACTTGTATCGAGTAGAAATTGGAGCTTTGGTCTTCCCGGGTGCTCCATAAACCGCTTCGTTAATGGATTCGCTGGTCATAGTTCATTCCCATTTAACGCCCGATATAACCTAACCGGCTCACGTCTCGTCGCGACGATGTCGCGCGGGAACCTTCAGAAGTCCCCTTCGAGACTCAATCGTGAGCTACATTGACCGTAGCAGACGGGAGTCGGCAAATCAAATGAGACGATTGTGGGTTCGCTACCGCGATTGACGGTTTGCTGGTGCGTCGAGGGAATGGATATTTTGGAAGAATGCCAGAATCCAAAGGCTGCCGGGCTGAATCCCGGCGCTACGAGTGCTGAGAGGCGCGCTTGCTTGATGGAAACGTGGTGGGGCCTTTCCATGCGAAATGCAGATCCCTCATTTCGTTCGGGATGGCGTGTGGCGATAAGGTTAATTAGAGGTGACCGCGCGGAAAATCGCCGGCAAGATGCCGGCGCTACGATTGACTGATTGCCGTTAAACACCTTCACTTTTGTATCGCTCAATTATCTCGAAGGCAGTTCGCTGAATGCTCGGCTACTGGGGGGAGGCGGGTGGGGTGGCGGGCTTTTCGGGGTAGAGCCGCTCGAATTCGGGGTCGCCGTGGAGTATGGCGAGATCCGGGTCGCGGCGGGCCCATACGGCGTCCTTGGAGCCTGCCTCCCACGCTCTGCGCAACGCATCGAGGGCTTCCGCTTTTTTGTTCAGGCCACAGTAGACGCAGGCCGCGTTGTATAGGATTGAAGCTTCGTTGGCGCGCAGGGTGACGGCGAGATTGAGTTCGCGCAAAGCGTCTTGCTCGCGATTCATTCTGGCGTAGTTGGCGCCGAGAAGGATGCGAGCTCGAGCATCCTCTGGCACATGTTTGAGATGGTTCTCGAGTGCGACGCTGAATCTCTGGGTCATGCTGTGCTGGGCATCTTCTTTGTTCATCGAGCCGAGAGCGTTCAGGATGGGCACGTAGACGTTGTAGTCCTCGCCGCTCGCTTCGATGGTGGATTCGGAAACGTCCACGACTTCCTGCGCGCGTCCCGCGGCAAAGAGGGCGCGGCAGAGCAAATAGTAAGCACCGTCGCAGTCGCGTTTGCGCTCGATGGCTTTTTTGACCATGCGTACGGCTTCGTCATAAAGTCCGGCCGCATAGAGAACCCAAGCTTGGCTGACGTGCGTTTCGGGCAGATCCCAGCGAAGGGCGACGGCTTTGCCGGAAGCTTCGCGTGCGCGTTCGACCCACATTTGATCGCGGGTAAAGAAGGAGTAGTACATGGCGCAGGCATTGGCGCAGGCAGCGTATGCCAGGGCGAAGCTGGGATCGAGAGAGACAGCGTTCTCGAACATCTGCAAAGCGAACTCGACATCCTGGCGAGTGAGGCGGCGGGCGTAGCGCTTGCCGCGGAGGTAGAGATCGTAGGCTTGGGGATTTTCTGTGGGCTTGTCTGCTAGAGCCTCGAGCTCCTGCGGAGAGAGTGTAACGCGCAAGGCTTCGGCGATCTTGCGAGCCATTTCGTCCTGCACTTCGAAGACATCTTTCATTTCGCGGTCGAAGCGCTCCGACCAGAGCGGAAAATCGGTGTGAGTATCAATGAGTTGGGCGCTGATGCGAAGGCGGGCGCCAGCGCGACGCAAAGTGCCGGTGAGGACGTAGGCGGCGCCGAGTTGCTGGCCGATTTGCGCGGGAGTCACCTGTTTATCGCGGAAGGCTAGAACGGTGGGGCGGGAGAAAGTGTTCAGGCCGCGGATTTTTGAGAGTTCGGTGATGACATCTTCGGTGATGCCGTCGCGCAGATATTCGTCTTCCTTGGCGCCGCTTTGATTTTCGAAATAGAGGACGGCAACTGATTTTTTCGCGGGAGTCGCGGGCGCGGCGCTGGGGGTGTGGACCGTGGTGGTTTCGGTCTTTTCGGCGGCAGGCTGGCGGCTCGAATCAATATCGCGCTTGATGCGTTTCAGGTCGGCGCGAAGCTCGGCGGCGGTTTGGTAACGCAGGTCGGCGTCTTTCTCGAGAGCCTTGCTGAAGACATTTTCGAGGGCTGCAGGCAATCGGGAATTCAATTTGGTCGCCGGAGTTGCGGCGGAATGCAGGATGCCGTCGAAAATCAATGCGACGCTGGTGCCTGCGAAGGGAACGGTGCCGGTGGACATCTCGTAGAGCACGACACCCAGGGAGAACAAATCCGAGCGTGCGTCGAGCTCTTCGCCGCGCGCTTGTTCGGGCGACATGTAGGAGACTGTGCCCATCGAGCTGCCGGGACTGGTGAGTTGCTCGGCGTTGAAATGCGTTTGCGTGGGCATTGACGTCGCATTTACAGAGTCCGGCGCGGATTGACGCTGGGTGGCGAGTTTCGCGAGGCCGAAATCCAGAATCTTCGCCGGGCCCTTTTTTATGAGGAAAATGTTGGCGGGCTTGATGTCGCGATGGACTATGCCTTTTGAGTGGGCGGCTTCGAGGCCGTCGGCAATTTGAATGCCGACGTCGAGGAGTTCGGAGACGGAGATGGGCTTCTCGGCGATGCGATGCTTTAGAGTTTGGCCCTCGAGAAGCTCCATGGCGATGAAGGGGCGGCCTTCGAAATCGCCAATGTCGTAAATGGTGCAAATGTTCGGATGATTGAGCGAGGATGCGGCGCGGGCTTCGCGGCGGAATCGCTCGATCGCCAGCGGGTCCTGGGAGATGTCGTCGGGGAGGAATTTGAGAGCGACGCTGCGACCGAGGCGGGTGTCCTTGGCTTTGTAGACTACGCCCATGCCGCCGCCACCGAGTTTTTCGAGGACCTCGTAGTGGGAGATGGTGCGGCCGTTGATGGGAGAGGTATCCGGCATTGCGGGTGCATTCTACGCCAGAGGATTGGCGCAGGCAATCGGCGCGCACGTTGCGATTCGTTGTGTCCCGCGTGTCAGAGGCGTACGATGCTCAGACCAGCAGGTCCGAGCCGGGAAATCCGGCGAACAGATTCAGATGTTGATTCGAGATAAGAGGAGAGCGAGTTTATGAATCCTGAACAGGCGGCGTTTGTGGCTGAAATGTACACGCAAGGTCTCGAGAGGGAATATGCGGTTACGAGAAGGATTATCGCGGCGGTGCCGGAAGATAATAAGCATTATCGTCCGGACGACAACGCGCGGACGGCGTTCGAACTGGCTTCGCATATCGCCACTTCTGAGGTTTGGTTCTTAAATGGAATCGCAAAGGGCGAGTTTGTGCGGGGAACTCCGAAAGAGTTTGGAAGCGTGGCGGAAATCTCGGCCTACTACGACAAGGAGTTTCCTGCAGCGCTGGCTAAAGTGAGGGCATTGCCGGCGGAAAAGCTGGCAAACAATATTTCGTTCGCGATTTTCAATATGCCGGCGGTTGCTTATCTGGGATTTGTTAACAATCATTCAATTCACCATCGTGGGCAGCTCGCGGTTTATTTGCGGCCGATGGGATCGAAGGTTCCGGGCATATATGGCCCGAGTTACGATGAACCGATGCCGGCGCACAAGCCGGCGGCGGCTGCGAATTAGAGGGTTGTGTCAAATGATTGGGGCGGAGCGTTGGTGCTTCGCCCCGTTTTGCGTTAGATGAGCGTGGATCATGAGGCGAAGTTACGTCGTTGAGGGTGAGCCTCTTCGAATGCGAAGAAAATCGCCGGCAAGATGCCGGCGCTACGATTGACATTCGGCCGCGAAATTTTTGATTCGAAGTGGCGCGAGCCACGCCGTTATCCAAGCCAACTACAAATTCTACTCGACTTACAAAACCCGCGCTTGATTTTCGCTTTGTCTTCGCCTAGTATGGGGCTGCACGAACGATTCAGAAGGGGTGCTGACATGGCGCTGACTAAGCGGCAAAAAGAAGTACTCGATTATCTGGTGAGCTTCATGAACAAGCATGGGTACTCGCCGAGCTTTGAAGAGATTGCGCATGCGATGAAGCTAACTTCGCTGGCGACGGTGCACAAGCATCTTTCGACACTGGAGACGAAAGGGTTCGTGCGGCGCGGGTATAACCAGAGCCGGTCGATCGAAGTGACGCAATTGCCGAAGCCGGTGAGCGAGCAAGTGATATCGCGGCGCTCGAACGAGCTTCCGCTTATAGGGCGGATCGCGGCGGGCGCGCCGGTGGAGGCTGTCGAGGACAAGGAATCGATTTCGCTCGCGGATTTCACGCGGGGGCACAACAATTTTGTGCTGCAGGTGAAGGGCGAGTCCATGCGCGACGATCACATTCTTGACGGCGATTACATCGTGGTTGAGCAGACGCAGGTGGTGAATCCGGGCGAGATTGTTGTTGCATTGGTGGAAGGGCAGGATGCCACGCTGAAGCGGTTTTATCGCGAGGCAGGCGGGAAGGTGCGATTGCAGCCTGCGAATTCGCAGATGGCGCCGATCGTGGTGCCGGCGTCGGATGTGAGAATTCAGGGGCGGGTGATTGGAGTGCTGAGAAAATATTGATTTGAGTTTGCGTTTTTGCACTTCATTGTGCTGGCGGAATTTAGCACTAGTTTTCTTGTTGGGAAGAAGTCAAAGGCTGCCGGGCGTGAAGCCCGGCGCTACAAGTGCTGGTAGCGCGCATTTGCCGCTGGTGGCGATCGTCGTTTTAGTGGGATTTTATAGCCGTGCGAGTTCAACTTTTCCTCTAGTTTCACAACTTCCGTTTTGTGGTGAGATGTCCATTCGTACAGGCTTGTGCGTGTGCGTTGCTTCACTGGAAACCCCTGGTCCATTTTGGGATTGCTATGTGCGGCCCAGGGGTCTAAATTTGGGTTCCCCGGCCTCAAAAACAGGCGAGCGTTGTTGCCGTACGGTTTTAGTTGGGCCCAAGGAGGAAGTATGTGGGGAGAGAAGAAACCGGCAGCACCGGCGAAACCCACTTCGAATGTGCCGGAGCCGCCTACGCCGGTAACGCAGGTAACGCCGGAGTTATACAAACCTAGCACGGCGAGCGCACCGCCGCCGGTGGAGGCAAGAAAAATGAGTCCGCTTGAGACGAGCTATCCAGCTACAACTTCTTCGGGCGCCACAGCGCGTCTGGGACAGAGCCTGCATTTCAAGGGGGAGATCTCCGGCAACGAGGACCTTCACCTGGACGGCAGCGTCGAAGGATTAATTCACCTCGAAGATCGCAAGCTGGTAATTGGAGCGAGCGCGAAGGTGACGGCCGACGTGATTGCACGAGAAGTGGTCGTGTACGGGAACGTGAAGGGTAATTTGCAGGCGCGCGACCGGATTGAGATCAAGAAAGACGGCTCGGTGGTGGGGGATTTGACCACTGCGCGAATCATGATCGAAGACGGCGCGTACTTCAAAGGTTCCATCGAGATCGAGAAGGCGAGCGCGGCCAGCGGCGATTCCGAGAGCAGCGATTCGGAGAAGTCGTTTTCGCGCGCGACGAAGGGCTCGACGAGCTCTTCCTCTTCGTAAATTTTAATTTCCCTAGCACCGCTATCCGGCGGGCGAGCGCACGGCCATGGGGCTGCGTGGTTGCCCGCCGCGCCATTTTTAGACAACCCCTGAACGCGCAGTATCTCCAAGCTTGTCCTAGGTTTAAATTTTCCTTTGGTTGCGGCGAATCCGTATGATATTTGGCGGCTCTCCGGGGGAACGATGTATTTGGCGAGCGTTGTTTTGTTGATGCTGGTGTTTCCGGCAACGTCGATCTATGCGGAGCATGCCTTTTGGCACGCTCACGCGCCGCTGATGTTGCTAGTGGGGAAGTGGTTCGTGTTCTGGGGCGCGGGGGTGCGGCTCTTTATGGCGGGCCTGCGACAATTCTTCCAGCCGCGATTTACATCTGAGGAAATATTTGGGATCAAGAGCGAGGTTGTGCTTCCGATCGTGCGCGAGTTGGGCGTTGCCAATTTCGCGACGGGAACGGTGGGAATCTTGTCGATCATGAGACCAAGTTTCGTTCTGCCCGTCGCGATTATTGCGGCGATATTTTATGGGATCGCTGGGGTTAGGCATGTGGCGCGGCGCGGAAAACTGCGCAACGAGAATGTGGCGATGATTAGCGATATTTTCGCCTGTGTGGTATTTGCGGCTTAGGTTGGATTTGTGGTTGTGAGGTGATCCGGAAATTTTCTTACGAGCGCCTCGTAGCCTCTTCTGGTTCGTCTAACAAACTGCGTGCTTGGGAGCGCATGGGTTCCCCGAGGCGGGAGCCTCGGGGCTCTGAATGGGGGAAAGGCGAGTGCGGGGCACCGCGGTGCGTCGGATTTCTGACATGGGAGTTCGTTGACAGGATTTGCGGGGTGCTTTATCATTGCGGTTTGTCTCTAACAGGAAAGGTGTGACTGCACAGATGCGGACGTATGTGCCGAAGGGCCGGGAAGTGGAAGAGCTGGCCGAAGGCAAAAACTGGTTAATAATTGACGCGAATGGGCAGGTGCTGGGGCGGCTGGCCACGCAAATCGCGCGGCTTTTGATTGGCAAGGACAAGCCGAACTTCACGCCATATCTCGATTGCGGGGATCACGTTGTGGTGATCAATGCCGAGCGCGTGCGTGTGACCGGAAACAAGGCTGACCAAAAAATTTACCGCCACCATAGCGGTTTTCCAGGCGGACTGAAAGAAGTGCCGTTCCGCCGCAAGATGCAGCAACAGCCTGCGGAGATTATTCGCGAGGCGGTGCTCGGGATGCTGCCGAAGAATAAGCTGCGAGCACGCCGCGCGCGCAAGCTTCGGATTTACGCGGGCGATAAGAGTCAGTTGCGCCACGCTGGACAGAAGCCCCAACCGTTTGCGCTTTAACCACGTTCTCCTGTTCGAATCGTTCAGGAATCGGCGCAGCGTTTGAAGCACATTTGTCGCTGGGTGTGACTTTTTATCCGGCGGCGGATTTGCTGATTCAGCAGAAGACACCCTTCGGCCTAATGTTGGCCTAAGCGCTGTGATCTAGCACAAGGCCCTTCGGGCTTACTTGCCCTCAGGGTCGTGATTAAGCACGAGGAGACTAAATTTGAGCTCGACATCAACAAACGCCGGCGGTGCCGGGAAGAAAATAAACAGCACGGGCCGCCGCCGGGAAGCTGTGGCGCGGGTGTTCGTGAAATTGGGCGCGGCGCGATTTACCGTGAACGGCCGGCCGGTGGACGAATATTTTAAGAATGTGGCGTGGCACACGGCGGCGGTTGAGCCGCTGAAGTTTACGCAGATGGCGGAAGAGGTGGATGTGTGGGCGACGGTGAAGGGCGGCGGAGTAGGCGGGCAAGCTGGAGCGGTGCGCATGGGACTTTCGCGCGCGCTTTCGCTGCTGAATCCCGAGCTGCGTCCGGCGTTGCGCAAGAATGGTTTTCTGACGCGCGATTCGCGCATGAAGGAACGGAAGAAATACGGGCAGAAGGGCGCGCGGCGACGGTTCCAGTTCAGCAAGCGGTAATTGGGATTTGGCGGCCAGCAGATTGCCGAATTAGCCATCGAAGCGAGACGCGACGGCACGAAAAGCGAAGATGCCGGGCTGAAGCCCGGCGCTACAAGTGCCTGTGGAAGTTGTAGCAAGGAAGTTGATTTCATGTTCCGCGGAAGCGGGACAAATTCATGGCCGGCTTGATACCGGCACAAAAGGACGCTGCTGCTCGCGCAGCGGGCGAACAGTCAAAGCGCCCCTTTCATAGAGGAGGAACATTGGCGGTAGAAATTACGATGAAGGAGTTGCTGGAGGCCGGAGTGCATTTTGGCCACCAGACACGACGCTGGAACCCGAAGATGAAGGAGTACATCTTCGGCGAACGAAACGGCATTCACATCATTGATCTGCAAAAGACCCTCAAGATGTTTCGCGAAGCGGCGCGATACGTAGCTGAACTGACCGCGCAGGGCCGCACAATTTTGTTCCTCGGCACGAAGCGCCAGGCGCAGGAAGCGATCGTCGAAGAAGCGAAACGCTGCTCGATGTATTACGTGCAGCATCGCTGGCTTGGCGGCACGCTGACGAACTGGGTCACGCTTCAAAAATCCATCAAACGCTTGAAGCTGCTGAAAGCGATGACGGAAGACGGCCGCATGGCCGAGCTTCCGAAGAAGGAAGCGGCGCGGCTCGATCGCGAGCTCAAGCATCTTCTACAGAACTTTTCCGGCGTCGAGAATATGGCGACGCTTCCGGACGCGATGTTCGTGATTGACCCGAACAACGAGCAGATCGCTGTACGCGAGGCGCGGCGCATGGGTGTTCCCGTGGTCGCGATTGTGGATACGAATTGCGATCCGGATATCGTGGACGTGGTGATCCCCGGAAACGATGACGCGTTGCGCGCGATCAGGTTGTTCACCTCGAAAATCGCCGACGCGGTCCTTACGGGACGGCAACAATACGAGCGGACGCAGATCGCCTCACAGAAGACTGCTGAAGGCGCTGATACCGGCGATAAGGTCGACTACGTGGACACGAGCGCCTACGAGAAGTACGAAAAGCAGGAAGGCGACTTCGTTGATGCGGAGCCAACCGACGTGCTGGCGCCGGAAGCGCTGACGCCTGAAGAGACGCCGGCTGCAACGGATGAGGCGGCGGCCACGCCGGAAGCGGCACACGTTGCGTCGGGCTCAGATGACAGCGGCGCGAAGCCATAGATCTTGACGTGCTTACCTCGGGCATGGGCCCACTAACCCGCCGGAACACGCCGAATCCGGCGCGATCGCAAACAAACAGGCGATGACGTAAGCCGGCGGTTTCCGTCACGGCTAGAAGTTGCTTTTTGAATTCGACCCAGCATCGAAAATTTCTGGAAGGAATATAGGAACTCATGGTTACACAACCGGGACAGACGAACGTTTCCGCGCAACTCGTGAAAGAGCTACGCGAGCGCACGGGAGCAGGATTCACGGCGTGCCGCGAGGCGTTGCTTGAATCGAAGGGCGATATCGAGCAGGCGATCAGCATTCTTCGGAAGAAAGGCCAGGCGGCCGCGCAGAAAAAGGCGCAGCGCACGACGTCTGAAGGGCTGGTGGGGCACTACATTCACGCGGGCGGAAAGATTGGCGTGCTGGTCGAAATCAATTGCGAGAGCGATTTCGTGGCGCGGACGGACGATTTTCAACGGCTATGCCATGACGTGGCAATGCACATCGCTGCGGTTGATCCGCGATTCCTCAAGCGCGAGGAGGTGACGCCGGAAATTCTCGAGCGCGAGCGCGACATTTATAAGGCGCAGGCCCGCGCTACCGGGAAGCCGGACAACGTGATCGACAAGATTGTCAGCGGCAAGATGGAAAAATTCTACGAAGAGAATTGCCTCTACGAGCAGCACTTCATTCGCGATGAAGGCATTACGGTGAAGGAGCTGGTGGACGCGGCGATTGCCAAGCTGGGCGAGAATGTTGCGATCCGACGTTTCGCGAGATTTAAAGTTGGCGAGACGGATGGAGCGCAAGCTGGGACGCCGGCTACGACGGCGCCGACTGAGACGCCTGAAACACCTACGGAACAATAGAGCTTCTCAAACGAAAATCTAAGGACAGCCGGCCTGCCGACCAGCGCTACAAAAGCTGGAATGCATTCGTAGCGTCCGCATCTTGCCGGTGTGGTGCTCCGCCGGGACGACAGAAATCAAAATCGCCGGCAGGATGCCGCCGCTACGATTGCGCGCTTGCCGTTCCATCATCATTAGAGCTGCCGCACAGCCTGAAAATAGCCTGAGAAAGAAAAAGCAGGAGGGATTCCTCGCTGCGCTCGAGGAATGACACACCAACAGAGGGATGCGTACTGTCTGCAAGAACAAAGTGATGCGTACCGATGTCGCACGGGAGATTCTCTGCTAGAATGCGCGCGGGCGCGGGGGATGCCCTTACCGCATGGCCAAAGTACAGGCTTCGAAACAACCAGTCGAAAAAAAAAGGCAGCCGGTCTTCACGCGGATCGTGCTGAAGATTTCCGGCGAATCGCTGCAAGGGCCGATGGATTCGGGAATCCACGCCGAGACCGTCGTGGTGATCGCGAAAGAGATCAAGCAGATCCACGATCTGGGCGTGCATGTGGCGATCGTGGTGGGCGGCGGAAATATTTTTCGCGGTGTGCGGCAGAAGTCGCTGGCGATTGACCGAGCAACCGGTGATTACATGGGTATGCTCGCGACGGTAATCAACGGACTCGCGCTGCAGGACGCGCTCGAAAAAATGGGCTGCTTCACGCGATTGATGAGCGCCATCGAAATGCATCAGGTGGCGGAGCCGTTCATTCGCAGGCGCGCGACGCGGCATCTCGAGAAACATCGCGTAGTCATTTTTGCGGCCGGCACCGGCAATCCCTATTTCTCGACGGACACTGCGGCGGCGTTGCGCGCCATGGAAATCAAGGCGCAAGTGATTCTAAAGGCGACTCGCGTGGATGGAGTTTACGACGCGGATCCGGAATTAGTGCCAACAGCGCGCCGCTTCGATCGCATCACGTACATCGATGTGCTGCAGAAGGGGCTTTCGGTGATGGATTCGACGGCGATCTCGCTTTGCATGGACAACAAGATGCCGATCATTGTGTTCAACATGAATGTGGCGGGAAATTTGAAGCGCGTGGTGCTGGGCGAAAAGGTGGGCTCTCTGGTCCAGGCTGAGTGAAAGTCACGGCGCGAAATTCTGAGGCATTGAGAGATGTGAACATGGAGACGAAGATTCCATGACGACAATTGAAACAACCAAAGACGCACTGGGCCAAGCGAGAACGCGAATGGAAAAAGCGGTGGAGGATTTCCGCAAGGAGCTCGCGACGATTCGCACGGGCCGCGCGAACACTGGATTACTCGATTCGATTCGCGTGGATTATCACGGCACGCCGATGCCGGTGAATCAGTTGGGCACTCTTTCCGTTCCCGATCCGACTGTGATTGTGATTTCGCCGTGGGACCCGAGCGCGGTTGCGTTGATTGATAAAGCGATTCGGACTTCGGATCTGGGGCTGAATCCAGCGAGCGACGGCAAATTGATTCGCGTGCCGATTCCGGCGCTTACAGAGGAGCGGCGCAAAGATCTTGTGAAGCATATTCACAAAGTGCTCGAGAATCACCGTACAGCCGTACGCAATATTCGCCGCGATGTCAAAGAGGCTGTCGAGAAGTTAGAGAAAGAAAAAAAGATCAGTGAAGACGATAAGAAGCGGACGCTGGACGAGCTCGAGAAGGTCACTCACCAGGAAACGAAGAAAATTGAAGATCTCTCGGCGTTAAAAGAAAAGGAAGTAATGGAATTCAAGTAGCGGCGAGTCTGTGAGCACGCGGCGTCAGAGGCAAAGCCGGCGGGACGCTGGCGGTACAAGAAAAAGACAGGAGAGATTCCTCGCTGCGCTCGGAATGACGGGCTTGTGCAGCTGGGGCTCCGCTAGCTGCGCATCACAACATCCGGGCACGGACCGCAATTACTCCACGCTGCTTACTTCTTCGGGCCTGTTCAGAATGAACGTGCAATCGACCGCTTTCGTCGTGCACGCCAGGGTGCCGCGGCGCACGAGTTTTCCGGGAGAAGGGCTCGGAAACATCGCACCGAAATCAACGGCGCGAAGGCGATCACCTGCGTCGCGCAACGAATCGCTGCCGTGAATGAACTTGGCGGCGTCCGCGTGTGCGCCGTCGCCTGAAGGAACGAGCAGCAGCCAGAAATCAGCTTCCACGCCTTCCAGCCCGGAATTTTTGACGGAATAAATTCGTTCGGACGCAAGATCCGCGCGCGCTTGTTTGAGCCTTTCTTCGGTGGCGATTCCTTCACCAGCTAGCGCCGCGAGACGCGCCTGCGTTTCTTTCGGCGAATGCGGGGCTGCCAGCGCCAGCAAGTATGTTTGTATCCCCAAGACTTTTTGGCTGCGTTTTTCGTAGAGCTGGGCGAGATGATCGCCGATGCCGCCATTCTGCGTAAGTTTCCACGCAGAACGGAGATACGGTTCGGCGCCATCGAAATCTCCAAGGCGAACGCGTATCCAGCCGAGGGTGTCCCAAAAAGTGCCGAGATTCTGTACTTGTGCGAGGTTTTCGTCGGTGAGGTGATCGAGGTCCGCAGTTTTTAGAGACGCAGAGGCCCCGTCAACGGCGAAGCCAGCATATTGAGCGGCCTTTTCGAGATCGAGATCTTTTTGCGACAGCAATTGGGCGATGTTGTTCCAGATTTCCGGAGTCGGCGAAATGTTCGCGGCTTTATCGAATGCGGCGACCGCGTCTTTGGTTTTGCCGGCATTGACATACGCGTCGGCGAGAGTGAGCTCCAGTTGCGAATTGTCGGGCGCGAGAACCGCGGCCTTTTCGAGATCGGGAATGGCTTCGGCAAATTTCTTTTGCTGGACGAGCAGCAGGCCCAGGGAGGCGTGAGCGAATTTATCGAGAGGCTTCAACTCAATCTGTTTGCGGAATGCGACGGCTGCTTCATCGAGTTTTTGCCGCTGCACGAGCGTGACGCCGAGAAAGTCGTAGACAGTTTCGTCTTTTGGATTGATCTCAATTTGTTTCCTGAATGCCGCAATCGCGTCATCGTATTCATTGAGGCGCAAATGCGCGAGACCCAAGCCGCTCCAGACGTCTTTGCGGTTTGGCTCGAGCTCGGATGCGCGGCGCAGGAGCGCGAGCGCGCGTTGGGCATCGCCCGCGTCAAGCGCGGCTGTTCCGGTTTCGACTAATTCTGCGGCCGTCGCGGCCTCGGGGATTTTCGTGGCGCTTGCGTTTGGATTCTCGATGGAGATGTGTTGGCTGCCGTCGGCGAGAACGGCGCGCGTGAATGCCTGGTAATCGTCCGCGCGCGAGGTGGGCAATTCGCGCATTTTGAAGCGCATGGTGCGCTCCACGGAGATGACGTTGCCGGCAACGGTGTAGGTCGAATGATATTCGGCATAGTCACGCGTGACGGAGATGCCTGTTGGAGCATGGATGGCATCGCTGGAGGGCAGCGTCAGCTTGAGGCGAAGCGTTACGGCCAACGGAGAGCCGAGTGAAATCGGCTGATTTTTTTCGGCAGGCAAGTCGGGCATACCGAGAGCAGGCAATGGGACGGGAATTTTAGAAGAGGGCGCCGTCCAATCGAGAAAAGCCTTCTGGGTGTAGTCGAGGGTCAATTCAAGCGGCTTTTCGGTTGACGTCACGTCTTTTGCTTCGATCTTGGATACTTCGCCATGGAATCCGTCGAGAACTGCAACGGTCTGGCCGATTTGTTTCCATTCGCTTTCCGGCGCGCGGCGGAGGGCGCTGCGGAATGCGAACTCGTTGTCGCCGCGAAGACGATAGTGAATTTGCGCCGTGAGTTTTCCGAGATCGCTCGAGCGGCCTTCGACGGTGACGTCTTGAGTCGAGAGGAATGGCGGGCTCTTTGGAGTTTGCGCGAGGCTTGCGTTGCCGGTGGCGGAAATTACGAGGGCTTTTTTGCCGCGGAGATTGGGTATCAGATAGCGGAACGGAGCGACGCCCGAACCGGCGTCAAGCCAGATGGATTCCGCGGCAGCGGCGGTCGGCGGGATGGATGTGATGACGTGATCAAATTGCGAAGGAGATGGAGCGAGAGGATCGGCCTTGCGGGCGAGCGGTATTAATGCGGCGTTGGCGTGGACGCCGATGGATTCGAGCATAGCGGCGAGCAACACTTGCTTATCCTTCGAATCGCCGTATTGATTTGCGAGAACTTCGGCGGGTGTATGCGGCGCGTAGCCATCTACACCGAGCGGCAAATTGACATACCGGATTTTCTGGGAAACGAAATCGTAGAGTGCCTGAATCTTGTCCGTTTGCTTCGCATGCATGCTGGTCAATTCGAGAGAGCGCGGGCGAACTTCGGCGACTGCGGAACGGTCATGCTGCAGACTCGAATACCATTTGCCGACTTCTTCCCAGGTAGCAAATGAAGTGAGCTCGATTGCAGGAGTATCGGGGCCACCGGCACCGGGCTTTGCGGGCGGCGGGTTAGGGCCGGAATCGGCCGATTCAGGGGCGCTCTGAACGGAAAGATTTGTGCGCTTCCATTCATAGATTTTTCGGCCGCTGGTTTCGTGCTGCGTGAAATGAGGATCGATGGAGCGAAGAATTATTTTGCGTCCGGCGGGAAGATTGATTTCCAGGCGCTCATCGAGAACGACGGCTGCGTCAACGAAATTATAGTCGTACCAGAATTGTCCTATTGCGAACGGCGTGACGATTTTCGTGGAGATCCCGTATTCGAGGATGTCGCCGATCCTAAGAGGCGGTACTTTCACGTGCTTTTCTTTGCAGTTTGAATACGCCGGCGCATTGCGCAGAATTTCGGGTGTTCCGTCTGTGACGGCAGCCGCCTCCGCGGTGACAGCAGTTCCGTCGCTGTGCTTCACGCGCAGAAATCTTACGCCGGCCTGCTCGTTGGCCGCGTCGTAGCCGAAGACGAGTTCGCTAAGGCGCTTGACGCCCGTATCGTTTTGAACCAGCGCTCGAACGTCGAGAGTGCGTTCACCGGTGCCGTCATTTTCGAAGCGAACGACGGTTGAATATTCTTCGATGACGAACGGTTCATTTGAATAATCGGGTGGGTGATCGGGTTTGGCGGATTCGGGAGCAGTCTTGCTTTGAGCGGGAGCGTCGGACTTGGCAGAGAGGTCGCGCGACGTTGTTGGAGTCTTCTGCGATGGAGCATTTTGCCCGAATAGAGCGCCAGCGAAGAATTGAGTGACGAGGATTGCGATAGCGAACCTGAACTTGAGAGGAGGCATCGTTTGATAAAAGTCGCGACGCCAGTGTAGAGCAGGGTCGCAAAGGCAGTAAAGCAGTCGGCGCGAGGAGTTTCCAGTACAGAATTGAAACAGCGACCAATTCGTGCCTAAAGCTAGTAGTAACAGTTCGACAAAGATCGGTAACGTGCTGATTATAAGCTAATTATCCTGGAGCATCGCATCGTCTCGGCAGGCGTGGGGATAATTCTTATCTAGCGCAACACTGTTGTCTTAGGGGCGTCTCAACCGGTGATTTTGCAGCGGAAAAAAGTGAGACAGGCCCGCAAGCGACGGCAGGGATAGAGGTTCCACGACAACCGAGTTGACAATATGAGAACTTTTTCCTATACTTGCCCGGTTGTATTGAGGCCTTCGGGCCTTGTGGTGGGTCGCGGTGATTTAGGTCTTCCTCCTCGGAACAGAGCACGAAGGAACGGGGAAAGGAAGAACGGCCGAAATGGGGCGCCAGCCCCGCAAAGCCGTAGAAGCCTCTCCGCATTTACCAGACGAATTTCACGCGGATGCGTGTAAATGTCTGTGCGGAGCAACGTGCAGTTTCCTTCGGGGGGCGCAGTTCGCTTTTCTGTTCTGTCACCTCGCAACAATCGAGCGGTGATGTTATGCCGCAGCAGACCAACAGTTTTCAATAGTGCGGGAGGAAGTAGCGTGCCGACTTTTGCGCAATTGGTTCGGCAGGGCCGCGAGAAAATGCGGACGAAAACGAAGTCTCCGGCGCTGGAAGGTTGTCCGGAGAAGCGAGGCGTGTGCGTGCGCGTCTATACGCAAACGCCGAAGAAGCCGAACTCCGCCCTCCGCAAAGTAGCTCGAGCCCGCCTGACGAACGCCGCAGAAGTTACTACGTACATTCCAGGAGTTGGCCACAACCTGCAGGAGCACTCGATCGTGCTGGTGCGCGGGGGCCGCGTGAAGGATTTGCCGGGCGTTCGTTATCACATTGTCCGCGGCACGCTTGATGCCGCCGGCGTGGAGAATCGCAAGCAAGGGCGCTCGAAATATGGCGCCAAGCGGCCAAAAGCCGCGCAGAAGTAGGAGAGAGGAAAGATGCCGCGTAAGGGATGGGTTCTTCGACGCAAGATTCCGGGCGATGCGGTGTACGGCAGTGACCTGGTGCAGAAATTCATCAGCAGCATGATGTACGACGGGAAGCGCTCGACCGCGCAGGGTATTTTCTATCGCGCGATGGAATCGGTGGCGTCGAAGACGAACGACGACGCGCTGAAGATTTTCAAGAAAGCCGTGGAGAACTGCAAGCCAGTGCTGGAAGTGAAGACCCGACGCGTTGGCGGCGCGAACTATCAAGTTCCGGTGGAAGTGAATCCGTTTCGGAAGCAGTCGCTTGCGATTCACTGGTTGGTGCTTTACGCGCGGCAACGTTCCGGGCGAACGATGGATACGAAACTGGCGGAGGAATTGATTGACGCGGCAAACGGCCGCGGCGGAGCGGTGAAGAAGAAGGAAGACGTTCACAGAATGGCGGAAGCCAACAAGGCGTTCGCGCATTATCGCTGGTAGGCGACAAGAACAACAAAGATGGCCAGGCAATTCCAACTCGAGCAGATGCGCAACATCGGGATCATGGCGCACATTGACGCCGGGAAGACGACGTCAACGGAGCGCATCCTGTTTTATACGGGTGTGACTTACAAGATCGGCGAAGTGCATGACGGCACGACGGTGATGGACTGGATGGAGCAGGAGCGCGAGCGCGGAATTACCATCACGTCCGCCGCGACGACTGCGTCCTGGAAGCGTTTCGGAAAATTAGTCCGAATCAACATCATTGATACGCCGGGTCACGTGGATTTTACGGTGGAAGTTGAGCGGTCGCTGCGCGTGCTCGATGGCGCGGTGGCGATTTTTGATGCCGTGGCAGGCGTGCAGCCGCAGTCGGAAGCGGTATGGCGGCAGGCGGACAAGTACCGCGTTCCGCGCATTGCGTTCATCAACAAGATGGATCGTCTAGGCGCTGATTTCGACCATTCGATTCGCTCAATGCGGCAGCGGCTATCGGCCCACCCGGTTCCTGTACAGTTTCCGATCGGCAAAGAAGATTCCTTTATCGGCGTAATCGATTTTATCGAAGAAAACGCAATTCTCTGGAAAGACGAAACGCTCGGCGCCGAATACGAAACCATTACACTCGATCAATTGTGGGATCCGGCGTTCCATAAATTGCGGCCGGAAGTCGCAGCGGCTGTGAAGGCATCGGCGCTCAGCCCTGAATTCTATCGTGAACACCGCGAGAAAGTGGTCGAGTACATTGCCGAGCATGACGACGCCGTGCTCTCGAAATATCTCGAGCAACACAAGCTCGAGCCAGCCGAACTGCGGGAATCGATTCGCCGCTCGACAATTGCGCTGAAGTTGGTTCCCGTGCTCGCCGGCTCTGCTTTCAAGAACAAGGGCGTCCAGCCGCTGCTCGACGCGATTGTGGATTATTTGCCGTCGCCTTTGGACGTTCCGCCGGTCGAGGGAACGGATATGACTGGCGACGTTCCGGTGGTTCGGCGCGCTGCCGACGACCAGCCGTTTGCGGCGCTGGCATTCAAGATCATGACCGACCCGTACGTCGGACATCTGACATACGTTCGCGTGTATTCCGGCGTGCTGAAGTCCGGCGTGAACGTTTACAACTCATCGAGAAAAACGCGCGAGCGCACCGGGCGTTTGTTACGAATGCACGCCAACAAGCGGGAAGAAATTGACTCGATCGAAGCGGGCGATATCGCAGCGTGCGTTGGGCTGAAGAACGTCACGACCGGGGACACGCTGTGCGACGAAGACAAGCCAGTGATTCTCGAGTCGATTGAGTTTCCGGCGCCGGTGATTTCGGTCGCCATCGAACCTAAGACCAAAGCCGACCAGGAAAAAATGGGGACGGCGCTCGGAAAGCTGGCACAGGAAGATCCGACGTTTCGCGTGCACACCGATCACGACACCGGTCAAACGCTGATTTCCGGAATGGGCGAGCTGCACCTTGAAATCATCGTTGACCGGATGATGCGCGAGTTTAACGTGCAAGCCAACGTTGGCCGGCCACAAGTGGCGTACCGCGAGACGGTGATCAAGGTAGCGGAAGCCGAGGGCAAATACATTCGTCAGACGGGCGGGCGCGGCCAGTACGGCCACGTGAGGCTTGCCGTGCATCCGCTGCCGAACGCGAGCCACGAGGACATGCACGAGATGTCCACGGACGAACTCGATGAGCTGTCAAAGCAAGTTGCGGGGAAGGGCGGCAAGTGGCGCTTCAACAAGGAGCACCGCCTTCTCTTCATTGATAAGACGATCGGCGGTTCGATTCCACGGGAATATATTCCTCCAATCGAAGACGGCGTCGCGGAAGCGATGGAGACGGGCGTTCTAGCTGGATACGAAATGGTCGATCTTGCCGTCGTGGTTCTGGACGGTTCTTATCACGAAGTAGACAGCTCGGAAATGGCGTTCAAAATTGCGGGCTCGATGGCATTCAAGGAAGCGTGCCGCAGAGCCAATCCGAAGCTGCTCGAGCCGATCATGCGCATCGAGGTTGTTGTGCCGGAAGATTATTTGAGCCAGGTGTTCGGCGATTTGAATTCCCGCCGCGCGTCGGTTCAAGGCACGGAATCGCGTCTTGGCAGCCATGTGATTCGCGCGGAAGTTCCGCTGGCAGAAATGTTTGGCTACGCCACGGATTTGCGCAGCCGCACGCAGGGCCGCGGCAGCTTCTCATTGCATTTCTCGCATTATGCACAGGCGCCAGCGGCGGTTGCTGAAGAAGTGATCGCGAAAATGACGGGCCGCGCCGCGAAGTAGGCGAGTGAATTTGAACTTTTTGAGATTCCAAGATTAGCTAAAGATTCGAGGAGCGGAGAGACATGGGCAAGGAGAAATTTGAACGCAGTAAGCCGCACGTAAACGTGGGGACGATTGGGCACATTGACCACGGCAAGACGACTTTGACGGCGGCGATCACCAAAGTGCTTTCGAAGACCAACTCGAAGGTCCAGTTCCGGGCATTCGATTCGATTGATAACGCGCCGGAAGAGCGGGAGCGGGGTATCACCATCGCGGTGGCGCACGTCGAGTATGAGACGGCCAACCGCCACTACGCGCACATT
>DATBYF010000049.1:0-6585 GCA_036513895.1 Candidatus Acidiferrales bacterium | reverse complement strand
GTCGAGATGGTGCGAGAGTGTGGAATTGGGGATGTCAAGTTCCTGCTGGATTTCACCGGCGACCAGGCCATCTGGATGCGCGGTCAGAAGCAGCTGCATGATACGCAGTCGGGCCTCGGTTCCCATCGCCGAGAACATATCCGCGTATCGGACGACCTGTTCGGCGGACCTCTTCGATAAAGCTTGGCTCATATTTCGATAGTTGCAGAAATATGGATCATTGTCAATCTGTTTCTGTCTGCTGCAAGCACCGGCCGAATAAGCCGCTACACCAATCGTCGAAAAGCGGGAGAGCTGGGCTGAACAATTCGGATGATCGCAGGGCTACCGGCGCGTCTTTTGCCGAAATCAAAAGCACAATTTCGTAATTTTTCCGCGCCTGAATCCCGCTGATTCCCCGACACTTCCACCAACCCTTACACTCTGTGGATTTGCTCGCGCCTCGTGTAACGTGGTATAATTGGCCGAAAAGTATGATACTACTGGAGTTAACATGCGAGACACCGAACGCCTACCCTAAATGGGCGCCGGTTGACGCCCGGGCCACGAAGGCCTACGCAAATCTGCGGAGTCCAGTACTCAAGGAAGGAGCAATTTCTAATCGAGACTGGAAATTATTAGAAATCGCCGCAACTCACACAAAACAAAACAGGGAGGTCAGTTCTAATCGAGACAAAATTGCACCCCCTCCGAACGTCAAGAAAGTCGGTGGCAAGCCAATTGCTACCAAAGAACCCGGCGACACAAGCCCAGACCGTCGCGGCCGGCGTCAATCCGCAGGACGCCAGCGCCACGAAGGAGGCGACAACTTCTCAACGTACCCCCTCGACTACCTGTCTGTTCGTCCAGCATGTTCATTTGGGCACAACCGCCCCGCCCCCGCCGCCCTTTCTGCCGCAGTGCGGATAAGCTATCCAGGTATGTCATCCGAAAACGAAACCACCACTTCGCCTAACGCGACCGCTCAGAATCATTCGGACGCATCAAATTCGTCCAGCGACTCGGGCTCGTCCGGCAGCTCGGTTTCTTCGGGCGGCTCAGGGGCCGCTGGCGTATCAGGTCATGCCGGCGCTCCAAGTCCAACTGGCGTACTGAGTTCCACTGGCGCATCGAGCCTTGCTGCCGATCATGCGCACGCGCAAGCGCGCGCTGCGGAAACTTCGCGGGCGCCGTTCCCTGTTCTCGTCGTGGACGATTCGCCTGTGGCGCGCAAACTCGTGGAATGCTCGCTGCCGAAAAGCGAGTACGCCATCATCCTCGCGAAGACGGGCCAGGAAGCCATCGAAAAATTTGCCGAGCATCGTCCCGGCCTGATCATCACCGACTGGCTGATGCCCGATTTCAGCGGCATCGAACTCTGCGAGCGCATCCGCCGCGAATTTCGCAACCATTTCACCTACATCATTGTTCTGACAGGCGTGCAGGAAAAGACAGCGGTTGTCCGCGGGCTGAAAGCCGGCGCCGACGAATATCTCACCAAGCCTTTCGATCCCGACGAGTTGCTCGCGCGCGCGGGCGTCGGCCGCAGAATCATTCAAATGCACCGCGAAATCGAGGAGAAGAATCGGCTCCTCGAACAGCTCGCGCTCACCGATCAGCTCACCGATCTACCCAATCGCCGCGCCGTGGAAGAATGGGCCAAGCGCCAGATCAGCGCTGCAGCGCGCCACGAATTTCCGTTCTGGGTAATCATGACCGACCTCGACAAATTCAAAACCATCAACGACACCTGGGGCCACGACGCCGGCGACACCGTGCTGAGAAAATTTGCCGAAATTCTGAAATCGAATACGCGCTCGTCGGATATTTGCGGACGCATCGGCGGCGACGAATTTCTGATGATCATCACGCACTCGCAGCCCGAAGGAATTCAACTGGCCATAGAACGCATGCGCGCGCAAGTGGAAGCGCAACGATTCGAGTTCAACGGCCAGGAAGTCACGCTGACCGCAAGTTTTGGCGTGGCAAGTTTCCGCCGCGGCCAAGTCCCCGATCTCGAGCGCCTGATCGTACAAGCCGACGTCGCGCTCTATTCCGCAAAACGGCGCGGCCGCAACTGCGTCGCCATCCCCACCACCGAAGTCCGCTAAGAAAATTGGCGGAAACGATTCGGTGAAAATTGATCCCGTAAAATTGGCTCGCCGAAATTAATTCGGTACACTGGCTCCCGCAGAAAAATTGCGCGAGACCGATGAACCCGATTCGCAATCATCCCCACCTCTACGAAATCAACACCTGGGCCTGGCTCTACGATTTATCGCGCCGCCTTGGCAAAAGTATTACGCTGCGCGACGTCCCTGATTCCGAATGGGACGCGCTCGCCGATCTCGGCTTCGACTTTATCTGGCTGATGGGAATTTGGGAGCGCAGTCCGGAATCGCGCCGTGAATTCCGCGGCGACAGCGGATCGTTCGTGGATTTTCGCCGCGCCCTTCCCGGCGCCACGATGGATGACGTAGTTGGTTCGCCCTACGCGATCCATCGCTACGATCCTGACGCACGCCTCGCCGATTGGAGCGCGCTCGACGCCGCGCGAGACAAATTGCACGCGCGCGGCATGCGGCTGATGCTCGATTTTGTGCCCAATCACGTCGCGCTCGATCATCCGTGGACGCGCGAACATCCGGAATATTTCATTCACGGCAGCGTGGAAGATTTGCACGACGATCCGGTCGCGTTCTATCACGTGGAAGCGCCATCCGGCGCATATGTGCTGGCGCGGGCGCGCGATCCATATTTCCCGCCGTGGCGCGACGTGGCGCAGCTCAATATTTTTAATGCTGGATTGCGCGCGGGGCTGCTTGGCGAACTCGAGAAGATTTCGAAGCATTGCGATGGCGTGCGCTGCGATATGGCGATGCTGGTGCTGAACGAAAACTTCGCGAGGATCTGGGGTTCGCGCCTGGGCAACGCGAGCGTGCCGCCGCAAGAATTTTGGCAGGACGTTCGCGCGGCGCTGCCCGGTTTCACGCTGCTGGCGGAATCGTATTGGGGCACGGAGCAACGGTTGATCGAGCTCGGCTTCGATTTCGCTTACGACAAGAATTTCTACGACGCGCTGCGCGGCAATCGCGTGGACGAATTGCGCGCGCAGCTTTCCGGCGATTTTGAATTTCAGCGGCATCTCACGCGATTCCTCGAGAATCATGATGAAGATCGCGCCGCGCAAGCTTTTGGTCCGGAGCGATTGCGCGCGGCGGCTGCGATCGTCGGAACCGCGCCGGGAATGCGCTTTTACCATCAGGGGCAACTCGAAGGGCGCAAGATTCATTTTCCGATTCAGCTTTCGCACATTGCGGATGAGCCCGTGGATAGTGCGATTCAGGCGTTTTACCGGAATTTATTGCAGCTGACGCGCGGCGATGCTTTTCATTCGGGCGCGTGGCGGTTGCTCAATCCTGAGGCGGTGGGCGATGCGTCGGCCGACGGGCTGATTGCTTACGACTGGCAGGATGAAAAGACTTGGAAGCTCGTTGTGGTGAATTATTCCGGCGGCGAAGCTCAGGCACGAATTCGGCTTGAGGATCGCATTGCGGCCGGCCGCCAATATGTTTTCGCCGACGTGCTGAACAGCAATCGGTACGTGCGCGACGCCGACGAGATTCGCAATCTCGGCCTTTATGTGCGGCTCGAGCCCTTTGAAGCGGATATTTTCGATATCACGCTTGCTTGAAATGCGAAGTCCGGCGTGCGGCGCCTCATGTCTCGTCGCGCTGTGTCGCGCCGGTGGCCCTTCGAAACTCTCTTCGAGGCTCAGGGCAGGCGTGAGCTACAGGCAGAGGAATTATTGAGATGCGGTGTGGGTGTCGCGCAGGAGGACTACGTCGGTGCGGGACTCGCCGCACCCGAGACTGCTGGAACGATTGTTTTTTGGCGTGGCCACGCTGCTGATTGGAGTTTCCAGTGCAATTCGCACCTGGGCTCGAGCGTGTCCTGAGCCCGCTAGCGTCGGGCGCGAATCAGCGGAGTTTCGTGAGGAGCGGCGTGATGGGCCTTATCGTTATCTCAGTTATCCGATGGAGATAGGGAATCTTATCTATTCGATCGGGTTAGGATTTCTTGCGCCGGCACTGGGATTTGTTTTGCTGGTGATGGCCGAGTCGGTTGTTTGTTTTAGATTGATTCGGCGCGAGCGGGAACTGAGACATGCGGAAAGCTCGCAGAGATTCGGACCGAATTCAACTTCATCGTGGGGGAAGGAAGGCGTTCCGGGAGGAATCGGCGAAGTTGGGGCTTTTTGTAACGATGATCGTTTTTACTTTGCTGCTTAGAGATCGAGTTGCAGAGGTTCTTGCGGTCGTGAGCTTTCTTGTTTGAGTTTTGCTGAATTGGAATTCTTTACTCGCATCGGTTCGAGGTCATGACGGAAATTAGCGGAGAATAAGGTAAGACCCACCCTTGCTGCGCAAGGATGGGATACCCGAAAAAGCCAAGATGCCCGGCTGAAGTCGGGCGCTACAAGTGCCACATCTGCGAGCTTCTGCGTTTGCGTTTCTTCTGTTTCTCGTTGAATTCCCTGTTGCGGTTCAATATTATGCGGCACTCATCTTGCCGCGGTCTGCGGCACTTGCGATGACCATACCTCAACGGACTGGCGAGCGGCAGGCCTTGGCTGCTTCGGCTGCGGCTGGCTCGTCAGCCTCAACTGGCACGGCTGCGCTGGCTGCTTCGGGCGCTGTTCGTCAAATTGGATTTCTTCCACTGCTGGCGCTTTTTTATGGCTATACGGCTGGGGGACCGTTCGGCTACGAAGTTATTTTTCAGCGCTCCGGGCCGGGGATGGCGATTGTTTTTCTGACGTTCGTGCCGCTGTTTTGGAGCATTCCGATTTCGTTTGCGGCGGCCGAACTGAATAGCGTACTTCCGGTGCAGGGCGGATTTTATCGCTGGACGCGCGCCGCGTTCGGCGACTTCTGGGGATTCCAGTGTGGCTGGCTGAATTGGACGGGCACATTTTTGCTGAACGCGTCGTACGGCGTGCTGGCGATGGATTACCTGGGCGATTACATACCGTGGCTCACGGGAAATACGAAGTGGGCGGGCGCGTGTCTCGTGCTTTGCTTGCTCTCTTATTTGAATGCGCGGGGAATTCAGGTGGCCGGCGCGATTTCGATTGTGCTGCTGGTCGCAGTGTTTATTCCAGTCGCGTGGCTGTGCGCGGTTTCACTTTTTCACTGGCATTTCAATCCGCTCATGCCGTTTGTGCCGCCGGGGAAACCGTTCGGCAGCGTTTTCGGCAATGGACTCGCGCTGGCGATGTGGAATTATGCGGGCTACGAGCAGCTTTCGAGCGTTACCGGCGAGATGAAGGACCCGCAGAGAACGTTTGTGCGTATTCTTGCGTGGAATACGCCGATGAATATCCTCACTTACATCGTGCCGACGGCGCTGGCGCTCGCGGTGCTTGGAAATTGGCAGCAGTGGGAGACGGGCTACATCGTGACGGCGTCGCGGCTGATCGGCGGCGAGACGCTTGGAGTGGCGATGCTGGTGGCTTCAATTATCGGCACGCTTTCGCTTTCGAACAGCACGATTCTTTACACCACGCGCATTCCGGCGACGATGGCGGAAGATGGTTATCTGCCGAAGTGGCTTGGCGGAATTCATCCACGATTTCGGACGCCGGCGCGGGCGATTGCCGTTTCGACGGTGATTTATTGTTTGCTGGCGAGATTTAGCGTAGAGATTTTGATCGCGGTTTATATATGGACGCGCATCGCGACGACGCTTTTTACGCTTTTTGCCGCATGGCAGATCCGGCGGAAGATGCCGGATGCGCCGCGGCAGTTTCGGATTCCCGGCGGGCGCGCGGGCATGGCTTACATTTTGATTTTTCCTGTGATTCTTTGCGCGACACAATTCTTTTACAGCGATCCGATTGTCTTGCGATGGGCGCCGTGGCTATTGGTGGGCGCGCCGGTGGCGTACGTGGTACTGCGTTGGGGATTTGGGTTGAGGCCGACGGCGCCGGTGACGCCTGCGCGGTGAGAGCACAGAGACGCGCAGAATCGCGCTTATTGGCGTGAGGCGAAAGCAGGAGGGATTCCTCGCTGTGCTCGGAATGACCGGCGTTACGAACGTTGCGAATGACGGCGGTCGCTTACAAATGCGGCGGCGCTACGACACTTTTTCGGAGATTGTTTTCGCCTGAACGAAGAGCAGCAAGTAATCCTGGCCGCCGGATTTTGAATCTGTGCCCGACATATTAAATCCGCCGAAGGGGTGCGCGCCTACCATTGCGCCGGTGCACTTGCGATTGAAATATAGATTGCCGACGTGGAAATCTTCCGCGGCGCGCTCGATTTTCTTTGGATTTTTCGAATAAATGGCGCCGGTGAGGCCGAATTCGGTGTCGTTTGCCATTGCTAGCGCGTCATCGAAATCCTTCGCCTTGGTGACAGCGAGGACCGGGCCGAAAATTTCTTCCTGGAAAATTCGTGCTTTTGGAGGAACGTCCGCGATCACGGTCGGCTCGATGAAATAACCTTCGGTGCCGACTTGTTTTCCGCCGGTGACGAGGCGGCCTTCTTTTTTGCCGGTTTCGATGTAGTCGAGAATTGATTTCATGGACGCTTTATTGATGAC
>DATBYF010000048.1:0-72949 GCA_036513895.1 Candidatus Acidiferrales bacterium | reverse complement strand
AGCTCGCCACAGCGACCTTCGATGAATCCGTATCAGGCAGAGTAGCTGCATAAGAAATAAGAAATGAGATGTCGAGAGCTTGCGCATCAATCCCCGCCAGGTCGTCACTCACACCGCGCGTTGACGGTCCCAATGAAGGAGCGGCAAGAACGACATAGCCATGGCTGGCAAGGTACTCGCACAGATCAGCGTTCTCCCAGGCAATGGATGACTGGCTGGGAGCGTAAATGACAACCGGGTAGCGCCCTTCGACCGGCTTCGCGTCGCGCACCGCCCACAGAGAAATATCGAAGGAACTCTTCAATCGTCTGCGCCATCTGTTGTGCTCTTGGTCAGGCGTGTCAAAGTGAATCTCTCTATCCGCCAGCACTACATAATCGCGAACTGTCATTGACTTACTCGTGGTTTGCAGCGATGGATACCAGATGAGCGTCTGCAGAGGACGGCTTCCTTGCCGTGCAGGTGCTTCGGGACGATCAGGGGTGGCGGGAAACTTTCGTGAGAGATCGTATTGATTCACCACCTTCAGGCCCACGGGATAAGGCCCGGGCTTTTGCAGAAATTGGAACGGAGGAAACTGGGAGAGCGCTGTTCCCGAGCCGATGAGTAAAAGGAGTATGAGAGCTGTCAGTGTGGTCGCTTTACACGTCATAGATTCTCGTGTTTGTCTGTTTGGTGTCTTCAACTAAGCCATGCCGGGAGGAGCGAGCTCCTCTAGCCAATGACGCAAGGCAGCCGAGCCGAATGACCGGCGGTAATTAGCGAAGACCCTCCACCACGTATTCCGTTGAAATGCTGCGAGTGTATGTGTAAGCGAAGTTCTTCCCGTCGCGTGAGATGGTGGCGCGCAGGGCTCCCGCGATGGATGGAGCTTCGGTGAGGGTGATGGTGCGGATCAAGGTTCGTTTCGAGCTGGCCAGTTCTACCCTCCAGATCTCCACTGCTTCCTGCTCGCCGCGGCGCTGGACGAAAACGGCAGCGCCATCAGGAGTGAAGTCAATTGGCGAGTCGCCTTTCTGAAATTGAGGAGCCGCCTGCGGCTGGCCGCCTTCCAGCGGAAACAATTGAAATTGCGTATGGATGGAATCGTAGACAATAAGGCGCTTTCCATCCCCGCTCGCGGCGAAAGCTCTCACTCCCTCCGAGGTGCTGGGAGTCTCATTGCCATTGACGTCCAAAACATAAGTGCGCTCGCGGTGACCGGATTCGTTTCCCACGAAGAAAAGCCGGCCGTCCGGCAGCCAACGAACGACAAGGTGATTTATCTTCGAGTGAGTAATCTGCCGCGGTTCTCCTGCCCCCGTAGGCAGAAGCAAAACCTGATTGGGAGCAGTCGGCAATACGCTTACGGCCCATTTGCCGTCAGCAGAGATATCCTGCGCATCGCCATCCCCGAGACGTACTGCCGGCGAACCATCCAGGTTGCGGAGGAATGTCCCATAATTTGCACCGCTGTGCTCGTCCCCGAATAGAATCTGCTTACTATCACTGGAGAAGCGCGCGTACACGGCCCAATCCATCCAGGTGAAATCGCGGCCTTGAGGGTAGTCGGGAGTGGAAACCATTAGAATCAAGCGAAGGTTCACATCGTCCAGGAGCACGCGGCCGTCGGGTAGAGCGTCCTGAATATCAATATTCCCTGGAGCGGAGAGTAGAGGACGCGCACGTCCCCCGAGGGTCGTTGCGAATAGTGAGCGATAGACGCCGTTCTCGATCGCGCTGTACCAAATCTCATCTCCCTTCGGAGACCACGTCAATCCTTGGGTGGATTCGTAGGAGCCGCTGAGTTGTTTTCGGTGCCCCTCCAAGTCCGTGACTGCCACCATGCCCTGATCGTCGCCGAAAACGGGGTGATCGAGAAACGCGATCTTCTTCCCGTCACGAGAAAAACGCGGATGGCTCACCCAGCCATTCGTTTCGTACAGCACTTTGCCCACGGGATATTCGAGGCGATAAGCATGGCTCTCGGGGACGAATCGAACTACGGCAAAGTCTTTGCCATCCGGCGCCCAATCCGCGTACTGCACATTTTCCATGACCGGCCGCGGCGCGCCGCCGCCAAGAGGCAGCCTCGCGAGCGTGCCTGCTCGAACGTATCCGGGACCAAGACGCTGAAGATCCTGAATCACAAGCAACTCGCCGGTACTGGACACCGACGCGAGCACATCCGCCTTCACTCCCATGGGACGCAGACCCTGGCTATCGAGTCGTCCAGTGTAGAGAGACAGATTCGATTCCGAACCCCATTGCGATGCGGTAATGATGCTCTGCCCATCGGGCAAAAACCTCGCAGAATCAACGACACCCTGCTGGAAGCTCAACTGCACGAATCTCGGCGGCTCGGTGTGCGAGGTGGCTCGCGCGAGGAACCAGGTACTCGTAACGATCAAGGCCAACACCGCTGCGCCAATCGCCGCGAGCGCCCACGCTGGAAAGGGAAGCCGTAGCGCGGTCTTGCTCGCTTGCGATGCGGGTGTCTCAGCAATCGCAGCGACTCCCGAGGACGTCCGCATCCCGCTCATTTCGCTGAGCTGAAAAGCAATGTCGCCGACGGACTGGAAGCGCTGCTGCGGATCCTTCTCCATGCAGTGGTGAACGATGTGATCGAGCGCCGGCGAAATTTCCTGATTTGTCGCGGCGAGCTCGGGCGGATCTTCTTTCAGTATCGCGCTCATCAGATCCGCGGCGCTGTCACCTCGAAATGCGCGGCGGCCCGACAGCATTTCGTAAAGAACGGCGCCGAAACTGAAAATGTCGCTGCGCGCGTCGGCGGGTTTTCCCCGCACCTGCTCGGGAGACATATACCCGATCGTCCCCATGACTACTCCGGCTTGCGTCGCTAAGTCGCGCGTTGCTTCCACGTCTGTGGCAGGGGCTTCGCTGAGTTTGGCAAGGCCGAAGTCGAGGATTTTTGCCCGGCCGTCGTTGGTGATGAAAATATTGTCGGGCTTGAGATCGCGATGGACGATGCCACGTTCGTGCGCCGCTGCGAGGCCGCGCGCGATTTGGATGGCGTAATCGAGCGCTTTGCGTTCGCGTAACGCGCCGGAGGTGAGCCGCTCTCGAAGCGTACCGCCTTCGAGCAATTCGGAAACGATGTATGGCGAACCAGCTGCGACCTTTGTTGCGCCGGATTCGTCAACGCCTTCCGCCGCGGGAGCCGTGCCCACGTCAAAGACGCTCAGCAAGTTCGGATGATTGAGCGCGGCAACGGCGCGGGCTTCGATCTCAAAACGGCGCAGCCGGTCCTGATCTTGTGCCAGGGAGCCCGGCAGGACTTTAATGGCGACGTCGCGCTGGAGGCGCGTATCACGCGCGCGGTACACCTCGCCCATGCCGCCGGCGCCGAGCAGCGACTGGATTTCGTACGGGCCGAGCTTAGTTCCTTGAGCAAGAGTCATCGGTGGGCGAATTATAGCCCACGACGGACGAGCCTCAATTGATATTCCGGCGCGCGCTCGGCAGTCAATATCGAATTCGGTTTGGGGTTGGGTCTCGTGGATAGCAACAGCGAATTTACGTCCGCGGGATGGTTATTTTGTTTTTTTCGAAGCGGGTGGCGTAGCGCCGATGGCGCGCGCGTGAAACTCGAGCACGGCGGGCAGATGCTCCGCGAAGTAAGGCCAGTTGTGGCCGCCGGGATAGATATGAAATTCGTGAGGGATTCCGCGAGAGGCGAGCAGTTTGTGCAAAGCCTCTGTGCCTATATTGAATCCGTAATCATCGTCTGAGCCGCAATCCAAGTAAATCTTCAAACCTTTGACGTCTGCCGACTTTGCGAGCGTGATCGGCGTATTGCGATCCCAGAATGCCTGATCGGGAGGGTCGCCGAAAACCTCGCCCAACATGCGCAGGCGAACCGTATCCTGCGCGTCGCGCATCGTGAACGCCGGTAATCTGTCAATCAGCGCGGGGCTTTGCGCACTCACGGAGCGAAAAAGTTCTGGATGCAGAAACGCAAATCGCAGCGCGCCATAGCCTCCCATCGAGATTCCGGCGATGCCGCGGGAATTGCGCTCGGCACGGATACGGTAACGATGCTCGATGTAGGGTAGAAATTCGGTGAGAAAGAAATCCTGGTAGCGATGCCTGCCGTCGCGCGAGTTGATGTAAAAGCTCGCATCAGCCGCGGGCGTGACGACGAGATACTCGCCCATCGTCCCGTGTTCCCACATATCCTCGGTCATGCTCCAGCCGCCAGAGCGTACGAACATTTGTTCGTTGTCGCCGAGGCCGTGGAGAAAATAAAGAACGGGGTAGCGCCGCGTTTCGTCGTGGTCGTAGCTCGGAGGCAGGAGGACGCAATAGGGAATCTGTTCGCCGAGAACCTGGCTGTGGATCGAGAGACATTCAGCGCGTCCCGTTGCGGCATGAGCCGGAGCGGCGATGGACAGCGCGAGAATTATCAGAGCGAAAGGCAAAGCGCAGCGAAGTTTATTCATATCTTAGGGCCTCGACCGGATCGAGCCGAGCGGCTCGCGATGCGGGATAAATTCCAGCTGCAAGGCTCGCGACGATGCCAAACGTGATTGCGCCGAGCACGAGCCACCACGGTACTGAGAACACGTTTGCGGGTGGAAGGTTCTGGCGTTTGAGGTAGATATTTGTTCCCACGGTAACGGCGCGGCCAATCAACCAACCCAACCCGACGCCAACAATTCCACCGAGAAATCCCATTACACCGGCCTCGAAGAAGAAAAGTTGGCGCACGTCAGCATCCGCCGCGCCCAGGGCCTTCAGAACGCCGATTTCGCGGCGGCGCTCAAGGATGGCCATCACCAGAGTGTTGATAATGCCAAGCGTGGCCACGGCGAGCGCGAGACTGCCGAAAATTCCCAGCAGCAAATCGAAGACGGCGAAGAAAAGCCGGAGGTTGCGAGTGGCATCGAGCAGTGAAAATGTGGCGAATCCCAAACTCTTGATTTTGGATTCGAGCGCTTCAACTTGCGATGGACCTTTGGCGCGAACGGTGAGGCTCGCATACCCGGGTTTCGCTTCGGCGCCGCCGCGTAAGATGTCGCGCAAGTCGTTGGCCTGAGCCGGGCGAAGAGTTTCCGCGACCGCAAGCGGGATCAGCACGCGGCCATTACCGATTCCGCCGAAGCCCGCGGCCGGTTCGGTTTCGACGATGCCGACTATCTTCAACTTTCTCTCTTTCGGCACGATTGAAAATCCGGAGGCCGTGTCTTCGCCCGGCGGATTGGCTTGGCCCGGAGCATTTCGATTGGCGGCTGTTGCTGTAGTTGGAGGCAGGGCTTGCCGCTCCGCATAGCGAATTACGAGTTCTTTTCTGATCAACGAAGACGGCTGACTGGATAAGTCCTTTGCGAATTCGATCTGAAGGATGGCTTCGTTGGCTGTGGCGCTCGAGAAAAAACTTCCTTGTACGTCGTCGAACGAGCCACCTTCATGCGCCGAAGCCGGGACGCCCGCGACCATCGCAGGATAGGGCGTGTCGTTGAAGCGCACCTCAGTTACGAATCGAATTTGTGGATAGACCTCGACGACATTCGGCAGATGCTCAAGTTCCTGGCGGACGGCAGCGTCGAGCGGCCTGGATTCCGCCGCGGGCGAAGGAGCCACTTGCGGCCGTCCGAAGCCGCGCATGCTGGTGCGAGGCATCACCATTACGGTGTCGAAAAGCCCGGCGTGAGAAAGCCGCGTTGTGGCGAGCTGTTGCAGACCAACGCCGAGGGAAAGCATGGCGACCAGGGACGCGATTCCAACGGCGACGCCAAGGGTCGTCAGCGAATTGCGCAGAAAAGCTTCGCGTAGGTTTCGGACGCCGAGTTCAGCGAGATCGCCGGCTTTCATGACTGCGCTCCGTCGCTGATTAGCTTTCCGTCCGCGAGTGACGCGATCCTGTTTGCGAATCGCTCTGCCAGCGGCCGCTCGTGTGTGACCATGACGATCGTCATGCCGAGAGACTGCTGAATTTCACGCAGCAGATGCATGATTTCTTCGCCGGTGGCGCTATCGAGATTGCCGGTAGGCTCGTCCGCAAAGAGAATCGCGGGCCGATTGACGAGGGCGCGCGCCAGCGCAGCGCGTTGCTGTTCGCCGCCGGAAAGCTGGCTGGGGCGGTGGCCGAGCCGCTTTTCGAGATGTACGCGAGTCAGGGCTTCGAGCACGCGGTCCGCACGAGCTCTGCGATCTACTTCGGCAAGCCGCAAAGGAAGTTCGACATTTTCCTCGAGCGTCATTCGCGGCAGGAGATTGAACGACTGAAATACCATACCGACGATCTTGCTCCGATAGCGCGCGAGATCGAGTGAATCCAATTCGGAAAGATTTCGTCCTTGCGCAACGATGGCGCCGGATGTGGGGCGGTCAAGTCCGGCCATCAAATTCAAGAGTGTGGATTTTCCGGAGCCGGAGCTGCCCAGCATCGCGAGAAATTCGCCGGTGTTGACCGTAAGAGTCACGCCATCTACGGCGCGAATCAATGCGGAACCCATCTGGTAGTGGCGCGACACATTTTCGACGCGAATCGCGGCGCCATTATTGTTCATCATGATTGACCCTCAATCGTACTACGCATGAGCGGGTTCGCATGTTGCTTTCGAGCACGCGAGAGCGTGGAAGTTCTGTGCGGTATAGAACGAGCCCTCGCCTAAAGGACGCACTTTTAAGCATTTAGGCAGTGCTCAGCGAACCTTGCCGCAATGTCACGCGGAGTGATCGGCCAGGTCAGCTGTTCGCAGGAACCACAACCGTGTGAATCGTAATTTCGACCTGATCGGAAACTCGCAGAAAAAATGTGTTTGGATTCTTGAGGCCCCAACTGACGTATGGAATAGAAAAATGGATCGCAGCTGTGATGCCTTCCTGATCACGCTTCGCCTGAACAGGCAAAATCATCTCGTGGTCAGAGCCGTGGAGGCGGAAAATGCCGTGCACTTTCAGAAGAAAATCGCCGCTAGCAGGAATCTGACCATCAAATTTATCGGGGGTGAAAACAATCTCCGGGAATTTGTCACTTTCGAGAATTTCTCGATTCATGCGCCGGTCGCGGGCTTCGCTGCCACTGTCACCACTGGCGGCATCCACGACGATTTGACCGATTGCTGCGTGCGTTGCGGGGTCGAGACGAATCGAGCCATTCTTCAGGATGAACGTTCCGTGGACAGTGTGTAGGCTGGCACCCAGTGTGAATTCCACGCGGGTGTGATTCGCATCAAAATCGAGCGTGAGTTGCTGCGCTTGAAGATCGCGAGTGAGCGTGATTCCCAGAAGTAAAATTGAGAGACAAGCGAGAATCGTAGCGCGAGTTCGTGCCACTAGTCCGATCCGTTCAAGCGTTGAAACGCGAGCGGGGTGATGGCGTGAGATTCAGGCTCGCGATTGCCGCTCGGCCCGGCGTGGAGCGAGAGCAAGCGAGCGAAGCGGCCCGGATCCGATGAGAGGACGGGCAGGATTCTTTCGCGCAGCCAGGTGTGACGCGCGAGTGTAAGCAACACGGAAGACGAGAGCAGAGGCTTGGCCATGAGCTTGCGGTGCGCCCGGCTATAACGCTTCAAATCGGCCGCTTCGAGCGCATCCGCGAGAGCGAGCGATTGCCTGAAGGACAAACACAATCCTTGGCCGCTGATGGCGTCTACGGAACCCGATGCATCCCCTACAAGCGCAACGTTTCCACGTACCACTCTACGCAGCACCCGGGAGAGGGTAACACCGCCGCGTTCCGTCCCGACGCTTTTCGCGCACCGCATGCGCGCCCGCAATTCCGGAAAAATCGGCAATGCTTGATCGAGACGAAGTTGATGTCCTTGTGAAATTACTGCGACGCAAATTTCTTCCGCTCCGACTGGCGTTACATAAATCTGGCAACCGTTTCCCCAGTGCAATTCGGCAAAATCGGTCCATGGCGCAGTTCGATAATGGCGGCGAAATCCAAAGCGGCGCGGGCCTGAAAAGTGCGAGTCGAGGCCATACTGGCGGCGGATCGTCGAGTCAAGCCCGTCGGCGCCGATCAACCATCGAGCCTGAATCGCGTTCCCATCGACTGAGTAGCCGCGTGCGCCGATCCCAGTGAAGCGACTCTCCCAGAAGAATTGCACACCAAGCTTGGCAGCGCGATCCAGCAGCAAGCGATGCAGCGTCGTCCGCCGAACGCCGATTCCGCGCGTGGATTCAAAGCTGGCTTCGACGTGTGATGCGGGGCCGACAAAGCGGATACCGCGAAACGAAAAAGATTCTGCGGCAGGAATGTCAACGCCGAGCGCGCGTAGGGCCTCGACGCCGTCTGACATCAAGCCTTCGCCGCATGATTTGTCGATCGCCGGACGATTGCGATCTGCGACGATGACCTCAAAGCCTTTTTGTCGCGCTGCGATGGCGGCGGCGAGTCCCGCTGGTCCGCCACCCACGATCAAAACATCCGCGCTGCGCGTATTCGCGTGTGCCAGACCCATCTTCATGAAGTCCATTCGATGCATCGGCTTAATCGCAAGATGCTCTAAACAGAACAGCTTCGAATGCATATAGTATGCCAGCGATTGAAGTTGGCCCTCGGGATGATTCCTGTTCAAAGTATGTCCCGGCGAAGTTACATTTCGTTTACAATCCGAGACAGATTTTGGATTGACATCACGGGTGACGTCCCGTAGCCTTAATCTTCATGTCGAATACTTGCCAGAGCCAAAGCTCCCGGTACACGCAGATGTGCTGCGTATGTTGCGTGTGTTGTATGGCCCACAACTCTGGCGAGAGGAGACTCCGGACTTAGCTGTAATCTAAACTGAAGTTCCGAAGCCCACCGCCAGAAATTTTGGCTGGTGGGCTTTTGCTTTTCTGGGGACATTTTGACTATGACCGAACTCAAAGAAACCAAGGCGCAGCGAGTCGAACGGCTCAAGCGGGCCAAGAACGCTTGGGACTGCATTGACGAGATTCACGGCTTTGCGCGGCAGGGATTCGCGTCTATTCCGCCGGAGTGGCTGGGAACTTACTTTCGGTCGTGGGGCGTTTACACGCAGGGCGATGGAAATGGCGTCATGAGCGGCAGGGGTGGCGAAGGAAAGGCCGTTCCGTATTTCATGGTGCGCATTCGCGTTCCGAACGGGATTCTGCGCAGCGATCAGTTGCGAGTGATTGCGAATCTGGCGGCGCAACACGCAAGAGGCGTCGCCGATCTGACCGTTCGTCAAAACATTCAGCTTCACTGGGTCACAATAGAAGCTCTTCCGGAAATTCTCGAAAGTCTCTGGTCGGCAGGACTGACGACGACCGGCGCATGCGGCGACGTCGCGCGAAATATCACGGGATGTCCTCTCGCCGGCGTGGACGCGGACGAAATCTGCGATGCGTCACCGCTGGCTCTGGCAGTGAATCGCGAACTCGCCGGGAATCCGGAATTCTACAACTTGCCTCGGAAGTTCAAAGTCTCGATTACTGGATGCTGTTACTGGTGCTCCTATCCAGAAATCAACGACATCGGATTGACGCCAACCATACGGCGAAGGAATGGCGGGTCTGAAATTGGCTTTTCGCTTCGTGTGGCCGGCGGCCTTTCCGCGGACCCGCACTTTGGTGTGCGGCTTAATGCGTTCATTGCTTGGGATCAAGTAGTTCCGGTAGTGCGAGGCATAGCCCAAATCTTTCGCGACAGCGAAATTCTTCGCCAGAGCCGAGAGCAAGCGCGGCTGAAGTTTTTTTTCTTGAAGCATGGCTGGACGGCCGAATCGTTTCAGGCTGAGCTGGAACAACGCATCGGATTCTCGCTCGATCCCGCCGAACAAGAAAACATACCCGATGACATTTATCGCGATCACGTCGGTGTGCATCCGCAGAAACAGGTTGGCCTCGTTTATGTCGGCGCCTCCGTTCTGCGGGGGCGCATCACGCCAGAACAGATGAATGTCGCAGCCGACCTGGCGCAGCGATACGGCTCGAGCGAAATTCGCACGACGAATATGCAGAATCTCCTTCTCGTGAATATTCGCGAGCAGGATTCCGCAACGGTGGCTCGCGAGCTCGGATACGCGGCATTGCACGTTGCAGCATCCCCTTTCGCACGTGGGACGGTCGCGTGCACCGGGTCCGAATTCTGCAAATTATCGCTGACCGAAACGAAGGGCTTCGCGCGCTGGGTAGTAGAAGAGCTTGACGACCGGATTCCCGGGTTCGATCAGCAGTTGAAGCTGCACATTACCGGTTGCCCGAACAGTTGCGGCCAGCATTGGATCGCAGACATTGGAATCGAGGGCAAAAAGATCAAGGTGGATGGCGAGCTGGTGGACGCGTACTACTTTTGCGTTGGCGGGGCTGTTGGCAAGCATCAAGCGTTCGCGCGGCCGGTTGGATATCGGTGCGTCGCTGCGGAAGTGCCGGACGCGATCGAGCGCGTGTTGAAGGCGTATCAAGCCGGCCGGCATGAAGCCGAGAACTTGCGGCAGTTTTTCGCGCGGCATTCGAACGATGAGATTCGCACGCTGCTTGGTGGCAGTGTCTCTGAAGAATTCGAGCGCGACCTTGCCGCAGGTCCCGTTCCGCACGGAGTCGAGGGCTAGCTATGTCCTTATTCCCAATGTTCGTGAAATTGCAAGATCGGCTGTGCGTCGTCGTTGGCGGGGGCGAAGTAGCCGAAGCAAAAATTCCCAGCCTGCTTGAAGCGGGGGCGAAAGTGCGCGTAATCGCACCCGAAGTGACCGAAGCGATTTCCGCATGGGCGAAGGAGGGCAGGCTCCAATGGGCACCGAGAAGGTTTGGACCGGGCGATCTCTCGGGAGCCTTCGTCGTGATTGCCGCTACGTCCGCCTTCGGCGTCAATCAAGACGTCTTTCATGAGGCCGACGCTCAAGGAATTCTCTGTAATGCCGTGGACGATCCCGAACGATGCCATTTCTACTATCCAGCCGTCGTGCGCCGCGGGCCGCTCCAGATCGCTATTTCTACCGCTGGATTCAGCCCAGCGCTTGCCCAACGATTGAGGCGCGAACTGAAAGCGCAATTCGGGTCGGAATACGAAGCGTGGCTCGAATGGCTTGGCGCGGTTCGCGCCGCGATGCGCGCGGAGAGTGAGAACCCCGAGGAGACAAGGAAAATTTTGCACGCCCTCGCGAGCAACGAGATGTTCGAACAATTCTTGCGCGCGTCGCGCGACAGCCGATCAAACAACAGCGGCTCGAACGGGAAAGTCGCATGAGCGGAAAAGTCTATCTTGTCGGCGCCGGCCCGGGGGATGCGGAACTGTTAACAGTGAAGGCGCTGAAGTTACTCGGGCGAGCGAGGGTGGTGCTGCACGACGCGCTTGTGAGCGCCGAAGTTTTGGCCTTAGCCGGTCCCGACGCCGTGCGGATTAATGTGGGTAAGCGCTGCGGGCGCAAATTATTAACGCAGGACGAGATCAACGCGCTGCTGATTTCGTCCGCGAAATCACACCAGGTGGTCGTCCGGCTGAAGGGCGGCGATCCTTCGATCTTTGGCCGGGCTGGCGAAGAGATCGCGGCGCTGCGTGAAGCCGGTGTCGCGTTCGAGATCGTTCCGGGAATCACGGCGGCGGCCAGCGCTGCTGCGGCCGTGGGCATTTCACTCACGGACCGGCGGATCGCTTCTCAGGTGCTGTTCACGTCCATTCATCGCGGCGCGACGAACCGCTCTATTCAATGGGGCGGAATCTCGAGCGAAACAACAGTTGTGATCTACATGCCTGGACCGGACTACGCCTACGTCGCCGCGCAGTTGCGCGAGGCAGGATGGCCTGAGCACACGCCTTGCGCGATCGTCTCGAACGCAACATCAAGCAAACAGCAAATTCGCACCACGAAACTCACGAGGCTAGCCAACGAAGGCGCACTTCCCTCACCCGCGCTGATGATTATCGGGCGCGTCGTGACCGGGGAAACGATTCAGGCAGCCCGGGAATTTTGGATCAATAGGGCGCCCCGCGATGGTGCAGATCACGACGCCGCGATCTGAACTTTCACCCACGAAATCCCCAAGGAGCCAACATGACTTCACAGGTTAAAAGCGAGCAGCCGCAAAAACGATTCGCAATTCCCGTGGACGGCTGGGCGGTGACACTGGCATTGCTCGCGGCGTTGCTCGTACGCGCCGGGGTGATCAAGCACGTCCCGTGGTAGGTGCACTCCAAGCAGAATTTCAATTTCAAAAAGGTGACAAATGAGCGAACCAGTCGCAGTGCTGCATGCCGGACCGGCAACCGGCGCGAGTCAATTTGTGCGGGATGCGCTTCATGTAGTTCCGGGAATAGTCTTGTTGGCGGCGGTTGGCTATGGCGGCAAGCTGCTCGAGCAGGGAATCGCGGCCTACGGGAAGACGCACCATCTCACTCTGCCGAATATAGAGTACGTCCTGTGGGCTATTCTGATCGGCCTCGCAATCGCTAATACGGTTGGCGTACCGGAAATTTTCCGCGCGGGCGTGGCGACTTATGAATTCTGGCTAAAGGCCGGTATCGTACTCCTGGGATCGCGGTTTCTTCTCGGAGATGTTGTCAAGCTCGGCGGCGTAAGTCTGGCGCTGGTATCGGTCGAGCTAGTGGTCGCCATCGCGTTCATGACATTTCTCGGGCGCAAGTTTGGACTGCGGCCCAAACTAATCTCTCTCCTCGCGGTTGGCTCAGCTGTCTGCGGCGTATCCGCCATTATCGCGACGAAGGGCGCGATTGACGCCGACGATGAAGATTCCTCTTTCGCGATTGCCGCGATTCTCGCGCTCGGCGCGCTTTCCCTCTTTACATTTCCTTTGATTGGCCACGCACTCCACATGAGTGATCGCGCCTATGGTCTTTGGGCCGGGCTCGCCGTGGACAATACCGCCGAGGCAACAGCAGCTGGCGCGCTCTATTCCGACGCAGCCGCGAAGCTGGCTGTGCTCGCGAAAACTACTCGCAACGCGATGATCGGCTTTGTCGTGCTCGGCTACGCGCTCTACTGGGCAAGTCTTGGCCAGGCAAAGACAGTGGGGAATAAAGCCGCGTTTCTCTGGAAGAAATTTCCCAAGTTTGTCCTTGGATTCCTCCTGATATCCATCCTGGCTACAATTCACGTTTTCAACAAAGATCAAATCGGATCTCTCGCGACGCTTTCGCGCTGGGCCTTCCTCCTGACATTTGCCGGCGTGGGGCTGCGAACGGACATCGGCGCATTGCGCAAGCAAGGGCTGAGACCATTTGCGGTGGGGGCAATCGGAGAGGTAATTATTGCAGCGTTTACGCTGGCACTTGTTTTAGGTGCGGATAGATTGCTGCGGCTTTAAAGCGGGCGAGTCACACGCGGGCGAGAGCGCCGGCCTCGTCATCCACAATATCGAGCACGCTATCGAGCCTGACCATCTTGAGAAGCATTTTTATGCGCTGTGTTGGGGCATAGTAGATGCATTTGCCGCCAGCCCGCTTGACGGTGGTGAACGATCGAACAAGCGCTCCGATACCTGAGCTATCGAGTTCGGTCACGCCGGATAGATTCACCGCGATGTGAGGCGTCCCGGCATCCACCAACTTCTGGATTTGCTCCTTGAACGCCTGCTCCGAATCACCCAGTCGAAGTGGTCCGTTCAGATCGAGAATCGTGGCGGTGCCTGCCTTGCGTATCAGAATTTCCATCTGCGCCTCGCGCCCAGTCAAACTAGCTGAAAAGTGCAGTGCAATCAAGCCCTGAGACACCAAGGGGCCGTATTGACGCTTGCATCCGCATTTGTTAGGCTGCCCGCGTTTCGCACCCCGCGGGCATTCGCCCGTCACTCAAGCAGCCGGTACGGGTGTTTCAGAATTCCAGCCAGGGAAGGCCATGGAGAATTCATCGGCGCTCGTTGAGCTCGCGAGCGTCCTTTTTGCCTGCCGAGATCGTTCGACGTTGAGCAGAACCTTTGTCGCTCGAGTGGGCACCGCGATTGGTGCCCGGGCCGTTTTTCTGTGGTTGGCCGAAGGGGAAGATGGCGAGCTTGGGAGCCGGGCGCGATGGGCTCAGCCTGACGAAAAGCTTGCACCAGCGAGCGATCGCGTTGCGGATGGAGTCCTTGCCGCTGCCTTCGAGCAATCCTCTGTCTATCGGGCTTCCGGCAAGGAAATTGACGCCGATTCCCTCACCCACTTTTCCGCTTCTCAGCACAAAGCGATTCAATCGGTGCTGCTCGTTCCGTTTCCCGGAATGGAAGGCACGGCCGGCGTCGTCGAAGCTCTGAACAAAAAGGGCGGATTTACTGCTGAAGACGCCGAATTCCTGGAAACTGCGGCGAGGCTGGCCTCACAGGCCGACGGGTTGCTCGTTGAAGCTGATGTCGAACGTGATAACCAGCTCACAACCATCGAACGCCTCACATCTCTCTACGACATCAGCAGAATTTTTAATTCCACAGTCGAGCTCAGCGAACTCACCCCCATCGTGGCCGGCAAAATGCGCGACATTCTTCACGCCCAGGCCTGCAACTTATGGCTGGTTAGCGGCAATGGAGATGAGCTGACACTCGCTCAGAAAGATGGCGAGGACCCAACCGTCGAAGAAGGCACGACCATCTCGGTGGAGTCTGGACATCTGGCCGACGCGGCACGCAGCGGCAACGCGAAACTTATTGAACATCCCGCTGACGATGAATCACTCGCTGAGCGCATTAAGGCTGGAGGCGAATTCCAGATTCAGACCATCATTTGTGCGCCGTTACGTAAAGAGGAGCAGGTCATCGGCGTAATCGAGCTCATAAACAAAGAGGACGGAACGGCATTCACCGAAGATGATGTTTTCTTTCTTTCGAGCATCAGCGAGCAGGCAGCGGTGGCGCTGAATAACGCCAATCTTCTCGAATCCGAACGGAAACTGCACGAGCTCGACGCGCTTCTTAAAATTAGCCAGGCCATCACCTCGACGCTCGATCTCGATCATGTCTTGACGACGGTAGCGCAACAGGCCGGCACCGTCATCACGTTTGACCAGTGCGTCATCGGATTTTTTGATCGCAATAAGTTCGTTCTTGGCGCGGTGTCAGGCGAGGAGGAAGTGCCGAAGACCGATGAGATGGATGCGTTGCGGAAACTTCTGGAGTGGGTTTCAACCCAGGAAGCTGCGGTCCGCGCCGACAAATCCGAGGAAGGTTGGGAAACTGATCCCGAATCTGCGCGCGATGTGGCTTCTGGCTTTCTCGACGAGCATGGATACGGCGGCTTCTACGCGCTCCCGCTGCGCGACGATCAAGGCACCGTCGGCGTCCTCTGCATGCTCAACGGCGATCCGGAATTTCTCAGTGATAACCAGCGCGAAACGGTGTCAATTCTCGCGAATCAGACCACCGTGGCAATTCGAAACGCGCAACTCTATCAGCAAGTGCCTCTGGCTGGATTTCTCCAGCCTCTGGCGGAAAAAAGGCAGCAGTTTTTTGGCGCGGGCGCACAGTCGCGCTGGTTTGAGTATGGCTGGAAAGCAGCACTCGCCGCGATGGTGCTTACGATCGTTCCGTGGCCGGTTCGCGTCAGCACCAACGCAACAGTTGTTCCCGCGGATCGCCGCATAGTGAGCGCCGTTGCCGGGGGCATTGTCAGGCGCGTGTTTGTGCATGAAGGAGACGTTGTCACGCGCGGTCAAACATTGGCTCAACTCGATGACGGTGAGGATCGCGTCAAGCTTGAGCGCGCGAAATCTGACCTTGCCCTCGCGCAGCACGATTTCGCAGAAGCTGAATTTAGGCGCGACCTGACGGTTGCATCTCAGGCGCGCCTCCGCGCCGAAGCTGCAGAAGCGGATGTAACGCTAGAGGAACAGCGGGTGGCGGATGCGCAGTTACGTGCCCCAATTGACGGCGTCGTTGTGACCCCCAAGATCGAAGAAAAAACGGGCGCCATGTTGGCGGAAGGGCAAGCCTTCGGCGAAATCGTCCAGCAACAACAGATGGCAATTGATATGAATGTTCCTGAGACGGATTTGAATCTTATCCGCGCCGGAAGAAGTGTGGCCCTTAAGCTAAACGCGTACCCTACCCAAACATTCAAAGGCACCGTGGACCGCGTGGGGGTTCGTTCCGAGGCCATCGAAGGCGAAGAATTTTTTGTGATCCGGGCAGTATTCGATAATGCCGGCATGCGGGCACGGGACGGAATGGCAGGCCGTGCTCGCATTCGCGCGAACGGTGGATGGTTCGGCACAGGCTGGTATCCTATCGGGTACGCGCTTTTTCGTTCACCATTTCGCTGGCTGTGGGAGAAGATCTGGGTCTGGCTGCCGTAGCCGCAGCGAGCCATGTGCAGTTTTGTTTTAGGGGCGATCATGAGACGTAGAACGTGGACTTTAGTTGGCGTTTTGGCATTGGGTACGGCGGGCTGCGGCGGCGAGAATGCCGCGACGCCCTCTGCTGCCGCGCCAGCGCGTGTAACGTCTCCAAGCCCGAGCCCCGCAGATTCAGGCGCACCCAACCTCGGGAAAATTCTCAGCGTGCTCACTGTCGAGCATGAAGTGGATGTTCGCGCGCAACGCGAAGGGATCGTCCAGCAAGTCAATGTAGAGGAAGGCCAAAAGGTGAAGGCCGGCGAAATTCTTGGGCGCCTCGATGACCGCTCACTCCAGATGGAGTTGCAGAAGGCTCAGGCCGATTTACAAGTTGCGCAGAATAATCTGAAGTACAAACAAGCCGAGCACCAAGCCAAGGAAGCGAATCTGCGCCGTCAGGAACTCCTGCGGCAAGCCGGGCTGAGCAGCGAAGCAGACCTCGAAGAGGCCCAATTCGAAGAAAAGGCGACGGCGTTCGATGCGGAGAGCTGCAAGGCGCTGGTGAAGAGTAGTGAAGCGCAGATACAGAGTTTGAAGTTCGACGTCGAACAAACTCAATTTCGGGCACCGTTCTCCGGCATCGCCGTACGCCGCTACGTGCGCCAGGGACAGAACGTCGCTAAGGATGATCCGAGCTTCCGAATTAGCCAACTCGAGCCGCTCGAGGTTCACGTTCAAGTGCCCGAAGCTTCGGGAGGAAGGCCCAAGATTGGCAACAGCACGCAGGTTTTCTCCGTCGTGAATCCCGATCATTCGTATACGGCGCGAATCGTTAAAGTAAGTCCCATGGTTGATCCGGCCAGCGACAGCTACGACGTGACCATGCAGCTTACCGGCTCCGGCCTTTCCGCGCTGAGCCCCGGTATGGCCGTCCGCGTTGCGTGGCCCCCTGGCGCAGCATCGCCCAAGCCATAAGGACTCCCGATGCGATACGGGCCAACCAGCCTGCAGATTTCGAGCGTCCTGGCAAAAGGACTTCACCGCCCCAAGCTCCGCGAAGATTTGAAAATCAGCGCGCAGCAGGTCGCCGGAAAAGCTAGTTTCGTCATTAAAGATCCGGATACTGCCTCATATAACCGCTATGGCCCGACCGAATACGAGCTACTGACGCTCTGCGATGGAACGCGAACAGCAGCTGAAGTAGCGGAAGAAATGAACGCGCGCCATCCCGATTCTTCACTCGACGAGACGAGCGTGCTCGATTTCCTGGATACGGTCGAATCGAACCTCTGGGTCCGTACCGTCGGCGAGAAAAATCTCGCCATGCTCGAGCGAATTCGCGATGAGCGTAAAGGCCGCACAGAATCTAGCCTGCTCTATATCCAATTCAAGGCATGGAATCCGGACAAGACCCTCGCGTGGCTTGACCCCTACTTGGGCTGGATTTACACGCGCGGCTTTATCATTTTCTGCATCGCCGCGTTCATTGCTGCAATGGCCATTCTTGCGGGCGATTGGTACCGCATTCAGCAGGACAGCGCCGCCTTGTATTCGTTCTCAAACAAAAGCGCGTACGACCTCTGGGCCTTCTGGATCATCATGCTGGCCGTCGGTGGCATCCACGAATTTGCGCACGGCCTCACCTGCAAACACTACGGCGGAGAAGTTCCCCAGATGGGTTTCATTCTCATTTACTTCACGCCGGCTTTTTACACGGACACCACCGACATATTGATTTTCGATACGACAATGCCGCGGCAATTGACCATATTCGCGGGAATTTGGGTGGAACTTCTGCTGTGCGCGCTCGCCACCTTGGTTTGGGCGTTTACGCTGCCCGGATCGCTGGTGAATGATTTGGCCTACAAAACTTTGCTCTTCACAGGCATCGCGGGTATCGCCGTCAACCTCAACCCGCTGATTAAGGCTGATGGGTACTACGCGCTCGCGCAATTCGTTCAGATTGATTCTCTTCGGGAAGATTCAATTGAATTCGCGCAGGCTTGGTGGCAGAAGTATTTGCTGCGTCGCAAAGTCGAATTGCCCGCCGCAAGCCGCAGGCAGCGCCGCATATTTCTGGCGTTCGGCACCACCGCGATGGTTTACGGCGTCGCGGTTCTCGTGATCGCCTTAATCTTTGTGAATAATATTTTTGTCAGCGTACTTGGTGACTGGGGCTACTTTGCTACGGCGCTGGCCCTATTTCTTCTCCTCCGAAGTCGCGTTCAGCAGCAAATCCCGCGCATTCGCGCATGGTACTGGAGCATCAGGGAGGCTTACTTGAAATGGAAACTCACTCGCGCGCAACAGGTGTTCGTTGCTGTCGTCGCGCTCGTGCTATTCGTGCCCCCTTTCTCGAGTAAGGTCTCGAGCGAATTCATTCTGGAGCCAGGACAGAATGCGGAAATTCGATCGCCCGTTGGCGGCCAGCTCGCGAATATCTTGGTCCGTTCGGGCCAGGAGGTGCGAGCTGGCGATGTGCTTGCCGAGCTGAAGAATCCGGAACTTGACTCGCGGGCCGCTTCTCTCGCGAGCCAACTCGGCAATATAGAGGGAGCGCTCCGTATTGCAGAACAGCACACCTCGCGAGGCGAGGCGGCACGCGCTGAGGATGAGCGCGCGCGACTGTCCTCAGAGCTTTCCCTCGTGCGATCGCACATCGCTGGCTTGGCGCTCAGATCCCCGATCCATGGAATCGTCGTCGAGGGCGATATCGAACCGCACGAGGGAGATTTCCTTAACCAGGGAGATGAATTTGTACGAGTGGTTGACCGTTCCGAGATGCGGGCTCGAATTCTCGTCCACGACTGGGAGGTCGGGGAAGTAGCCGTGGGCGCGCCCGTGAAACTAAAAGTATCCGATCAGCCGTTTCGAACCTCCGCTGGCCGCGTCGAGCGAATTCTTCCTGCTGCCGCTGCCGATCGCCCGATTTCACAACCGAACAAAGTGGAAAGACGCGGCCAGGAAGTGATGAATTACTTTGCAGTGGAGATGGTTTTCCCGAATACAGACGGTAGCTTGATCGAGGGAATGACCGGCACTGCAAAAATCAGCGGGAAGCATCGTCCATTTGCGTGGCAGGCTGCTGCCGGCGTGTGGCGCTGGGTTCATTCGCAAATCTGGTAGATCTTCAAAAAAAATGCGGGGCTGCCGCTTGCGGCAAACCCCGCAGATTTCGTTCGTCGCCCCGCTCGCCTGAGGCGAGCCAGAGCCGGGCCATTACGGCTTCACGGGCACGTGGGCGGTCAACGCTACAACTTTGTTGGCCTTCTTGCCAGATTTCAGGGTCTTTTTTGCCATTTTCGTGTATCTCCTCGCTGTGGGTTTGCCCTCGTGGGCAACGCTTGGAAAGGATGCACGCCCGGTGCCAAACGCAACTGCAGATGGCCCGCGTTACACCGTTGAAATTAGGTGACTTAAAGTCAGCCGGGTTGTAGTACTCGCCTACAAAAATCGAGCACATGTTGACGTTTTCATCTTTCGTTTATTTTTTCAACGTCACGGAGTGTCGGCGAAGGCTGAGAAGGATCAGGGGATACGCTCTAAGAGATGAACTATCTCACGCGTACAAAAAATTGCGGGGCTGCCAGCCTTGGCAGCCCCGCAGATTTCGTGTGGCCACTTCTCGCTTGCAGCGAGACAGGGCCGCGATCTTACGGCTTGGGAAGGTGGGTCGTCAACGCGACGATCTTGTTGCTCTTCTTGGCCGACTTCAGTTGGGTCTTTTTCGTTGCCATTTTCGTGAATCTCCTCGGTTTGGGTTTGCCCTCGTGGGCGACGCATATCTATATTGCACATCTCGTGCCAAACTCGCGGTCGAACCGATACGGCGTAACATACTGAATCTACATAGCTTAGCAGCAGCCTTGGTTTTAGTACGAACCCAGCCAATACGTCAAATGCGTTGGAATTTTCAACTCGCGTTCGCTTTTTCAACGATACATCCCGAAATTCAAACTCGTGTTGCGCCCGGGAGGGGTACCACGCCCTACACCAGGAGCATGCGTCTACCTGCTTTTCAGCCGGGCGAGATACATCGTACGCATGCCGTCGGGCCCTCTTTTCGGACTTGGCGCAGCACAGATATCGGCGAAATCACAGACGCGCAGGAGTTGAAACCCGGCGCGCTTGAGGTCTCGAACAATCTCTCCTTGAGACCAGCAAATTTCTTCGATGCGTTCCCCGCGGCGCTGCCACAGGCCGCCGGCCCTGCGAACGAAAATGGTTATTTCCGTCCAGCCTTTGCCGTTCTTTCGGTCATATCCGCCGTGCTGAGCCGCGAAGAATTTCTTCCCCTCTTCGGCGGTCACTCCATCGCCAATTACTGCCTTGGGCCAACCCTCTTCGTATAGTTTTTGCTGATGAAGATCGAAAAAAAAGTAGCCTCCAGGCTTTACCGCGCGGGCGACCGCGCGAAATGTTTGCGCTAGCTCGGCCTTACGCCGCAAATGATTGATGACTCCCCATTCAGAAGTGACGAGATCTACCTTCACCGGCAAACGGAACGTTCGCATATCGCCGCGAGCAACCTGGACGTCGAGGCCTTCCGCAAGAGCCTTTTCGCGGGTGACGCGGCACATTTCGCGAGAATAATCGAGCGCGAAAACCTTTAGTCCGCGGCGCGCGAATTCCATTGCCGTTACGCCGGTACCGCATCCGAGTTCGCAAACTCGCCGCGCCCCAGAAACAATCGGTTCCAGCAGCCGGCTCCGGGCAGCTGTCCACGCCCGCGGATTATCCAGCCAAAGAGAATCGTAAAATTGTCCGATGGCTTCGTAGGACGGCGACCGGCGCGGCGCTTTTCGTTTCCTTCGCGATTGAGACAATTGCCCTCCAATTGATCAAAGATATAGCAACTCTCGATTGTTTTTCAGCGACTCGTCAGCACAAAAAAATAGCGGGGTTGCCAGTGCTTGGCAACCCCGCAGATTTCGTGTGGCCGCTTCTCGCTTGCAGCGAGACAGGGCCGCGATCTTACGGCTTGGGAAGGTGGGTCGTCAACGCGACGATCTTGTTGCTCTTCTTGGCCGACTTCAGTTGGGTCTTTTTCGTTGTCATTTTCGTGAATCTCCTCGATTTGGGTTTGCCCTCGTGGGCGACGCATATCTATATTGCACACCTCATGCCAAACTCGCAGTCGCGCCACGCGGGCCTATTCTATTCGATTTAAGCCACTTAGGACTGAGCCGGGTTGTAGTACCAATTCGCTGCACGTCCCGGATGTGTTGAAGTTTTAATCGCGTGTTTGTTTTTTCAACGACGGCAGGCTAAAGATCGTACTTCCGGCAGAGATAATTGATTCGGTTCCTATCGACGCCAAGCAACCGCGCGGCCTCCGACTTCACCTGATCGGCCTGAGCCAGCGCCGTTTCCACCCATTGGCGCTCGAATGCGTCGAGTTCCTCATTGAGCTTGATGCCGCTTGACGGCAGTCGGAACCGGCCCTTGGTCCCCTTGCCAGCAGCTTGGACAACATCGCTCGGAAGGTCCTTCAAATTGATCATGTCCGAATCAGTCATCAGAACAAACCGCTGCACGACGTTCTGAAGCTCGCGAACGTTTCCAGGCCATGCGTAGCGCTTCAGCGCCTGAAGGGCATCTTCGGCAATGCGTTTCGCTGGCGTGCGATTCGCCGCGCAGTAAACGCTTACGAAATAGTCGATGAGCAGAGGAATATCTTCCACGCGCTCGCGCAACGGCGGAATAAAAATCGGCACCACGTGGATCCGGTAGTAGAGATCCTCGCGGAATCTGCCAGTCTTAGCCATTTCCTCAAGGTTTTCATTCGTCGCGCTGACCAGCCGGAAATCAACTTTGATGGACTTCTTGCCACCGAGCCGGATCAGCGCGTGATCCTCGAGCACTCTGAGGAGTTTCGATTGCAGCGCGGGCGTGAGCGTCGCGATTTCATCGAGGAATAATGTGCCATGGTTAGCCAGCTCGATCCGGCCTTCTTTCGTGGCCACAGCACCAGTGAAAGCTCCGCGTTCGTAGCCGAAAAGTTCAGCCTCCATGAGAGTTTCAGGCAGCGCCGCGCAGTTTACGCTGATGAACGGTTTCGTCCGCCGCGGACCCTGCTCATGGAGCGCACGGGCGACCAACTCTTTTCCGGTTCCGCTTTCGCCGCGGATGATCACGCTGGTGGAAGCGCGAGCCATCCTCCGAATGGTTTCGAGCAGGTCGCGCATCGAATCGGTCGAGCCGATGAGATCGCCGCCAAACTGTTTGCGAGAAACCTCTTCGCGCAAAATGCGATTTTCGCGCTGGATATGGAGCTTCTTGATCGCCCGGCGCATCAAGGCGCGAACGACGTCCGTATCCACCGGCTTGACGAAGTAGTCGTAGCATCCTGCCTCGATCAATTTGAGCGCCGGAGCCTTGTTATTGTCTTCGTTCAGTACGATGACGAGCGTATCAATTTCACTCTCGGCGAGCCGGTTGAGGAGCTGAATGCTTTCGCGAACCCCGCCCGAAGGCAAGGGCAAGCCGAGCAGAAGCACATCCAGTCCGCTTTCCTGAATATGGTGGTACGCGGCTTCGAAATCATCGCCTTCGAGAATTTCGAATTCGTCTCCGAGGTCCGCGGAAATCCCGGAGCGGAACGATTCGTCCGCATCAATCACTGCGACTTTGGGATTGGATGTGCCGGCAGGCGTCAAATTGGGCTCCGCAGACACGGAACGGCGCAATTCGACGGAAAGTGCGCGCCCCAGTGCGCGCGGTGATTCTACGAGTGTGTTGTTGAAATTGTCAACGATGTATGCGGCGGGAGTGCGAAAACGTGCCTAAAAAAGCGGGCACCCGAATGACAATTCACCCGGGCGCCAGAAAAGCTGGAAACGCATTGAACTCCAATTCGACCTCTATTGTGTGATCGTCTTGACCGCGTCTCCCACCTTGAAATCAGTCCCTGAAACAGGCGTGCAGACAGAAGAAATATCGTCCACATCGGTGATGCGAATCGTGCCAACCGGAGATGTCATTCTGCGGATCACCGCGCCGGTTGATGGATCCTTGATTTCGCGCGTCACGCGTTCGACCGTAAGCTGGTCCCCAATCTTCAAGCCGGCTTTCCCGCCCACATTGAGGATAACCTGCCCGCCATCCACTGCCGCGACCAGCCCCGAAACAGAAATTGTGCGAGTCTGAAGCTTCGTGTTGTCAGCGATAATTCCAGTGCTCAACTGCTGAACCGCCGCATTTATCGCTTCTCCGATAATCGTCTGCTGGAAGTCGCTGCTGCCAAAATCCGCGTTGCCCCCGCCAAATCCGTGCCAATTACCACCGCCTCCCAGAAGGGAAGTGCTATCGCGCTTTGACTCGCCTTTGCCGTCAGCAACGCCAAGGATCTCGGCGGTGTCAATATCTACCAACCGGGCGTCAACGACCACGACCGCCTTCGAGCTCTTATGTCCGACCCCTCCGACTCCAAAACCGCCCCAATTGCCTCCGTTACCTCCGAAATTCTTGTTTTTCGTTTCGTTTCCAAATTGCGTGACGCTGCCGACGATAATGGCGTCAACGTCAAGCAATTTTCCAATCTTGGCCGCAGACGCTGGGTTTGCGCGGTCGCTATTCGAGAAATTTTGCTCGGCCATGATTTTGTCGAGTGACTTTCGCTCGATCACCGAATACGTGCCGTCCTGCACCAGATATCTCACGAGAAGATCGCAGATTCCTTTGCCGACGTCCACATTCTGACCAAATATCGCCGCAGAACTGGACTGCACCGTGGCGAAGTCGAAATCGAAAACAGCGATCCGCTTCTTTCGCCCTTGGGCCGGGGCTGGAGCGACGGCGGGCACGGCCGCGGGCGCCGCTGTAACGCCAGCTGGCGGTGGACTGCTCTGAGGCCGAGCTTCCGCGCAAGTCGCAAAAAGACACGCCAAGACCGTCACGGTCCAAATAGCTTTTTTCATGATGAATCTCCCGCCGGGCACACCACCCGGACAGATGGTCAACTAGGACGCAAATCTTAGCGGCGGGTATATGGGGGTGTCAACATAACTCTGGCTGCCCGCGCTGCCAGCTAACTGGTTTGCTCCCACCTCGGTCAACTAGATTGCGTCGCCGCCAAGCTTCGAGATAGCATCAAAAGTATAAGGCGCAGGATCCTGGAAGAACGGTAGGCTGCTGCGCCGCATGTTTTGGAAGCCATGGAAGCATTACTTAATCTCATTTGGCTGCTGCTGGCGCTGACCGGCACGATGTTGTGGGTCGTGTATTGGCGTCGAGACTTCTTCGCGCGCAGCCGTCGCAAGCAAATTCTTTATAGTGCAGTCGGTTTGATCTGCGTCCTGGTTTTAATGTTCTACGCCATCTCGCTGACTGACGACCTCTATGAAATTGCCGCGCTGGTAGAAGATGCAGCCCTTGTCAGTGCGAGATCTTCCAAAGTTTCAAGCCACCATCATCGCCCGGTCCACACTCAAGCCTTACTCAGTGCCGTAGTTTCATCTGCTGTTTGTGTCCCTCCTCTGGCGTTACAAGGCAACGTTCTGGTCCAAAACGTCCAGATCGTTCGCCCTACTCTTCGTGGTTCCGTCGAGCTTCGTGGTCCTCCTCTGCAGTCCCTCTAGCAGCACGCCAATTCAACTAATCGCGTTTTAGAAAATCGAATTTTATTCGTAGGTCGCAAGTGAGGATTTATGAAGCAAGCGTGTTTCTTTCACGCGTATGCCGGACCCAGCATTTTTCCGGCAATCGCTCGTGCACTTTTTCTGAGCGCACTGACTTTGTGTCTGGCGGGTTGTGGTTCATCCGAGAGCGACCCGGCAGCCGAGGCGCCGCCGCTCGCTCAGGTCGAAAACCAGCAGGATTCGAACGTGTTTCAGGTCGACCATCCTGAGCAATTCCCCTTATTTACCGCAGTCGGGCACAATGCCGCTTCGCAATTGTCAGCCACAGGTGCGGTAAGCCCGGATGTTGCACGGACGGTGCCCGTGATTTCGCTGGCCTCCGGTCGCGTTGTCGACATTCGCGCGCGGCTAGGAGACTCGGTGCACAAGGGTCAACTCTTGTTGCGCGTCCGAAGTGACGATGTTTCCGGCGGTTACTCCGATTACCGCAAAGCCGTTGCCGACGAACTTCTCGCGCGCAAGCAAATCACTCGCTCCAAAGATCTCTTCGCCCACGGCGCCATCCCGGAGTCGGAACTTGAAATCGCTCAAGACGCCGAAGACGACGCGAAGGTCGCCGTCGAAACCACCGAGGAACATCTTCGACTCCTCGGTAACGATCCCGATCATCCCACCGGAATAGTCGATATTTACGCGCCCATTTCGGGGGTGATTACCGACCAGCAAGTGACCAACGCAGCGGGCGTACAGAGCTTGTCCGCCAAGAACCCGTTCACGATCTCCGATTTGTCCTTCGTTTGGATCGTTTGCGATGTGTACGAAAATGCTTTGCCAAACGTTCGCCTGGGCGAGACCGCCGATATCAAATTGAACGCATATCCTGACAAGGTTCTGAAGGGCACAATTAGCAACATTGGCGCCGTTCTCGATCCAGCCACTCGCGCATCGAAAGTCAGAATTGAAGTCGGCAATCCCGGATTCATCCGCCCTGGCATGTTTGCGACCGCTACTTTTCACGGACAGAAGCAGGAAGTTCACACCACGATTCCCAGTGCTGCAATCTTGCATTTACGTGATCGCGACTGGGTCTTCGTTCCTGAAGGAGATAACAAATTTCGGAGAGTCGAAATCGTCACTGGAAATACGCTTCCTGCCAACATGCAGGAGGTGGCGTCGGGCATAACCCCCGGAACAAAGGTAATTCTGAACGCTCTGGTATTCGAAAATTCAGTGGACCAGTAGATGATCCGCAAGGTTGTCGATTTCGCTTTAGAGAATCGTCTCCTCGTCCTCGCAGCCGCTCTTTTTCTATTCGGCTGGGGTGCGGTGTCATTTCATCAACTTCCCGTAGAAGCCTATCCCGACGTGGCGGACAACTATGTCGAGATCATCACGCAGTGGCCGGGGATCTCCGCGGAACAAATCGAGCAGCAAGTCACCATTCCGCTCGAAATTCAGATGAGCGGAATCCCGCACATAACCCACCTGCGATCGTTTTCGTTGTTCGGGCTCTCGGATCTAAAGCTGATATTCGATGATGAGGAGGAGAATGCTTGGGACCGCGAGAGAGTGCTTGAAAGACTTTCGCAGGTTACCTTGCCGCCTGGGATCAATCCTCAAATGGGTACGGACTGGAGTCCGGTAGGTCAAATCTATTTTTATACCCTGCACAGTACGAATCCCCAATACGACCCGATGGAGTTGAAGTCAATCGAAGACTGGGTCATCGAAAAGAATTTCAAAGCTGTCCCGGATGTGGTTGACGTATCGAGCTTCGGAGGTCCCACCCGCGAGTATCAGGTTCGCGTTGACCCCGATAAGCTGATTTCCTACGGTCTCAGCCTCGCCCAGGTGGAGCAGCAACTTACTAACAACAACGCCAATGCCGGCGGCAGCTTTATCGAGTCCGGCCTCCAACAACTGAATATCCGGGAAGTGGGCCTTGTAAAGAACGTCCAAGATATTGAAAACACTGTCATCGTCACGAAGAACGGCACTCCCATTCGTGTAAAGGATATTGCTCAGGTCGCGCAAGGACCGAAAATCCGGCTCGGGCAGACTGCGAAAGCAATCCATCGCGAAGACGGCAAAATCATCGATGACGGCGATGTGGTTTCAGGAATCGTGCTCTTGCGTAAAGGCGCAAATGCAGACGTCGCGCTTCGTGGGATTCACGCGAAGGTCAAAGAACTGAACGAGCGAATCCTGCCCGCCGGCGTAAAGGTGATTCCATTCATCGATCGCAGCGACTTGGTGCACTTCACAACCCACACTGTTCTGCGAAATCTGACGGAAGGCATTATCCTCGTCGCCATCATTCTGTTTCTATTCCTCGGGAATATTCGGGGAGCGATCATCGTTGCGCTCACCATCCCTTTTTCACTGTTGTTCGCCGCCACATGTCTGAGCCTGAAGGGCATTCCTGCAAACTTACTGTCGCTTGGCGCGTTGGATTTCGGAATGGTTGTGGATGGTGCAGTGGTAATGGTCGAGAACATTGTCCGCCATATGAGCGAGCGTCAGGACGGCAATAATCGAAGGAAGCCGATCCAGGTCATAGCCGAGGCCGCGCATGAAGTCCAGCGTCCTGTATTTTATGCCATCGCAATTATCATCACTGCGTATTTGCCGATTTTCACTTTGCAGCGTGTGGAGGGTCGCCTATTCAAGCCCATGGCATGGACAGTCACGTTTGCACTCCTCGGCGCCATCATATTCTCCATTGTCATCGCGCCGGTTTTAGCCAGTTTCTTCTTCGGGAAGGGCGTGCGCGAATGGCGCAATCCGGTGATGGAGTTCTTGAAAACGAGATATCGCAGTGCTGCGAGGTGGGCGATCGAGCATCGTCTGGTCACGATTGGCGTAGCGGCCGCGGGTTTGCTCATCGCCATCTATCTCACGTTCGGCGGCGTGATCGGTTCTGAATTCCTACCTCACTTGGATGAAGGCGCGCTCTGGGTGCGCGGTACGCTTGTGCCTAGCACCGGACCAACCGAAGGTATCCGCGTGATGAATCAGGCACGGACTCTACTTTGTTCGTTTCCCGAAGTGCCTCAGTGCTGGAGTCAGGTAGGACGCCCAGATGATGGAACGGATACGACAGGCTTTTTCAATACCGAATTCTTCGTGGATCTGAAGCCCAAAGAAGAGTGGCGGCCTGTCTTTCATGAAAACAAGGATGAGCTGATTGCGGCTATGAACCGGGAGCTGGAGAAAATCCCCGGCGTGACTTGGGGTTTTTCTCAGCCCATCGAAGACAACATGGAAGAAGCGGTGAGCGGGGTGAAGGGCGAGCTCGCAACGAAGGTTTATGGCGATGATTTGAAAGTACTCGAGGAAAAGGCCGATCAGATCGTGAACGTGATGCGCCAGGTCAAGGGAATCGAGGATCTCGGCGTGTTTCGTGCCCTCGGCCAGCCAAATATCAATTTCGAGGTAGACCGCGAGCAAGCCGCACGCTATCAGATCAACGTATCGGACATTCAGGATGCCATCCAAACCGCCGCGGGCGGTACCGCTCTGACTCAAGTATTACAAGGCGAGGCGCGGTACGACCTCGTTCTGCGCTATCTCCCGCAGTACCGCACAACCGAGCAAGCTATCGAGAATATTCGTTTGCTGTCGCCATCGGGCGAACGGGTCTCGCTCGCACAGCTTTGCAAAATTAAAGAACAGGACGGCGCTTCAGAAATCTACCGCGAGGGAAACGAGCGATATGTCGCAATTAAGTACAGCGTGCGCGGCCGCGATCTAGGCAGCGCTGTTGAGGAAGCGATCAAGAAAGTAAACGCCCAGGTTCAATTGCCCCGCGGATACCATATTGATTGGGAAGGCGAATACGAAAGTGAGAAACGCGCCGAAGCGCGGTTGTTAGTGATCGTCCCGCTAACGATCATGGTGATCTACCTGATCCTGTACATGATGTTTCGCTCCCCAAAGTGGGCCGCTCTTATTCTCGCAACGGTTGTGATGGGTAGCTTCGGCGGCCTCTTGGCACTGCTGTTTACCGGCACCCATTTCAGTGTTTCGTCCGGCGTCGGATTCCTGGCACTGTTCGGCGTGTCAGTACAAACCGGCGTGATTATGCTCGAATATATCAACCAGCTCCGCGCCCGAGGACACTCAATCGAAGACTCCGCGATTGAAGGCGCCGTCCTGAGGCTCCGCCCGATCATGATGACGATGCTCGTAGCGACGCTGGGATTGCTGCCAGCGGCGCTGTCTCATGCCATTGGCTCCGATTCACAGAGGCCATTCGCAATCGTCATCGTCGGAGGCCTGATGGTGAATTTGGCCATGAGCATTTTTATCCTCCCCACTCTTTACGTATGGTTCGCCCGAGAGGGTGACAGGCTTCCCGACGTCGAGCCAGACTTCGAAGCGAGCGTGTAGATTGCCTCGCCGCCGCTAGGTTCCAATAAAACTCCGAACTTTCACCCTCTCGTTAGACGGCACCTCGCGATTCCTCCTTTGTTCTCAGTCTTTTCGCATCGCAACACATCTCTTTTTAAGGGAACTATGTTCTCAGTGTAGAGTAATAGTACATGGCTAAGAATCTCTTGCCGCTGGTTCATCTATCGCATCTATCTAAAGGCGCGAATTTTGCTTCGCAATCGAAGGAATGAGAATCATTTGAAACCCAGCCTGAAACGCCATCACGATTATGAAAATACGAGCATGAGGCGCTTACTAATCTCCGCAGTCATGGCGGCTGCGATGACTGCCTGCGGCACCCCGGCTCAGCAGCAACAGGCCCCTGCGCCTCCTGCCGATTCGAGCAGCGCGCCGTCGGAAATCTCGATTCCGGCGAATTCATCCGGCGTCCAAACGGTCGTTCTCGCGAAGAAATCCGTTCCCGACTATCTCGAAATTCCGGGCCGCGTAGCGCCCGATCCGACAAAGGTAATCCGCGTCTATCCGCCCCTCGGCGGACGCGTGACATCCGTGGAAGTTCGGCCAGGCGACCGCGTACATCGTGGCCAGGTGATCGCGGTTCTCGATAGCAGCGACGTCGCCGCGGCGCGATCCGATTATCAGAAAGCGAAAACGGACGCGGAACTCAAAGCCCGAGCCCTCGAACGCGCTGCCGATCTCTACCAGCACAAAGCCATCGCGGAAAAGGATTACCAGCAGGCGGTTGCGGACGACAATACCGCGAAATCCGAAGTCAACCGGGCTCAAACCCAACTCAAGGTTCTGGGCGCATCGCCTGAAGGCGCAATGGATCGCCTGGCCATAACGGCGCCGCGCGACGCCGTCGTGCTCGATATCGGGGCATCACCTGGAGAATTTTCGAAATCCCTCGATGCGCCCGCTCCACTGTATACGCTCGCCGATCTGTCCACCGTATGGGTGCTTGGCGACGTCTACGAGAAAGACATTGTCGGCGTGAAGTCCGGCGATCGCGCGCAGATTTCCGTCAGCGCTTATCCGGGACTAACTTTGGAAGGCCGCGTGGGCAACGTGGGCGACGCGATTGATCCAGTCACGCATGCTCTGAGGCTGCGCGTTGTTCTGCCCAATCCCGGTGAAAAGTTAAAGCCGGAAATGTTCGCTTCCATCCGTGTTTTGCGCGCTACCTTAAACGGAATCCAGGTTCCCACGAGCGCGCTGCTTCGAGAATCGGGCGGGGTCTTTGTATTCGTTCAAAAATCCCCTGGCCATTTTGAAAAACGTGCGGTCACACCCGGCCGCGCCGTCGGTTCTGACGTCGAGATCACGCAGGGCCTACAGGTCGGCGAGACCGTGGTGACCGAAGGAGCGCTTCTGGTGCGGGCGAGCTAGCGAATAATCATGCGAGCCTTGACCCGCTACCTTCTGCAGTTCCGCCCTCTGGTCATTCTGGCCCTCGTAGCCTGGCTGGCCGGCGGGCTTTACATTTTTCACGGCCTCAACATCGAAGCCTACCCCGATCCCTCGCCACCTCTCGTTGAAGTGATCACCCAGAATCCGGCATGGTCGGCGGAAGAGATGGAGCGCCAGATTACCGTACCGGAAGAGACGACGCTCTTCGGCATTCCGCGCATTCAGTACATTCGTTCGATCAGCGTATTCGGCCTCAGCGACGTAAAACTCTATTTCGATTACGACAGCGATTATCTCTGGGATCGCCAGGAAGTTTTGAATCGCCTGCAACTCGTGACCTTGCCGCAAAATCTCACACCCCAACTATCCCCTTGGTCGCCCATCGGCGAGATCTACCGTTACAAACTCGAAGGCAATGGCTATACGCTGAATGAACTGAAGGCCACACAAGATTGGTTCGTTACCCGCGAGCTGAAGCAGGTGCCGGGAATCATTGATATCACCACTTTCGGCGGCACGACGAAGCAATATCAGGCCGAAATCGATCCGCGGAAGCTGTTGCAATATGGCGTGCCTCTTCCGCAAGTGGTCACAGCAGTCACCGCAAGCAATTCCAACGCGGGTGGAAACTATCTGACGTACGGCAGCCAGAGCGTCAACGTCCGCGGCCTCGGGTTGCTCCACAGTCTGCACGACATGCGCAATATCGTCCTCACGTCACGCAATGGCGTGCCCGTGTTTCTCGGCGACGTTGGCGACGTCCACGAAGGCTATCAACCGCGCTTAGGATTGGTCGGCGCCGACGCTCAGAACGATATCGTCGAGGGCATCGTCCTGTTGCAACGCGGGGAGAAATCGCTTCCGGCGCTCGCGGCCCTGCGCGTAAAAGTGAACCAGCTCAATAACGGACTGTTGCCGCACGGGATTCATATCGTTCCGATTTACGACCGCACCGACCTCATCAACGTCACAACGGGAACCGTGCGGCACGTTGTCTTGATGGGACTAATCCTCGTGACGACGGTTCTGCTGTTGTTCCTCGGCAATATCCGCCTGTCGCTCATCACCGCGCTCGCTATTCCGTGCTCTCTACTTTTTGCGTTCGCGCTGATGGTGTCCACAGGAGTATCGGCAAACCTGATCTCCATCGGCGCCATCGATTTCGGCATTCTTGTCGATGCCGCGATCATTGTCCTCGAGCGAATCCATCGCCGCCTGCAGACCATTCGCCCCGGCGAGCAAGTTTTCGACGTGATCGCGGATGCGACAGCGGCTGCAGCGACCCCGGTCTTGTTTTCAGTAATGGTCATCATCGTCGCGCTAATTCCGCTCTTCACCATGCGCGGCGTCCCCGGCAAGATCTTCGCGCCGATGTCGGCAACATACGGTTACGCGCTGCTCGGAGCACTCTTATTTTCGCTGCTCATCGCGCCGACCCTCGCTTCATTCGGCGCCGCGCACAGAGAGGAGCCCGTCGAGGAAAATCCAGGCCAGCATCATCACCCGAAAGAAAAAATGACGTTTATCGTCGCGTGGTTGCGGATGCGCTACGCCAAATTATTGCCCCGAGTGCTGGCGCATCGCAAAGGCGTCCTCGCGTTGGCGATTCTGGCGCTCGCGGCCACTCTCGGAGTCATGTTTTTCCTCGGCGGAGAATTCATGCCGCAGCTCGAGGAAGGCAATCTATGGGTGCGCGCCGTATTGCCGCAGGATGTTTCGCTCGAATCGGCCACGCGCCTCTCCAACGAAATTCGCACCATCTTGCGCGATTTCCCGGTTGTGACTCAGGTGGTATCCCAGCTTGGCCGCCCGGACGACGGGACCGATATCACCACATTCAACAACATCGAGTTCTTCGTCCAACTCAAACCTGCCGATCGCTGGGGCCCACTGACCAAGCCCGAGCTGATCCGCCAGATGAACGAGCGCCTCACCAAGTTTCCCGGCATTGATTTCAATTTCTCGCAGAATATTCAAGACAACGTCGAAGAAGCCATGTCCGGCGTCAAAGGCGAGAATTCCCTCAAGCTTTTCGGCGACGATATAGACGTCCTGGTCGCGAAAGCCGGAGAAATTCGCGACAAGATGGCAGGCGTGAAAGGCGTCACGGACCTCGGTGTCTTCCCCGAAACGGGCCAGCCGCAATTAATCGTTTCGATCGATCGCACGGAAAGCGCGCGTTACGGCCTGATGGCCTCGGACATTAATTCGGCCGTTCAAGCGGCCGTGGGCGGCCAGGCGGCGACCCAAATTCTCGAAGGCGATCGCCGTTTCGATTTTGTGATCCGCTACAAGCCGGAATATCGGCAAAGCCCGGAAGCCATCCGCAGCATCCTGCTTCCCACGCCCGACGGCAGCAGCGTCCCGCTGGGGCAAGTGGCTCACGTGGATTTGCAATCGGGTGCCTTCATGATCTATCGCGAAAACGGGCGCCGATACATTCCCGTGAAATTCAGCGTCCGCGGCCGCGACCTCGCCAGCACAATGAACGAAGTCGAGGGCACGCTCGCCGGAAAAGTTCAATTGCCGGAGGGCTACCACTATGAGTGGGCCGGCGAGTACGACGCACTGCAGAAAGAGCAGCGGCGACTGGCGATCGTCCTGCCCATCAGCTTGTTGATTATTCTCGCGCTGCTATTCATGACCTTCCAGTCTCTGCGTGACGCGCTCTTGATTCTCGCCACGCTTCCATTTTGTGCCATCGGCGGCGTTCTTGCGCTCGCCGTCACTGGCACTCCATTCAGCATCTCCGCGGCGGTCGGATTCGCTTCAATCATTGGCGTCGCAACCCTCGGCGGAGTGGTGTTTTTGTCCGGCATTCGTGAAGGAATGAAGCGCTCGCACATCGCTGGCGGCATCGAACGAGGCGCGCTGGCAGAAATGCGCGCCGTGATGATGGCTTGCACCGCCGCGGGACTCGGTCTCTTGCCGGCCGCGCTATCAAGCGGAATCGGCGCTCAAGCTCAGCAACCGCTCGCCCGCGTGGTCGTCGGCGGCATGGTCACATCCCCGCTGGCGATTTTGCTTCTCCTACCGGTTTTTGTCCGATTTGGACATAAGGACGAAGAAACTCAGTCCGAATCCAGCTCGACGCCAAATCCATCCCCCAATCCAGCCTAGCACGACGCACCTAAAGCGATGCCCCGCGTTGACTTGAGTAGGTTCGCAGCATAACATTCGCATCCATGCCTGATTCCGCCCCACTGTCCGGTCGTTCAATTTCCCACTATCGCGTCCTTGAAAAACTCGGGGGCGGCGGAATGGGCGTCGTCTATGAGGCTGAGGACGAAAGCCTTGGCCGCCACGTCGCATTGAAATTTCTGCCCGACGACGTCTCGAGTGACCGGCAAGCCCTCGAACGCTTTCAGCGCGAAGCTCGCGCTGCCTCGGCGCTGAATCATCCCAATATCTGCACGATTTACGAGATCGGCCAGCACGATGGCCGCCCCTTCATTGCCATGGAGTTGATGAAGGGCCAGACGCTCAAGCATCGCATATCGGGTAAGTCCCTCCCTGTGCAGGAAGCGCTGGAAATTTCGGCACAGATTGCCGACGCGCTCGACGCGGCGCACACCGAGGGAATCGTCCACCGCGACATCAAGCCCGCGAACATTTTCCTCACGAAGCGGGAACAGGTGAAGATTCTTGACTTCGGTCTGGCGAAACTTGTCCAGGCGCGCGGCTCTTCGACTGATTCAGTTGGTGAGACCGCCGATGCCATCGGTGCAATGCTTACAAGCCCCGGCACGGCCGTAGGCACGGTTGCTTACATGTCGCCGGAGCAAGTGCGTGGCGAAGAACTCGATGCGCGCACCGACCTTTTCTCGTTTGGCGTGGTTATCTACGAGATGGTGACAGGCGTTCTGCCGTTTCGGGGCGACACTTCTGGCGTCGTCACGAACGCCATTCTCGAGCGATTGCCCGTTGCGCCCGTGCGGCTGAATCCAGATGTCCCGGCCGAACTCGAACGAATCATCAGCAAAGCACTCGAAAAAAATCGTAAGCTGCGATACCAGAGCGCCGCCGAGATGCGCGCCGATCTGCAGCGGCTAAAGCGCGATTCGGATTCGAGCAAGTCGGCATCATTTGCCCAACAGTTGCCGGATGATGTTGTTACGGCAGAAAGCGCAAGTTCGGCTGCGCAGAGGTTATCTTCTGCCGGCGCGACTATAGCTTCTTCCTCCCGGCACCCAGCGGTTACCGCTGAGAGCAGCCGAGGAGTTCACCTGGAAAGCGGAGCGGCGCAGCCGGCTCATGCTTCCGGTAGCTCCGTCGTGGTCGAAACGGCGAAGCAACACAAACTCGGACTGTCGGCTGGCCTCCTCGTTGCGCTCATCGTCTTGGCCGCGGCGGGTTACGGCGTGTATTCGCTTCTGGCCGGCAAGAGCGCTCCACTGTTCCAGAATTTCGCCATTTCACAGGTCACCGACAACGGCAAGTCGGCACTCGCGGCGATCTCACCCGACGGGAAATATATCCTCAGTGAGCTAACCGGCGGCGGGAAGTCCAGCCTGTGGTTGCGCCATGTGCCGACAAGCAGCGACACACAGGTAATCGCTCCGTCGGAGCTGGGCTACGCGGACTTGGCGTTTTCGCCGGATGGAAACTACATCTACTTTCGCAAGTCGCAAACCGCGCTGCTGGATGCCTTCGATCTTTATCGCGCGCCTGTTCTCGGCGGCGCCCCGCAGGTCCTTGTCCGCGACATTGATTCCAACGTGGCTTTTTCAGCGGACGGCAAGCGCATCGCCTACATGCGCGACAACGATCCCGACGTGGGCAAATATCAATTTCTCGTTGCCAATTCAGACGGGACGGGCGAGAAGATGTTTGCGGGAGGACCCAACTCCGAAGCGACTCAATTTATCGCCTGGATGCCCGGAAGCAATCAGATCGCGGCCGCGGTAATTCAGTTTGGCGACGACTTGACCGCGATCCGGCTTTTCGACACAGATACCGGCAAGGTGAAAACAATCGCCGGATTCAAGGACAAACTCATTCGAGGGATCGAGTGGCTTCCAAACGGAAGGGGCTTGCTCGCTCTTTACCAGGATCAGTCCACAAACTACTCCCGTTTCCAAATCGGCCTGATCTCATATCCCGGAGGAAAATTTCAGCCGATCACCAAGGATACGAACAACTACCAAGCACTAACAGTTTCCGGCGACGGCAATACCCTCGCCACCGTGCAGCAGAAGACACTGCGGAACTTCTTTCTCTTTCCAGCGGCGGGCGCCGGTCCGGCTGTTCCCGGCCCGGCGCTGACACAGGAAAACGGCAGCTTCAGCGACTTCGCATGGACGAGCGGCGGAGATTTCTATCTCGTCGAAGACTTCAAACTAATCCGCATTTCCTCCGACGCCAGCAGCAAGACTGTCCTCATGAGCAATTCTCCCATCTTCGGATTGAACCTATGTCCCGATGGGAAGACGCTGCTGTTTAGCTGGATTAACCACGGCGGTGACAAGAAAGTCACAATTTGGCGCACCAACGCCGACGGTGGCGATCCGAAGCAACTCTCGTTCGGCAAGGCTGATCTGAATCCTGTCTGCTCTTCCGATTCGAAAGCGGCGTACTATTTCGAAAACAACGGCAATGTAATGCGCGTGCCTATCGATGGATCGAGCAAACCGGAAGTCGTTCCAGGGTCCGTCATTCCGAACGCTATCGTTGGCGATACTCATCTGGGCTTGTCGCCGGATGGGAAGATGCTGGCGTTCATGACGTCGACAACGGCGGCCGGTGCTTCCACCGTACAGAGAATTGTTCTCGACCCTCTTGATCAAGGTTCTCAGCCGCGCATTCGATTGATTGAAGCAAATCCGAATATTACGGACGGGCCCCGATTCACGCCCGATGGACGCGCGTTGGTATACACGATCCGCGCCGGCGGCGTGGACAATTTATGGCTTCAGCCGCTCGATGGCTCCGCCGGACACCAAATTACGAATTTTCCATCGGAGTTTGTTTCGGTCGTGCATTGGTCCCCTGATGGCAAAACTCTCGCGATGCTTCGGATTCATACCGAGTCGGACGTCATACTTCTTCGCGATTCTGCCGCTACTCAGTAATACATCCGTACCGTGGTGGATTTACTTGCCAATCCAATCGACCAATTCCACATCTGAATAGCCGTGCTGCGTTGACTTGAATGAGGCCGCAGCATAAAATTCGCGCCTATGCCCGATGCTGCGCCACTTTCTGGACGGACCTTCTCGCACTATCGAATCCTCGAAAAGCTCGGCGGCGGCGGCATGGGCGTCGTCTACAAGGCCGAAGACACCAAGCTCGGCCGATTTGTCGCCCTGAAATTTTTGCCCGAAGATATGGCAAATGACCGCCAGGCCCTCGAACGCTTTCAGCGAGAAGCCCGCGCCGCTTCGGCGCTTGACCATCCAAACATCTGCTCGATCTACGAAATTTCCGAGGAAAATGGCCAGCCGTTTATCGTGATGCAGTATCTGGAAGGCCAGACGCTGCGCCATCGCATTTCCGGCCGGGCGCTTCCTCTCGACGACACCCTGGAATTTTCGATTGAGATCGCCGACGCCCTCGATGCCGCGCACGCAAAAGGCATCGTGCATCGCGACATCAAGCCCGCGAACATTTTCATCACCGCTCGCGGCCACGTGAAAATCCTTGACTTCGGCCTCGCGAAGACGCTCACGCCCGCATCCGGCCTCTCCATGTCGGCCACGCAGGAAACCGCCGCCGCCGTGACTCCTGAACACTTGACGAATCCGGGCAGTACGCTTGGCACAGTAGCGTATATGTCCCCGGAGCAAGTGCGGGCGAAGGAACTCGATTCGCGCAGCGACTTATTTTCGTTCGGCGTAGTGCTCTACGAAATGGTTACGGGAACGCCGCCATTCCGCGGCGAATCCACCGGCGTAATTTTCGATGCCATCATGAATCGTCCAGTGGCCGCACCGGTGCGGCTGAACGCCGAAGTCCCGGCCGAACTCGAGCGCATCATCGCCAAGGCGCTCGAGAAAGATCGCGAGACCCGCTATCAGCACGCATCCGACATGCGCGCGGATTTGAAGCGCCTGAAACGCGAAGCGGAATCGGGGCGCTCAGGATCCTCGATGGCCGCGGTGACCGATGCAAGTTCGCCGTCCGCCGCCGCGAATATCGGCTCCTCGTCGCAGGCACTTTCGGCCCAGGCCCACCCTCAGGCTCAGAGCGCGTCAACTGCGCAGCCGCAAAGCGGAGCCCCGCATCTGTTGGGCAGCCAAGCGTCGGCCAGTCACGCCTCGGGCAGCTCCGTGGTAGTCGAAGCGGCAAAGCAAAATAAAGGCAAGCTCGTCGCAGCCGCTGTAGTGATTCTGCTTCTCGTTATCGGCGCCGGCTACGGAATCTATTCGCTCTTCGCCGGCAAAGGCGTTGTGCCTTTCCAGAATTTCTCAATTTCCCAGCTCACCAACAATGGCAAATCCGCGCGCGCCGCGATTTCACCAGACGGAAAATACATCCTCAGTGAAGTAATAGATGGCGGCAAATCGAGCCTCTGGCTGCGCAACGTACCGACAAACAGTAATACGCAAGTAATCGCGCCCGCCGACTCCCGTTATGTTTATTTCGGCTTTTCCACGGACGGAAATTACATCTATTTCACCAAGGCCGAAGCCGCCATCGGTTCCGTAAACAACCTCTACCGCGCACCCGTCTTGGGCGGTGCCCCTCAACTTCTGATACGCGACATTGATTCCGACATTTCATTTTCCTCCGATGGGAAACGCTTCGCGTTCATGCGCGACAACGATCCTGATGTCGGAAAGTTTCAATTCCGAACCGCAAACGCCGATGGCTCCGACGAGAAGATGTTTGCCACGGGACCGATGACGGAAGCGTCTCGCTTCGTCGCCTGGCTGCCGAACGACAACCGGGTCGCCAGACCCGAATACCAAATAGGCGATATGCTCACGGTGATTGATCTCTTCGACGTCGCGTCCGGCCAAGCCAAGCCGATTGCCTCATTCAAGGATAAATATTTCGAAAGACTGGTTTGGCTGCCGGACGGGAAGGGAATGCTCGGGATTTACCAGGATGCGTCGTCGCATTACACGCGTTATCAGATCGGATTTATCGGATATCCGGGCGGGCAATTTCACGCCGTTACCAAGGATACGAATAGTTACAGGACTTTGACGCTCTCGGGCGACGCGAAGACTTTGGCAACCGTGCAACAAAAAACTTTGCGCAGCTTTTACACGTTTCCGACGACGGGCACAGGCGCGAACGTACCGGCTCCAGCGCTTTCGCAGGAGAAAGATATCAGCGATTTCGCTTGGGCGGGCGCGGGCGGCTTTTACCTCCGACAAGAGGACGATTTCGAGCGAGTGTCAGTCGATGGGAGCAACAAGTCGGTTTTGCTGAGCAACGTGGGCCTCTACGGAATTGACTCCTGCGCGGATGGGCGCACTGTTCTATTTAGCTGGAACGGTCCGAATGAAGCGGCCATCGAGAACATCTGGCGCACGGACGCGAACGGAGGCGACGCGAAGCAAATTACTCTTGGCAAATTCAATGACTTCCCGAAGTGCTCGCCAGATTCCAAGTGGGCGTATTACACGGATGAAAACACCGGAAATCTCATGCGCGTTTCCGTGGATGGCTCGAGTAAGCCGGCGATTATTCCGGGCACAGCCATCCCGAATGGGATCGTGTCGTCGCACGATGTTGGGGTCTCGCCGGACGGCAAGTATCTAGCGTGCGTGATCACGCTTACGCCGACAAACGGCGCGGCTGCCGGCGTGCAGAAAATAGCGTTGGTGCCCCTCGACGCTGGAGCGGAGCCGCAGACGCGCATGATCGATCCAGATCCGCGCGTAAAAGGCCATCTGAGTTTCACTTCGGACGGGAAAGCGCTGATTTATTCGATTCTGGAGAATGGAGTCGGAAATCTGTGGATGCAACCGCTGGATGGTTCGCCGGGGCGTCAGATCACAAATTTTACGAGCGAAGTGATAGATACCGTTCACTTGGCACCGGACGGGAAATCCATCGGCATGATCCGCTCGCAAACGGAAGCCGATGTCGTACTCCTGCGGGACTCGGGTGCCTCCTCGCAATAGTTTCGCCCGCACTCTTGCAGTCTGTGTGGCAACGTCGATTTTCGTCAGGGCACGACTTCACGAGTTGCGGAAAAAAGCAGAAACGTTGTCATCCCGAACGAAGTGAGGGATCTGCGGTTCGCGTCGGGGCTCTGTCCCGTTTCCGTATTGCCAAGCTCACTACTCCGGCGCTGTAGCATCCAGCTTTGCACTTCTCTCACAGACTCCCTTGCCCCGATAGCCATCTTAGTTACCTTGCAGGAAGCGCGCCAGACGCGAGGGCCGTCTTCACCGAGTCGGGAATCTTGTCAGCGTTCGCCAGCAGTTGACTCACCTGCCAAAGTTGCGTGTCGCTGAGCTTTCCCTTGAACCCGGGCATCCCCGTCATCCGAATTCCGTTGCACGCTTTCCAGAAAGTTTCCCACGCCGGATCGTCCGTCACTCCCGTTCCGTGGAATAGTTGCGGCGGCTTCGGGCGCATTCCTTGGGCGATGGCAGTCTGACCTTGGTTCGGTAATCCGTGGCACATGGCGCAATTCTCGCGATAGACCTCTGCGCCTGCGAGGAAATTCGCCTCATCGGCAGGCACAGGCGAGTCCTGCGGTCTTTCGCTGTTAATTCGAGCATGCAAGGCCTTGTGAGCCAGCGTTTTTTCAAAAGGCAGATCCGGATCGGTCACAGCAACCGGCGCTCGTCCAGTGGCAAAGTAAAGATAAACGCACGCCACAAGCGCCAGCACCCCCAAAATAAATCCAATCACCAACCCTTTGCCCATTCATCTTCTCCCGGAATATTTGACCATCCCTACAAATGATCGACCGGTTCTGCCAGCAGCAAACAGTCACTCGTAGCGCCGGCGTCTTGCCGGCGTTTTTGTGTGGGGTAGCTGGGCGGAAAATCGCCGGCAAGATACCGCCGCTACGATTACAGGCCAGGCATTTTTGGCGCTATATTTCATAAGACCAGCCGCCTTGTCCGATCACGGCCCACAAATTGTCATCCCGAGCGAAGCGAGGGATCTGCATTTCGTACGGAGCCTCCATTACGCTCGCTTACTGGCAAGCCTCGCACACCGGCACTTGTAGCGCCGCGGCTTCAGCCCGGCAGTCTTTGCCTTTCCGGGGTGCCCCCATCCTTGCGCAGCAGGGGCGGGTCTTTCCTATCGCCTCTTCCCACTATCACGAATTCTCATCGCTGCCCTCGTCGGAATCACCGCGGCTAATACGTCACACTCACCGTCCAACCCTCTCGCGAATCCGGCACCGCAAACACAACCGAATGATCCTCGCCGTCAAATTTCCACCCCTTCACGACTTGGCTCCCAACCCGCACTTCCGTCGGCGCGTGCCCAATCCCAAAAACTTCCAATTTGATGCTCGTCCACCACGGTTGATAGCTCCCCGTCCAAGCCGCGCTCGAAACCGTCACCGAATTCCCCGAAACCCGGCACGCATAGCTCATCCGCACAAATCCATCCTTCTGGTAAGCGAAAGTATGCCCATCATCGAGATACAGCGAACCGCCGCAATCTGCGCCAGGATACACGCGTAATTCCAGCGGCCCATTCGGCGTCTCCGTCGTGTTCTGCACGAGCGGTTCCTCAGGAAGAATTGCCCCTGAGCGGACGTAGATTGGCATCTGGTCAAGTTCGAGATGACTCTTGATCTTCTCGGCTGCCCCGTGTTTTGAGCCATCCCAATAGTCGTACCAGTCGCCCGGCGGCAAATGCACTTCGTGGGCATCAACCATCTCGGTTAGGACGGGTGAGACCAGCAAATCCCGACCGAACAAATATTCGTCATCCTGGTCATATAAATTATCCGCTTCGGGATATTCTAGAAATATCGGGCGCATGAGTGGCATTCCAGTCCGCGACATTTCTTCGACTGCTGTGTAAATGTAGGGCAGCAAACGGTACCGCAGTTCGATGTACCGCTTTCGGATGCTCTCGTGCTCCGGACCGTTAACCCACGGTTCCTGGTCCGCCGTCCCCTTGGCCGTGTGATCCCTGTAAATCGGATTCAGCGCTCCCACTTCAAACCACCGCGTCAAAAGATCGGCAGGCGGCGAACCCGCATAACCGCCAATGTCGTCCCCCATCAGCGGGTAGCCGGAGATGCCAAGGCTCATCAACATTGGCACGCTCATCTTCAGGTGATTCCAGGTACTGCTGTTGTCGCCAGTCCATGACGCGGCATAGCGTTGCGAACCTGGATATCCCGCCCGCGTCAGAACAAATGGACGCTCGTCGGGCCGCAACTTCCGCACACCTTCATACGTGGCCCGCGCATTCTCAAGCCCGAAAACGTTATGAATGGCGCGATGATCGAGCGTCGTTCCATCGTCGAGGCGATGTACCGCATCTCGAGGCATCGTTCTGTCCGTTCGAAAGAAAACGGATGGTTCGTTCATGTCGTTCCAGAAACCTGCGGCGCCCATGTCCACGAACTCCTTGTAAAGCCCGCCCCACCAATCGCGTGCGCGCGTCAACGTGAAATCCGGAAACACACTATCGCCCGGCCAAACGGCGCCGACGAATGGTGTGCCGTCCGGATCTTTGACGAAGACATCCGCTTTCATCCCCGAATCGTAAGGCGCGTATCCGGCCTCCTTCTTGACGTGCAGATCGGTAATGAGAACGGTATGAAAGCCTTCGGTCCGCAAATTCTTGATCATTTGTTCGAAGCTGGGGAAGCCTTGACGGTCAATCGTGAACGGGCGATTTCCATTTTGATAGTCAATATCGAGGTAGATGGCGTCCGCTGGAATCTGTTTCTCGCGCAGCGATTGGGCGATTTTGATGGCCTGAATCTCGGGATAATAACTGTAGCGGCTCTGGTGGTAGCCCAGTGACCACAGAGGCGGCAGCGGTGTCCGCCCAATCATCGCTGTATATTCGCCAAGTACAGTTTTCGGCTCTGGCCCGGCGAAGAAGTAATAATTCAGTTCGCCGCCCTCCGCGCCAAATGAGTAGTAATCGTTCGACTCTTTTCCAAAATCGAAGCTGCTCCAATACGTGTTGTCGAAAAAGACTCCATAGGCTGTGCCCGTGCGCAACCCAATCCAGAAAGGAAATGTCTTGTAGAGCGGATCGGTAGACTCCTGCCAGCCGAACGCATCCGTATTCCACATCGTGAACGAGCGGTTACGTCGATTCATCGGGCCGGCTTTGTCTCCGAGGCCGTAATATCCTTCGTCCGCCGGCATTCGCTTCCACGCATGAATCCGCGGGCCATCCCACGCCATTGGCAGGGCAGGTTCATCGGCGAGCACGGCACTGCCGGACGGATCGAGGAAACTAATCAGAATCGGCGACTTTTGAATCAGTACAACCACCCGGCTGGTGACGATTCTCACATCCTGCTTGGATTCTTCGATTTTGAGAGATGGCGCTTCGGGCGATTCAATTACAGCCCAGGAAAAATCCTTCGGAAAATTCCCCTGCGGTGCTAAGCGGACGCGCACGATGCCGTCGCGAAATACGGTGACTCTCACGCGAGCATGCCCGGACGACAACTCAACGCCATCGGGCAGCTTTTCAACGCGTTCGGCGTTTCCAATGTGCTGCCAACCTTGCCCGAAGGCCGCTCCGCTGATCGCGATCCAGGCACAAATCAAGATCGCGCATTTGCCCCACTTACGCATGGCACCTCCGTGAAATGCGTTCGCCGCTAGACAAACATTTTCTGATTGATCTGGAGTCCGTGTTCGCGGCAATAGCTCAGATAGTGTTCTATAAACCAGAAGACATCGAGCGTTTGCAATAGATTGTCGTTTTCGTCGTAAAACTCGAGCGATCCATTCAGCCAGAAAAATGTCTTCATGCCGTTCGGATCGTCGGAGACGAGCGTGTGGATCACGCCCGGGCTCTCGTGCACGTAGCTTCCCGCTCGCGCCACCCAATCGTACTCGAGATAGCGCCAGCTTCCTTCGAGCGTGCACGCCCAAACAGGGCCGCGGTGACGATGCCGCCCGAGTATGCCGCCCTTCTTTACCCACAAGATGTTTGCGTACGAATTGCTTCGAACATCGAACGATACGTGGCGTATGTATACGTTCTCGATGAACGGCACGTAGGGCGATTCATCCTCGCCCCCGCCAATATGGCAATCGGGTCGGCCATATTCACGCACTACCGCATCCAAACTGGTTTCAGCTTGGGTCTTCGGCATGTTATTTCCCTCCGTATCGTGATTTCGTGAAATTGAAACTACTCAGTCCAATAACGCATTCAGAGCGGATCAAACGGCAAACCCACATAATTTTCAGCCAACGCCGTGGACGCGGCGCGCGAACTGGTCACATAGTCGAGCTCGGCCAGATGGATCCGCTCGGAGAACTCGCCTTCATCCGAACGATGCAGCATGGACGTCATCCACGAGGAAAATCGCTGCACTTTCCACACCCGACGCAAACAAATCTCCGAATAGCGCTCGAGCAAATCCGCGCGGCCCTGTTTATAGAACAAATCGAGCGCCTGCGCAAAAATTCTCACGTCTGCCACGGCCAGGTTCAATCCTTTTGCGCCGGTCGGCGGAACGATATGCGCCGCATCTCCGAGCAGGAAAAGGCGGCCATATTGCATGGGCTCAACCAGAAAGCTGCGCATCGCCGTGATGCCTTTTTGCGAAATCGGCCCTTCTTTTAAAGCCCGTCCATTGTCCGACGCGGTCCTCAAGCGCAGCTCATCCCAAATGCGATCGTCTGACCATTCTTCGATGTCCTCCGACGGATCGCACTGCAAGTAGAGTCGCGAAATGTCTGGCGACCGCATGCTTAAGAGGGCAAATCCGCGCTCGTGCCTCGTGTAAACCAGCTCTTCGCACGATGGCGCAACTTGCGCGAGGATTCCAAGCCACGCGAATGGGTAAGTCTTTTCGAAGACGCGCAACACGCCTGCCGGAATAGACGGCCGGCAAACGCCGTGAAATCCATCGCATCCGGCAATATAGTCGCAAACAATCTCGCGCGATTCGTCCCCGCTTTGGAAACGGATTCGAGGTTCGGTCGATGAGAGGTCGTGAACAGCGACATCGGTAACGTCGAAGAAGACTTGTCCGCCGTCTCTAAGTCGCGCGGCGATCAAATCTTTCACCACGTCATGCTGCGAATAAACCATGATGGATTTGCCGCCGGTAAGCTCCGGAAAATTCAAATGATGGTCTTTACCGCCGAATCGCAAATAGATCGCGTGATGGATCAGCCCTTCCCGTTGCATCCGCTCGCCAACACCGGATTCAACCAGCAAATCAGCCGTCCCCTTTTCGAGAACCCCAGCACGGACGCGACTCTCGCAATGCTCCCGGCTGCGATTTTCCACGATGATTGACTCAATGCCTTGTAGATGCAGCAGATGCGAGAGCATCAGTCCCGCCGGCCCCGCTCCCACAATTCCGATTTGCGTTCGCCTCTGCATTTCGAAGAGTCGAAGTATATCCGCTGGACTTTCGATTTTGGTGTGCGATTTGCGGTTGGATTCGACGAAGACCGGGGTGGCTACACCAGTTCCACTACCGCACGTTAGCCAAGCTCCGTCAGTCTGGATGTCCCGGGTCTTTGTAGGGCTGGTCATAAGGGTGTTGAGTGCCAAGACATGCATAAGGGACCGGCCGAATTTGGGATTTTCGCCGACGCACCCGAAAACCAGCGGGTCTAGAGACTCGAAAAGAGACGGTCATCAGCGGAAAGCGCACCGTTTCTAATCGAGACTGGAAATTATTAGAAACGTCCGTAACTCAAACAAAACAAACAACCGAGGTAGGTTCTAATCGAGACAAAATTGCAGGGTATTCGGAGGATATTGGGAGGGGAAATGAGGTCATGCTGGCAAAGCACCTAAGGCTCGGGAGGCCGGGTGAATCTAGCTTTCACTTCTTCCGGAACTGGAGTCCCCTTATATCGAATGACGTCCCCTTCGATGCGGGTAACCCACACACGCTTTTCGGTAATCTCCAGCGCCAGAACATCTCCCTTGAATACTTTATGGTGCACCCAGAAACTGCTGCGTCCCCACTCCGACACGCACGATTCAACCGTCACCGTATCTCCGAATTGCGAAGGCACCATAAATCGCGCGCGCGCCTCGACAAGCGGAATGCCCCCGATACTGTGCACTTTGAGCAGTTCCGGCTTGGGCAGCCCCGCACGTTCAAAGAGCGCGTTCGTACAAGCGTCGCAATACTCGAAATACCGCGGGAAAAACACGATGCCGCCGGGATCGCAATCTCCCCACTCAATACGTATCTCCTTTCGATTGATCAGCATCCCGCCTCAGTCCGCATTCTCAAGCGACATTTTCAAGCAATAATCACAAGCAGCATTTCATGCGACATTCTCGAGCAGCATCGCGATGCCCTGGCCCCCGCCGATGCAAGCCGACGCGATGCCGTAGCGCAAATTCGCTCGACGCAATTCTCGCGCCAGCGTAACCGCGAGACGTATTCCCGTCGCCGCCAGCGGATGCCCAATCGCAATGGCGCCTCCGTTGATGTTCAGCTTCGCTCGATCCAGATTCAATTCGCGCTCCACCGAGATCAATTGCGCACCGAAAGCTTCGTTGATCTCGATCCGGTCGATCTGATCGAGAGCCATCCCGGCGCCGTCGAGCAACTTCCGAATCGCAGGCGCTGGCGCAATGCTCATGATTTCCGGAGGAACTCCTACAGCGGCCACTGCGGCGACGCGCGCCAGCGGCTTAATTCCTCGCGATTTCGCATACTCTCCTGAGCCGACCAATGCGGCGGCGGCGCCATCAACAATCGCGGAACTATTTCCGCCCGTCTGCACTCCGCCAAACGCCGGCGGAATTTTCGCCAGCACCTCATAGGGCGAAGGCCGGATGTGAGTATCTGTCTCAAATTTCTCCGCACCTTTCGCAAGACGAATGCCGCGCGTTTTGTAGCCCGCAAGTTCAAAGCTTTCGCTCACAAGCGGCACAATTTCGCCCGAGAGGAAGCACGCTTTTTGCGCCGCTACCGCCCGCGAGAAACTCAATTCCGCGAATCGATCCACGTCTTCACGGGCAATTTTGTAAGTCTTGGCTACCGCTTCAGCCGTCTGGCCCATGGTCACGCCCGGCGCGGTATCCATCAGCGCTTCCCAGAGAAAATCTTTGAACTCGACTTGCCCCATTCGAAATCCGCCGCGATGCGTATACGCCGCGATGGGATTGCGGCTCATCGATTCCGCGCCGACGCAAAGGCCAAGTTCGATTTTACCGAGCGCGATTGCGTCCGCGGCCTGACTTATCGTCTCGACGCCGGTTCCACACACGCGCTGCACGAGTAGCGCGGGCCGATCGATCGGCACGCCCGAATAAATCCCCACGTGGCGCGGCAAAACGTAGGCGTCAAAACTCGCTTGTGCGACGCTGCCGGCGATTACCGAGCCCACATCCGCGGGCGGAATGCCGGAGCGCTCAAATACGGCGCGCGCCACCTTAATGCCGAGATCAATCGGGGATACGAGGCCGAGAATGCCGTTGTAGTCCGCGAACGGCGTGCGTACACCGTCCAATAGCCATGTGTCTTTATAGGCGGTGAACAGACCGCCGTTTGTTGATGTCATAATTTCAACTCCCTCATTTCAATGAATCTTAGAAAATACCGGGCGGGTCTGGGACCCGCTCCTACGACGTGATTCGCAAAATTGCCGATGACGGTTCCGGCCGATATAACTCCTCGATCAAGGCCGCGCGCCGCTCCAACACCGCTCGTTGATTCACAGACCCTTTGTCCGTGATTTCTCCCGCGTCGAGCGACGGGGGCTCCTCGACAATCATTGCGCGCACGACGCGATTGGAACTGCCCGTTGCTTCGGCGGCGAGGCTCTCGAGCAGCGATTGGAAATGCGAACGCACCTTTTCGTGCCGAAGAATTTCCCTCGCCTGCGAATCGGGCGAAACACCCGGGCAAAGCGAACAACAGGCGCCGGGCTCGGCAAACACCAGCATTCCCACCTGATCGCGATCGTGCCCTGTAATCACGACGTCTCGGACATACGGCGCAAAATGGCCAAGGATTTTCGAACGCAGCGGTCCGACGCTGACCCATGTGCCGCTCGCCAGCTTGAAATCTTCGGCGAACCTGCCGTCAAAATAAAATCCTTGATTCACATCCCCTGGATTCACAAAACGCAACGCGTCTCCGAAGATGTAGAAACCCTCATCGTCGAAAACTTGTTTGGTCAATTCCGGCTGGCGCCAGTATCCCGGAGTAATATTCGACCCGCGAACGCGCACTTCTAATTTGCGAGCCTGAGGGACGAGTTTCATTTCGACGCCAGGAATAGGCACGCCGATCACGCCCGAATGATCCGTTTCCCAGGTTGTTTGTATCGCCATCGGAGCGGTTTCGGTGGCACCGAGCCCGGTGACCATTACGATCCGCTCACCGCAGGTTTCAAGCGCGAGCTCTCTATAGGCATCCCAGACCGGTTGCGACAGCCCGGCACCGGCGTAGAAGAGAAGTTCGAGATTCCGGAAAAAGTTTTCGCGAAGCTGGGCATCCGCGCGCAAGGCGGGCAGCAGATCTTCGTATCCTTTTGGCACGTTGAAATAGACGGTCGGCGAAATCTCACGCAAGTTACGGATGGTTTCCTCGATGAATCCTGCGCCGGGTTTACCGTCATCGATATAAAAGGTGCCGCCGTTGTAGACCGAGATGCCGACATTGTGATTCCCACCAAACGTGTGGTTCCACGGCAGCCAGTCAACGATTACGGGCGCCCTGTCCTCTAGAAAGCCGAACACCTGCGCGATCATTTCGAGGTTGCTGCAGATCATTCGATGCGTGTTGACCACAGCTTTCGGCGAAGCAGTCGAACCTGACGTAAAGAGAAACTTTGCGGGAGTATCAGGATCGATCCGTGCGTGGGCCGCTTCAACCGCAGATCCTGCCTCGGTGGCGAGCAACTCGGAGAATAACTTCGTATTCCGCCTTGCCGGGGGATTGTCGGTCACCACGACTTCCGTACCTCGATCAACTGCCGCTTCGATGGCGCGTGAGTATCGTGAGCCATCCGAAACGAAAACCAGGCCCGGCGTGAGCAGCTTAAGCGCGTGTCCCAACTTTGCGAAATCCTTGGAGACAAGCGAGTAGACCGGCGAAAGATGCGCCGTCGGTATGCCAACGTGTTGGCCCGCCATCATCAGCAAGAAGTGTTCGAGATCGTTTTCGGACAGAATTGCGACGGGACGATCTACCGACAGCCCTCGAGCGAGCAAGGCTTGGCCGATGCGCTTTGCAGAATCAACCACCTGCGAATAAGTAAGGCGCCGCCATTCTCCGCCTGGCTGGCGCTTCGCCATGCAGCAGCGATTGGGAGCGACGCTCGCCCAGTGAATCACACGATCCGTGAGGACTTTGGGGTAAGGCCGAAGCGCTTCGTCGGGGTGAACGAGAATCGTGCCGTTGGGGAGCGTCTTCATTGTGACGCCCGATGTCCGCAAACGTACGGGGCGTGTGCCCTCGACCGCTTTCGCGCTGCCATCCCTGCCTCGATGCGATTCATGGCGGCGCAGATCGGCTGACGTGGTTCCAGACTCTCGTTGATGGGATTGATGGCTCATAGCCGGTCGCGTTCTAACTACAATGCAGGAGTTCCCATATTTTATTCAAGCGCTTCACATCAACTGTCGGGCCAACGTCACCTGCCGTGGTAATTACGGCTGGATTTCCATCCAAAATCGCACAATGTAGAGCCTCATCCGTTGCCGTAGGCACGGAATCCTGCGGATTAAACAATTCCAGAGGCAATGCAACGCCCCCGAGAGCGATTCGCTCGTCGTTGATGGTGACAACTCGGTTGGCATCAACTCGGTCGGCGTCAATTCGCGGCGGCCCACCAATACCTGCCGCGACACAAACGATACAATCCTTAATCCCGGAGAAAAGTTCATTGCGGTTCGCGTCAGCGGGGCGCGGATCCGTGACGAGAAGAACTGGCAGCGCTTCGTAGAAGCGAATGATATTGATGGTGGAAGAGAGTGACGAGGTCCAGTCCGAAAACACTTCTGTAGACGCTGTGGGCAAAACCTCCTCGCGAATGAAAATCACATTCGCTCCCGCTTCAGAGAAAACGGAGGCGATTCGAGCAATCACCGCCGCCGAAAATGCCACGGCGAAGCTTTGGACGTCATCGGCGCGAAGCTCGCCGTTGGCGTCTGCGTTCGAGAGAAGCGCGCCGAGTGTGAACGGGCCTGTAATACAGGCCATCAAGAGCGCGTCATCTCGCTTCAGCGATTTAAGCCGGCGAATAACCTCCGCCGCTGTATTTACAGAGGAGCTTCTTGCCGAATCTTCCGGTGAACGAAGTCCCGCCGGCACCTCACCGTTAAATGCAGGCCCGGGCCAGCGCACAGCGCGCGCGTAGTCGCCGGATTCCCACTCCACCGTGCCGCCGAGAGCTTGCGCTTCAAGGAACGGATCGTAATAGCAGGTAATTCCGTCGGATCGAACGCGCCCGCGAATCTGTCGCACAGAATTTGTAATTTTCGTCGGATTCGTCAAATAGCTGCGAAGCGGCATGTTCTCGATTCGCGCGCCGAGAGAGAAAACGATCGGTAGGAACAGCGGCCGCGGCGAGGCGGTCCCTTGCAACAAATTCTTCACGATCTCCCGCGGAGTGTAATCTTCGGCCATCGTTCAGGGCCGGAAGATCGGTCCAGTTGACTTTGCATCCGGCCAAGAGCCGTACCATTGCAAAATTTCCTTTGGCGGGCTCTGCTTATTCCATTCCTCGTGAAACTCTTCGAACGATTTACCGCGAGCGAGCCGTGCGCGCCGTTCGTCGTCGCGCTGTTGTTTGGTTTTGTCAACATCGAGCTTTCGCCGCTCGGGGTCGTAGGCCAGACGGTAGATATTCTGCGCCGTCCAATCCGAAATAATATTTTTGCGCAGATCTTCGAAGATTTCCGCAGGCTCGCGTTCCAGAGGATCGCCATAACCTGGCCCTCCACCGCTAAAGCCGAAGAGTAAGTCGCCTTCGTTGTAAACTTTTGGCGTCCGCGCAACCAGCTCGAAATTCCAATCGCCTTTAATCGTGCCATTCTCCAGGATTTCCCGGGAATCGAGAGAAATGCTCGAATCGCCTGCCTGCATTTTTCCCATCAAATCGGCCTTGCGTACGCTGATGCCGGGAATCGGAGCCGAAGCATAACCGCCAAATAGCGGCTGGCCCAGAGGCACTTTGGTGCCGTTGCCCATGCACATGGAAACGAGATTGGGCATCTTGTGAATCATCCAATGCTGCACACCGCCGGAGCCTCCCCGATGGCGACCGTGGCCGCAGGAATCTTTCCAGTGCTGGGAGAGCGTTACAGTGAGCGGGAGTTCGCTTTCCACCTGCTCGGAATCCGGCGCGCGGCCAAAAGCGCACCACGCAAACCCGTACGCGTCCATGCCGTCAGCGGATGCGCGGCCGCCCTGCCCCATCGTGTTGAGCGAGAACGATAAGACATCGGCGACTGCCAGCTTCCATTGAGAAAGTCCTGCGCAAATCTGCGACGTATGCTGGCTGCCGGGTGCGGCGGTGACCTGGCGCCATAGGCCGGCACTCGAAAAAGACATTTTAGCGAATGCATTGTGCGTGGCGCATCGCGCCTGCATGCCGATGAACACGCAACAGCTGGTGGCGGCCATCTTGTCAGGATTCAGGATGATGCCTTCGGGGAAAACGAAATCAATGGGCGCAAACGTGGTGCTGCAAATCGGCAGGTCATGGAAAATGTATTCGTACATGAAATTCGCGATGTGACCGACGACCGCCTGAGAATGGACATTGTAGGAAGAAGGATTCTCGGGCGACGTGCCGTGAAAGTCGAAGGTGAGCTTGCCGCCTTCCTTGATGAGCGTCAAATTGCAGGCGCGAACGAGAGCGGGCGTCCAGCCAATCGCATCGTTAAAAACAACGGCGCGAAACTTACCGTCTGGCAGCGCCTCGATTTTCTTACGCGCGCCCGCTTCGGCGGTTTCGCACATCTTGCGCAGCAATCCGACAACGAAGTCGGGGCCGCGTTTCTCGGCGAGCTCGATCAGCCGAATCCGAACACGATCGGCGGTAGTGCATCGCGCGCGAAGGTCGGAAATGAACATCGCGGGCGCGCGCAATCCGTAAACAGAGTAAAACTCGAGGAAATCGTTTCGGAGTTCGAAATTCTCTCCGATTTTCATGGGCGGAAGATTTAATCCTTCTTCAAATCGCGAACGCGCGCTCACCGGCATTCCGCCCGGCTCGATGGCTCCAGTTTCCGTGGTGTGCAAGGCTGCAGAAGCCCATGCGAGCAGCTTGCCCTGATAGAACACGGGCATCAGAGCAACTTGATCGGGATTGTGGATGCCGCCGTAGAGAGCGTCGTTGGTGTACCAGATGTCGCCTTCACGGATACCGGGATTCTCGCTGTAATACTTCTGAACGAATTTGATTACGATGGGCTGGATGATTGCGTGCAAATACGTTCCACAGGATGCGTTGATTAGATCTCCATTGGCTGTGAAAATCGCCACCATCGAATCGCCTGAAACGCCGAAGTAGCTTCGCGACGATCTGACAAAAACTTCCATGGCTTCGTCGAGGATGTCGTTGGTGATTTGCACGCCGATTTCGTAATCGCCCTGGCGCACTCTGGCAGCGCACTCGAGTTCATGCGGCGTCGCCGGAGCTGGCTTCAACCACTCCAGTTTTTCTGCCAATGTCGGTATGGGCATGTGACTCCTTCAATCCTCAGGGCGCTCAGAATTCCAATATTCCAAGCCCGCGCTCGTCAATTCGCAAATGCAAAGGCGCTGGAACGACAACGGTCGTGTATTCGCCTTCGATAATCGCAGGGCCTTCGACGACGTTGCCCGGGCGCAGCGCTTCGTACGTGAAAATGGGCGTGTCACGATAATCTTTTTCGGCGGGCCAATATGCGGGCCGTTCACCCTTTCGCGCCGCCGATGGATTCGTTCTTTCGAGTTTCATCGTGGGCATGCTGACTTTCTTGGTTGGCACGATGGCCTTGAGAATGAAACTCTCGATGAAAATTCCGCCCTCGGGGTTCACGACGAAGGGGCTGAAAGCTTCGCTGAACTCTTTATTGAACGCGTCGCATATCGCGATGACGTCTTCTTTGCCGTGCATTAACATCCGCGGTGAGAGAGCCCGCTTTACGTGAAATTGGCCGCCGTACAGCATGTCTAATTCCAGTACGTACGATGCCTGTGTTTCTTCGAGGCCATCTGCGATCAGATCCTTGCGAGCTTGGTCGAGCAGCGATTCGACCGTCTGATTGAAGATTTCGTACTCGTTGGTGATGTCCTGAGTTCCCGGCGTCATCAAGGTGAGCTTCTTCGAGGCTTCGTACACATGCATGATATCCATCGTTGATGAGCCAAACGCGCAGAATACCGGCGAAAATGGGAACGTGACCGCCTTTGGGATATCGCCCTTGAATCCTTCGGCATGCGTCGGCCCGGCACCGCCTCCGACAAAGAGAATAAATTCATCAGGGCTATGACCCCGAAGGTGGACTTCCTTCATGATTGCCGACGACATATTTCCGTTCACGATTTTACGAATGATCTCCGCGCCTTCTTCGACACTCACACCCAGAGGCTTGGCAATTTTGTCGCGGATTGCTTGTATTGCGCGGCTTTTCTCAAGGCGCATCCGACCGCCGAAGTAATAATCAGGATTGATGTAGCCGAGCACGACGTCGGCGTCCGTGACTGTGGGATCCGTTCCGCCGAGATTGAAGCACGCTGGACCAGGCATTGAGCCCGCGCTGCGCGGCCCCACTTGCACGCGATTTTGGAGCAGGCGATTGATCGAGGCGATCGAGCCGCCGCCGGCGCCGATCGAAAGCGTCTTGATCATCGTGATTCCGACCATCCAGCGATCGATGATCGGGCGGAAGTCATAACTTCTGACGCTATCTTTGACAACCAGGCCGACGTCGAAGCTCGTGCCGCCCATGTCTGACATCACGACGTTCTGATATCCCAGAGATTTCGCAACATGCTGCGCGCCCATCAGCCCGGACACAGGGCCACTGTTAAAAGTCCGACTGGCGGTGGTGCGAAATACTTCGGCGATGCCGCCGGAGCTTTGAATCATCAGCAGGGGTCTCTTGTAGCCGCGCTCGCGCAACTTGTCCCACATCGCGGAAAGTTCGATCTGCATGGATCTTTGGAGGTAGGCATCGAGAATCGCTGCGAGAGTCCTTTCATATTCCCCGAGCTTGCCGACTACCTGACCAGCCAGAACGACCGGCAGGTAGCCGATGTGGAATTCCTTGTATTCGTCACGAATGATTTCCTTCACGCGCCGCTCGTGGATTGGATTCAGAAAGCCCCAGAGAAACGAGACGACAAAACCGCGCGCCCCGCGTGACACGAGATAGCGGACTTTTTCGCGGACGTTATTTTCGTCAAGCGGCCGAATTACTCTCCCGCGCGAATCGACGCGTTCTTTGACGCCTACGATCATGTCACGCGGAATTAGTGGATCAGGCTTTTTCTGAATCGCCAGGTTCCGGCGTTCGGCGACCCGCGTCCCGTCAATCCACTGCGCGCCGCGTCCGATCAGCACAACGTCTTCGTGACCTTCCGTGGTGATGAGTCCCAGGCGCGGCCCTTTCCTCTCGATGAGCCGGTTCATCGCGATCGTGGTCGAGTACCGGATCATATCGATTTCAGGCAAGAGCTCTTCGGTCTTCAGGCCGATAGACTTCGCGCCCTCCTCGATCACCCGCGAGAAACACACCGATAGGTCGTAAGGCGTGGTCGAGACTTTTTTGATCAGCGACCGCCCATTGTGATGAAGAACGAGGTCGGTGAAAGTTCCACCTACGTCGATGTCAATCGAATTCATTCCGTGACCTCGAGCCGCTCCGCGCGAATTACGAATTCACCTTTGCGGAGGCGCTCTTTGAGTTTGTCGAGATCGAGTTCGATATCGTGCGTGATCGGATGGCCGGGAGGCAGGTATTCGGTTTCGATCTGGGTGCCGCAGCCGGGGCAATAGAATTCGACGATGCGGACCCAGAGCGGATCCGGAGAAAAATTGAAGCTTCCGGTGACGATGGGCGGGTGAATTTCGCGGGGGTCGCGTTCGTATAACAGGCAGCCCTTTTTGTAATTCTCGCGGGCTGGGCCCAAAGTGCGCCCGCAGCGATTACACAGCCATTCCTCGTGGTCCACATCGAGATCGAGATGCTCAGTGATTCGAATTTTGCTTTGCGATTCTTGTGGCATATATGCCTTCCCGCAAAAATTGAATCCGGACTTGGTCTCGTATTCTACCGCCGGCTCAAATCTCCATTTCCATAGCTGTCTACCACCATCGTCCAGTCTTCGGGCACAAAGTATGTTGTATTGACGCCTTCGAGAATCGCGCAGCCATCCACGCGATTGCCGGGCAGCAGAGATTCCCAGCGGTAGATTTTTGCCTGGCCGCTACAGCTGCCCCAGAAAACTTCGCGCGTTCCGATGAGCGCGTCGGAAGAATCGGAACCTTGCAATGCAAGCTCGGTCAGTCGTGGCTTCGACATTTCCTTTCGTACCCGCACTCGAAGAAGTTCGAGAATACCCGGCGTGGACTGATTTTCTCCGGCAGCGGTGACCGCGACCGTTAGCGCAGTTTTCAGTTCTTCTGCACTCCTGAGTGCCGTCTCTAAAACGACAACAGATACCGAATGCCGGTCGTCCCTTGATATTTCAAATTCGATCGTGTAACTCAAATTGTGTGGCTTGATTCCTTCGCCCAGAAGATCTTTTGCAGCGTCGGTCTTCATTTCGTCGAGAATCTGGCGAAAGCGAGCGGCGGTCGCGTCTGTAACCGATTCTGCGGGAAGAGCGCGCTCGTAGACGTGGACGATATCCGAGACCGAGGAGCCGAACGCGCTGAATACAGGCCCAAGCGAGAAAATCCGGACGCTCGACAACCCGGCCTTTTCTGCGACGCCGCAGGCAAAAAGGCCTCCATTTCCACCATAGGCAAAAAGAGGGAACTTCGAAAAATCGAGTTTCAGTTCAACGTGAGCGCCGGCGATGACGTTCGCCACCAACTCGAACGCCGATCCGATAATCGTGCGACACGCGCCTTCAACAGAAAGACCAAGCGGCCGCGCGATGGATTCTTGGATGGCTTTGCGAGCCAGTTCGCGATCGATGAGTTTCGTGCCCCCCAGGAAATATTCAGGATTAATCAGCCCAGCCGCAACAAGTGCGTCAGTAAGCGTGGGCTGATCGCCGCCGAGTGCGTAACACGCGGGGCCGGGATAGGACCCCATGCTTTCGGGACCGAGCTGAATAGCGGGAGATCGAGCGTCTCCTACTGATTTCACAACGCTTCCGCCGCCAAGAGCGATCGAGCGCAAGTAGGGAAGTGAAATCTCGACCGGAATTCCGAAGAGGTCGGCCGGCTTTCGGTACATCGGCTCGGAATTTCGGAGGACGCTGACTTTCGCCGTCGTGCCGCCGATATCCATCGCGATTGCGTCGCGGAATCCGTAGGCCTTCGCGAAAGTAGAGCCGGCGAGAATACCCAGGACTGGACCTGACTCGATTGTGTCGATCGCCTTGGTTTTCGAAACGCCTGCGACGCCGCCATTGATGTGGCTTACGAGGAACGACCCGGCATAACCGGCAGTTTCCCGCAGATCATCTTCTGCCTTGAAGAGCGTTGCCGCCAATGCCCCATGCGTGTAGGCATTGATCAGCGCGCAATATGTTCGCGTGCGATCGTCAGCACTTTTCGAGATATCGCTACCCGCGAGAACCGGCACGGACCCCAGGAAGTGGTCAGGATATTGTTGGTCGATGGTTCGCTTGAATGCGAGCTCCCGATCGGGATTTCCGTGCGAGCCTTTTAGGCTGACGCAGATGCGCCGGGAGCCGCTTTCAAGAAGCGCGCGAGCAGCGTTCATGACGTCAACGTCACTCGCCGAGCCGTTCAGTCCAATTACATCGCGTTCAGATATCAGACGATTCAAGACCGTCGTGCAGGGCTCATTGCCGTAGAGAGTCGTCTCGTTGCCAGCCGAAATTAGCAAACCGATGCGCGGGCCGCGCAGCTCTGCCAACACGTTCGACGTAATCGTCGTGGACCATCGAATCAATTCGACCACTTCGAGAAACGAAGCAACGTTGGGGAAATCGAGCTTCGTAGCTGCTTGCGTGAGGCAATCAAACAGGCAAAAAGTCAGGTCGTGCGGAGTCGTGTCAACTTTGACGGAAACGATTTCGTTTCCGCCGGTGAATAAGCCGTCGGTGAGCGTCCCGCCAACGTCGATGTCAGCCGTCCACACGAGCCGCTTGTCCCCTTCGCTCACACAGAGCCATGCACAGCTCTTCCGATTTCACGCTCCAGCCGAAAAAAGATTCGACGTTGAACAACGTGGCATCGTAAATGGCCTGTCCGCCCGCGGCCATAGTGGCGTCGGCCACAAGGATGGGCCAGTAATCGTGAAAATAGGCGTCGCGCAGCGTCGACTCGACGCACACATTCGCCGCGACGCCCGCAAGAATCAGATACCGAATGCCGCGCACGCGGAGCTGCGAATCGAGAGTTGTGCTCGCGAACCCGCTGTATCTCGTTTTGACCACGACGAGGTCTCCGGGCTGCGGCGCTAGTTCGTCGACGATTTTACTGTCCCACGTTCCTTCGGTCAGAAGCTTTCCGCTAAGCTCTGGCTTCGAACGCATCAGCGTCATCGCCAGTTCCTTGTAGCCATTCGGGGAATGCGGTCCTCCGGCGTTGCTCAAGTCCGGCTTGTAGGCCATTTGGAGATAGACAATCTGCATGCGGACCGATCGAGCGGCATCGAGGACGCGGCGAATCGTACGGACCACGCGTGGCGCGTCGGATAGATCCACTCCCGCGATGTCGAGTGTCCCGCCCTTGCTCGCGAACGCATTCTGCATATCGACCACGACGATCGCAGATTTCGCGGGATCAATTTCGATCGGTTCCGGTTTAGCGCTGAGTTTCAGCATCTACGTTTGCACGTTTGCCACGCGCCGCCATTGTGCCAGGATCTGTGAACAACACGAAGACTGCCATTAGAAAAGCCTCCGGTGCTGGGAAGAAGGACGAGTTCGTCGAGGTATGTGTCGTGTTACGGCCACGGCGGGCTTGCTTCGCGATACAGTCAGACAGCCGCATGTTCCCACCGAACGAAATCTGCACCCCGTCGTTTCGTCACGATCCATGACCGGCGTTCATGGCGGTCAAAATTTGACGGAATGTCTGACGACTAGACCGGTACGAAGTTAACCTGCTGCAGCGCGCACCGATTTGATGCGCGCCGAGGTTCTGCCTGCTCTCTTATTTTTGCGTTCTGCGCGACTGCCTATACGCCGAAAATCGCGCCTATGCAGCCTTAAAACGAGAACTTCGCCGCGAACTGGAACTGGCGCGGATTCAGCATCGTTCTCGGCGTGCCGAACAAAGAGTTCGGCACTGGAGGAGCCGGCGTCAGTCCCAAACCTGTACCACCGAATCCAGGGCAAGTTGGAGGTCCAGTTCCTGTGTCGAAAGCAATTGCTTCTTGCTGGGCCGCGAGCGTCCCTGCGTCTTTGTAGCGCATCGGTACGGGGCCGGTTCCGCAGAAGACCGCGGCGCCATACACAGAAGTGACTTCGTCCACATTCGGCCGATTGAGCACATTGAACGCATCAACCATCAGATCCAATCGCAGCCGCTCTCTGATCTGGAAGTAGCGAGAGAGCCGAAGGTCCCAAGAGTAAAGTGGATCGCCGTAGTAGGAGTTTCTTGGCTCAAGCCCGACGCGGTCCGTAACCGGATTGGTATCGCCGTTCGCATCGAAACCCACGAAGTCCGTAAATGGCCGTCCCGTTTGCAGTGTGATGATGCTGCTGAACGCAAACTTCCGCAGGAAGCTCTCTTTCGGGCCCTCGGCGGTGAAGTTCGTAATGAACCGGTGGCGGACGTCCTGGTTCGAGTTCGCTCGTTCCGCAGCCCGGTCATACAGGTCCTGAGGTGTGCTGACGAACGTGGTAAAAGTTCCATCATCCAACGTGTGCGAGAAGGTGTAGTTCGCGTTCAGGCTGAAGTTCTTGATCCTCTCGCTTACCTGAAGCGTTAGGCCGTGATAGATGGAATTTCCGGAGTTGTCCGTGAAGTACAGAAGGCCGGCATTGGTGTACGCGACCGAGCCGCCGGGATTCCCATTGTAGAAATATGCCTTTCCCGCGGGCCAGTCCGGCGGAATTGCCGATGCCGGTCCAGGCGTGCAACCCGGTGTCCCGGGAGTGATGGCCGGGACAGTAGTGCTGGCAGGAGCGCCATCTGGCGGGCAAACGTTTAAATCTTCGGCGCGAACCAGTTTATGCGCGGCGACGAAGAGGTATCCAGCGCTGATTGCCAAGCCGTGGCCGATCTCACGATCAATTTCGATGTTGGCTTGCTCCGAGTATGGAATCCGGCTGGCGTGGTCGACCATTCCCGAGCCCGCCGTAACGGTTTGATTGTTAGCACCTGTGAGATATTCCGGGGGCACTACGCCAGAGGTCACCAAAGTCGCCGCCGCCTGCGCTGGAAGAATCACTTGACCGCCAGGATTCGGAGGGCCCGGTGACAGCTGGTTCAGAACCCATGTTGCCGAGTCCGCTCCCTGCCTAATGCCAGGCAATGTTTCTCCGGGAATCGTATTAGGACGTTGCGGCTGCGTGATGAACAGGAAAGACAGGTTGTATCGATCGTCAAAGAGTCCAAAACCCGCGCGGATAACGGTCTTGGTATCCGGCGAATAAGCGAAACCAATGCGAGGCTGAAATCCTTTATAGTCAGGATTGATTTGCTTTGAGAGTCCAGCTTCAAAGTCGTAACGCAAGCCGTAGTTAACCGTAAACTTCGGCGACAATCGCCATTGATCTTGCGCGTAGAAGCCATAGTAGCTGTGGTTAAGCGTTTCCGAGAAGTTGACCGCCTGAGACGGCAGGTAGGCGTTCTGCCAGTTTGTCGGAATCGCTGGCGGCTGGAATCCCGGCATGACCGTGCCGCTCCCGACCGGGTCGCCCCAGAAAACGATCGGCACGCCATTGAGCGGATCCAGGGGATTCGGGCCGGGAACCGATGGGAATCCTCCGGATGTCGGGCAGGGGCCATCGGCGGGAGCCGAGGCGATGAACGGCCCGAGCGGATTTGCGATAGCGGTGACGGAGTTTGCAAAGTCGACGAGGCAGTTAAGCCCAGGTAGGACGATGCGCATCGGCGTAAAGCCGGGCCAAATGACGAAATTCTCGACGTAATTAAAATCTACCCCAAACTTCGCAACGTGATTGCCCTTCACCCAAGCCAAAGAATCTGAAAATTGCGCGCGGCTCTCGTAAATTGCATCGAGGACGCCAAAGTTGTGCCCGAATAATAGCGTGTTTGGAATATCTAGGTTTGGTTGGCCGGTAGTTCCGGGGAAGTTGTAGTGCCGGCGCGCCCACTGTGCGAGGAAGCTGTTCACTAGGTTTGGTTTCAGCGTGGAGGAGATGTCTCCGACGAGCGACTGGTCGCGAAGGAATACATTGTGCCCGCTGCTGGGCGCTCCGATGCCGCCGCCGTCGAGCGTGCTGCCGACAAGTTGATTGAGGTCGCGGGCGTCTTCGACCCCGTACCGGATGGACAGGTGATTGTCCGCATTGAATTGGTGATCGATTTTGACGATTCCGTAATCATTGTCCTTCGTCTTCAAAATGTTCACGTTCTCAGGGGCGATTCCTAGTGCCGCTTTGGCTGCATCGACGAGCCCCAGATTTGTTGTCTGCGTTCCATCAAGCAGCGTTACCGGTTCAATCAGCGTGGTCGGATACGTCGGAGATTCGCCGCGTCGCTGTCCCTCATAATTCGCGAAGAAGAAAGTCTTATCTTTCTTGATCGGACCGCCTACCGTTGCGCCGAATTGATTCTGGCGCAAGGCATCACCTTCCGGCGCTGGCTGCAGGAGCGAGCGCGCATCAGTGGCGTTGTTTTGCAAATAGTCGTAAATCGAACCGTGGAAATCATTCCCGCCGGATTTCGTAACGATGTTAACGATTCCGCCGAGCGCGCGGCCATATTCCGCGCCGAAGCTATTGTTGACGACGCGAAATTCGCTTACTGCTTCCTGCGGAGGCGTGGAGCGCTGCGAGCCCGTCGCGGTATTGATGTTGTCTGCGCCGTCCACGGTGACTTCATTGCTGAGGTCGCGCATGCCGGCAAAGGAGACGCGGGTCACTTCGAATTCCGTGATCGTGGATTGCAGGCTGGTCCGGCCGGTGGCAACTCCAGGAGTCAGAAGCGCAAAGTCCGTAAACAGGCGGCCGCTGATAGGCAGTGAATCAATTTGCTTCGTGTCAATTACCTGGCTGACTTCGGTGCGCGTCGGCTCGATCACTGGCGCTTCGCTTGTGACGACGAGCTGTTCACCCTTTGATGCGATTTTCAGCGTGACGTTTACTGTTGCGGACTGGCCGACGGTGAGTGCGAGTCCCGTTTGCGTGTAATTCGCGAAGCCCGTGAAGGACACCTTTAGCTCGTAGCGTCCCGGCTCCAATTTCGGGAAAACATAGAAGCCCGCGTCTCCGGTGGTTGTGGTGTACGAGAGGTTCGTGTCCAACTCGCGCGCCGAGACCGAAGCCTTCGCCACTGCTCCGCCGCTTTCGTCTGTGACCGTGCCGTTGAGCTGAGCGAAGCTGGCTTGCGCAAACGAGGAGTTTGCAGCGCCCAAAATACCGGCAAGACCAAGAACGGCCAACACACCCAAACGTAGCCTCATGATCCGCTCCTTCTGGGAAAGACTCGGTGCTAGGATTTGGAGAAACCCTCACTTTTGTGACAACAACACCCGCAATGGGCAAAAGAATTAACGCGCAACGCGAGAAGTTGTCAAGACTTTAATCGAGCGAACGTGCGAATATCGGCCACCGCTTATCCGCTCTCCCAAGATTCGACTACATCCTTTCAATTCCGACGGACCAATTATGATTTCTGATCAGCAACATCGGGAAAATCAATTCTGCGTCCACATCCAGATGAGGCTGTCGTTTGCGAGATCCTCATTGCTTTTCACGATGTCGCGCTCCTCACAGAATCGGCACGCACGGCCTCGGCCTGCAGCCGCGCGTTTTTAACTTTCGAGCTTTCTGTCAAAAACAATGCGGAAAGAAAAACGATTGCCGCGCCGCCCGCCGACATCCACAGTGGAGCGGCCAAGCCGTGCGTTTGCGCGAGCGCGCCACCGAGAACCGGAGCTACGGTCGCGCCAAATACTTCGCCTGAGAGCGTCGCGAGTCCAATGGAAGTTGCAGCGAATTGCGGGGGCACACTTTCCGTAGGGATGACAACCATCACGAGCGCTGCTATCCCTTGGCCCGCGTTTGTAAGAAAAATAATGGCGGCCAATATCCACGGGAACGCATAGAGAGGCCGAAACGAAAGCGCCAGCGGCACGATTGCCGACATCGCGGCCATCAGCAACAGCACCGGCTTGCGTCCCCACCGGTCGGAGAGCGACGGAAGCAGAAATCCGAGGATGAAACTTCCCAGGCCGGAAGCGCCGAGAAGAAAGCCGGCAGTCGTCCCGGATTGGTGTGCCACTTCCGTGATGTAAAGCGGCGCGAAAACACTGTTCAAAAACAGCCATCCGATGAATCCCGTCGCGCCAATGCAGCAAAGCCAGATGTTGCGGTAGCGCAGAATCGAAACGTAATCTCCTAGCCGCGGTTTGTGGCCGTGAAATTCGCCGCCTTCCTTTTTCGCCGGCTCCTTAACAAATCGCCAAATGAGCAGGCCAGTGATGAAGCCGGGAATCCCCGCCACGAAAAACGCCCAGCGCCACCCAAAATGCGCAGCAATCTGGGTGGTCAGAATCGGCGTCGCCGCAAGTCCGACGAGAGCGCCGGCGCTCACCACAATTCCGATATTTCTTCCTCGCCGCTCGGGAGATGACGATTCTTCGACGAGCGCCGTCATGATCGACCACGTCGGGCCTTCTGCGATTCCCATCAGCGCGCGAACCAGCAAGAGTTGGTGGTAGGAATGGACCGTTCCCGAAAGCCACGACAGCAGCGAAAACGCGAACACCGCGGGAATCAGAATCGGCCTGCGCCCCACACGATCCGAAAGCGCGCCGAAAAATAATGTCGAAATCGCCCAGGTAATTGCAAGAACGGACGCGAGCAATCCGATTTGCTCGTGGCTCAGATTGAATTCGGGCGCAATGTACGGAGCGAGATAAAGCTGCGCCATGCGGTCGAGAAAGACGGTGCCCCAGGTGACGAAAAGCATCGCGACCAGCGAACTTTCGTAGCGCCTCGATGATGGAGATGTATCAGCCATGCGCGGTCACCGAAGCAGCATCGAGAACTCCTGTGCCGCCGCCTGCAAATGGGGAAGAAAGCGATTCTGCAACTCCTGAATCGAGACGCGCTGCGCGTGCGCGCCGACGTTGAGCGCCGCAACCACCTTGCCCATCGGATTTCGAATCGGCACTGCCATCGAGCGCAGGCCAAGTTCTAATTCCTGATCAACGATCGCGTATTCATTGCGTTGAACCGATCGGAGTACTTGCCGCAGCTTTTCTGCACTACTTACAGTGCGATCCGTGTGCGGCGTGTACTCGATGCGCGCGAGACACGATTCGAGTTCTTCGGCCGGCAGATTCGCGAGCAAAACGCGGCCCATGGATGTGCAAAATGCCGGCAAGCGGCTGCCAACACCCAGATCAATGGACATGATTCGCGTTGCGCTCGCGCGTGCCACGTAAATAATTTCCAGGCCGTCCAGCGTTGCGATTGAACTCGATTCGTGAAGAAGGTGGCTCAAATGCTCGAGCACCGGCTGTGCTGCGGACGCAAGGGGCATCGAGGAGATGTATGCGTGGCCAAGCGTCAGAACTCTAGGACGTAGATGGAAATGGCGGCCGTCGTCAGTTCCGGCAAAACCGAGCTTCACCAATGTGTACACGCATCGCCGCACGGCGGCACGCGACAACCCAGTCTTTACGCTAAGTTGCGAAATTGTTTGGCGGCGGTCTCTTTCGGAGAAAGCTTGAATGACGACGAGGCCGCGGGCCAATGACGTCATGAAATTTGGATCGCCCGTGAGCGCGTCCACTTGCGCCGCAGGTGTCAGGATTGGCGATGGGATGGGGGTCGCTGCCGGAGAATTCGCGGGCTGCTTAAGTGAAGTGGTGGCGGGCCGATTCTCGGGCCGAGGCATCGAGAACTCCGGTAGGGAACTGGCAGAACGCGCGGAAGGATACACGAACTAGGCGATATACGCACGCATTTTCGATAATCGGCTTGACTTCTTTTCTTCCCTTGCTTAGATTCGCTGGCGCGTTCGTCCCGCTTTGTTCGAATTGCGCTTCCGATACGTTGGAGACTGCCTTGGCTTTTATCATGCCATTGCGGGAAGCAATCGCGAGCCACGTCTTCGATGGGAGTAGCGTGGCCCTCGAAGGCTTTACGCACCTCGTTCCTTTCGCGGCAGGTCACGAGCTCATTCGGCAGCGCCGCCGCAATCTGACGCTCATCCGCATGACCCCGGACCTCATCTACGATCAAATGATCGGGATGGGCTGCGCCGCAAAGCTGATTTTCTCTTGGGGCGGAAATCCGGGAGTGGGTTCGCTGCACCGATTCCGTGAAGCGATCGAGAGCGGATGGCCGATTCCTCTACAGATCGAAGAGCACAGCCACGCCGATATGGCAGCGCGATATCAGGCCGGGGCGTCTGGGCTGCCGTTCGCGGTAACACGCGGTTATGTCGGCTCCGATCTGCCGAAATATAATAAGAAAATTAAATCTATCGCATGCCCGTTCACGGGCGAAGTACTCACCGCCACTCCTGCGATCAATCCGGACGTGACGATCATTCATGCGCAAAAGGCCGATCGAAAAGGGAATGTCCTCATCGACGGCATCATCGGCATACAGAAGGAAGCGGCATTGGCGGCCAAGCGCGTAATTGTCACCGTCGAAGAAATCGTTGACGATCTTCAAGCACACGTGAACGCTTGCGTGTTACCAGGGTGGGTGGTTTCGTGTGTGTGCGAAGTTCCGGGCGGAGCGCACCCATCTTATGCGCATGGTTATTACAAACGCGACAACGCATTTTACAAAGCATGGGACGAGATTTCGCGCGATCGAAAAATGTTTCTCGCCTGGATGCAGCGCCACATCCTATCGACAAGCGACTTCGCGGAATACCGCCGCAGCATCGAATCCGGCGTAAAAGTGAATAGCAATGCCTGACTTGGAGTATTCGCCGAGCGAAATCATGACGGTCGCCGCGGCGCGCAAACTTCAGAATGGCACGGTGTGCTTCGTTGGAATTGGTCTTCCGAGCGCCGCGGCAAATCTAGCCCGCCTCACGCACGCGCCTGCAGTTGTGCTGATCTATGAATCTGGAACGATCGGAACAAAACCCCACGTTCTGCCGCTTTCGATCGGCGATGGAGAATTGGCGGAGACCGCGGACGCAGTGGTTTCGGTTCCGGAGATCTTTCGATACTGGCTGCAGGCGGGCCGGGTGGACATCGGTTTTTTGGGCGCCGCCCAAATTGATAAATTTGGGAATATAAATACGACCGTAATCGGAGGCACGTACGACGCTCCTCGTGTCCGGCTTCCCGGCGCGGGAGGAGCGCCCGAAATAGCGACCGCGGCGAAGGAAGTGACGATTATTCTGAAGCACGACGCGCGCTCATTCGTTGAAAAATTGGATTTTGTAACTTCTTCGGGATATGTTGACGAGCCTAATCATGAAAGTCAGTTCGCGCGTCGCGGCCGTGGCCCCACAACCGTGATTACCGACCTGGGAGTAATGAATTCAGACTCAGCCACACGCGAACTTGTGCTGACAGCGTTGCATCCGGGCATCGAACTCGAGCAGGTGCAAAGCGCCACGGGCTGGAAACTGAAGGTGGCCGCCAAGCTCGAAGTCACATCTAAACCAACTGTACCTGAATTGAAAACGTTGCGAGACTTGTACGCGCGCACAGCGGCAGCTCACGGAACCGCCGATCGAGGAGAATGAGCAGAATGACCGCGTCGTCGAAGTCCAATCTGGTACCGCCAGGGGGCCCACAAGTCGCCTCGGGCAACATCCAAGGCTATCGCCGTCCGCATCCGGGCACTCAGCCGAACCATTTGCACACGCCGTACGCATCCTGTATCAAGCGCGCGCCGAGTAAGCCTCTCGTGTATGTCCCGCACACACTTTCCGAAATCACCGGCCCGCTATTTGAAAAAAATATTGTGAATGTGAAAGCGTACGATCTAACCCACCAGCACGCTGGCGATCCACTCGGCCAACGGATTATTGTCACGGGTCGTGTAATGGATGAAAACGGCCGGCCCGTGCGGAACACACTTATCGAAGTCTGGCAGGCGAACGCCGCCGGGCGTTACATCCACAAAAGCGATCAGCATAACGCGCCGCTCGATCCGAATTTCACCGGGCGCGGCCAGACCTTTACCGATTCGGAGGGCCGATACCGCTTCATCACCATTCGCCCGGGCGAGTATCCTTGGAGCAATCACTACAACGCGTGGCGCCCCGCGCATATTCATTTCTCCGTATTCGGTCCGGCTTTTGCCACGCGCTTGGTTACTCAAATGTATTTTCCCGGCGATCCTCTTCTTGAGTACGACCCCGTTTTTAATTGCACGGCGGACGATAAGGCGCGAAAACGCCTGATATCGCTCTTCGATTGGGAGACGACGGTTCCCGCGGAGGCGCTGGGCTATCGCTTCGACATCATCCTCAGCGGACGAGAAGGAACGCCAATGGAGAATTGGAAATGAGCCTTCAGGCCACAACATCGCAGACTGTAGGCCCATTTTTCGTGATCGGATTTGAGTGGATGGTTGTTGATAATTTGGCTGGGCCCGGAGTATCCGGAGAGCGCGCGACAATTGAAGGCCGCGTGCTCGATGGCGATGGCAAACCAGTGCCCGACGGCGTGATCGAACTATGGCAAGCAAACGCGTACGGAAAATATGCGCATCCGGACGACACGCAGGACATGCCCGTAGAGAAAGGGTTCCTCGGTTTCGGCCGCGTGCTCACGGATGACAATGGAAAATTTAGCTTCACCACAATCAAACCCGGGCCAGTACCCGGCCCAAACGGCAAGATGCAGGCGCCGCACATTGCCGTTTCCGTTTTTACGCGCGGCTTGCTCCGCCGTCTAGTGACACGAATTTACTTTCCCGATGAAGCCGCGAATGCCGACGATTTCATATTGAGCCAGGTCGAGCCGGCGCGCCGGGGAACATTGATCGCGAAGAAAACCGGCGGACAGCCCGGCGCCCTTCAATGGAACGTGATCATGCAGGGCGACGAAGAAACGGTTTTCTTCGATAGCTGAGAGTGATAAGACTAACGGCATGAGCCTGCTCGGGCCGCTGTTTCGTTGGAGTGCGATCGAGGAGCTGTTCGACGATCGCGCCCGCCTGCAAGGCATCTTGGATTTCGAGGCCGCTCTGGCTCGCGCTGAGGCTCGCGTCGGAATTATTCCCGGCCGCGTCGCGCCGATCATTTCCGCAAAGTGCCGCGCAGAACTCTTCGACATTAACGCACTTGCTCGCGCCACCGCTCTCGCCGGAAATCCTGCGATCCCTCTGGTAAAGCAGCTCACCGAACTCGTCGGCAAAGATGACAAGGAAGCGATGCGCTTCGTTCATTGGGGCGCGACGAGTCAGGACGCCATTGATACGGGCTTCATTTTGCAATTGCGCCAAGCGCTCGATCACGTCGAAGCCGAACTTGAGCGCTTATCGGACGCGTCAGCTCAGATCGCGGAGAAGCATCGGAACACAGTCGTCGCCGGACGAACATGGATGCAGCAGGCGCTTCCGACCACGTTCGGCTTGAAAGTGGCGGGATGGGTGGACGCGTTAGATCGGCATCGCTCGCGGCTCGAGGAAACTCGGCATCGAGTTCTGGTGCTGCAATTCGGAGGCGCAGTCGGAACACTAGCTTCATTAGGGAATCGAGGCATGGATGTGGCCGCCGCGCTTGGCCGCGAACTCGATCTTCCGGTTCCCAATCTTTCATGGCACGGCCATCGCGATCGTGTCGCCGAAGTCGCGACGCTCATGGGGCTTTACGCGGGAACGCTCGGCAAAATTGCGCGCGATATTTCGCTCGAGACGCAGACCGAAGTCGCCGAAGTATTCGAGCCGTCGGCGCCGGGCCGTGGCGGCTCGTCTACGTTGCCTCACAAGCGAAATCCCGTCGCCTGCGCCGTGGTTCTCTCCGCGGCGACTCGCGTCCCCGGCCTCGTGGCGTCCGTTCTCGCTGCGATGGTTCAGGAACACGAGCGCGGCCTTGGCGGCTGGCACGCCGAATGGGAAGCGATTCCGGAAATCATTCGCCTCACAGGCGGCGCGTTACATCATCTGGCCGCCGTGATGATGGAACTCGAGATTGACGGTTCGAAAATGCGCGACAATCTTGAAATCACGCATGGCCAAATCTTTGCGGAAGCGGCTCAAATGTTGCTCGCACAGGCCGTTGGCCGCCAGACCGCTCACGAAATTGTCGAGGCGGCGAGCAATCGCGCACGGGCGGAGCATCGCGATTTGCGCGAGGTGCTCGCTCACGATGCCGCGGTCACCAAGCACCTGAGCAATCAGGAACTCGATAAGCTATTCGATCCGCGCGAGTATCTCGGCGAGGCAAGCCGTCTGATTGACGGCGTGCTGCAAGCTCATGCCGCGCGTCATGCGAAATTATCCAGAAGCAACGAGTGACCCCATGCCCACCGCAAGGATTCAAGACCTCGACGTAAATTACTCGCTGACTGGCCGCGCCGATGGCCCGGCGATTGTCTTTTCGAATTCGCTTGGCGCGAATCTTTCGATGTGGGATCCGCAAATGCTTGAAATCGAAAAGCAATTCCGTGTGCTGCGTTGCGATACGCGCGGCGAAGGCAATACGTCTGTGACGCCAGGACCCTATACGATCGAACAGCTGGCAGGCGACGTTCTTCGGCTAATAGATCATTTGGGAATCGAGCGCGCGCATTTCTGCGGGCTGTCCATGGGCGGAATGATCGGCATGTGGCTCGGCCTCAACGCCGAGAAGCGGCTGAACAAACTCGTCTTAAGCAATACGGCCGCGAAAATCGGCAAAGCAGAAGCATGGAACGCGCGAATCGAAAATGTTCGCAAGGGCGGGATGGCTGCCGTCTCGGCTGCCGTGTGCGAACGATGGTTCACACCCGCGTTTTGCGCACGCTCGTCTGAAATTTTCGCCGGCGCTCAGCGCATGATCGAGAGCATGCCGCCCGAAGGCTACGTCGCGTGCTGCGCCGCGGTGAGGGATTTCGACGCGCGCGAACGCGTCAGCCAAATTCGCGTTCCGACGCTGGTTATCACCGGCAACCAGGATGCCGCGACTCCCGCTGCAGATGGGCATTGGCTTGCCGATAAAATTCCCGGAGCGCGTTACGTCGAACTGAACGCAGCTCATATATCGAACATCGAAGCCTCCGAGCAATTCACCTCGGAACTAATTCGTTTCCTGTCGGCGTAAGCATTAAGGAGGACGGCCATGGATGAGCACGACCGCTTCAATCAAGGAATGTCCGTGCGCCGCAAAGTTTTGGGAGATGCCCATGTGGACCGCGCGCAATCCAATCGCAACGAATTCAACGATGAATTTCAGGACCTCATCACGCGTTACGCCTGGGGAGAAATCTGGACGCGGCCGGATTTGCCGCAGAAAACGCGCAGTTTAATAACCGTTGCGCTGATGGTGGCGCTAAATCGCGGCGACGAGCTGGCCCTGCACCTGCACGCCGCGTTTAAAAACGGAATCACGCGCGCCGAAATCAAAGAAGTCCTGCTACAAACCGCGATCTACTGTGGCGTTCCCGCGGCGAATTCCGCGTTTCACATTACCGAACAAGTGCTGGCGGAAACCGACCAGAAGCCCCAGCCATAGGCTAATTCCAAACGCGCTTCGACGTTTCCGCGACGAGCCGCAGCTTGGCCCACTGATCATCTTCCGTGAGAAGGTTTCCTTCCATCGTCGACGCAAATCCGCACTGCGGGCTCAGCGCAAGGTTCTCGAGCGGAACGAATCGCGACGCTTCTTTGATCCGCTCGACGAGCACATCCGCGCTCTCGAGTTTCGACTGCTTCGAGCTGATTAATCCCAAAACGACCGTCTTTCCTTCGGGAATGAATCGTAGTGGCTCGAATGTGCCGGAGCGCTCGTCATCGTACTCGAGCAGAAACCGGTCGACCTCCATGGTGCCAAAGAGTTTCTCTGCAACCGCGTCGTACCCTCCCTCCGCATACCAGTGGCTTCGGTTATTTCCACGGCAAAGATGAATTGCAAGCGTGACGCCAGGCTTTCGCGCGGCCTCAAAACACGCATTGTCGGCGCGGATCGCCTCGTCGAGCGCTGCGTCCGGATCCATTTTCATTTCTGTGTGAATCCACTCGCGCCATTTCGGATCCATGTAGTAGCTATATCGGGGCGCATCAATCTGAATGTAGCGCACGCCTTCGGCGGAAAGCTTGGCGAGATCGCTCTTCATAATTTCCACGATGTCCCACAAGAGTGCCGAATGTGTTGGATATGCTTTGTCCGTAATTCCTTGCTTGTACGAAATGGCGGGGAACTGGGTTGCGCTCGGCAGAGTCATCTTGATTGCGCCCGGTGCATGAGCCTTCAAAAATGGGAGCTCGTGTCCGGTGAGTGACCGCACCTGACGCAGCTTGCGGCTGACGATTCCTGTCACACTGCTGACCGCAGCGTCCTTGGCTTGTCCCGCTTTCCAGGTGCGCCCTACAGCGTCCGCAAGGTCAAATCCTTCGACGGCGTCGGTGAAGTCGCTCATGAAATTTCTCCGTCGTAGCTCACCGTCCGTGAAAATGTCGAAACCAAGCTCCTTCTGCTTGGCGAGAACGCGCAGAATATGTTCGTCCTCGAGCGCGTGGATCCGCGCGGGATGCTGCCCGTCAGCCTTGCGACCCGCCAGCAAGTCTGCCGGTCGCAGAAAACTTCCAATGTGGTCAGCTCTATGCGCTGTCGCCATAACTTTTTCCTCCTCAAGAGGTAGCAGAGACAGAAACTATGCGATCAGGTTTCGCGAATCACCGCGGGATGCAGAGCCATGCTGGATGAAATCTGCTCTGCAGCTTCGCGCGTCAATGCAATCTTTTTTGCCAGCTCTTTCCCGCGAAAGCGTGGCGTTGGCCCCGCCATGCCCACAGCGCCAATCACTTGGCCTTCGTTCGTTCGAATCGGAGCCGCGACGCCGCTTAGACCGCGTTCGAGCTCCTGATTGTCAAGAGCATATCCGCGCTGAATGATCTGCCGCAAATTTTCCTTGAGAGCCGGGATGCGCGTTAGCGTGGATGCCGTGAACCGAGGCAATCCCTTCGTCGCACCGGCTGCCGCAAGAATGATCTCGATTTCGTATTCCGGCAGATGCGCTAGCACAGCCTTTCCGACGGCCGTGCAATGGGCAGGGAAGCGAGCACCGACGGGCGTGCGCACCGCGATCACCGTATCGCGCGAATCCACGCGGTCGAGGCACATGATGCCGCCCGATCCCGGCACGGCAAGGCTCACACTTTCGCGCGAGACCCGCGCCAGCTCAAGCAGGGCGGCATGTGCCTCGCTGCGCAAAGTTCGCGATTCCACCGCCCTGGTTCCCAACTCGTGCAACTTCAACCCGAGGCGGTAGCGCTCGCTGAGCGGATTCTTCTCGATAATTTGAAATCGCTCCATGGCATTCAGCAGACGATGAGTGGTCGTCTTGTTGATGCTGAGAGCCGTCGCGATTTGCGTGATGCCCATCTCCGGGCCGTTCTGGCCGAGGTGAACGAGAATGCGCAGCGCCTTCTGCAGCGACTTGCTCGATCCGGGCGCTCGGCCGCCGCGCAAGTTCCGTCTCTTACGCAATTGTGACGCCGATTGCAATTTGTTTACCCTCGAACGGCCTGCCGGAGGATGCGTGGCCCCTGAAGCTTGGCAAGAGTCTGGGCGCACGAACTTTTGCTTGACGACCGCCGCATTGTAGATAGAATTCCCGTAATGTCAATATGAAATCACAGTTCACATTGTGAAACAAGCTAGATCGGGGAGAAACGCAAATGTTCCTTCAAGATAATTGGTACGCCGTCGCCTGGGACTCCGAAATCAAGCACGCTCCGTTCGCCCGCACCGTCTGCGGTGAGCCCATCGTGCTATATCGTCAGATGAACGGTGCCATCTCCGCCTTCGAGGATTGCTGTCCGCATCGCCTCCTGCCTCTTTCGATGGGCTACCTGCAGGGCGAGCATCTCGTATGCAAATATCACGGTCTCGAATTCAACGAATGCGGCCAATGCGTCTGGATGCCGGGGCAAGAAGGCGTGCGAAAAGACATGAATGTTCGAACGTATCCCATCGCTGAAAAGCACCGCTTCGTGTGGATCTGGATCGGCGATCCCAAGCTCGCGGCAGAAAATAAAATCCCGGATCTGCATTGGTGCTCGGACCCGAAGTGGGTTTTCGAAGGTAGTACCTACCACATGAAATGCGATTACCTGTTGCTCGTGGACAATCTGATGGATTTGTCGCACGAGACCTACGTGCATCCCACCAGCATCGGGCAGCGCGAGATCGTCGAAGCGCCAATCAAAGCCTCGTCAGATGAATTCACCGTTACGCTGACCCGGTGGATGTACGGCATCGATCCGCCACCGTTTTGGTCCGCCAACTTACGCTCCAGCGAAAAATGCGATCGTTGGCAGATCTGCCAGTTTTCCTTGCCCGCGAACGTGATGATTGACGTCGGCGTGGCGCTCGCTGGAACCGGCGCGTCCGAAGGCGATCGCTCCAAGGGCGTCACCGGCATCGTGGTCAATCTCATGACGCCGGAGACCGAAACATCCACGTGGTATCACTGGGGCATGGCTCGAAATTTCCAGACGGAAGATCGCGGTCTCACATTCCGTACTCGGGACGGCCAAGCGGCTGTGTTCGCGGAAGATCTCGTCGTGCTCGACGCGCAACAGCAAAGCATTCTCCAGCGCCCGGGCCGCGAACTGCGCAATCTTAAGATTGACGCAGGCGGAGTGCACGCCCGCCGCATCATCGAGAGGGAATTGGCAAAGCATTCGCACGCGGCTTCGGCTTAAACAACGCCAGTCTGAGCATGCAGCGAGTGCCTCAGCGCCTCCGCCTGGATACGTGAAGCACAGGGCGAACCAACTGGACACTCGTCATTGGTTCCGCTATATAGAATCCGCAACGCACGAGCCGTCCCACGGATGATGATGCACAATCACTTTCTCTGTACTAAATCTCTTCATCTTACTGCGATTCTCTTATGTATTTTTTCCTTCGGTTGCAGCCCTCAAATCGCGCC
>DATBYF010000047.1:0-60855 GCA_036513895.1 Candidatus Acidiferrales bacterium | reverse complement strand
CATCGTCCTTCGATTGCTTCAACGGGGTGGATTGCACGCAGAAGCGATCTTCATTTTCGATGGTGTACTTCGTGATGTCGATGCCACTGTTCAGCCCTTTGTGCGCGTGAGGTACGTGATATCCGCCATCCAGAAAATTATCCACGTACACTTTCCAGTTACAGTTCAATTCATAGCTGCGCCGCTCAACGAATCGCAGCGTTTGAAGCCGTAGCGGTTTCACGCGCGCGCTGAGCCCGCCGAGAAAATCTTCGAGCGGCTCCGCTTTCGAATCGAGATTGATGAAAATTAGATTCTCCCAGATGGCGACACGGATAGGCACCAGCCCGTTCTGTGAGCGCTCAAAGTGCGCGACTCCTTCGAATTCCGTCATGCCCTTCAGTGCGCCGTCCAGCCCGTAAGTCCACCCATGATATGGACAGCGCAGATGCTCGGCACAGCCCTGCGGTTCCGTAACCACCGCGGCGGCGTGATGGCGGCAAACGTTGAAAAACGCGCGAAGAACATTATCTTTGCCGCGAACCACGACAACCGGCTCACCCGCAATCTCGATCGTGAAGAACTGGCCCGGCTCGGCCACTTGCTGCGCCCGGCCAATGGCCTGCCACGTTCTTCCGAATACGCGATGCCGCTCCAGTTCTGCAATGCGCGGATCGAAATACCATGGCGCGGGGATCGTATACGCTTCGGCTAGTGGGGCCTTATCGTCGTAGAGCGCGAGGATCTCCTGAACTGTGTGTTCCACGATTGCGCCCTTTCGATTGTCTTCGACTGCGCCGTTGGACGCGTCGCGTCTTTATCGCGCGCCGATCGCTCCGCGGAGTATCGTTAGGAATTGCTGAATGCGAATTTTGTTTTTTTCCGGATCGCTTGGATGCGGAAAAAGACCGGGATCCAATTCTTCGGTAAGCAGCGCATCCTGAAATCGTTCCATCGTCCATTCCAATATAGACGAGATCATCGGTGGATCAACGTCGGACCGGACTTCACCCCGCGAGATCGCGAACCGCACCACCGCAGCGCTCCCGTAAGGGTCTTCAGTAATGAGAAACCGATTGATCTCCCGCTTCAAAGAAAGTTCGACGCCATAATTCCCGATCAGCACCACGCGATAAGGAATCCAATCTTCTTGCAGCATGTGCTCGGTGCGCACCAGCCAGTAGCGCAATACATCGAAAAATCCTTTATCGCGTACGTTAGCGGGACAATCGAGATACTTCGGCAGCGAATGCGCCGCCATCTTATAGGCGTTGAGAAACACCCCCGACTTGCTGCCGAAATACTGAAAGATCGACCCCTTCGCCACCCCCAACTCAATTGCGAGATCCTCGATGCGAGCGTCGTGGTAACCGCGCTCGGCGAAATGGCGCATCGCTGCTTCCACGATTCGGAGACGTTTGGCCTCGAGTTTCGGTCTCGGTCCAGGCGGCGGAAGCGGTGTCGGAGGGATGATTGATCGCTGAGCCCTTATTGCCATACCTGACTCCAGGTCAGAATATTTGAAACGGCTTAAGTGCTGCACTGTAATATCATGAGCACGGATTAGCAAGACATTTATGACTTAGGGTCATGGGGCGTGACGACCTTTAAGCCTCGCAAAATCTACGACGTCATCGTGGTCGGAGCAGGCCATAACGGCCTTACGGCTGCGGCCTACCTCGCCCGTGCCGGCCTTTCCACGCTTGTTCTAGAGCGGCGCGAAATCGTCGGCGGTTGCTGCGTTACGGAAGAAATCGCTCCCGGCTGCAGAGCTTCGACGACCTCCTACATCGCCAGCATGCTACGGCCGCGAGTAATCCTCGACCTCGATCTTAGAGCGCACGGTTTGCGCATGGTCCCATGCGATCCAGCCATTCTGGTCGCATTCCAGGACGACACCGTTCTTCCGTGGTGGGCCGAGCGTGATCGCGCAGTTGCCGAATTTCGAAACATTTCGACGCTCGATGCCGAAACATTCGTTCGCGTGGACGACAAGCTGAAGAAGATCGCGCGATATTTTCAGCCTTACTTTCTCGAAGCGCCGCCTGAAATACGCGCCAAAGGTCTCGCTGGACTTTTTGAACTCTTGCGCACCGGCAAACGATTCCGCGGGATCAGCGGCAAAGAGGTTGAGGAAATCGTTTCGTTCTTCACGGGCAGCCTTGGCGATTTCCTCGACCGGACGTACGAGACGGAGAAAATGAAGACGTTGATCCTCGCCAACAACGTCTACGGAAAACACGGCGGTCCTTACGACAACGGATCTGCGCTGGGGCTTTTATTCCATCTGTTGAGCGGCGGCGAAGGCGAGATTCAGGGCTTTTACGGCCACGTGATTGGCGGCATGGGCTCGATTACGCAGGCACTTGCGGCGGCAGCGCGAAAATACGGCGCTGAGGTCGTGACGTCGGTGCCGGTCGCAAACATCAATTCGCGCAATAGTCGCGCACGAGGCGTCATTCTCGAAGACGGCACCGAAATCCAATCGCGATTTGTTTTTTCGAATGCCGATCCCAAGCGAACGTTCTTGGGCCTCGTCGAAGCAAGTGAATTACCCTCGGAATTTCGGCGCGCCGTGGAAGGGATCAAGATGGCCGGGCCTTGCGCGAAAGTGAATTTCGTCTTGAGCGAAGAGCCGAAATTCAAGGGCATGCCGCGCGAATGGCCAAAATCGCAGCGCTCGTTCTGCACCCTCGTACCGTCGCTCGAATTCGCCGAGCGCTGCTACGACATTTCGAAGTTCGGCGAGATTCCTGAGGAGTTGTGGGTGGATTGCGTGGTCGCATCGAATGTGGATGACTCCTTGGCACCCGCTGGGAAACACATCATGACCTGCTTCATCCAGTATGTGCCCTACAAATTGCGCGAAGGTACGTGGGATGACAAGCGAGATTTGCTCGGCGACCGCGTCGTGAAAATGATCTCGCAATACGCACCGGGATTTTCGAGCTCGATTCTCGCGCGACAGGTACTGACTCCGCTCGATCTCGAGCGAACTTTCGGCCTTACCGAAGGCAATATCTTTCACGGCGACCTTTCACTCGACCAGTTGTTTTTTATGCGGCCTGTCCCCGGATGGGCGCAATATCGAACGCCGGTGCAGGGGCTCTATCTCTGCGGTGCGGGCGCGCATCCAGGCGGCGGCGTTACCGGTGCGCCCGGATATAACGCCGCGCATCAGGCTCTCCGTGATTTGAAGCGTGGCGTTCACGCTGCGTAACAAAATATTCTGGAGGAAGAAATGAAAAAAGGGATTCTCGAGCGTCTCAAAGAGGGAATTGTTCTCGGCGATGGCGGTTACCTGCTCGAACTCGAAAAGCGCGGCTGGGTGCGCGCAGGACCGTTCACGCCTGAAGTTGCGCTTACGCATCCGGACGCGCTTCGCGAATTGCATCTCGAATTCCGGGAGGCCGGCGCCGAAGTTCTGCAGGCCCTGACGTTCTACGCCAGCCGCGACAAGCTCGCCACAGTCGGCTTCGATACTCGTATCGAAGAATTGAACCGCGCCGCCGTGCGAATTGCCAAGGATGTTGCAGGAGACCGGTGCCTTGTCGCCGGAAACCTCAGCCTTACCTGGATGTACGAGCCGGATGACAAGGCGTCGCACGATCGCGTGCGAAGACTTTTCGACGAACAACTCGATTGGCAAACAAGCGAAGGCGTGGATTTCGTCATCGGTGAAACATTCTCGTATTTAGGCGAGGCACTGCTTTGCGTCGAGCGCAGCAAGCAAACCGGGCTGCCCACGATGGTAACGATGTGCTTCGAAAATCAAGACGTCGCCATCGAAGGTCAATCACCGGCCGATTGCGCGCGCTCTCTGGTGGATGCGGGCGCGGACATCGTCGGCATTAACTGCCTTCGCGGACCAAAGCACATGCTTCCGCTCGCTGCTGACATGCGAAAGGCCACTTCCGCATACATCGCCACGCAGCCGGTGGCATATCGCACCACGGATGAGAATCGCGATTTTACGAGCCTGCCCGCGTTTCCGACCCAACTCGACCCTTATCAACTCTCTCGCAGCGAAATGGCCGACTACGCTGTAAAAGCCCGCGATATCGGCGTCAACTATATAGGCGCATGCTGCGGCGCCATCGCATCTCACATTCGCGAAATGGCGCGCTCTTTGGGAAAATTTTCTGAAGATGCGCGCGTCTGGAAGACCGGCGGCGAGCGTGCGATGTCCGCGTACGAATATTACGGCCACGACAAAAAATAGCGCCACCCGATTTCCCGGCGAGATCGCAGAATCGCTCGCATCGCTGCGCCGCCTGAGGCATGATGTCCGGCACCTTGCCTGGTCAAGAGTGAGGGCTGATGGCGACGAACGAGGTCTCGAACCAACCGCGCCGCGCGATGGGTTTTCGAGATCTTGTTCTGTTCTACGTCGTTACGGGAATCAGCCTGCGCTGGATCGCCACGGCGGCAACGGCCGGCGCCAGCGCCGTAGTCATCTGGCTGGTAGCGTGGTTGGCGTTTTATCTTCCTCTCGCGCTCTCCGTGATGGAACTTTCCTCTCGCTACCCGCAGGAAGGCGGCCTCTACGTCTGGACCAAACACGCCTTCGGCGATTTTGCGGCGTTCATGAATGGCTGGACATACTGGGCCAGCAACTTGCCATACTTTCCGGCCGTACTTTATTTCGCAGCGAGCAGTGCACTCTATATCGGACCGGCCAGATGGCATAGCCTCGCCGGAAATAAGACTTACTTCATCATTTTTTCCTTGGCTGGCCTGCTGATTGGAACGGTGCTGAACGTAGTCGGGCTCTCCGTCGGCAAATGGCTTCACAATCTTGGCGCCATCGGCACATGGCTTCCGATCGGGATTCTCTATATGATCGCGGCCGTATGTTGGTGGCGATTCGGCTCCGCCACATCGTTTCGTGGCGCAAATCTCATTCCGCACGCCCATTTTCGCGATGTACTTTTCTGGGCGACGATAGTTTTCGCGCTCGGCGGCTCGGAATCCGCTTCGTTTCTCGGCGATGAAGTGGAAAATCCGCGGCGCAATATTCCGCGCGCGCTACTGATCGCCGGGACCATCGTTACCACGGGCTACATCCTGGGCACGGTAGCGATGCTCATAGCGCTTCCTTCAAGCGAAGTGAGCGGCCTCGAGGGCATCATGCAGGCGATTTCAACCGCGAGTCACCGAATTGGATTGGGCGCGGTTGGTCCGATCGCCGCGCTACTCATCGTCGTCAGCAATATCGGAGCCTTGGGCGCATGGCTCGCTGCAACTGCGCGGCTGCCCTTTGTAGCTGGAATTGACCGTTATCTTCCGCCGGTCTTCGCGCGACTTCATCCGCGATGGCGAACTCCTTACGTCGCGCTACTGACGCAGTCGGCCCTCGGCGCCTTGTTTATTTTTCTTGGCCAAGCGGGAACGAGCATCTCCGGCGCATACGAAATATTCGTTAGCACCGGCATCATCTCGTACTTCATTCCGTATCTCTTTACGTTCGCATCGCTAATTCGATTGCAACGCGAGCCAGCCGGCACCGAAGTATTTCGTATTCCTGGCGGCCGTTCGGTTGCAATAATGATTGGACTGCTCGGATTCATTACGACGCTGGTGACAATCGTGCTTTCGCTCGTTCCAGCTTCAGACGAGCCGCACCCATTCATCGCCGTAGCAAAAATCGTCGGCCTAACGTTCGTCCTGCTCGCCGGCGGAAGCGCAATTTTCCACACAGGACGGAAGCGCCAGCAGCAACCTGCCTAGTTACAGACGCAGAGATCTACATTCCCCAAAAAGTGCTGGAAAAAGAGGAACGGGGCCGCCTGGGTCGAGACGGCCCCGCTTTTTACTGCCCGGGGGTTTGGGGGACGTTAAAAAATTCGCTAGCTAGATTTTTCGCCGCGCTCCAAAATCGTGCCGAGATCGGCTCCAAGGGGTTTGGTACTCGGATCCACTTCGATATGCCCCTTAAAAAATGCGCCTTCCTCTATCGAAATCCGGCCGGTCGTTAGATCGCCCGTAAACGAACCGCCTTTTTTGATCTCCATGCGGTCATGCGCGTCGAGATCGCCGCTCAATCTTCCATAAAGAATCGCTTCTCGCGCCACGATGTCGCCTTCGACGCTCGAATTGCGTCCGAAGGTCACGCGGTGCCCGCCGAAATTCACGGGACCTTCAAACTTGCAGTCGAGATAGAGATCTTCGTGTCCAGTCAGCTCGCCCTTGAGAGTCAATCCGGGCCCGAGGCTGGCAACGTCCCGCGAGATGCGCGATTCGGCCTGCGGCGAATCGAACGGCGAAGAACCGCTTCTCGGCGCTGCTGCGGGCTGACTGCCTGGTGCGTTATTCCACATGATGTTTCCTCTCTGTAATCACGGGCCGGAGCGGTTGAAACAGTTGCCAGAAATTTCCTTCGGCACGAACGAACTCAAGTCCCACTTTCCACTTGGCGCGGCGCATCGCTCTGACATCCGCCACGCGGCATTCCTTCTCTTCTTCCGTGATGCCGTGCACCAGAAGCAGCGTCTGCCCCTGTGTCACGGGAAGCGAAAGCTCAACACGCGCACCGTGCGCGCTGACGGCCAACGTATCTGTCAATTCCCGAAAGGGCTGGTTTTCCGCAGTACGCCCATAAACTCGAACCGGGACGCGCAAACTCAGCCTAGAGCTGCGCCGCCGGTTTTCGCGGCGATGAGGCATCAATCTCAGAGGCTAGCGTGGATATTGGAATCGGGAAATAGTACGAAAGGACAGTGACCTGAAAGACAGCCAGGTTCAGGCTACGAAGCGGTAACCCACGCCGCGCACCGTAAGTAAATATTGTGGTTTCGCGGGATCTTTCTCGATGTAGCGGCGCAAGCGCACGACGAAGTTATCGATGGCCCGCGTGTCGGTGTCTTCGCGCAGTCCCCAGACGTCTTCGAGAATGGATTTGCGCGAGACGGTGCGGCCTTGATTCTGAACGAGATGGCGAAGGAGCTTGGCTTCCATCAGCGTCAGGCGGATTGTAGTGTCGTTGGTGCGCAATTCGAGCGCGACAAAATCGATGGTCTTGCCGTTGAACGTAAATGAATCGCCATTCGTGCCAGGCGCGCTTTCTTGCGCGCTGAGGCCGGCAGCTCGTCCGGCCTCCGGAGCGTTGCCGCTGCGCGTCCAGGCATTCCGGCGCAAGAGTCCTTGCAGGCGCGCAAGAAAAATTGGCAATTCGAACGGCTTCGGCAAGTAATCATCCGCGCCGGCGGCAAATCCTTCGAGCACGTCTTCGGGCCGTCCGCGAGCCGTAAGAATCAGCACAGGAACGAAATTCCTGGCCTTGCGCAGTTCGGAAACGACGGTAAATCCATTCACGCCCGGAAGCATGACGTCGAGGATGACGGCATCATACGGTTCCTTTTTCTCGACAAGACTTTCGAGCGCCGCCTCGCCATCCCCGACAATCCGCGCCGCATAGCCCTCTGCCTCGAGATTGAACCGGAGGCCCTCGGCCAAATGGGCTTCGTCTTCCACTACCAGGACGCGGCTCACGCGCGGCTCCTCGGTAGCTTGAGTGTGATCGTCGTGCCGCGTCCTTCGCCCGCGCTCTCGGCGAATACTTTTCCTCCGTGCTTTTTCGCGATCGACCGGACGATGAACAGGCCCAGCCCCGTGCCTTTCACCTCAGCGCGAGAGCGGCTGCGTACGCGATAGAAGCGTTTGAAAACGCGCTTCAATTCATCCACCGGAATTCCCATGCCGTGATCCCGCACACGAAGCAGTACGTGTTTCTCGTCCGGGGTTTCGATTTGAGCCGAAACCTCCACATTGTCCTTCGAGTACTTAATCGCATTATCGAGCACGTTGGTGACGGCCGTCCGAAGCTCCTCGGCATCGCCGCGGACGGTGATCTGATTTCCATTCCTCGGTTTCTTGTATTGTAAAGCTTTGGCCGTGAGGTGATGCCGCGTCCGCGCGAGTTCCATGCATTCGGACACGAGCCCGCCGAAATCAATCTCTGTGCGATCCCGCCGCCCGGTCTTGAAACGCGTCTCTCCCGCCTTTAGCACTTGCTCGACGGTGTGAACCAGCCGGTCAGTGTCACTGAGCATGAGACCGTAAAATTGCTGCCGCTGCTTTTCATCCACGTCGCGCCTTTGGAGAGTCTCGAGGTACAGCCGGATCGAGGTGATCGGCGTCTTCAGTTCGTGTGTAACCGAGTTGATGAAGCTGTCGTGCTGTTCGTTTAGCTTGATTTCTCGAATGAGAAAACTCGTATTGAGAATCATACCGACGATGATGGCCGCGAAAAAAATGATGCCGAAAAACAGGAGCACGCCTGCGCGCCAATTGAGAATAATCCAACTGATGTTGAGAAAGACGGCCAAGGCCACAAGGCCTGAGCCCAGCGCCACGAAGAACACGATTGTTTTTCGACGGCTCGCGATTTGCATGGTGTCTGAGCTTAATTGTACCGCTGAAAGGTTCTCGCGAGGTTCGCACATGAACTGGAACGTTCACGTTTGCGATTGTGTGGCGCTTTGGTGTGAAAAAGGCGGTATCTTATGCCGAAAGGTTTGGCTGGATGTGCGGCGTCGCGGGAATTAGCTCTTTGGCCGCCAACGAAGACCCGAGGGTTTTCTTGGCATTTTCATCGGCGCGAACATCGGCGACACGCAAATCTCGTGCAAGCCCAAGCTTGTTCAATATCCAGATTCCGTACCAGTTGAAATCGATCTCATACCATTTCAGGCCGTGGCGCGCTGATGTTGGATGAGCGTGATGGTTGTTGTGCCATCCTTCGCCCCACGTTAGCAGCGCGACCCACAGGCTATTGGTCGACATATCCCGCGTTTTGTAACGCCGGGTGCCCCAGGAGTGCGTGGCTGAATTGACGAGCCATGTAGTTTGCAGCCCAACGACCGTCCGGAGAAAGATGCCCCAGAGGACGATGGGCCATCCGCCAACGGTGAGCAAAATGACGCCGACTGCGATGAGCGGGACGTAGTGATACTTCGTGATCCAAACGTAGAATTTATCTTTGGCCAGGTCGGGAACGTAGCGCGCGAGCGTCGAAGTATCGTGGTGCATCGACTTGCCAACTAAGATCCAGCCCATATGTGCCCACCAAGTGCCTTCAACCGGCGAATGCGGGTCGCCATCCTGGTCGGAAAATTGGTGGTGAATTCGATGTGTTGCCACCCAGAAAATCGGGCCGCCTTCCAGCGCCAGCGTTGCGCAGACCGTGAGGCTGTACTCGAGCCATCTCGGAATCTTGTAGCCGCGATGCGTGAGCAAGCGGTGGTAGCCCATTCCGATTCCCAAGCTCGTGGATATCCACCACAGAGCGACTGCAACGAAAAATCCTGTCCATGTGAAGTAGAACAGCGCGACTATCGCAAGCGCGTGGAAGATGACCATCACGCTCGCCGTCACCCAATTGATTCCGGTATCGTCCTTTGGTTTAGCCGCACGTAGATCCGTGAGTTCCATCGCTGGCCCTTTCCTGATGAACGGATGTTGCGATGTTTCGCAAAGCTGAATTTAGACTAGCAGGGACCAGCTCTATTGTTTGTAATACTTGTGTAATAGGAAGTGCGGAGGCGCCTACCGGTTAGCCCACGGTTAGCTTGTCGATCAGGCGTTGATTGGTTCGGCTGGAATGGTGGAAATGAGATTGTTCTACGCAAGTAAGTGAATCAGCCGGGCAGCGGCAGGACACGTCGGGAGGCCGCGAATCTCAATGGGTGACCGCGATCGATAACCGCTCGGACCAGGCCCGCAACAGACCGGCAGCTGCAGCAAGACCAATATACCGGTGAGCTACAAAATAATGGACAGGTGCCACTCCGCCCGAGGAGAGCACGCGTTTCTGCAAGAGCTGGAACTCCGTTCCGTTCGTTTGTCTTGCGCCTACGTTCGGTGCGCAATCGTCCCTTGCGCGCATGTAGTAATAGAATAGACTTCCCCAAATTCCGAAAATGATTAGATTACCGGCAGAGATGCGGCGCCAAATCCATGAATCGGTTGCTTAAGAGATCACCGGAAACATCGCTTGCACGGGGGCCTGCGAGATGAAGACCTCACGCTGCTCGAAAATTTACGATGCGCTCGTAAAGCGCATTTCTGATTTGGACTTGGCGCCGAACGCGAAAGTGCTCGATGCCCCATGCGGCGATGGTGAAGTCGCTATCCTGCTCGCGAAAAAAGGATTCGAGGTGTCAGGTGTTGATATTGTGGACGAGCTCAGCGACGAAGCCCGCGCGGCTCTCGGCAACCGTTTTCGCATCGCCGATCTGACCGCGCAACTCCCGTGGCCCGACGCGAGTTTTGATCTCGTAGTGTCTGTAGAAGGCATCGAACATCTCGAAAACGCCTTCGCATTCGTGCGTGAGATGCATCGCGTCTGCCGTCCCGGCGGTATTTTCATTCTTACGACGCCAAACACGATCTCCATTCGCTCTCGCGTCCGCTTCGTCGGCAGCGGCTTCTACCTTTCCGATCCGCGCCCCTGCGACGAGGCGAGCCCCCACCCCTTGCACCATATCGGCCTAAGAACGTTTTCAGAGCTGCGCTACATCCTTCAGACTTCCGGCTACCAGATTCTCGATGTCAAACCTACGCACGTGAGGCCAGTCAGTTATGCCTACGCGTTCTTGGCACCGTGGATGTGGCTCTACACGCTAATCGCGTTCCGTAAGGAGCGAAACGCGGGCCAGCGCGCTCGCAATCAAGAAATTCGCCGGGCGCAAGCGTCCAGCGCTCTACTATTCGGTGAAAATATAATGGTGGTATCGCGAAGGAAGTAATCAGAACTGGGGAGCAATAAGCTCCAATTCTGTTACGATTGGAAAATAGTGGTGTGTTTTCTTAAGGTTACGGCGATTTCTAATCGTTTCATGTATCGATTAGAATTTTCAGAGGATGCTTGTCGCTGCGAGCAACCCCGAACGGCCGGCCAGCAGACCGGAAGAGTTCAGAGATTTTCCTGAAGGTTTGAAAGATCAACTGAATATCGCCGAAGAAACGAATGTCTTCACAATAGGTCAAATCTAGCTCTAGTTTTCCCGGCAAGATTTCGGCAGCGTAGAAATTCTCTTTATCGTGCCGCCCAACGAGGACCTCTTCTTCCAGAATATACCGATTCGCTGCTGGGCCCGTTATGCCGGGCTTCTCAAGAAGCACCTGGCGGTATCGCGGCGCGTATACATTTGTAAATTCCGGCAGTTCCGGCCGCGGTCCGACCAGGCTCATTTCACCAAGCAGGACATTGATCAGCTGCGGAAATTCATCCATCTTCGTCTTGCGCAACCATCGGCCTAGCCGCGTGATTCGCAAATCATCGCCCGCGGTTATCAAATACTTACATCCCGCAGCAACTGATGCCATCGTCCGAAACTTGAAAATCCGGAACGGGCGCCCGTACTGCCCCGTTCTCACCTGGCGAAAAAACACCGGCTCCTTGCTCGTGAGCCTAACTGCGATCGCAACGCCCAGCAACACTGGCGAAAGCACAAGCAGTCCCGCCGCCGACCCTGTGGCGTCGAACCATCTCTTCCCGTAGCGCCCGTAAAAAGTGTTTCCCATTTTGAGTAGGTCAATTGCCGCCCAACGACTGGCGGCAACTGCGAATAATAGCATTCCCCTCACGATTCTTTCGGCGTTCGAATGAATTCAATCACTCTGAAATAACGTTGAGCGCGTCGTGGGCACGGGCTTCCAGGCGGCGCGACGACGCAGGGAGAAACGCGGCCTCTAGCGAATCCCTTCGGAACGAAGGCGGAGTGAACAAGGTGCTCGGGCCACGAAAAGGCTGCCGGGCGTGAAGCCCGGCGCTAGAAATGCCGACCCGCGCACGGTCAGCCATTGCGTGATAGGAAGCTTAACTCGTCACGTCGCCCGGCCGAGAACCGTCGGCTGGAAGCCGGCGCGACGATTGACGCACCAGAACGCGGGCAAGATGCCCGCGCCACGATAACGGGTGCCAGCCGGGCACGATCGGCCAGTTGTGCGCCGTCAAGCATTGCGCACATTCCCGTTCAGAACCGCATAGCTACAGGAAATCCGGTAGAAACCTGCCTGAACCGTCTAAACGTCAAATAACGGTGACGGAGATAAGCATTTAGACCATGAAACGCGATACCGACATAGACGCAGCCCGCGGCTTCATGCTCGTTTGGATGACTCTCACTCACCTGCCCACGATGCTCACTCCTTGGGTCAATCAGCCCTTCGGCTACATCTCCGCGTCAGAAGGATTCATCTTTCTATCGGCGTTATTCACCGGACGCATTTACTACCGCCAGCTCACCCGCGACGGGGTGGGCAAAATGAGCGCGAAACTCCTTTTGCGCACCGTGCGGCTCTACTGGTATCACGTGCTGCTGCTTCTTTTTGCGTTCGTTATTGCAGCCAGGTTTGCGATCGGCCCCCACGGCCAAGGTCTCTACAATCTTTTGGACTTCTACTTTGCCGCAGGGCCGGGGCGGGCCCTCGGCGACGCTCTGCTGCTTATTTACAGGCCCCCGCTGCTCGATATCATTCCGCTGTACATTATTTTCTTGCTTCTCTCGCCGCTGATCATCGGTGTGTCCACGCGCGTCGGATGGAAATTCATTCTAGGCGGAAGCTTTGCCGTGTGGTTGCTCGCGCAATTCGGGCTCCGTGAAATGCTATACGCCGCGTTGTCTCACCAGTTTGGCCTGCGGATTCCCTTGAACGAAATGGGCGCATTCAATCTGTGGGCCTGGCAATTCGTGTGGGTTTTTGGCTTGTGGGGCGGCGTTTGCTGGTCGAGAGAGTGCCTGCCCGCCCAAAAATGGGCTAGGCGGATGTGGATTCCTGCGGCGCTGGTTTTCGCGACCTTATTCGCTGTTCGTTACTTCGAACTCTCGGGAATGAGCCTCGGAAGTTGGGAGATTTTCTTCGATAAATGGCACCTCGGTGTCATCAGAATGTTCAATTTCGCCGCCATCGCCATCGTGCTGATTCGTTTCCGGTCGGCGGTGAAGCCGCTGGCAATTCGTCCCTTGGTGTTGCTCGGCCAGTCTTCGCTGCAGGTTTTTTGCACACATTTCCTTTTCTGCTTCCTGGGGATCGGATTGATGGGCGATGCCGACCGCATTTTTGGCTGGCGGCAATTTGCGCTGATCGTCGTCACATTCGCGGCGCTCTTGTTTGTCGCGAAGATCTACGGCCGGCACGAGCTTTCCGCTCCCGCCGTTGCCGGGAGTGCGAAGATCGTGCCGGGAAACCGTCCCCTCGCACATCCGGAACGCGAATTCGCGCGCGCCGAAGCGCAAACTCGTTAATATTCTTGGCTGATCGGCTGGTTGGTGCTGCGGAGCCGGCTCAGGGCGGCCTTGATAGGACGGCCGCCCAAGTCGGGGTAAAACCCTGCCACGCTATTCGCCATTAGCCGTTCCGGCTCGATTTCTTGGCTCGTTTGTACTGCTTGGTTTTCGCGGAACGATCATCTTCTTCATCCTGCCCGGCTATTCTCCCCGTGGTGTGGTCAGGTTCAATTCCTATAGTCGGATTGTTTCCGTGGATGTCATCAATCGGCGTCAGTCCGGGATTCGGTCCGGCGCCTCCAGCATCGCGGTTTGTTCGAAAAGCCATTGTCGGCCTCCTTTTTTTATATCAATACTCCGATTAACTCTAACGCCCAGGTCTGCGCCTTCCATCGGGTGAAGGCTGTACCGACTTCGTCAAATTCCATGTACTGAAAGGATCAAATTCCAGGGTCTTTCGGCTCAAGCGTTAATTCCGGTCATTGACTCGAATAGACGCATCCGCTAAACTCGAAAAGTTCTTGGTAGAGGTGCGGGGACCATGAGTAGCCAAGTCGGCAATTCCGAGCAGCTTCGGAGACTTGGCGAAACGGGTGCGTGCTGTAAACTCCGCCGAAATCGCTGCGGTAGCTGAAATCGCGGCGGTTGGGGGACAGGCCTAAGGCTTGTCCACTGTCATCCGTCACAAACGGATGGAGCGCTATCGGGAAGTGGCGGAGTCCGAGTAGCAGTCCTCTCGTATCTTCCCTTCTCCTTCCGTTCCATCCCAGGCAGGCATCATGGCAGAGGTATTGGCGCTGACGCGCGCGCTCGTGGATATCGAGTCCGTGAGCGGCAATGAAGCGGGCGTCGCGACCTATCTATTCGACCGCGTATCGGCGCTCGCCGTAGCTAACGGCGGGCGTGTCGAACGAATGCCCGTAGATGGCGAACGCTTCAACGTGTTTGCATCGTGGGGCGATCCGATCGTCACGCTTTCCACGCACATGGATACTGTTCCGCCATTCTTTCCGAGCCGTGAAGACGACGAGTTCCTTTGGGGCCGCGGCGCATGCGATGCGAAAGGCGCGATTGCCGCCATGATCGGCGCTGCCGAGATGCTCCTCGGCGAAGGCGCGCGAGGAATTGGGCTTCTATTCGTTGTGGGCGAGGAGATCAACAGCGCCGGCGCGAAAGGTGCCGCGCTCTCGCCCCGAGGCTCGCGTTACCTGATCAATGGCGAGCCGACGGAAAGCCAGCTGGCGCTCGCCGCCAAGGGCGCTTTGCGCTACGAACTTCGGGCAGGCGGCAAGATGGCACATTCGGGCTATCCGGAATTAGGCGAATCGGCGATTGATAAATTGCTCGACGTTCTTGGAAGCATTCGCCGTATTTCACTCCCGGGTGATCCTGTTCTCGGGCCCGGCACGATCAATGTTGGCAGGATTGCGGGCGGCCGCGCTCCGAATGTCGTCGCCGACGAAGCCCGTGCGGAAATTTTCGTACGTCTGGTAGGTGACCCCGCACCGATTCGCGATGCGATGACGGCCGCAGTTGGTGACCTCGCTGAACTGCGAGAAATCGGCTTCATTCCCGCGGTGCAATTTGAATCCTTCGATGGACTTCCTACCACGATTGTTTCTTACACCAGCGACGCTCCGATTCTCAGTCCCGTGTGGGGAAAGCCGTTCTTGATTGGCCCTGGCAGCATTCGAGTGGCGCACACGGAGGCCGAACGTGTGCCGAAGCGCGAGCTAGAGGCCGCGGTGGGGCTTTACGCCGGGCTGGCGCGCCAGCTTTTGAAGGACGCGCGATGAATCTCGCGATCGTGGGCTACGGGAAAATGGGCCGCTTGATCGAGCGGTTGGCGCCGGAATACGGCTTTGACGTGAAGCTGCGCTTGAACCGCGAAAACAATGGACGCTTCGAGGGACTTACTCCGAAAAACGTTGATGGGATCGATGTCGCAGTGGAATTTTCGAATGCCGAGGCTGCCGCCGAGAACATCGAGCGGCTCGCGCGGGCAGGGGTGAATGCCGTAGTCGGGACGACAGGATGGCTCGAGCGCCTGCCACGCGTGCGGGAGACAGTGGAGCGCGCGGGAACGGGGGTTGTCTGGGCTCCGAATTTTTCTGTGGGTATCTTTGTGTTCACACAGATCGTCTCGCAAGCTGCGCAGTTGCTGGCAAACGAAGCGGACTACGGATCGTGGGCATGGGAAATTCACCATGCCACAAAAAGAGATGCGCCCTCAGGGACATTGCTGGCGCTGGCGGCACGCATGAAAGAAAGCGGCTATCAGCGGCGGCCGATTGATTTAAGCAGCAGCCGCGCGGGCTCGCATCCCGGCACCCATGAGATCGGCTTCGAATCGCCGGCCGACACGATCACGCTTCGCCATTCCGCGCGCAGCCGCGACGGATTTGCCCGTGGTGCATTGCGCGCTGCGTGCTGGATTGCGGGCAAAAAGGGTTTTTTTGAGTTCCGCGAAATTATCGGCCAGATGGATTGAGGAATTGATTCAGGAGGAAAAGAAATGTTTACAGGATGCGGCACTGCACTCGTGACACCGTTTCGCTCGGATCAGTCGCTCGATGAAGGGGCGCTGAGGAGACTGGTTCGGCGGCAGGTTGATGCGGGGATCGATTTTCTGGTTTCCTGCGGAACCACCGGCGAATGCCCAACGCTCACGCAGGGCGAACGGTTGCGCATCGTCGAGCTAACCATCGAAGAGGCACGCGGCCGCGTGCCCGTTGTCGCGGGCGCCGGCGGGTACAACACGGCCGAAGTAATCGAAACCGTACGTAAATTTCAATCCATCGGCGTGGACGGAATTCTCTCGGTGACGCCGTACTACAACAAGCCGACGCAGGAAGGCCTTTACCAGCACTACGAGGCGATCGCCGCGGCGACAACTCTGCCGATCATCGTCTATAGCGTGGTCGGGCGCACTGGCGTTAACGTCGAGCCAGCCACGATTCGACGGCTCGCTGAGATCGACAATGTTGTGGGCATCAAGGAAGCGTCGGGCAATATCAGCCAGATGGCCGCGATCGCGAACGGCGTGCCCGATTCGTTCGTAGTGCTCTCGGGAGACGACGCAATCACGCTGCCGCTGGCCGCGCTCGGAGGCCAAGGCGTGATCTCCGTCGTCTCGAATGAAATTCCGGCGGAAATGTCGCGGCTCACACATTTGTGCTTGCAGAACAATTTCCCGGCCGCGCGCGAACTCCACCGAAAATACTTCCCCCTGATGGAAGTCAATTTCGTCGAAACAAATCCCGGCCCGGTGAAGGCGGCGATGGCGCTCATGGATCTTCTCGAGCCTGTTTGGCGCCTGCCGCTCGTCCCGCCGAAGGCAGAAAATCTGGCGCGTATCCGCGGCGTTCTCGAATCGCTCGGGCTTCTCCTGCAAACTTATGCTGCAAGCGCAAATTGAAGCGCTGTTCGATCAGCCGTCAAGCCAGTTCACTGAGAAGGATCGGCGGCTGTTTCGGAAATTCAAGGAAGCGCTGAACGACGGAGAGCTCCGCGCCGCGCAACCGGATGCGTCCTCACCGTCAGGTTGGCGCGTAAACCCCTGGGTGAAGAAAGGCATTCTCCTCGGATTTCGAATGGGCGCGATTGTTGATATGTCGGTGGACGCGTCGCGCCAGCCGTTCTTCGACAAATCCACGTACCCGGTGAAGAAGATCAATGCGACTTCCGGCGTGCGAATCGTGCCGGGCGGCTCGAGCATTCGCGACGGCAGCTTTATCGGCAAAGGTGTGGTTTGCATGCCGCCGATGTATATCAACGTCGGGGCGTATGTGGACGACGGGACGCTTGTGGATTCAAATGCTCTAATTGGAAGTTGCGCGCAGGTTGGGAAGAACTGCCATATTTCCGCTAGCGCGCAGATTGGCGGCGTGCTGGAGCCGGTGGGAGCGCATCCCGTGGTGATCGAAGATGACGTCTTGGTGGGTGGAAATAGTGGCGTGTATGAAGGGACGGTTGTGAAGCGGCGGGCCGTGCTCGGAACCGGCACGATTCTAAACCGCTCGACGCCCATCTACGACCTCCTCACGGGCGCGATACACAAAGCGACGGATGACGAGCCCCTCGTCGTTCCCGAAAACGCGGTCGTCGTCGCCGGATCGCGAGCAATTCGTGAAGGCCGGGGAAAAGAGTGGGACCTATCACTCTATACACCCATAATCGTGAAGTACCGCGATGGAAACACCGATCGGAAGATCAAGCTGGAGGATTTACTGCGGTAGAAATTCGCGATCATCCGACAGATATCAAATGCCTAACGGCGGTTCCTTGATCCGCTGGTCTACTCGAAACCATATCGTTCACTGAGCTGGCAAAACCCGCGCGGAGCACGCACGTTTCAACGATAGAGGATCTAAAAGTTTTCGGGTCAATGCCGCCCCGCTAGTCAAAGCCATTCTGACCACGTCGCTTGTTAGGCGTGGGGACCATCAGCACGCGGAAGTTTGCTCCGACAATACTGCAAGCATCGTTCGCTGTATCCGCGTGCTTTCATCTCCCCTAGCAAAGTCTCATAGGGGTACTCGATGCTGCATAATTCAATACTTTCTGTTCCAGAGTTGAAAAGCGCGTACTGCGCGATGGCGAGATTACTGCGGTTCTGGCCTACGCTTCCTGGATTGACGAGGTGATATCCATTGCGCGCGATCGCGAATTGCTGATGGCTGTGGCCAATCATAAATGAACGTTCCAGTTCGACGTCTGAATCACGAAAGGTACGCGCCGTGCCGAGCGTGTGCCGGCACTCAAAGCTTCCGAGCTCACATTCGGTAGGAAGATCCCGAATAAGGTCTCGACGCGAAAAGTTGCGACTTGAATGCTCGTAAAATTCGCGCACCAGTGGCTGCTGGAGTTCAATCGCGTCGGCATTGAGGAAGAGCCGCTCATGATTTCCTTCGATGAAGCGGACGCCCGGAAGCGCCACCACGATCTCAAGACACTCGTCATTCCAGGGCCCATAGTTCACCACATCACCCAGACAAAGATATTGGTCAGCAATGACGCGAGTGGCTGCGAGAAATGTGTTCAGCGCCGGCAGGTTGCCGTGCACATCGCTGAATACGGCTACGATCATTCGGCCTTCGCTCCGAACCTCAGCAGGGGCCGCACAAGATGCAAGACGACGGATCCACTACCGTTACGAATACCGCGCCCCAGGCCACTCATAGCAAAGTACCGTTTCCTGTAATCTTGCTCTCAGTCTGAAGACTTGCGATCTGGTCGTCAGCGACGACCAATTCCTTCCAGTAGCGCAGGAACGAGAGCCGCTTGACCTGAAATTCCGGCAGCTTGCCTTCCAGCAAGTAGTCGGCGCACATCAACGCCTCGTTGAATCCGGCAAGCGCCCGGCAGGCGGTGGTGCCCGAGCAGCGCGAGTTGATGTCGAAAATACAAGGCTGACCGTTCTTGATTCGCAACTGAAAATTGCACGGACCAAACGGATTGAGAAGCTCGGCTATTTTTTTCACGTCCTCACCGATCCTCGGTTCATCGACAACAAATGCTTTATAGGTGTCGCCGTTGCGTAGTACACGACGCATGGTAATTACGCCGTAGCAGTTGTGTTCGAACGTAATGGTGCCGCAAGTATATTCCTCGCCAGGAACGTACTCCTGCACGATGTAATCATTTAGGCCAAGCGTGGCGCGGTGGAAGCGTAGCTCCTCTTCGCTGGTGACCAGAAATACGCCCTGCGAGCGCGCGCCTCCTTTGCGTGGCTTCAAGACTACCGGCAGTGAGAAACGCGAAGAATCGTACTGGGCCAATGGAAGCGTGTCTGGGCTGGCGAAGCCGTGTTCGCAAAGAAAGCGTGCGGTGGAGAGCTTGTCGTCACAGAGCTCGATCACTTCCGGTTCGCTGACGACCGTAATGACCCCCTGCGATCGTAGCTCTTGTATTGCTCGTGCGAGCACTGGGAGCTCTGGTTCAACCCCGCAGAAAATCAGCGAGCAAGCTTCGCGATCGCAGATTTCGTTGATTCTCGGCAGAAATTCTGGCGAATTTGCATGAGGAATTAGGTATGCCTTCGGGGCGGCATACAGCCCGACTGCCAGCGGGTCGCAATCGGCGGCAATGGCCGTATATGAGCTATGCTGAAGTGACTTGAGAATACTTTGACCCACGCCGCCGCCAGCGCCGGTTACCAGTACGGTTTTGCTTTTTTTTGGCATTGCTTTCTCAATCACGAAGTCCGGCGAGATGGTTTGGGTCGTACGGTAACCGGGGAACTTGGGAGCGCCGAATCGGAGCACCGCATCTGGTATTCTCGCTATTTCTCGATCACAAATCGTGCCTACTGAGCCAGTAAGAGAATCTCTCCATTCAAGCACTCATTCCGTAACTTCCGCGTTGAAGCTCTCATATTAGCACCCCTTTTCCTGCAGACCCGGGCTCGCGATATTGCTTCGGACGCTAACCGCGCAATGTGTGAAGAGTGCGCAAGGCAAGAAGTGCATTCGGTAGGTAAAGATTGCGAGGGGGGGTAGGAGCAAGCGTCTATAGATTCGCGGCGGAAGGGATAGAAATTACCGGTCGCTGTAAACGCTCAAGTCGGGTGCCTTCCAGAAGATGCCCGAGATGTACAAGTGATCGGTCGGTTTCTTCCACTTGCGAATCCAGTCAGACAGTACGCTTGGTTGCATGTCGACTGGAATCATGATTACGACCAAACCGCTGTCGAGTAGCTGTCTATAGCGGCTCACTGCCTTTGCCGTAGCTTCGGGACTCTTTTGGATGGACGGATGCCATGGCATTTCGAGCGCGACTCCATTGTCAGGACCGATCGCTTCAATCAACTGGCGCGCTTCCTCATCGGTCAACAATCCAACGTGCATAGCGATATTAAAAATCGCTCGCGATCCCTGAGACTCCGCAAGCATGCGGATTTCCCGCATGTTATCGCAATATGCCTTCCACGGCTCGCCGCGAACCACAGCCGGTTGAACAGCGGCGTTGTCCACGAATCGAATCGATGAAGGCTCCCGTTCCCATAGTTCCTTAATTCCTGTTTGGAATGCGTGCCGGGTGTCCGGGTCTCTCACATCAATAATTTCGCGATCAGGCTGCCCGGGCCAAGAACCTACATAGCGCGCATTGGCCGGCATCTGTTCGATTGCGACGCTCCCCGGAGGATAAACAGTTTGATCGGACGCGGGCCCGACGGTGCGTCCGGAGATGTACGTTCCTACGTAGAATCCGCGAGAGGAGAGACCGTGGCGAAGCTTGTGGTATTGTTCGATAGCGGCGGCGCGGGCGCCGGGCTTTACGTCCAAAATCTGCAGGTCAGTAATGATTTTGTCTTGCGTGAACCACTCCATCGGCCGATTTTCGATGTATTGATTCACGTTGACCAACACTCGCCAGTAATGGTTTGCGTCCGGCCACTGAAAGCCGGCAGAGTTACCCGGCCATGCAGAAATCGCCAGTAGCATGGCAAGAGTGATTAGCTTTGCGATCTTCAATTTCGATGCACGAAACGAAATCTCAAATTCAGGCGATGAGCTCACGGCCAGCTTGAGGCTTCAGTTGCGGAGCAAGCTGTGGTTGGTCCATCAGCCGCTGTAGCACTTCCGAACTGGGATTGTAATCAGTCACTAGGGTTTTCAGCACCAGGATGAGACGCATGTCACGTCTCTGGGACTGTCGATGCGCCGCGTCCATCCACGCTTCCGGATTGGGAATGCGTGTGCGATCGCCTGAAAAGATGCGAATCTTCTCATGATACGTAGCCAGAGTTTCTTCTTCGAGCGTGCTGAGTTCTTCATATAGTTTTTCGCCGGGTCGCGTGCCAGTGAAATCAATGCGTATATCCTCGATGCGCCGCCCGGAAAGAAGAATCATATTTCGAGCGAGATCGACAATTTTCATGGGCTGACCCATATCCAGAACGAAAACTTCGCCGCCCCGGCCCATGGTGGATGCTTGCAGAACTAATTGCGCCGCTTCAGGAATTGTCATGAAATATCGGCGCATTTCCGGGTGCGTTACCGTGACCGGGCCGCCAGCCGCGATCTGTTCTTTGAAAATGGCGACCACACTTCCATTACTGCCGAGAACATTCCCGAAACGAACGGACACGAACTTCGTCGAGCCGTTTTGTAGTGAACTGACCATGAGCTCGGCCACATGCTTTGTCAGTCCCATGATGCTGGTCGGGCGGACAGCTTTGTCCGAAGAAATTAGGACGAAATCTTTGACTCCGAATCGCTCGGCCATAGTTGCTACGTTATATGTGCCAACAACATTGTTCTCGAATGCCTCGAACACGTGAGTTTCCATCAACGGTACATGTTTGTAAGCGGCCGCATGAAATACTGTTGCGAATCCACGTGACTCGAATACCTCTCTCAGCCGCCGCGTGCTGAGGATGCTTCCAATCTCCGGCTTGAAGGCGACATTCGGGAACGACGACTGCATCTCGCGATCGAGATAAAATAGTCCCGTTTCGGAAACGTCGAATCCGACCAACAGCTTGGGTCTAAATCGCGCGATTTGCCGACAGAGCTCAGAGCCAATGGAGCCCGCGGCTCCAGTAACGAGAACAACTTGGTTTTCAAATTTTGCCCTTACATTCGCGTCATCGAGAGAGACTTGCGTTCGTCCAAGTAAATCGGCGACGGCGACGTCGCGTATCGGCGCAATCGAGCAATTGTTAACGCCCTCGGAAAGTGCAGGTACCGTCTGAAAGCTAAGTTGTGCTGCAGCGCAGCGATTGAGGATTTTGACCATTTGCGGACCGGTCGCCGAGGGCATTGCAATCAGAACATGCTGGATTTGATGCTTGGGCGCAATTTTAGTCAGGCTGTCTCCCGTGCCGAAGACTTTCACGCCGTGAATCAACCGGCCTGTCTTTGCCGGATCATCATCCACGAACCCACAGATCTTGTATCCGATCTTCGGATTTGCGCGAACTTCTCGAAGCAGCATGACGCCAGCGTCACCAGCGCCGTAAATGAGCGCGCGCCGGCCATCTGACCGGCCATGGGCGGACGACGCTTCAGCAAGCATTCTCACCGCGAGACGTATGCCGCTCGTAAACAGGAGGCAGAGCGCCAAGTCGATGATATAGATCGACCGTGGAAATCCGGCCGGTGCGATGAGGCGGATGGCGATCGCGCTCGCGAGCGAACCGGTCAGGTTCGCGGCCAGGAGCATTATCGCATCCGGTAGAGATACGAAGCGCCACGTCACCCGATTTACGGGAAACGACTGAAACACTATTGTCTTCGTAATTGTCCAGATCGTAAGAGCATATATAAGGTGCTCCCACTGCCACCACGGGATATTGAAATCGAACCGCAACAGAAACGCCGAATACCCCGAAGCAGCGAATAGAAAGACGTGGACTACGGTGATCACAGAAATGCGGACAGTTTTTCTTAGCGATGATGATGGTTGCTTTAAATTCAGAGACATAGGGCCCCTTCCATTAAGTTCTATTTGCCGGTATTACGAGTGGAGATCGGATGAATTGATAGACAATCATTGGGTTTGCTTAATAAAATAATTTACAGAAAGTTGTCAACTAGGATCTCGGGTCTTCTTCTCGGGTTACTGATTCAATCGGCTTATCGCCAACATTTGCGATACGAAACGGCGCACGGTAAGCGGGGAAGTGTGCTTTGGACATCTCGCCGGATCTTAATTTCGTGGCCTGCTTCTGTCGCTCACTTGTCAGATCGTCGTATGCCTCGTGATTAAGGATCCACCGGCAGGTGTAAAATGGATAGTAGTCACTAGAGAATAGCGCCTTAAATCGGAAAAGAGGATCGTCGCTCCGGCTTCCGCGTCCCCCACCAAGATGAAGGTATTGATTGCCGCGTGAACGGGCCCAGCCCTGCGCTTCATGAATGAGGAACTTGCTCGGCGAAATGTGGGCGAACCGATCGTCCGTGGCAAGAAAATGAACATTCACGATGCCTGAGTATTCAATGAGTAGGGCGGCCGCCACAATCTCGCCTTCGTGCCGGGCGACCATCAAGCTTCCGTGACGGCCGAGCGCGGATTGAAATTGCCGAAACTGCCGCACGGGGAACAAATAAAAAGAAGCGCTTCCATTGCGCTTCATGGTCTTGTAATACAACCGTACGAAGTCGTCGAGGGATTCCCACTCTGGCTCAGAGGTAACGGTCAATGAAAGCGTCATTAAACGACGTAGCGCTTGACGCAGTTGTCGTCTGTATGCCCCCCACACTTCGTCAGGGGAGGTCATCAGATTGATAGCGACGGTCTTGCCTTCTCCACGCCCCTCATCCACTAATTCGGGGATTCCATCATCATTTCTGAGGTACTGCAATAGACGATGATTGCCTAACAATGGGTGTAGTCGAGCGAAGACGCTGACGATGGATTGCGATCGCCACGCGTCCACGAATGCAGTCCACGCCGAAGCGAGGAATTCTTCGTCGTGCTCACATCCGCACGCGATCGGCCCGGTATATCCATAGACGGATGTAATATCACGCAGCTCGCTCATCGAACTTCGTTCAAACCCTTCGATTTCCTGCAGGAGATAAGGCCAGGCAACAAATTTGTCGCCACTGCCGTAGACGGCAAGCCAGGCTTTTCCGCGGCCGAAAGATTCGGAGATTTGATGGTAATTCGCGGTGTGAAAAAAATCATGCCGCGCTCGCTCGAGATATCCATTCCATGCGTCGGTGTTGCTCCCGGATATCAACGTCAACGGCTCAAACGGTTTCAGGATTGCCGGAGCTTCCGGCTTATCGGCAGGCCGGCTGGGGGGCTCACCGAGATATGAATCTCCCGGATTCCGCGATCGGATGATTCTCGCAGGCGTTCCGTATGCCACCACGCAATCCGGAATGTCTTTCAACACTGTCGCACCTGCGCCGATGACAGTGTGTTCACCGATAGATATCGAATGCGAGATTATTGCGCCAATGGCAATGGCCGAATAGTCACCGATCTTCACTCCACCGCCGGTGACAGACCGAGGGGCAAGACTCGAGAACCGCCCCATGCGCGAATCATGGTCCAATGAAGAGCCGGAGTTTAATATGCAGAATTCGCCGATTTCGGATCCTGGATTCACTACGACTCCCGCCATGATTACGGTGCCGGCGCCGATCGTGCAATATCTGGCGATTTGCGCTGACGGGTGAATGGCGGTCAGGAAGTGTATCTCGGGAATCGTTCGCTTGATTCGCGACGCGATTCGGCAGCGGGTCCAGTTATCTCCGATTCCGACTACGACACTGTCGCAAATACCTGCAGCCACAAGTGCCGGCAAATCTTCGTCGCTTCCGATCACTTGATAGCCCAGGACTTCAGTTCCCGGAGGTCTTAGATCGTCGAGCAGACCTACAATATGGCAGCACTTCGCGGTTTCCAGAATGTCCACGATGACTCGCGCATGTCCCGAACATCCCACGACCACGACACGCGGAACGTGCGTCGGCGCGTGTTCGGGCACAGGCACCGAAAAAGCATTGACTTCAAGTCCGGTTTGCTCGCTCTGCGCCACGACTTCGATGTCGATTTTTTGCGGAATATCCATGGCTAGCGAACTGTGGTATTTGAAGGCGCTGTTGATATCAGCGGCCGGCTTCTTTGAACATCCAACGGCAGCAGCGCACCGTTCTCGTCTGGCATGGCTCCATGCTGTGTGAGCACTATCCAAATCGTCGAGAATATGATTCGGAGATCCAGTGTCCACGACATGTGGTCCACATACCAAACATCCATTTCCAAACGCTCGTCGAACGGAAGGCAACTGCGGCGATGGATCTGCGCCCATCCCGTGATACCCGGCCGGACGCTATGCCGACGGTGTTCCTTGACGGTGTAATAGGGCAAGTATTGTTCTAGAAGAGGCCGGGGCCCGACTAGACTCACATCGCCGCGCAAGACATTCCACAATTGAGGTAGTTCGTCCAAACTGGTCCGGCGAAGCAGCGTGCCAAGCCCAGTCAATCGCCGTTCATCCGGCAGCAAGCGCCCGTTGGCGTCGCGTTCTTCAGTCATTGTTCTGAACTTCAAGCAGACGAATGGACGTTCATTCAAGCCCGGACGCGTTTGACGAAAAAGAACAGGTTTGCCAATCTTCAGGCGAACTGCCAAGGCGGTCAACAACATCAGCGGCCAGGCGACGATTAACGCCGATGTCGCAACGACGATGTCAATAACACGTTTTATAGATGAATACATACCTCGAGAGGGAAAGCTGGATGCCACGTCCTTAAACCTTGGCCGATAGCGATCGCACTTCTGTCGCCGCGCTCGCGGACCCCAGAGTCCGCATCGCGTTTGCCAGCGATTGGCACACAAATCTAACTTCCTCCTCGGACAAACGATTGAAAAATGGGAGGGCGATGGTTCGTTCGGCAGCATGCTCCGCGACTGGAAAATCCCCGGGGCCAAACCCAAACATGTTTTGATATAGCGGCTGCAGATGAATCGGGGGAAAATAATTCCTGCACCCGATGCCTTGCTGCTTTAGTGTGGCGATGACGCTGTCGCGGTCATCTCTGTCGAAATCGTCGCCCAACTGCACGACGTATACGAACCAGCTCACTGTCGAGCCGGGTTCCGACAACCGGGGTGGAATCACGTCAAAACAATCTTCGAATGCGTTGTCATAGAAACCGGCAACACGGGCCCGCGCTGCCAGGATTTCGTCAATTCGCGAAAGTTGTGATATTCCCAACGCACAATTCATTTCGCTTAGGCGATAGTTGTATCCAAGACTGTCATGTTCTAACCATCCATCGGCGTCAGAACGGCCTTGGTTGCGCCAACTACGGCAGCGAGATGCAATTTGGGGGTCGTCGGTGACGATGACGCCGCCTTCGCCCGTGGTCAACTGTTTGTTGGGATAAAACGCGAAAACTCCGGTCTCACCGAAAGTCCCTACAGGCTTATCCTGGTGTTTAGCGCCAATCGCTTCGCAAGAGTCTTCGATTATTTTCAATCCGTGTCTTTTTGCAATGTAAGTAATGTCCGTGAGCGCGCAAGGCCTTCCAAAAACGTGCACCGGCAAAATTGCTTTCGTCTTCGGCGTGATGGCGTCTTCAATTTTGGACACATCGATATTTAAAGTGACGGGATCGACATCCACAAAAACCGGCTTCGCCCGCTCGAATAGGATGCAATTTGCCGACGCCACAAAACTGAAAGGAGTGGTGATAATTTCATCGCCGTCTTTGATGTTGGCCGCTTTAACGCATAAATGAAGAGCGCTTGTACCGCTATTTACAGCGACGGCATACCGTGAGCCGGTGAGCTTTGTAACGGCCTGCTCAAACTCGACAAGCCGAGGTCCGAGACTCAGGATGCCGGAATCGAGGGCTTCAAGCACAGCGGCGCGGTCCTGATCGTTAATGTCTGGTGATGAAAGTGGTATTTTCAATGTCGGTCCCCGAAATTCGGATTTGTTCTACACAACTGGGCGAACAGTAGAGCGCAATCGTTCAGTAGCAGCAGCCGTAGCCGTGGTTGCGGAGTTGGTGTTAACTGGTTCGGACGATGGTCCAGGCCGCAATATTTCAACCCGCCACCAACCATCATCATTTGCCAACTGGGATAGTTTGGTTAGAGGGCCGCGACATTCGCTTTCGATGAGTCGGCGATATTCATCGAGAACGAGTTTGGAGATCCTGGTTTCCGAGAAATGCCGGGAGATGAACTCGCGTGCCGCGCTTCCGATGCGCGTGCGGAGGTCTTGACTATGCAGGAGGCTGCGTAATGCGTCGGCGAGAGCGTTGACGTCTCTCGGCTCGACAATCAAACCGGTGACGCCGTTCCGAATCGCGTCCACACAGCCTGGCACTCGCGTGGCCACAATCGGCACGCGCATGGCGCCACACTCGAGGACGACGGTGGACAATCCCTCGCGATATGTTGGAAGTACGCAGACATCAATGGCCGCATACACGGCTGGCATGTCGCTCACCCATTTCCCGGTCACATGAACACGCGGGTCGCTCGTCAGCTTTCCGGATATTTGCTGAGCGAGGGGATGGACTGCTTCAAAATATCCGCACAGAAACAGGTGCGCTTGAGGAAATTCTTTTTTCAGAATCTCCCAGGCCGCCGCCAGTTCCGCGATGCCTTTGTCAGGAACCAGGCGTCCGATATATCCGATCAAGAGAGCGTTTTGCGGAATGCCATAGTGATTGCGAAGTACGGTTCTTTCAGTTGCGTTGCGCGTTGCAGGATTGAATCTATCCATGTTGATTCCGCTCAAAGCGCCGTCGCCGAGCGTTCGCGCTTTTTCGCTCCTGCAGAAGTGATTGGCAATCATGAATCGGCGTACACTGCGGCTTACACACAAGACCTGCGTTGCCAGAAGGCAAGTTATCCAATCTGTGATCGCCAAGATCATGCGGCCCGGAAGCCGTTGGGAAACGATGGGAATGCCGTCTACCGTATAGATGCGAATCGGTACACGTGCGAGCCATGCTGCGATCATTCCTAGTAGCCCGGCCTTTGGCGTGCGCGTCTGCACGATCGCCGGCCGAATAGTCCGCAGGAGTTGCCACAGTTGCCACAACGCTTTCAGATCGGCGAAAGGATTGATCGCGCGCGTCATGGCGACTTCATGACGGATGCTCACCAGTTCGCCATGGCCGGGCATAGCCTCAATGCCAGGTGATGTGATTGTGTGAATCTCGAAGCCTTCCGTGGTGAGGAATCGAATTTGGCCGATCAAGAAAGACATGATGGTCTCTGGAACGGTAGCGATGATCACCAACCGCACCGGCGACGGGAACACAGCCTGCTCGCTTGTGCCATCGGTTTGCGTTGCAATGGACGACGTCATGTTTTCGGATTGGACCGATGAACCCAGGCTGTTGTACGCGGCCGTGCTCTTTTTTGCTCGACCGATCATCGAGATGCCACCGCCCGCGTGGTTTCATTTTCGGAACAATTTTCAGAAGTTCGGCCTCGGTCGAACGCTCCACGAGGATGTGCTTGGCTCCATCGCCAAGTTGCGTCCCGGACGTGTGCAAAAAACTGGCGCCGGCGGGAACTCAGAATTGAATCGTGATACTCGCGTGCTTTTGCAAGATTCTCAGCAGACAGCCGAGTCATGCGTTCGGGATCGAGGCACACTTCCCTGATCTTACGCGCCAAGGATTTCGCATCGCCGCGGGGAAAGAGTTCTTCTGGGCCGAGCAAATCAGGAATTCCACCGACCGCTGAGCCGATGCATGGAAGCCCGCGAGCCATCGCTTCGATCATGGCGCGAGGTAGACCTTCGGTCTTTGAAGCTAGAACAAAAAGATCCGCACGATCCAATTGGTCGCGGACGCCTTCGCCCGCAGAAACGCGGCCTGTGAATTGGACGATTTGCTCAACTCCGCAATTTTGGGCGTGCCGCTTGAGCGATTCACGACAGCGGCCCTCTCCAACGATCACAAGTTGAATGCCCATTCTGTCTTTGGCGCAAGCCGAAACCGCGTCAATCAACACATCGAAGCCCTTGTAAGGAACGGCGAGTGTTCCGATGCTCACAATACGCAGCGGTTGGACTGGAGATGAGAAGGTTCGTGGCAACGCCGCAAAAGCGGAGTCCTGGACTGCGATACTTGAGTAGGTTGTCGTGAACGCGGAGCGCTGCGAGGGGTAGCGACGCACCAAAGAGCCTCCAGAAACGTACGCGACCGCGCACGCCTGCTGACACTGGCGCTTCAGCTGCTTGGTGATCACATAGCGAAGCGCAGGACGCATCGGATGGCTGATGGATCCGGGCGCGAATACCTCGTACGGATCGCCAAGCACTTCGACACCGAAGGGACGGCCCGCATCAAGTTCGGACCGGGCGCAATTCGCAATCGGTGAAGCGGCGCGCAGAATCACGGCGTTGGTTTTTAAAAGCGCAATCCGGACTGCAGCCTTTAGTGGGAAATAATTTCGAGCGTATCCCACGGGGCCCACGTAGTAAGGAAGCACCTCGAATGAAACGCCTTGGCCATCGGCTCGCTGCGAGACTGCCGGAGCTTCGCGCACAGGAGCCACTCGTGCGAGCACGCGCACGTGATCGAAGACGGATAGGTATCGGGTCCAGAATGAGTAGGAACCCGTATCCGACGACCAGACTCTTCCATCTGGTGTTCTGCTGAAACGTTCCTCTGATGAGACCAAGACTTGCATGCTAAGAGATTGGCAGACCCGTTTGCGCGCGAACTGGGTATGAATAGGTGGGCACAAACTTGTGAACGAATAGTTTCGATTTAACTGAACAAATGCAGACCACAAGGATGGGCAGGAATCCATCCTTCGCCAGGCCGAATACCAGGTTGTCGGAGTCGCCGGACATAACCGAAAGACAGAAGTACACACCGAACGGCACCAACAGGAATCTCGCGTCGCCAGGCAAGAGGGCGTAGGCGCGGTTTTTGAACCAACCCAAAAGAAACCCAAATATTCCATACGCGAAAGGAACCGCTACAGGACCGAAATTCAGCATCGCTTCACCTGCGAGACCGTACACGCGAGACGACCACAATATGCCGGGAACATACCCGCCCGTTCCGGTTTCGATTTCGGTGCCTTCTTTAAGCTTCGTTTCGGGTTTGTCGCTCAAAATCGCCTGAGGGATAAGTAACGCCAACGCTCCGGCGTACGTCCGGCCTTTTGCATAAGTGAAATCACGCGGATCGTCGATGAGTCTATAAAGGATGAACGCCTGTACATCGGCGCGGCCGAAATCCCCGAGTGCGAGGGCTTCCGTCGTTCGGCCAGTTTGTGTAGCCATTGCCTCGCGCTGGTCGGAACTGTAGAGCGCGTCGGTGGCTTTTGCGCCCATGTCTTTGTAGAAGCCGTAGAAATACATGAATGCCATCAGGAAGGCACAGCCGACGTAGACCAATCTCCTCGGAACCGGACGCAATAGGAAATGAATGCAACCGACGACCCAAAACAGCAATTGCACAGTTTCGCTGCGGCTACCTCGGAGACCTCCGAATAGCATTTGGATCATGAAAAGGGCGAGCAGGGCGCCTCCGACCAACGCCCAACTGATCTTGCGGCGCCGAAGTTTCACGATGACATAGAACGCCACCAAGATAGGAGCACTCTCGGAAATCATGAAGACCCAGCCGAGACCGATGAACGCGGCGGGGTTATTTATGCGAGCGTCCATGTATCCCGCGATGCCGCCCATTTGCCGATAGACCCAAAATTGCATCGCGGCAGATATCGCGACACACACAGGCATGACGATACGAAATCTCGTCTTGTCGATTTCCCAAAACGTCGCATGCGGGGTTGATTTGGTCTCGAAAAATCTGCGGCCCAACTGGTAGAACAGGAGACCAACGACGTTCAGAAGGCCCATATAGCCAAGCCAGTCACGCCAGTCTGCCGGCGGGGAAACCTCGTGCATCCAAAAATCCCATTTGACGTGGAGCAGGGGCGCGAGGAAAAAGAAGTGAAAACCCAAAATGCCGATGAGTCCTACGGGATCGTAAAGATCCAGCCGCCCGCGAAACCATTCTATTGCATCAAAGCCCATCAAGACTCCGCAGATCGAGATGGGGACCATGAACCAATGTTCGAATTGATTCGAAGTCATGCAGAATATTCCCGCAGTGACTGCAACGATAAATGACGCAGCAACCAGAGAACCGAAACCGCTGGCGGCGGTTCGGTCGTTTACACTTGGGCGCCAAGTTGAATCAGGGCTGATTGAACTTTGAATTAAGCTGTTCATTCGAAGTCAGTGTGCGCCGTTTGCGCTAATACCGGACATGCACGTTCTCACAGCGAAAGTTCATCGTACTGTGTCATTCGCTGAAGCGATATGCGTTCCAAACGACGCCCTGCTGAACTCGCGAATCGCGCCTTTCGCTTGTGCTGCCGCCCGGTACGCCGAAGCGGTAACGGAATCTAGAATCGTATCCTGCCGGTCCCTATATCGATTCGCGATTACACTGAAGGTGGTGATCGATTGGCGGAATCTCGCGATGTTGGTCCTTAGTGCGCGGAGATCTTCGCCCGTCCAGTGATTTATGTGAAAGCAAATCGTCCAGACGCCCAACGGACGCCGCCGAAAGCTCCAGAGTTGTTGCGGAATCCACATCATTCCGAACCGGTCAACATGAGGCAGAAGAAAGGATCCGTCAGACAGATACCGGAATCCCGACTCGACCAACAATTCAATCGTGGTTGCGTCAAACGAGTGCGCTGGGGCAATCCAGACCTTAGATTTGATGCCTTCTTTTTCGAAGACAGAAATTCCGGATTGAAGCTTGCTCTTTTGTTCGGGGCGAGAAAGGCCTGCGAATTCACTGTAGGGCTGAATTCCCAGCAGACCTGAATCCGTTGTGACGAAGCGGTGTTGCCATCCATGCAAAGCGATTGTCCAGCCCCCGGTCTGCCATTTGCGAGCGCGATCCCAAAATTTCGAATTCGGCGGCGACACACGCAGCGCTTCATCTTGGTTATCCGGTACGACGGCGAGGATGGGCTTGACATCGCAATCGCAAAGAATCTTTTCAACGTCATTCCACACGTGCCAATTCATCGTCGGGCAGATGTCGTCAAATCGCAGAAGATACTGGGCTTTCATTCTGGCCTCGCGATTCCATTGTACGGGCTGCCGCAGCAGCGCGCTTTTCCCAGAGCCGGCGCTCGCGTTGGTGTAGAAACCACAATGCGAGCTTACCTTTCCAGGTGACAGGCTTTTCGCAGTTAAACTCGTTTACGACCGAGCCTCCAAACTCATCCTTGAATCCGTTGACGCGCACCTTTTCTTCGTCTTGAGAGCCGGTGTAATAGCCACCGAAATCAAATGTGCGAATTTTCTTATCTCTAAATCGGAGGATATCGCGCCAGTAGAGATAGCGGTTCGCGCGCCCGATCATCGTACGGCGACTCGAGTCGTTCGTGCCTCTATAGGAAGCCCCGGCATAGAGGCCGCGTACTCGCGAAGGCGTGACGATGAAGCTGCTCGCGGCCAGAATCGCGCCGGAATTGTCGCGGACGAAAGAAACGTCGAGCGCGCCATTGCCGGCTAAAACGCGCAGTCGTTCTCGACTGACCAATGGTAGATTCTTGAGCGTCGCGCAATCGTCGAGATGATCTGAAAATTCGCGAACGATGTCAGGATCTCCATTGTCCGAATAGACATAAAACAGGTCATCCTTCTCTTCAGCCCGGCGGATCTTATACCGTGTATGACTCTTCATTTTAGCGAGCAGTTCTTCAGGCGACTGCAACAAGTCCAGAACTATTGTGGGAAACGGAGTGCAGATAGCCCCGGTCACGCGCGTGGGCGATTGATTGAAGCGGACGATGTCCACTTTTAATCCATCGGCGGGCTGCTCGTCGAAATAAAGATCGGCTATCCGGACGGAAGACCTGGTCGACAGGATCACTGAGACTCCAAGGATGACTGGTTGAAATAAATTCTACGAAGCGCATCCAGGCATGACTGCGAACCATACTTACTGTTTGTAAGCACGACGGCTTCATCCCCTTTCCGATGCGTAGGCTTATCGAATTTACGCTGGACCGCAGACGCCCAACCGTCTACGCCGGAACTCAACGGAATATGCTCGACGAGTCCAGGAATTACGTCCACGTCGTTGGGAACGCCGGTTGACGCGATAACCGGCACGCCTACTGCTTGAGATTCAAGCGCCACCAAACCAAATCCTTCCCAATGGGACGGCAGGACGAATACGTCCATGGCCGATAGATAGGGCATGACGTCAGCCTGGGAACCGGCAAGCGTGACGCGGTCCGATAATCCAAGAGAAATAATTTGTTCGCGAATTGACGGAACAGCCGGGCCGTCACCAACTAAGAGAAGGTGCGCGTCGGTGCCATTTCCGATGAGTCGCGCCATGAGTTCAATTGTGAATGCATGGTTCTTGACAGGAGCGAACCGCCCCACGTGACCCATCACTTTGCGGCCCGGAGCGATTCCAAGACTGCGCTTAGCGTCGGCGGACGGCAGCGGTTCGAGGAAGCGTGAAAAATCCATTCCGTAGTAAAGCAAACCGTACGGCACGCCAGGTCCTTTCCCAAAAAGCGCTTGACCTGCCTGGTGACTGATGCCGATTCGATGAGTTGCATAGACGGAAATCCAGCGCTTCATCACTTTCTGGTAGATCTTGCGAGGAATGTTCCATTTTGCCTCGCTGGCGGAGGTGTGGCTGTGTGCGATTCGCGTTGGGATTCCTGCGTTGTACGCCAGGCGCATTATAAATCCACTGAACCAATAGACGTGGCTGTGCACGACGTCAAAGCCGCCGAAGCGTCGGTTTAAGCGCTCGAACTCGACGGCATAGCGCACAGGATTTTTTGGATTGGCTCCGCGATGTACGTGACCGCCGAGTTGAGCGATTTCTCGGTCGTAGGCTGACTCTGCGCTGGTGTGCACCAGATAGTGCGTCTCGAAATCATTCGGATCCATGGCACGCAGCATGTGCATGAGCCAGGTTTCGACTCCGCCTCTGTCCATAGCGCCGATGACGTGTAATATTTTGCGCCGCATGATGGTGCTAATTGATTTCCGTCAACAAAAACATGTTACTGGGATTCGAGGACCGGCTCGATCACTATCGCAACGCTCGACTTCATTGCCTGAGCCCGTTTATTGATGGCGCGCTGGATCACTAGAGCGGTGCCGCAGAGCTGCACGAGCATCGCTACGAGTGCGGCAATCGCGGCACCTTTCAGGCCGAAGCGAGGGATCAAGAAGTAACACGCCATGACAGAGACCCCGGTGACCACCAGGAACAGAGGAGGTTGTTGTCGAAATTGCGATGTCGCCGACATTGCGCAACCAAGACATGAGGCAACACACCCCACCGCACCTACTCCCAAGAGCCACAGGAGCAAATCTTGATGCGTTGCGTATTCCGGACGATAAAGAAGGGTGAGCACTTGCCGCCCCATGATCGCGCCGCCGAGTATGCCAGCCAGACCCAATAGCGCGCAGACGCCGACGGCTTTTGCCAATACGAGCTTGAAGCCCGACAGGTCGCCATCAAAGTAGAGTTTGGAAAGCCGCGCGAAGACCGCGTATCCGAGTGCCGTAGCGATCATGAGCGCGGCGGCCGGAACATAGTTCAGAGCGGAATAGATTCCAACTTCGCGCGAGCCCAGACTCTTTTCGATGAAGTATCGCGGCATGTTTCCGTTCAACGATCCGAGAACTGAGACGATGCCGAGCGGGAGGGCTACCCACAACATCCCAAATTGCTTTCTGAAATTCCAACGGGGCAATATGCGCTCAAGAAATGAGGCAGGGATGGTATTGCCGCCCGTCTCGCCCAATGCAAACGTACCTCGGCTGGCGTCGTATAGGAGAAGAACCGAGACGCGGCCGAGGACGTAACCCGCGACACCCCAGATCAGGCTGCGCGTGAGATAAACAGCCAGAGCCACGGCGCAAAGCGACAGCAGGCTACGAAACATCTGCGATTTGGCGATGCGGTCCATTCGCTCTTGGCGTTGGGCGATAGCGAAATAGTTTTCGCTGATGCAGTCAATTATCTGAGCGACGCCGACGACAAAAATCACGCGAGTTATTTGTGCGCTGTAGCCTGCGATCTTGCAGGTGGTGAGGAGGATCGCGATGGCCAACACGCTCAGCAGTAATCGCAAGCCCAGCATTTCGCTCGCTGGATATTTTCCGTCGAGATCTGTGACGAAAATCACGCGCAATTGCATGTGGGCAAGAAACGTAATTGGGTAAGCCACGGCGACCGCCAACGCGAAACGGCCAACCATTTCCGTGTTGCCGAGCTTTGCCAGCAGCACTATAACGGCCCACTGGCACAGCGCGTATGTGATATTGCCGGCAAGCGTCCACGCAAAATTGTGCCGAACTGAAAGGCCTCGTGATGCCATTGTCGGCTTTGCCGGTACAGCTTGACTGACTACATTCATGTTCCGGCCGTCGTTTAAATACAACTTAGGATTGCGCGGATCGAAAGCCTGGGCTTCGGGCACGTTTTCCTCAGCTCTGATTTCATGCACCGACGTGGCGCTCCGGTTGAGAGGCGCGTGCGGCGCTCTCTGTTGCGTACACGGAGAAGGGCGGATAATCCGGATGAATGTTCTGTGTGCCGCTTATTTTGCGGAAGCCGGCATCGAGAACTAACTTATGAAACACAGCATTCTTGTAGATCAAGATTGCTCGACGCGGGCGTCGGCGAAGAGACGACTGAATGTTCTCTAGCACCCGCTGTGTGACGCTTTGGGGGAATGGATTATACATATAAAAATGGGAATACGAATCGAGGCTGTGAAATTGAGCAGCATCGCTGCAATAAATCGTCGAGTTGGAGATCTGAAGTTTTTTCATATTCGCACGAGCGATATCGGAGAGCTCAGGAGATATCTCCACGCCATCAACCTGCGCAAACGGATACTTCGCCAGGGTAATCAGGGCTCCCCCTTTGCCACATCCGAGATCCAGAATCTCGTCCGATGGCGAAATCTTCAGCGTGTCGAGCAGTTCTTGCAGATCCGGACCGCCTGAATCGCTGTATCGGTACGAACGTTCTGCGGACAAGCCGCATTCTTCAAGGCTCGCCCAGCGTAGATCAACACCACGGATCTTCATTCTCAGTTGATATGGAAGATGCTTCCATGCCTGCCGGTCGCCGCTGAGGAGCACGCGACAATGTCGGATGGCTGAGCGATAGTTCATCGGCCTAAGAGGCTGAGGAGGTTGATCACTTATTCGGAGTAGTTGTCGGAATACTCTCTAGCGTAGTCCGCGTAGTAGGTATGCGCGCTAGATTGAGGATCCCAGTCGTTTAGAACTAAACCAAGAACGCGTATATCGTCGGAAGCAAGTCGCCGCTGCGCAGCCGAAACAGCCTCTCTGGCGGTTTGTCCAGCGCGGGCAACGAGTATAACCCCATCGGCCAAATGTCCGAATACGCGCGCGTCCGCGGCAGGAAGCACGGGCGGCGTATCAATTAAAACGAAGTCGTACTCCGTTCTTAACTGTGCCAACAATTTTGTAAGGTCCGGCGAATAAAGAAGACCCGAATTCGTTGACGGCGCGGGTCCGGCGGTTAGCACCGAAAGCCCGGGAACGACTGTTTTTTGCACAGCGGTTTCGAGTGATTTGCCCGAAATCTGATGGCCCTCCAACAGCGTCGTTAGACCGCTCTCGTTTTCAAGATCAAAGTATTTGTGGAGGCGCCTTCTTCTGATGTCGCCGTCAATCAGCAATACGCGCCATCCAGTGAGTGCTAACGTGAGCCCAAGATTCGCCACGACCGTAGTCTTCCCTTCAGCTGGACCGGGGCTGGTCACCACCAGCAGCCGAGGGGGAACACCGTTTGGCGACGAAAGAATCGACGTAACTACCGCGCGGCATGATTCGAGTGCGAGTAACCGTTCTTTAGGCGGATTCGTGAACCACTGAGGAAGGCGCGTCGGGCCGGCGTTCGGCCGAGCTTGACTGAGTCCAAAGGTTGGCGCCTGGTTCAAGAACTGCGGCGCGGAGTGATCAGGGGAATGGAGAAGTCCGAAACCACTCGAGTCGCGAAGCATGACCCCCATTTCAGAAAGCCCCAAATACTGCAGTCCATCACCGGGCTCCCGCAGACTGGAATCGGTTACGTCACGCGTAAGACCGAGGACAATGCCGATAAAGGAAAAGATGGCCACTCCCAGCATGCCACTCAGAAGCGTTTTCGGGCTGTAGGGATCCTTTGGGGTCTGGGCCTGATCGAGGATTCGCACATTGCTTGTCCCAACGGCGGATGCAATCGAAGCCTGCTTCACTTGCTTGAGCATCTCGTCGTAGGCCTGTTGGTAGCTATCAACGTCATGCTGAAGGATGTTGTATTGGACCGAGCGCTGTCCCAAATCCGTCACCAGGCCCGACTGCTGTGTATAACTTGACGTCAGCAATTTCTCCTGGCGGACAGCTGCAGCATATTGGTTCTGCGTCCTCTCGACCACACTTCTCTGCTCTTGTTTGATGGCTTCTTGAACCGCTGTTATTTCTGAGTCCAGGCGTTTGATTTTTCCGTAATCGCCGGTGTAGGTCGCCGCCAATTCGGCCCGCTGTTGTTGCAGCTCGCTTAATTTCGATTGGTATTGACGCAACAAGCCCTGACTCAGTTCATCGGGCAACCCGTCAGGAGGGCTGTTCTTGGCCATCTCATAACGCGACTGTGCTGCGATGCGATCAGCCTCCGCCTTTGACAACTGGTCTTGGAGTTCGCTTAGCTTCTCGTCCGCCACATTCTTGTGGTCATAGGTGATCATCAAGCCAGACGATTTTGCGTAAGCTTGGAGCGCGTCTTCAGATTTCTTCAATTTCTCTTTATCGTCTTCCATCAGCCGTTCGAGCGACTGGCTGGTACGCTGGCTCAAATCCCAACGCGCCTTCATGTTTTGATCGATATATTCAGAGCAAAGCTGATTGATGAATTCCGCAGCCAGTTGTGGATTGCTAGAGTCGGCTGTAATCTCGATGACTCTGGTCTGTCCGACAGCGCGGACCTTCATCGTGTCGGCGAGATTCCTCGAGTCCTTCAGCGAGAAAGTCGGCGGCGCGCTCGATAATCCGACAAGACGCTTGAGTCGCTGGGTTACAGATTCCGTCGTAAGTGATAGTTGGGCCGCGCGCGCCGGCATTTTCGCTATCACTGGATCCAGCACACTATTGCTCTCGATAATATTTATCTGCGTCTGCATATCGTTGAACGTTCCGGACAATCCGACCTCGTTCACCGGCAGAACCTGTTTCATGTTCAGGAAGTCCTGGTTCAAGTCCTGGACTTCCAAAGTCGCCTTCGCTTCGTAGAGGCGGGGTTGAACGAAGGCGAAGAGCAGGCCCATGGTCAAACCGAAAATGGCCCACAGAATTACCGTCCACTTATGGCGACGCAGGAAATCCCAATACGCGAGCGGGCTGCCGGGCGCGGGCCGGGTATCGTATCCAGAAAATTGCATTGCCGGCGCCCTATCGATCGGCATCAATTCGTTCGAACGTCCTGGAGGCAAATTTAGATTTCTCATGGTAAATGTAGCTAAGTCCTCTTGGATTTAAGGGGCTGAGCTCTAATGAAAAATTGCAATCCCCGTACCCGTTTGGATGGCGGCCTCCAAAACTCGGTAGGTCGCGCTCTTTGCGTTGCTGTTCGGTACAAACAAGATGTCATTTGCAAGCAGAGGCAAGTCAGGTGAATTTCCAGAAAGAATTTTCGAAAGATTAACGGGTATCTCCTGCTTTTTGTCAGTTAGTCCGTTGCGAACTATCTTGGCATTCTTCGGAGAGGCCGTCTTCTGCAGCCCTTCGGCCAGCGAGACCGCTTGCAATACGCTCATGCTTGCGCGCTCGTTCAAAACGAATCCGCCAGATTTGTTAACAGCACCGACAACATAAACCAGATCAGCTCTCGGTACCGAAATCACGTCTGTGGGCTCGACGATAATGTTATCGCGAGGATCGCTTGCGTCCATCAATGACTTCGCGCTCACGTTGGCGATGCTAAAGCCGCCCGTTGCGTCGACCGTCGCTGATGGGAGAGGAATCGGTCCCCATGCCTGCGAACGGGTGATGTTGATCGTATTTCCCGCGTCGTTGCGGAGACCACCAGCGCGGGATAGCACCTGCTCTAAGGTGGTCGGCCCGGTAATATTGTAAATGCCCGGGGTATTGACCGCCCCAAGCACCGAAACTGGTTGGCTCTTGTATTCAGAGACGGTGACACTGACCTGGGGTTCGCGAACGTATTTTCCAAGCTTCTTCGTCAATTCGGCTTCAAATTGACTAACACTCAAACCGGCCGCCTTCAGCTTTCCGACAAGCGGTAAATCAACGCTCCCGGAGCGATCAATGCGCGCGTTTTTGCCGTCGATCTCGTCAACATCCAACGCACGAACGGTAATTTCGTCATCGGGTCCCAGCAAATATGCCGATTCCAGCGAAGCGGATCCCCGGGCCTTTTCGCTTGTGTTCTGGGCCGAAACCACGTTCTGCGCAGAAAGCCAGAGGCACAGGAAAAGCAAATACGACAGAGTTGCAGCCGCGTATCGAACCGCGCCGAATTTCAAGTATAGATTCACTATCACCTCTAGTTGACCAACATCTTCCCGAGCGTCATGTTTATCATCTCTAATCTTCTCTCACGCACTGAGGTCATAGGGCGCCTGAGGCCCGCGTTCGTTCAATTTGATGCCCGCAGACCGCCGCTCGCCCGTGCGTTCAATCAAGACTGCGTCGATTTCTATGGATGCTGCCTTGCCGAGTATTTCAATGCAGACAACTAATCGGTATAAGTTTTTTTTGCGGACAAGAAATCCCTCAACCCCAACAAGAGGCCCGGATCTCACACGAACCCTGTCACCGAACTTTAGAAACGGATGAGGTTCGACAAATTCACTGTTTTGCAGCAGCCGGTGAACTGCGCGGATCTCCTCCTCCGGAACGACGGCAGGCGCGTCACCGCAAGGAACGATCATTTGCACGCCCGGTGTTACGAGGATATTCATCCACTGAGACTTCTCCGCCCGAACGAAAACGTAGCACGGAAACAAAGGCTGATGCACTAGCTTGGCGCGATCTTTCCACTGGCTCAGCGTCGCGCACAACGGGAGGAACGTCTCGAATCCTTTGTTCCTCAGGATTCGATCCACCACTTTTTCGTGCTGGTGGCGCGTGTACAAAGCGTGCCACGCCTGTGAGGGTGGTGTAAGGAGAGATGGAGGAACCAAATCGGAGGTCGAAAGTGGTTTGACAGACATGCAGCTCCGCCCTGTGACTTACAGGAAAGTCACTTCTTCCCGTTCGCCCGTGAAGTCTAATTGATCCTCTCACCGCCGTCACTACCACGCGGTCAGGAGGTAGACCATCTTGCGCTCTTCGAGGCGTATCGCTCGAAGCAGTGCGAGTCCGACATCCGACGGTTCGAGGGGAGAACCAACAAAGCCGAAGGCACCTAACTTAGTCGCCCGAAGGTAGTCGCCCCAACTTCCTTGTCGATCCGTGGATGCGTGCCACACTAGCGACGATTCTCGGCAGGCCAGAGAGAAATTGCTCCAACGTCCTAACCCTTCCCGGCTGGGCCGGAGCACTCAGCAATTTCCACCGTAATTTCACTTAGCCGCCCCGTCTATCGTCAAAGCTTGCGTATAATACCGCCCCAGAATTGCTGGGGCAACCCGGCAACTAATTGCACAATATTACCCAGTCGCGAAGCTAGTTACGGCATATAATGCAACTTCCAGCCGCTGCCTTCCGGTCCCACAGCCAACGTGGGGTTAGCCATTTTCTCCCGCAAGTCTATAGGAACAAGCCGGTTACCTATATTGACCTGATGCGGGCCAAGGCTCAGAAAGTCCACGCGACTGCTAACCACTCTACACTTCCTGCATGTAGCGTGCCGGGCTTACTCTTCATTCGTATATGTTCGCAGTCACCAGAGTAATAGTTCCTTTACGCAAAAACATCAACTGGGGCTTTTATGTAATCTCCTACACTCGTCGCTGTAAGCAATAAGTGTCCGAAAGTATAGCTTGTTCTGTGATCCTGTCCCCAGGAGAGCGGTTGCCCTGATACTTTAGACCTGAACCAAGTCTGTCCTCGGGTGCAGTATCCCGTAAAAGAGCGATTACGTAATCTGTCTTTACGCGACCGATGGCTCGGGTTTTTTGGTGGCTCAGCGCTAGGCGGCTACTCGACTCAACCGGTTAGCGCAATTGCATTTGAAATATAGGGGGATCCTGGAACATGAAGTTCAAATTGGCGTGCCTAATTGCGCTGTTGCTTCTGCCATTCGTCGGCATCCGCGCTCAAAACCGGACCGTAATCGATAAAGAAGCAGGGTCGATCTTTCAAACCCCGGACGACTTTTCATATTCTGAATATGGAGCGTTTGTTGGCTCCGCGCCGACGGGCTCGCTTGATCCCAGCGCGCTGGTCGTCGTGTACGGGCGCTTCGATAAATTCGCGCCGAGCGATACCACAATGGTCCGAGGATTTCCATATTCTGCGCTGCGGACGTACGAGTCTCAGCAGGTGGCCGCGGGAAAACCCCCAATTTTCGTTACTGCTACTTATGAAGGCAAATCGCGCCCCGTCTATTTCAGTTGGTCTCTCGGCTTAGTAAATGGCGTACCCACAGCTCCTTCTTCAAATTGGCAATACGCAGTCAATGTCGAGGACAGCCGTTTCGTAAACTTCTGGATCAACAAGTATGCACGTCCGATTCTTTTGCAGCCGTCCTACTCAACCCAACACGTATGGATCGAACTCGACGAATGTTCCTTCACTTATAACTTGTTCGGTGTTCTTGACGACGACAACCACTTCGTCGCCGGAGTGACGTGGGACTCTCCGTTCCCGCAAAACGCGAGTCAGTACCTCAGCGGCGTAGCATCGTTTTTCAATCAAGTGCACGCGGCGGGTCCGGACATTGACACCATGCCGAATATCGGCTCGATGTCAGACCCGACTCAATTTCAAACTGTGTTCGCCAACATTCCGGGAGGGCTGACGGAAAACATTTACGGCTGGTATCCATCGCCTTCGGCTTACAGTCGCAATGCTTGGTATCAACAGAACTTCACTTATTTTTCGTGGTTAGGATCGCAGAACAAAGTCGCGATCCTTCGCGCCGCACTTCCGTCCGGCGATTCGAATGCTCTTTTGTCATCGTTTGTCGTGTATTCACTTTTGAAAGGTCCGAATTTCTTCTTCGCTCCGGGCGGCAGCACTACGTCAACGAATATCAACCCGTCTGAATGGACGGGAATGCGGGCGGCGCTTGGAAATCCGACTTCCGCGCTCACGAGCGTGCAATTGTCATCGGCCGGCATTGGCTACCGTCTGTACTCACGAAATTACAGCAACGGCACTGTCTATCTGAATCTAAGCGGCACGACGCAAACGATAAAGCTCAACACGGCGTACAAACACTGGAGCCCAACGGGTGCTGAAATAACGGAGCTTGTAATTCCAGACGCGACGGGAAGTTACGTAATTAACGAACAGAAAAATTTGCCTGCTCCCAGCGTCGGCCCGCGGGTTTCGTCTGCGGTGACTGATCCAGTCATGGTTACGATCACCAGCAATACTTCCGGTGCGACCATTCGCTACACTTTGACTGGCACTCCTCCCGGAACTACGTCGGCAGTGTACACAGGCCCTTTTGAGATATCGGGAAATGCCGTCGTCTCGGCGTCGGAATTTATGACTGGCTACAATCCGAGTTGGCCATCGAACGCTACCTTTACTGTGAAACCCAGCCTTCCGACGGCGCAGTTCTCTCCGAGCTCAGCCACTGGTCCATCGGGGTCCTACTATCCAGTGATATCGCTGAGTGCAGTGCCAGCAGAGACGGTCACCGTGCGGTATAGCGTTCGCGCGCCTACTGGCGCGACTACGACGGGATCGGTCACATTCTTGCCCAACAACACGTACCGCTTCTTCCCGATTACCGTCTCCGGCGCTTCCGGCACTGAGACAATCGTCACTCTTACGAGCGCCGTCGGCGCGTCCATCGGTGCAACGCATACGTTCACACACACGGTTCAATAGCTTGCTTGACGCGTGATCGGCGATGACTCGAGGCCACTCTCAACTTAGCTGAGAGTCATCGCCTCGTTGCGCGCACGGCCTATGACGGACGGCCAACTTTGAGCATATGAAAGATTCGCATTATATTGATGTTCCGAATCAACCGAATGAAACCGTCGCGAGAATGGCAGCCAAAACTTTCCATCGCCCTTCATCCGAAGGTCTCCAATGAAGAGGTCATATTTCTCACGACGACGCGATATGCAGGATAAGCGTTCCCATGACGTCCCAGATTCCGAGATCCGGAGCCTATGATGCAACCGGCTCTGGTCGAACTGGATGCTCCGCGGGAATATTGGACTGCGTTAGTTCGTTGCAGTTTCGACTAGGCGACCCTGATCTCGGTCTGATGCAGAGTCGTGGGTAAAAATTTTCACACTTCAAGCCGTTCTCAACCGTTTTTTGCCCATGCCATGCGCAAGCCGAAATGGCTCAGGCGTTATCGTTTCGTCTCGTACAGTTAAATCGGTATTTCAATCGAACTCATATCGGCTAATATCCCTTAAACCTCCCCGGACTGCGTGGCTACCGGGGAATATCGACTTGGTGGAGAACGCTGATTCCGTCCCAATAATTTTTGTTTCCTTACGTGTACGTCAATACGAGAGTCATTCCTGGAGAGATCGATGAAAAAATTGTCCGGAGTCTTGTGGTGTCTGGGTGTTGTGGCATCCCTAATGGTAAGCGTGCGCACGCAGGCCGCAGCTGTTACCAACAATAGGGTTGCCAGTCCGCTGTATGAGGTGAGCAAGGAAGTTACACTGGAAGGTAATGTATCGGCGGTCAAAGCATTGATGCCGGGACATATCCCCGGTGGTCACATGGTCGTTATAACGTCGAAAGGCACGATTGATGGCCATCTGGGGCCCTATGCCCTCAACGGTAAGAACCGCATCTCGGTTCCGGTTGGCGCCCATGTCAAAATCGTCGGCGTAATGGCAACCATCCATGGCAGTCAGGTTTTCCTCGTCCGTACGATCGACACCGGCACGAACAAATATACGATTCGCAGCGAACACGGTTTCCTGCTCATTCCAGGAGCGGTGCAGCCGACCAAGAGCATCAATTTCGTGAGTCCGAAGGGAGGCCGCTAATGAATCGTAAAGTCTCTCTGGCTCTTGCGGGAGTTGTGTTGATGCTGCTCGGCGCATGCGCCAGTGGCACTCATAGTGGAAGCGGCGGCGGAGGCGGTGGAACCCCTCCTCCGTCTCTCTCGATCGCAATTACCACGGCTCCGGCTTCTACTGTCGAAATCAATAACAGCACGACGGTTGCTGCTACTGTCATGAATGACAGTACTAACGCGGGTGTGGATTGGACTTGCTCGCCTTCGCCTTGCGGATCATTTAGCCCGACTCACACCGCCAGCGGCGCGACGACGACTTGGTCCGCTCCATCTTCGGGGGGAACATACACACTTACTGCTGCATCCACTGCTACGCCTTCGACGACTGCGACGGCCAGCGTTACTGTTAACACCGTCGCCTCGAACTCAAATCTGTCGGGGCAATACGCTTTCTATCTCAGCGGCTTTGATTTTAGTGGAGACGCATACGCCGCCGCGGGTAGCGTTACTCTCGATGGAAACGGGAATGTCACGTCTGGCGAAGAAGACCTCAATTCCACTGACGTAGACTTCACATCGGCAATTGAGGGCGACACCCTGGCGGGCACCTATGCAGTGAATGGCGATGGCCAGGGCACCATGACTCTCAACGCTTCAAACATCAACGGCAGCGATCCGCTCGTCGGAAACAACGGCGTGCAAACACTGTCGTTCGTTGTAGTAAATTCGAACCACATCCTTATTGCTGAGTTCGATTCGGTCTACACTTCGAGCGGTTCAATGGATCTACAGACCGCAAGTGCATTTAGCACCGGCGTTAGCGGTAACTTTGCTGTTTCGGCCAATGGATTCATTGGCGGCGCACCGGCAGTATTTGGGGGCGTCTACACGGCTAGCGCTGGCACAATTACAGGAACAGGAACCGCGGACGAGGATTTAAATGGCACCTCTACGATCGGCGGCAACCTCTCCGGGACTGTCAGCGCAGCTGATGCGAATGGTCGCGGAACGTTTACGTTGACCACGCCATCAGGCAGCGGAACTTTTACCTATTACCTCGTCGGCCCCGAAGCTTTGTATCTCACCGAGGTCGATACGGGCGCAGTGATGGTTGGCCAATCCTACGGTCAAGGCTCGGGAACTTTTTCGAACTCATCCCTTGCCAGCGCAAATGTGCTTGATGAAACCGAGTCCTTCACCGCGGTCGGCGCGGCGAATATGGCCGGCCAATTCACGACAAGCTCATCTGCACTGAGCGGGGTTGTGGATTACAACGTCAACGGCCTCGTTGATGGTGTTCTTCCTGCCCCCTCAATAACACAGCCTCCGACACCTTCGACGTTGACTGGCACTTATACGATTGCCTCAACCGGCTACGGAAGCGCCAGCGTCACGGTGGGAGGTACGACTGATTTCGCCACGTACGGGATTTATGCAACCGATCCCGCACTCAACGTAAATGACCCCAACAATACAACCGGCGGGGGCGGTGCCCTGATCGTTGAACTCGATTCTGGAACCCTCGGCACCGGCTTCGTCGTTCCGCAGACGGCGACGGCGATTTCGACGGTAAATGAAGCAGACAGCTTCTCCGCTATCGTTGAAATTACCTCGGCTGACGAATTCCTGAACTCGACAGGACAATATGTCTATTCGAACGGGAGTTTCAGCGGAACCGCAAATGTCAACGACTTCAATCTCGCTGCAGTGCCTCCAGCAATCACGGAGAATGCAGCGGTGACCATTTCCGGCGTCATTACCGCGGATTCTACGAACGTTGGCCGGTACAGCGAAGTTGTCACCCTTCCTGTGATCGGCGGCGGAAGCGCTACGAACTATCGTGTTACATACGTAGCGAACGGAGGATTCGCAGTCGGAGTAGACACTGACACTAATGAACCGGGCCTCACCGAAATAGGCTCGGACCTCATCGAGGGTCAGCAATAAAACCTATAATTTGCAGCCTAGAGCATGGCGGGAGTGGATCATCCCGCCATGCTCGTAACTACGAGAATTGCTAAAAAAACGAGTGGAGAATGTTGGATAGACATCTGCCGCTTGTGCAAACCAAAGGCCTGACGACGTGTCGGCGAGTCGCAGGTATCGCTGCGGCCATCCTCCTCTGTGCACTACTTTCATCAGCTCAAAACCAGTCCACCCCGACAACCACGGGCAATCAGGTTATGGGGCAGGTGGATTTTCACGCCAAAACCAAAGCCGAAAAAACCGCCGGTGTGTGGATTGACGGCCAATACGTTGGGTATGTAGAGGAACTCCGCGGCGACAAGAGAGTCTCGCTCTTGCCCGGAGAACACACTGTCTCGGCGCGGCAAACGGGATACTTCCAAGTTACGGAAAAGATTGTAACCGAGCCGGGAAAACAAACGGACATAGAAATCACGTTGACGAGAGATCCAAAAGTTCAGTTTTCTGCTACTCCGGCTGAAATTAAGCTGAAAATCACTCCCGAACGTGCGGCAGTTTTTGTGGATGGAGAGTTCGCGGGTACGGTTAATCAATTTAGCGGTGTGGGACGGGCCATGCTCGTGTCGCCAGGTAATCACCACATCAAAATCGATCTGGCGGGGTTTAGGCCTTTCGAGACAGATGTAACACTAGCGCCCAAGCAAAAGATCTCGATCAAAGCGGACTTGGTTCAGGGCAGCATCTTGCAAGCCGACCCAGCGATAAAGAAAAACTGACTCGCATAGTATCTTAAGTAACCAGGTGTCATTGGCTTGGACTCATCCTGCTTACCCGAGGCTTAAACCCCTGAGATTCTAAATCCCTACGTGCCGTTTCGGCGACCCCATCATCCGCGAAGGGACCCGCAAGAATATAGTATGAATTCAGCCATAGAAGGGTTTTGTGAATGACGATGGCGTGAAAACCCAAGTGACCCAGAGCTTCCGCCGCCGCGTCCGCCTGCCGAGCATCTTTGAACGTCCCAACTCTAAAGTATACGAGCGACGCCGAACCGATGTTTGGCAATGTCGAAGTGGCGCGTACAGCGGCGGTAATTTCAGCATTACTAACCGTTGGCGGATGGGTTGATTCGACTGGCGAGGATGCCGTGGGTTTCACAGAAGCTGTGAGCGGTTCCGAGGTCGTCCCGATTGAAATCGAAGACGTCGGGGCTGCCGACTTCGGCGAAAAGGCGTGGGTAGGCGAAGTCCTCTGAATCGCGGCATCCGGAATTTTCCCGGCGGGTAGGTCGTGTGTTGTGCTCGTTCGCGGTGGTCTGCGAGTTGGGATGGGCGGCGCTTCGATAGCGTTCCCAGATCCGCTATCTAGTGCATCGACTCCTTCCCGAATATTATTTTCAGATTCCACGGACGATGCATTGTGTGCCGCGATTTTTGGAGAATCGAGAGGCGGACTCGGCACCGCCGCCGAAGAAACGACCTGGGGCAAAACTCTTCCCTCGGGCAGGCCGCCTAACTCTACAAGCGCTCCAGCGATGATTAAAACGATCAGGCCAGGAACGGCGCCGCGAAACAAACTTGCCCAGGGATTTGAGCGCGAAGCTGTCGAAACTTTTTTCATCGCAAATTGTGTCCCCGTGGACGCTTTGGGGATCGCATTCTCGAGGTGTCGCATAGACACTGCAAGAGCGGTCGAAATTGATTTGTCTACGTGGCGCGCGGCTGCTAGGGCCATTGAGATTACTCTCGGCGCAAAGGGCGTCGGGGTTGGCTTCGCTATGGGTCGGGACGCTGCTGCTGGCAATGTGGATGGCGACCGCGATGATGCTTCGGAAACGGCTTTTATCTGTGGAAACGTTGCTTTCTGCAAGGAGGTGCTTTCGGGCAAGTGGGAAACAACCTGTTCCGATAGGGTCGCTGTCACCGCCTTAGCCGCCGGGGCAGTCTCAATGCCCGTTGACGTCACCCGCGCGATCAACGGCTCCGCCGTTACGATCGCCGTGTCACAGACCTGTTCGAGGACTCCTTCGGGCAAGAATGTGAATCGTAAGCCCCCGGTCTTTCTTCTCGCATCGGTCCACGCCAATTCGCCGACCCCTTCGATTCGATCCTTGTCCGGTAACGAAAGCCAGAAATCCACTACTTTGCCCTGGCGCACGGGTCCTAGCGTTTGAAAACATAGACCACCCTCGGAAATATTCAAAACGATGCCGCCATTATTTGGCTCCAGATTTACATAAGCCAGCTTGTCGATGATTTTCCGTCGAGTTTTACGGCGTTCAGCTTTCGTCATGGCGATATTCCGAATCGTGATGTACCGGCGACTCGACGTTTGTATAGATTTCGGCGATACCCCACAGGGGAGAGAGTGAGGGTGAATTTCTAAATGCAGGTTACAGACCATCGCCCAGATCCTGAAAACAAGTGAGTTAAAAACATTTTCAAGGGAGCTGTCGCAAGAGTTTGCGGCTTATGTGCAATGGTTTGCTTACTATTGAGCCCAAAATATTCCAATAAACGGAGAAGAACGAGGTCGAAACCCTCAAAATCTATGCGGTCACTTCGGGACATCGTTAGAGAATTGAGGTATGCCGCATCAGATCCGCACGCACAATTTCTGCTGCTAGCGGCGCTCCTCGAATGAACCACATCAATGGCCCGAAACTCCAAGCGGCACTAGCGCCGACGAAGTACAAGCCCTTGGCACTCGATTCCATGCTGCTGTCCAGCACCGGATATCCGGCGTGTGTACGAGTTTCGCTACGCAGTGCACGGGAGAGAAATCGAATAGCGTTCACGTCGACACGATAACCGGTTCCTAGAACGACGTGATCCACTACTCGCCTCGTTCCATCGTCGAGTTCAAGAATGACGATGCGGTTTGCGGCAGAAGCGCGAGCCACCGTGCGACCGAACCCAAAACGAACGCCATTCAAACGCGGAACAAGTCTCCGGTCTGCGGCCGGACGCATGACCCAACGCAATTCTCGTGAGCGTATAAACTCAGGTGATAGCCAGAATACTTTTGGAGCAAACATGAAATCTCGTATCGCTCCGCGCAATGTCCAATGGCGGCTCGTGGAAGGTTCGGCTGCGGGCGCGGTGTAGCCTTCTTGCCATCGCACCTCATTGGAGCGTGCCAGTACCTCTACGTCAGCTTGCTTTTCGGACAACAGCGCGGCACAGTCAACAGCACTTTGACCGGTACCGATCACTACCACTTTTTTACCGGAAAATTCGCTTAGATCGTGCAGATCTGATGTGTGAAAAACTGACCGGCCGCGCAGTTCCGCGAATTCAGGTGGAACGTGTGCGAAAGGTTGTAATCCAACCGCAATTACCACCCGGTCTGCGCTGATGTCATCTCCACCTTCCAAGCCGATCTGGAATTTTCGATCGATGCGTCTAAGCTCCAAAACCGCGCGTTCATCGGTTTCAAGGCGTGTCCTTCGCTGAAACCACAGCCCGTAGTCGATCAGATCGGCGGAAGTGAATGTTTCAGGATTGTGGCCGGTGTCCCGTACATAGGATTGATAATCGAACTCGCTGCCAGACAATGAGCAACTCGCTCGTGTAGAAAGCAGGCGCGTACCTGTCGGCACATTCTCGCGCCAAAAACCCATGGGCCGTCCTAGGATGACAAAATTAGCGCCGGCGGTCTTCAACTGCGCCCCGACCGCCAGCCCGTATGGCCCCGCGCCAATGATTGCAATGGAATAATGCCTCATGGTTTGCTGATGCAGTCAGCTCCGACCAGGATAATCTATCTGATCAATTTAGAGTCTCACCGGATGATTTCGGGGTCGTGTCCCGATTGACATAAGCGCTTTTCTGTACGGAAGTTAACGCACCATTTACACTGAGGACACAAACCTGAGCCGTAGGGCAAAGACCGCCGCTCGAAATAAATCGATCCCCCCGCGCCAACGTCTTGTTCGTGTTATATTTTTCTCTTTATACCGATTTTCGCACCCATACCACGAGGCGCACTGGCCATCAGCGTAGTGCGAATCACGATGTCCAGGCAGAATACCCAACGAAACAGGATTGCGTTCCTTCAAGCAGGAGATTGGGTACAGGTGCGCAGTTTCCGTGACATTCTGGCCACGCTCGACCCGAACGGACAATTGGACAATCTGTCATTTATGCCCGAAATGATTCAATTCTGCGGGAAGAAGTTCAAGGTCAGCAAGCGTGCCGAGAAATCATGTTTTGGGAATACGATGCGTAAAATGGGCAACGCCGTTCACTTGACGGATCTTCGTTGCGATGGAAACGCTCATGATGGCTGCCAAATCAGGTGTCTGCTTTTCTGGAGAGAAGAATGGCTCGATCGAATCCCCGGGTTAAATCATGAATCTGCGGCGCTCAGTTCAATCAACTCCACATCAACGGACTCTATCGCGGACGGCAGATTACTCACTCGCGAGAATCTTCGCGACGGCAGCGTCACCTACGTATGCCAAGCAACCCAGATCGGCGAGATCGCTAAGGAAGAGATAAAACTCTGGAATCTTGCTTCTTACATACATGAGTTTCGGGTGGGAAACGCGGGTTGGCTTGAGGCAAAGTGGCTCGTGCGCTGGTTCTTGGCATGGATACGATGGCGCATTTTTAAGTTGTTTTCCGGTGCGACGACGACACCCATCGTAAACCATCAGAACTTCTCAACGAATGATCTCGTTGAGATAAGATCACAGAAAGAGATCCTCGCTTCGCTCACCAAGTCTGGCAAAAACCACGGGCTGGCGTTCAGCGCGGAAATGTTAACTTTCTGCGGCGAACAGTACCGGGTTCTCGACAAGATAGACAGAATGATTGATGAAGAAACGGGGAAGATGAAAGAGTTGAAAAATACCTGTCTGATTTTGGAGTCGGTCACGTGTAGAGGAAACTGCACGCTTTGCCCAAGGCGAAAATTCCACTTCTGGCGAGACGAATGGTTGAAAGCCAAAGGCTCTCTGTAAAATGCATGACGCGCTCAACCCGCCTGAATTCAATTAGCCTCGTGGGTGCTCAGCATTTTTCTTTCTCGTAGATTGCCTGCACAAACGACAGACTTCCGCAGACGTATTCAATTAAATGCTGTGCGAGAGAGCCGGGAGTGATATGCGCACGGCCTTTATATGTGAACTCCAGTTCTTCATAATCGTTAACGGTGATTCTGATTTCGTCGTATCCCGCCGGAATGATTCTGTCTGGCGCTTCCCTTTTGTGTTCGTCGATATCCACGGACTGTTCGTCAACGTTTAGTCGCATTCTCAGTTCCCGCCAGGGAAGTTTGCATCCCCGAAGCTCGCAGCCACTTGCAGTCTTAACTGCGGTACATTGACAGCTGAGGTTATTCGGAAACACCTCTTTCAGTTTACAAGAATCGGTTTGGAGTCGCTCCAAGAAGGAATCCCAAAATTCGGGGGCCTTAGCCCTTATGACTCTCGCTGCGTGGAGCGCGAGCTCTTCTTGCGTTTGACCACTCTCGGCTAGCGCTTTTCTCTTTTCCCTCAGCTTGTCAATCCAGTCGGTCATGTTCTGATTTCCCCGAGTTTCTAGCTTCTGCAAGTATCATTTTTTCGCTCGTCAATTAGACGATGAATTCGCGGATGACGCGCAGGGTCGTCTGACAAAGAAAAGGCCCCGAACAGAGATTCGGAGTCTTAATCTTTCTATTGGGTCAGTGCTATTCGGTTTCATCGCGTTTTTGATTCTGCAGAACAGAAAAGGGTCGCGTGCTGGCCTGGACGATGCATCAAACAAAGCGCAGGAACCTATCATACATCGTAGTTTATACGGAATTTGCCTGTTCCTGCGATTTACAGTCGACGACGAAGCTGTCGCGGCACGGCAAGTAGCCCTGAAGCAGTTTTTCGGCATTGGGCGAAGGTTGTCAATAATTGACAACTATTTGATCCGGACGTAGTTTCGCTCAGAAGCAGATTCGCTCGTTACGACTGACGCAAAATAAATTCCATCACGCTCTGTTGATCGTGTTTGGGTTGGGGATCTGTCTTTCGGCCAGAGCCCAGAAACCAGAACTGGTAGTCCAGACGGATCACAATCCATTTGAGATAGGAGTCAAGACAATCTCGCTGATCTCAAACTGGCTGGTTACGTATTAGGAACATGTGCTAAATGGAACAAGCTTCGAGAGCTCGCGAGTTTATAAAGAACGAAGCGACGGTACCCAAGACCTGTCGCCCACCCCAGGGCCGGATGATTCGCCTAATTATCCGGCCCTTCTTTTCTTGATAACTTCCATCCGTCAGGCAGATCCTTGACTCATCGGACGTTCCGCATTGAGAAGCTTGTCTCTGCGTCTGTCAATCGAGAAGATCCCCCGAGAGATGGAGTAGGAAGGAATTCACCACCCTGATAGCCAATCGGAGAGGCGTCCTGCTGGAGCGGCAGATGTCTCGTAACCAGACTACGCATCTGGTGAAGTCTGCTGTTTCAATCGATCGTCGCTTAGAAGCTGGGCACAACGCTGAAATTATCCGCATCGTGCCATGCGGACAAGCGGGCGAAGGGCCTTTTGCGCAAATGCTATGTGGACCTCACTGGAGTCATAGTTGCGAAATTGATCTTGGAGAGCGTGTATCGAGGGCCCGCGTTTACGTGAACACTCACGGAAACATGCTGCAAGACCGGGCTAGATGTGATGACTCTGGCCTGCGCCCTGACCGACGGGTTCAAATAGCCATGATCTTGAAGTCATTGACGAAGAGCGACCTCTTGCGATTCGTAAATCCAATTGGTGCCGTCGAAAGTCGTCGTCTTGATCTCGGAGACAATCTGGTTCCGTACGCTGTCTAGGACATCCGTAGCCCTATTCATTGAGATTTGGTCGATTACAGTCTCGACGCCCAACGGAGGGGATGGTGCCATGATCTGATGGTAGTGTTCGGCTTTCCAAGACGTCTGCTGCGAAGACAGCAGAGGTAGAACGAAAAGTGTCCATCCGTTTCCTTTCCCCGAAAGAGCGCAGGATTTTATGCTTCCATCGGTGAAAAGACTAGACCCGTGTACCAGACTGAGCGGCGTTTCGGCCGATCCGATATAAGCATACGGCGCTACCTTTTGGGCACGTACTAAGGCTTGTCAATTGCCCGGTGCGCGGCGGCGCTGGCACCATGCGGGCATGGCTCAACAACGGTACTGTCCAAAGCATAGGGAACGAGTCTTGCTGCCCGGTAAGAAGGTTTGTAAGGAATGCGAACAGGAGAAAGTGGTTGGTGAGTGGCTTCCTTGTCGGGTCAGTGATTTGTCAGTGGATTTGAAAGACGGACCAAACATTGTGTTCCATGACGCGAATGCGGCGCGGGCCTTTGCGAAAATACTTCAGAAATTCGCTCGTAGGGCGGATAAAACTAACCAGGATATAAACATCTTTTTGTACAACGATGAGGAACGTAGCCGGATTTTTATCACTAGAGGTCGAGAAGTATTTTCACGGATAGATGGAGATATGTGGCTTTAGAGACGGTCAAGAACATGACTTTCTTCTTCAACTGCACTAAATAGCGGCGCGGCCAGGATGCCCTGACATGATTGAACCAACAACGTCCGGCCTTCGAACAGTTCCATGGCGATGAATGCTTGCCCGTTATGCTCATCAATCTCATAAATCGTGCAGATGTTCGGACGATTTATCGCGGGAGCTGCCTTGGCTTCGCCCTGACAAACGGTAGGCACACAACTGGGCACAGTCAAAACGAACCCAAAACGATTAGCAGCCGCGAATCCGACAGACCAAAAAAGGTAGCGCGGGGCCGTCTAACTGTTTCGCGAATTTTGCGGTATTAAGCGTGACGTAGTAGGCGGCGAAGGGTAACGATCTGCAGCCATCCGTCAGCGCGAAATTACGGAATGGACGAAGGTGAGCTTCGGCCGTCCGGAGGCGCTGACGAGAGGCAACATCTATCTGTTGTCCATTCAGCATTCGGATACTTCTTTTTTGGCCGCATTGATGCAGACTGCTGTGTCAACGCAAATTGTCGGGCGGGGTTTCACTGTGCAAAAGTGCTGAGTTGCCCAGATTTCGCTTTACTGGAGTTCCATCACGGAGATCGGCGAACTTCGAGGCGCTGGCGCCGCTTTGGCGAATGTTGGCGGGTATGCACCCCGCGCGAGGGAGATTGGCGACATTGACTCTCATGGCGATGTTGGCTGACTTAGGCTAGCAAATACTTGATCGTCGTTTCGAGCAGAGCCGAATCGTTGTTCCAGTCACCGTAGACTTCCATGAACTTGCGCGATCTTCCGGCTGTGCGTAGCACACCAAGCATGGAGTGCATTGTGCGCATCGCTTAATCGATCGTAAGGACCGATATGAACTGTCCTTGCGACCTCGCCAGCCGGCGTCTCGATGCACCGAACGTCACCCTCCCGTTCGAACGGGCGCGCCACTTGGACGCCGAAGTCGATGTTCATTGCCTCATTCCGGCGTTCTGCGTGGTGATAGAGGAACAGGTTATGTCCCGGGCGCAATTCGCTACGCATTTTCAAGAACGCCCACACTTGATCGAGCGCTGGTTTCCATGCGCGGGCGATATCTCCGATAGGCACTGTGGCTCGGACCGCTGCCACGAACTCTACCTGTGCAGATTCCACCTCAACTTCGTATTTCATTGGCATGGTTCTTTTACACAGGAAGCGCAAGGACTACGGATTGCACGATTCGGTAAGTACGATGGTTTTCGCCAGTATCAATTAACTTCAGAAATTTGAACTCCTCGAAAAGAGCGTCCTTAACAGGATGCGTATATACCAGATAGGTTTCGCGCGGCAGCTGTTCCAGGGAACGTTGCAAGTTGTTTAGCACCACGCGTAACCCGGACTCGGAAAAAGTATCAAAGCAATAAAGTACCAAGGGATCTGCCGGAAATTCGTATAGGGTGGCGTCACCGGTAATCACCTCGATCGACGGGCAAAGCAAAGTGGGACCATGGTACGATGCAATGTTCCGCCGGGCTTGTTTTGCTAAAACCTCGACCAATTCTATTCCTACGATTCGCATAAACGGGAATTCCGCCGCCATCAGCAAGACTTTCCCTTTGCCGCAACCGAGGTCTATGAACACGAACCTGCCCCAGTCCAGGTTTAGGACTCCGAGGCGATCAAAAAACTTCTTGCCGGAAGCGCTGTAGTAACTGACGGTTCCGAATTTCGAAGCTGGAATGGGTTTGTGCGTCTCTACTCCACGCTCAAAATCCCACTTCCATCCCTCAATGAAGTCCGCACATGTGCGTAGCAAAGTCTGTAGAGTCTTTGCGACTCCCTTCTCCCGAACATACGCAGGCAACTTACGAAGACGCTCGAGGCTAAACAATGCGGGGATTCCGTTATCCAACAGAAAGTTTCATTATTCCAGATAGGCAATCTTATACTAAAACGAGGGCACGAGAAACATGGGTTCGAGTCCCACCGCGCTCTCACCAGAATGTTCGCGGGCTTCAGGTCCCGATGAATGATGGCTTTCTGGTGCGCGTCCCCGTCGCAAACTTAGACCTAGGGTGGAGCGGCGGCGCCGGGTGGATGGCCACCGATGATGACTTGAAATCCCTCCACGGCGACCCAGCTCTTGTGGCCTACGCCAAAGAGAAAGCTGCCACAGCCCAAAAGCCAAAATAAGCCTCTGACGAATCAAGGAACCGCCGACTGAGTGCCACCATTCATAGAAAATGGCTTACCGAGAGACGATTGATTCTAAGAGCTTGTAACCAAACCTCAGCCCAGCAGCTGAGATTTGCTCATTGCATCTTCGCGTATTCCGCCTTGGCTTGCTGCAGGATAGGAATGTCGGGGTCGGCGTCTTTCCAGAGTGTGAAGAAATCCTGGCCGGAATGGCTGGATGTTCTCAATCCAGATGACCTGCGAGTAAAAATGGTGGTTAGTTCTTTCGCTTGTGCTCTTTGATCAGACGCTGGAACTCGGGATCGTTGTGGAGACAGGCGAGGTCGTTATCACGAGCGGCCCATTCGGGGTTCCTGTACCCGGCCTCGATCGCCCGCGTGAAGATGGCGAGCGCTTCCGGCTTCATGTTCAAAACGCCGTAGGTGCAGGCCGCATTGTAAAGCGTCAGGGAGTCCTTGGGACGCGTGGCGACGGCTTTTTCGGTTTCCGCGATCGCTCCGCTGATCTTGTTCGCGCGCGCATAAGTGTTCGCCAAGAGAACGCGCGCGCGCGTGTCTTCGGGGACAATCTCCAATTGACGTTCGAGGACAGCGATTAACTTTTCGTCGAGCTTCGTCGCGGCCTCGGTCTCACCCAGGGATCTCAACGCGTTGGCGTAGGGAAGGTAAACGTTGTAGTCGTCACCCGAGGTGGCCAGGGCGCGGTCGATGAGCTCTACAGCCTCTTTCCACCGATCGGATTCGAAGAGTGCCCGCCCGAGAACCCTGTAGGCGTCCTCACAATCGGCCTTGAGTTCAATCGCCCTGCGCGCCAATTGAACGGCCTCGCCGTATTCCTGTTGGACGCAGTGCATGCGAGCGCGAGCTGAGAGCGCTTCGGGAAGGTCGGGCCGCAACGTCAAAGCGCGCTCGGCCGAGAGGATGCCTTTCTTGATCCAGAGCGGGTCGCCGCCCTGAAACTCGACGAGCAAACCGCAAACGTGCGCGATACCCGCGTAGGCGAGTGCGAAATCCGGATCGTGACGGATGGCGTGTTGATACATTTGCATCGCAAATTCGAAATTCCCCATCCGCGCATAGTTCCGGCCGCGCAGCAGGTAGTCGTAAGCTTCGGCATTTTCCGTCGGTTTTTGAGCGATGATTTGCTCTTCTTGCGCGGAGAGCTTTATGCGCAAGGCCTGAGCGATGCTCCGCGCGATTTCTTCCTGCACTTCGAAGACATCCTTCAATTCGCGGTCGTAGCGCTCGCCCCACATCGGAAAGTCGCGACCGGCATCAACGAGCTGGGCATTGATGCGGAGACGAATGCCGGCGCGGCGCAGGCTTCCGCCGAGAACGTAGTCGGCGTTCAATCGCATGCCGATTTCGGGAGCGGTCAACGTGGTATCGCGGAACGGAAGGACGGTCGCACGCGGAAAGACGTGCAGCCCTTTGATCTTCAGCAACTCAGTGATGATGTCTTCCGACATGCCGTCGCGAAAGTATTCATCTTCCTTGGCGCCGCTGAGATTCTGGAAATAGAGCACGGCGAGAGACTTCGCGGCCCGCGCAGCAGCCACAGAAGCGGATGAAGTCGGCGTGCGGCCGGACTCGGAATCGCGCTTGAGACGCTGCAAATCGGCGCGCATTTCCGAGGCTTTTTGGTAGCGAAGCCTCAGCTCCTTCTCAAGCGAACGCGTGATTATCCGATCGAGCTCCGGAGACAAGACGGGATTTAATCGCATCGGCGCAATGGGATTGCGATTGAGAATTGCCTCGAAAATCACAGCTGGCGTATTGCCGCTGAATGGCGGGCGGCCAGTGGCCATTTCATAAAGGACCACGCCGAAAGAGAAGAGGTCGCTGCGAGCGTCCATGTCCTCGCCGCGCGCCTGCTCGGGGGACATGTAGGCGACGGTGCCCATCGCAGCGCCGGAACTTGTGAGACTTTCCCTGCCAATGCTCGCTGTGGGCGCGGAGTCTGCGCTCATCGTTTCGCCCATGCCGGGTTGCCAATTGGCTGGCTTCGCGAGACCGAAATCCAAAATCTTGGGACGGTCCTGCGTGAGAAAAATATTGGCGGGCTTGATGTCGCGATGCACAATGCCTTTCGCGTGCGCAGCGTCCAGAGCGTCGGCCACCTGCACAGCGATGTCGAGCGATTCGTCAACCGGCATGGGCTTGCCATCGATGCGATGCCGTAGGTTTTGGCCTTCGAGCAACTCCATCACGATGAACGAACGGCCGTCCTGCTCGTCGATCTCGTGGATGATGCAGATGTTGGGATGGTTGAGCGCGGATGCGGCCCGGGCTTCGCGTTGGAATCTCTCGAGAGCCTTCGTGTCCCTGGCCAATTCGTCAGGAAGGAATTTCAAAGCGACATGGCGGCCGAGGCGCAAATCTTCGGCCTCATAGACCACACCCATCCCGCCGCCGCCCAACTTCTCAATGATGCGGTAGTGCGAAATCGTTCGCCCGGAGAGTGGAGAAGAATCGGGCATTGGCGCGAATCTTAGGCTGAGGATGAAGGACAAGTCAATCTACGGGCTGGATTCCTTCGAAGCGAATGGCGGAGGACAACGAATTCGAATCGGAAACTGCTACCACCGTTGTCCCTGAGCGCTTTGTGTCAGTTTTGCGTATCAGGCGTTTCAAATCCGCGCGCATTTCGGACGCGTGTTGATACCGCGTCTCGCGGTCCTTCTCTAACGCCTTTCCGATGATGTCTTCGAGCTTGAGAGGAAGATCAGGATTCAGACGAATCGCGGGAACCGGATCGCGATCTAGAATTTCACGGAAGATGACTCCTGAACTTTCTCCGCGGAACGGCAATGTGCCAGTCGCCATTTCGTAAAGCACAGAGCCGAAAGAAAACAGATCGCTTCGGGCGTCCAATTCCTTGGCGCGCACTTGCTCCGGCGACATGTACGCGACCGTGCCGAGCGTGCTGCCCGGACTCGTCAGGTGCTCGGGAGCTACTGCGTCGGCGGTATCCTGCGTCGCCGACACCGAGAGCGCTGATGCGGATCGCAGCGTCTTCGCCAGCCCGAAATCGAGAATCTTCGCGTGCCCTCGTTTCGTCACAAAAATGTTGGCGGGTTTGATATCGCGATGAACGATTCCTTGTGAATGAGCGGCATCGAGTGCATCCGCAATTTCAATCGCCAAACCAAGTAGGACATCGGTCTCGACGGGCTTTCCGCCGATCAGATGCTTCAGCGTTTCGCCATCCAGAAACTCCATGGCGATGAATGCTTGTCCGTCCTGCTCGCCGATGTCGTGGGTGGTGCAAATACTCGGATGATTCAGTGCGGATGCGGCTTGCGCTTCGCGTTGGAAGCGGGCAAGCGCCTGCGGGTCGCGAGCAACTTCCTGCGGCAGGAATTTGAGGGCAACGAAGCGATGGAGCCGCGTGTCCTCGGCCTCGTAGACAACGCCCATTCCGCCGCCGCCGAGTGTTTCGACGATGCGGTAGTGGGAAATCGTGCGTCCGGACAGTGGAGAAGAATCTGGCATCGGCGCGAATCTTATGATGCGCCCAACGGCAAGTCAACGCGCGTAGGATGGTCGCAACGGTTTCTGTTCGATCTACTGCGAAGCGACTGAGGCACTCCAAGAATCATCTGACTCATACCCGAACGAAACGGCGATCGACCGCTCCGCGCTCCTCAGTCAGTTGGAGATCACGCGGAACAGAGTTTTTGTCACGTCGCGGAAAATTCCAGGAAATGACTTCGCTCCGCCATCGGGGAAGGACCACTGCGCGCGCTCCATGCGGTCCGTCCCGAAGTAGTCGTTTGCCGCGATGTGGAATTCGATGTTGTTCTCGTCCATGGAGCGTGTGACCCTCGCGCATCGCTCGTGAACGAAATTGCCGACCATACGGAGTTGTTGCGTGGTAGTCGAATCAACATGCCGATTTCAGATAGGATCTCTTACAAGTCGGCATTTAAGGGTCTGGCCGGGCATGGACGGAATGAGAGGCGATTGACGCGGGCGTCTTGCTATGATCCGAGTTCCAGCCGAACGGTGAAGTGGAATGTAGAACCGCGTCCAAGTTTGCTCTCGACCCAGATTCGCCCACCCATCAGATCAACGAGTCGATTTGAAATGGTAAGACCGAGTCCGGTGCCCCCAAACTTGCGCGTAGATGACGAATCTGCTTGCGAAAATGCATCGAAAATCAACTGCTGTTTGTCGTTTGGAATTCCGATCCCGGTATCTCGGACACTAAAATGAAAGGTCGTGCAGTCATCCCTTTCCGTCTCTTTTCGCGCTTCGACTACAATTTCTCCCCGCTCCGTAAACTTAAGGGCGTTTCCCACCAAATTAATTAGAATCTGTCGTAATCGATTAGGATCGCCTACCACCGACGTGGGCACACTAGGGCGAACTGTCAGGAGGAGCTCAATGCCTTTTTTATGAGCCTTAATCGCGAGTAGTTTCATCACCCCTTCAAGGCTCTCTCTTAAATCGAAAGTGACGGATGCCAGTGCCAATTTGCCGGCCTCGATCTTTGTAAAATCTAAAATGTCGTTGATAATCATTAGAAGCGAGTCAGCAGAGGTTTTTATCACCTGGAGGTATTCAGTTTGCTCTCGGGTCATTTGCGTATCGAGTAGGAGGTCGGTTATCCCAATAATGCCGTTCATTGGCGTTCGGATTTCGTGACTCATGTTCGCGAGGAATTCGCTCTTTGTCCGATTTGCAGCTTCTGCGGCTGCCCTGGCGAGTTTCATCTCTTCCAGCGCTTTCTTGCGGTCGGTAACGTCTTCAGCAATACCAACAATGCGGCCCAACTTGCCCTGCGAGTCCCGAACGGGAAAGCTACGTGCGTGAATCCAACGGACCGATCCATCAGGCCGACGCATCCGGTACTCCATGGCCGTTGCAACGCCTCGCAGGGACTGTTCAAAAACGTCTACTACCTGATGGCGATCTTCCGGATGAACCAAGTCGATCCAAGCATCGACACGGTCGTAAAGTTCCTGACGGGGTCTTCCGGCAACTTCCTCGTAAGCCGGGCTGATATAAGCCATTGTCGGTGGATCTGGCGTTATGATGAAAAAGACTTCGCGGATGTTTTCCGCCAACTGGCGAAACATTTCCTCACTTTGCTGTAGGGCGTACTGTGCTCTCCTGCGCTCAGTGATGTCGACGAAAGTTACTACGGCACCCATCAAGTCGTTGTCCTTACGTATCGGGTAGGACCAATACTCAACCGGGAAGCTCGTTCCGTCGGCACGCCACACGACTTCATCGTCCACGTGGCTGCCCTCGCCTCGACGAAAAGCTAAGTAAATACGACATTCTTCGCTGGGGTAAGGTGTTCCATCGGGCCGAGAATGGTGCATCATGGTATGCATCTTCTTACCGATGAGTTCTACCGGGTCCTTGTATCCCAGAAATCGCAGACACGCAGAATTGCAAAACATGCAGTTGCCCTGCATGTCTAGCCCATAGATCGCCTCTGCCGTGGAGTCCAAGATCCTTGCTAGTTCTT
>DATBYF010000046.1:0-79029 GCA_036513895.1 Candidatus Acidiferrales bacterium | reverse complement strand
CCGCCGCCGCTGACGTTCGTGGCCGAGTGGGGAACTCACGGCCGCGAGCCAGGCCAACTCGGCCGCCCGGAATGGCTGACGACTGACTTCACGGGCAACGTTTTCATCGCCGACTCAGGCACGGGCAGCATCGAAAAGTTCGGCCCGACCGGACACCCGCTGCTATCTTTCGATGACCGCGTGCCAGAAAATCCTTTTCGCGTCGCCGTCGATCCTGGAGCAGCGATCTACGTTCTCTCGCCCGATGCCAACTCGATTTACATTTTTTCGCCGGAAGGCGAGCCGTATCGGCACTATTTGCTCACTCCGCTGAAGCTGCACCAGCGCCCCGAATCAATAGCAGTGGACGTTGCCGGAGATATTTTCGTAATCGTCAGCGCGGAAAAGACCGCCAGCAAATCCGACTCTGCGGCGAATGAAATTCGAGAGTACAACTCGCGCGGCCGATATGTGAAGACGTTGATCTCCCCTTTGGTTTCCGGAGAGCCTTTCGCGCCCGCGTCACTCGCGGCCGGACCGGATGGAAATCTTTACGTTTTGGACATAACGAGTTCGCGCGTGGAAAAATTCAGTTTGGATGGAGACTACGTCGCCACCTGGGATGACACAACAACGCACGGCGGAAAAGTTGATTCAACTCCCGTTGGTTCTGGAATCGGCGTCACTCCGAAATATGTTTTCACTCCCGACTCGGCGATTCGAGGAGTGAAGGTCTGGGCGCTCGACGGGCATGTAAAGTTTTCAGATCCGCTCGATAACCGTCTGCAGTCTGGCAGCGGCAAATTTCAGATTGCCGTGAGCACGCGTGGCGAGCTACTTGTTCTCGATGTCGCCGGAACGCGCGTTCTGCGATATCGAATCAATCTTTAGCAAGCTAGGTCAGGTGAAATCGAATGGCACTTCTGCTTAAGGAATCAGACGTCCGCCGATTACTGACGATGGAAATGGCGCTCGATGCCGTCGAAGAATCGTTTCAACACCTGGCCGATGGCACGGCGATTCTGCATTCACGCCATCGCCTGCATGTGCCCGGCGGTTCGTATCTCCATTACATGGCCGCAGCCGACGTGCGCGGCGGCTACATGGGAATGAAAATCTACACAAGCTCCCGCCAAGGTTTGCGCTTCATCGTTCCTCTGTTCAACGCCGTTTCCGGCGAACTCCTCGCCCTCATCGAAGCCGACTACCTCGGCCAAATGCGCACCGGCGCCGCTAGCGGCGTCGCAACGCGTCTAATGGCGCGCGATGACGCAACCAAAGTTGGCCTAATCGGCACAGGATTGCAGGCACGAACCCAACTGCTCGCCATCGCGCAAGTCCGAAAAATTGAACGCGTCCGTGTATTTGGACGCGACGCGACCCGCCGCGCAAAGTTCGCAAACGAAATGGCGCAGCAACTAAACATTCCAGTGGACCCAGTTGACTCCGCTGAAGCCGCAGTACGCGGCGCGGATATCATCGTCACGTCCACCACCGCCTCGCAACCAGTTCTACATGGCCAATGGCTCCGCCCCGGCGTTCACATCAACGCGATCGGCGCCAACTTTCCTCAGAAGCGCGAACTCGACGAAAATGCCGTGCTTCGCGCGAATATCATCGCCGTCGATTCCCGTGAGCAAGCGAAGCTCGAAGCGGGTGATTTGATTCAACCATTCGAAAATGATCCGTCGCGGTGGGACAGCGTAAAGGAGTTGTCCGAAATAGCCGCAGGCCGCTCCCAAGGCCGCGCGCATCCAGACGACATCACGCTATTTAAATCCAGCGGAATTGCGATTGAAGATGTGGTGACAGCGAGTCGCGTCTACGAAAAAGCTATCGAAATGAAAATCGGGCAGCAAGTGCCCCTATGGGAAAACGAACAGGAATTCGACCAGCGCCCGCCCCGCCCGTGAAATTATTCCGTGAGGTTATTCCGCGAAACTCGCGCGTGAAGGTTTTTCGGTGAAGTAAATTCTACCGGCGGCTCTGCTGCAATCGTTCCCGCAACGCACTATGCAGCCGCGATCGCGTTTCATCCGGCAGCGGCACCGGCTCGGCATTGCAATAAATATCAATCGTCTTCTTACACGTATCAACCACCAGCCGGCACCTCTTGCATTTCTTCAAATGCTCTTCGAGTTCTTGCCTAAGGACCGGATCCAGGGATTTATCGAGGTAACTGGTAAGCTCTTCAATGATGTTGTTGCACTTCACTGTTGATCACCCTGCCGAAAGTACCGGTTGAGCTTCTGACGCAGTTTCAGCCGCGCACGCAACAACCGGGATTTTACCGCGGGTACCGAGAGTTTTAGGATCTCCGCGGTCTCTTCCGTGGATAATTCTTCGATGTCCCGAAGTTGAAAAACGATTCTAAAAGATGGGTCGAGGTCCCCGATTACTTCCGAAAGAATGCCTTGCAGTTCGGCCTGCCGGTAGCGTTCCTCTGGCGACGGCCCCCAGTCCTCCACATCGCGGAAAAAGGAATCCTCGCCCGTTTCGATTTCCTGGTCGAGCGACGTCTCATTCGGCCGCCGCTTGCGCAGCTTCATCAGCGCCTGATTGACGGCAATGCGAACCAGCCACGTATAGAAGCGCGAATTGCCTTGGAAATCCGGGAGATGCTCGTAAGCCTTGAGGAAGGCCTCCTGCATCACGTCCTCGGCATCTTCGCGGCTTCCAGTGATGTTCATCCCCAGCCGAAAGATTTTGCGTTCATACCGGTTGACGAGCGTCTCAAATGCAGCGACGTCTCCCGCGCGCGCCGCAGTCACCAATTCAAGTTCATTGTCCGCAGGCGGAGTCTGTGTCGGCACACTCCCGGCAGCAGCCCCGGAAGCCTCGGCGCTCGGCGCAGCATTCACCGGATCAAGTTTCGGTGCATTCATAGTCGTTACCTGCGCATCACCCACGCATTACCTGCGTTTGACGTCCAGGCACGCAAATAGGGTAGCACACACCGCAAGCCGCGTTGAGCTCAAGCCTGCGCTTCGAGCTAGCCTTCAGGGCATGCAGAAAAAAGCAATCAGCACTCGAAGTGGCTCGAACGCCCGACGGCACTTGTAGCGGCCGGCAGCCGGGCATCCTTCTTTTCTGCCTACGCGTTAATTCGTCCGCGAGCCTCTTTGCCTTTTCCCCGTTACTCGATATGCTATCGTCCGTCGCGGTTCACAGGCCGATAGGGCGCAACACTTCACCGCACAGGCACGACGCGACGCGAAAGGGCCCCAGGCACAAATTATAATAACAACCCCGCCATAACCACGCGACGGCGATAGAATGATTTGGACGCGACTAGGAACTGCCACAAGGGTCATCTAGAATCGGGAGATCGACGCGGATGCGCACGCTGCCTGATTACCTCCGGAAAGGTATGAAGCTGATTATCGTCGGGTGCAATCCCGGCGAACGATCCGCGCGCGTTGGCCATTATTACGCGGGCCGCGGCAATCAATTTTGGCCGCTTCTCTACGAGTCCGGCGTCGTGCCCGAAATGCTCAGCTACAACGACGACAAGCGCCTCGTGGAATTCGGCGTTGGCTTGACGGATTTGGTAAAGCGTCCGACAAAGAGCATGGAAGAAGTCGAGCGCCAGGAATTCGCCGAGGGCCGTGTCCTCCTCGCGCAAAAGCTCGAAGAGTTGAAGCCCCGCGTGGTTGCCTTCAACGGCAAAGGAGTCTACGAACGCTTTTCCGGCCGCACATGCAAGCTCGGACTCCAAAAAGAAACTCTATATGGTGCCAGTGTGTTCGTCCTGCCCTCAACAAGCGGCCTGCACACCGGCTCAGAACGCGGCGTAAAGATGCGCTATTTCAAAAAACTCTCAGTTCTACTGAAAGGTTTGAAAGGCTGACCGAGTTCGCATGACGCCTACACTGTTTGTCATGACAACAGGGATGCGGCGAATGCGGTGTGACGCTGCGGATGCGCTGTTCGGTGGCAGCCCCCGCATTCATGCGGGGAAGGAGCGCTTCAGCGCTCCGAAAGATCCGCGCTTAATTCTCGCGGCTTCAGCCGCGGCGCGCTTTTAATGCAACTCTGAGCGCCGCTCGGCACTTGTAGCGCCGGGCTTCAGCCCGGCATCTTTCTTTTCGAACGAGCGGCGATTCTGAGAGGCATTCCATTGTCAGAAGCCGTAAAGACGGCCAGCGCAAACGTGCTCCTCGAAGAACGCGAAAACTCCGTCCTAACCTTGCGCCTGAATCGCCCCGAGCGCCTGAACGCGCTAAATGTCGAGCTAGGCGAAGCGCTCACAAACGCCCTCCGTCGTGCCGCTGACGATAATACGGTGCGCGCGATCGTGCTCACCGGCTCAGGACGCGCCTTCTGCGCTGGCGGCGATCTCGCCGTGCTTCGAGACGCCCGCGCTCGAAACGCCGGCCACGAGCTAGAAAGCCTTGTCCGCTCAGGAAAAGAAATTTCTCTCCTGCTAGCCACGATTCCGAAGCCGATCCTGGGATCGATCAACGGCCCCGCAGCAGGCGGCGGCGCCAATCTCGCCTTGGGATGCGATTTTCGCATCGCGTCCGATCAGGCAAGTTTTGGCGAGAGCTTCGCGAATCTCGGTTTGTATCCCGATTTTGGAGGCACCTACTTCTTGCCGCGGCTCGTCGGCCCGGCACGCGCCGCCGAGCTTTTCTACACCGGCGAAATGATCTCCTCAAATGAAGCGCTTCGGCTGGGTATTTACAATCGCGTCGTGCCAGTTGACAGCCTGGCTGTGGAAACGCGCTCTCTTGCGTCTAAACTCGCTGCCGCGCCGCCGATAGCGGCTCGTTTCGTGAAGGACCGCCTTTTTGGAACGGATCGTGTCGCACTCGAGCGCGCACTCGATCAGGAGATCGAGCGGCAAGTTGAGTGCTTTATGTCCGAGGATTGCGCCGAAGGATTGGCTGCGTTTGCCGAGAAGCGCCTTCCGGTATTTCGTGGAAAGTAATATCGAACCAACATACATCACTGGAATTGAGTTCTACCGCAGGTCTGAAGCAAAGAAAGGCAACACTTGGTCGAGCCAACCGCGATAGAAGCTCAGATTGCCGCACGCGGCTACACCTACAGTGAGTTGATGGTCGCGGCAGCCGCCCGCGAAATCGCAGACGGCGAGCTGGTGTTCGTCGGGATGCGATTGCCGATCCTCGCATTTCTCGTCGCCAAGCAAACCCATGCGCCCAATGCGGTAGGCCTCTACGAAAATGGATTGATCCGCGAGACGCCTTCTCCACAATTGCTATATACGATGGGCGATCCTCCAAATTTGCGTGGCGCTACGCAGGCCGGGCAGATGCTCGACGTTATGGCGCTGTTGCAACAAGGCCGCGTTCACGTCGGATTTCTCGGCGCCGCGGAAGTCGATCGCTTTGGGAATTTGAATTCCACTTGGGGAGGCCGCCACGGCGAGACGCACAGGCTGCCAGGTTCGGGCGGCGCCTGTGATATAGCTTCATTGGCGAAGCGCACGGTGGTCTTGCTCGCTCATGAAAAGTCGCGGCTGGTTGAGCGTGTCGCGTACATCACGTCGCCGGGTTTCGGTCGTGGGAATAGTTGGCGCACGGCGCAGGGACTGCCGGGCCACACCGGTCCGTCCGCGCTGATCACGACTCTTGGCGTGTTGCGTTATGGCACCGACGGCGAAGCTTTTCTCGCGTCTACTCATCCTGGCATCGCGGTCGAGGATGTACTTGCGAACACGGGATGGTCGTTACGCGTTGCCGACGATCTCATGGAAACCCAAGCGCCGAGCGAGCCGGAACTTGCCGCAATGCGCTCACTCGACCCAAATCATTTCTGGACCAAATAGGTCAGGCGAATACGCGCTAATATGGCTGCTACCAGCAAATTGTTAACGATGCGGGAGGCAATCTCGCAGCACGTGCCCTCGGGCTCGATGGTTCTTCTCGGCGCGCAATTGGAACAAATGATCCCATTTGCCGCGGGGCACGAACTGATTCGCCTGGGACGCCGCGATCTGACTCTTGTCGGTCCGATTTCAGACATTTTGTTCGATCAAATGATTGGCGCGGGATGCGTCTCAAAACTCATGGCCGCCTGGGTGGGTAACGTGTCGGCAGGCGTCGGCTACTGCTTCCGCCGCGCCATGGAGCAAAATATTCCGCGGCGCATCGAGATGACGGATTATTCAAATTTCACAATGGCGCTGGCGCTTCATTCCGGTGCGCTCGGAATCCCGTTCTTACCGACGTACTCCACCCTTGGCAGCGATCTGCTCAGGAAAAATGGCAATTTGCGCGAGTTCATCTCGCCGGTCAACGAAGATAAACTCGTCGCCGTTCGCGCGCTTCGTCCCGATGTCGCGATCTTGCAAGTGCAACGCGCCGATGAATTCGGCAATGCCCATATTTGGGGCAGTCTTGGTGTCGCCGTAGACGGAGCGCGAGCCGCAAGGAAGGTAATTATCGTCGCGGAAGAGATCGTATCGCCGGAATTGATTGCCTCGGATCCGAACCGCACGCTCGTCCCTGGATTTCTCGTCGCCGCCGTAGTTCACGAGCCCGGCGGCGCCCACCCCTCTCCGGTTCAAGGGTACTACGGCCGCGATCACGAGTTTTTCTCCGAGTACCACACGCAGAGTCGCAAACTCGAAGATCTTGAGCGCTGGCTCGAAAACTGGGTCGTGCGCGTGCCCGATCATCGCGCCTACCTCGATCTGCTAGGCGCATCGCGTTTTGACGCACTGGCCGTCCGTCACAATGCCTATTCGGCTCCCGCTGATTTCGGCTATTGACGCTGAAGAAGGAACGATGACCACCGACCCGCTCGCAAACATTGAAGTCTCGCCCCAGGAAGTAAAGCAACGCCTAGACCGCGGCGAAAAGTTCCTCTTCGTGGACGTGCGCGAGCCGTGGGAATACGAGACGACGCGGATCGAAGGATCAAAATTGATTCCGATGCGCGAGATTCCCACGAATCTGGCAGAGCTCGAGTCTGCTGAAGACGTGATTCTATTCTGCCATCACGGCATGCGCAGCCTTGACGCTGCCGCATGGCTGCGCTCGCAAGGCGTCGAAGCCGCTCGCTCCATGACCGGCGGCATCGATCGCTGGTCAACCGAAATCGACCCCCGCGTCCCCCGCTACTAAAAGATTGAAAATGACCCAGCCTCGAATTGCAATCGTAGCGCCGGCATCCTGCCGGCGTTTTTGTGCCAACGTCAGAACATCTGAAATTCACAATCTCGTTTTTTCGCTCTCCCATTCCATTTCTCCTACTTCACTGTTCAATTTCTCCAATTGCCGTCGTAGCGCCGGCATCCTGCCGGCGTTTTTCCCCCAATGTCAGCACGAATAACTTCACGTGCGAAATTTTCATTCCCATCCGTCCCTTTTCTTTTTTCCCTTTTCCCTTTTCATTTTTCAAATTTCCAGCCCCTCCATCCACAGACCCTCTCTCTTGCGCACCTGCCAACACACTGCTATAAATAAACACGATGCTAGTAAATGATAAAATAAATGGGAGAAGCCTCGGTCACTCGCCAGCGCCCGGTCCTGCTAGGCGTAGGCTTCCTTTACTTCGTGGCGCGGGCATCTTGCCCGCGACTCGCCATCTGGCAAAACCTAAGCCGCACGGCGCCCGAATCCACCCCATTTCTAATCGAGACTGGAATTTATTAGAAACGCCCGTAACTCACACAAAACAAACAACAGATTCATTTCTAATCGAGACAAAATTGCACCCCTTTCAGAGCCAAATCCCGCCCGTTTCTACAAAGGACACGCCGCCACTTGCCGCCCATAATTGATATCCACATTCACATCCAGCCGCTCGATATGTTCAAACCCAGCGCGCTGAAATTAATTAAGCACGGGCGAAAGGACTACGCCGAAATCGAAAAGTATTCAGCCAGTGCCACAGAGTTTTTGAAGTTCCTCGATGAAGCGGAAATTGAACGCGCGGGACTAATCAACTACGTCAGCCCGGAAGTAATCGGCTTCGGACCGGAAGTGAATGATTGGATTGCGAAATATTGTTCGGTCAAGCCGGATCGCCTTCTGGCATTCGGTTCCGTACATCCAAAATTTGTCCCCGATGCCGGCGCGGAAGTCCAACGGCTGAAGGACATCGGCATCCGCGGGCTCAAAGTGCATCCCTCGCATCAACTATTCGCCCCGAATGCCTATCGTGATGGCTTCGGCCCTCTCGCGGCTATGTACGAGACAGCCCAAGCCGTTGGGCTTCCGGTGATGATTCACACCGGCACTTCGATATTTCCCGGCGCTCGCAATCTCTATGCGCAACCGATGCTGGCGGATGACGTCGGCGTCGATTTTCCCGATCTCGTGGTCATCTTGGCGCACGGCGGCCGGCCGCTCTGGATGGAAGAGGCATTCTTCCTCGTGCGCCGGCACAAGAATATGCACATGGATATTTCAGGGATTCCGCCGCAGAAATTGATGGAATACTTTCCGCGGATCGAAGAGATTGCCGACAAAGTATTGTTCGGGACCGACTGGCCCGGTCCGGGCGTGCCTGGCGTGCGCGGCAACATAGCGAAATTCCGTGCGCTGCCGATATCTCCCGCGGCGCAGCAAAAAATTCTCTATGACAACGCCGCGCGACTCTTTCCTGTGCGGGCTTAGGCAAATTTGAAAATGAAAGTGAAGACGATTACGGTGATTGGCGCGGGGCCGATGGGCCGCGGAATCGCCTGCGTCTCAGCGCAGGCGGGCTACCGTACCGTTCTCGAAGACGTATCCGCAAATATTATCGAGGAGGCGCTCGATTGGATTCGGCAGAGCCTCGAAGAAGATGTTGCCCGAGGAAAGCTGACCGTAGAGCAGCGAGATGCTGCAATCGGCCTCATTCGAACATCGCGCTCCGTGGATGAGTCAATCCGAGAGGCCGATCTGGTGATCGAGGCTGTTGCGGATGAAATGGAGACGAAGCTCGAAATATTCACGATACTCGACAAATTCGCTAAACCCGGCGCAATCCTCGCAAGCACTACGTCCTCGCTTTCCGTGTCCGAGATAGCCGCCATCACGTTTCGCAGCGAGCACTGCGTCGGCATGCACTTTTTCATTCCAGTGCCAAATACGAAACTGTTGGAAGTGGTTCGCGCGCTCGAAACTTCCGACGAGACAATTGCTGCCTGCACGGAAGTCGGCCGGCGGATGGGCAAGGAAGTCGTAGTTGTAACAGAGGCACCGGATTTATTACGTGCCGCGACCACACCATGAAACTAACCATGAATTTTGCCAACCGAATCATCATCCAGCAAGGCGATCTCACAGAGATGGATACGGACGCCGTGGTGAACGCCGCTAACAACGATCTGCAGTTGGGCGGAGGCGTCGCCGGCGCAATTCGCCGGAAGGGCGGCGATGCAATCCAGCGAGAATGCAATGAAATTGGTTCGATTCCCATCGGAAGTGCCGCCGTGACGACCGGTGGAAAACTGAAAGCGCGTTATGTGATCCACGCAGCGAGCATGCAGCTTGGCGGCGAAACGACTGCCAAGGCTCTGCGCAGTTCGACCGGCATGTCATTACGGCTCGCTGCCGACAAGAAACTCAAAACGATTGCGTTTCCCGCGATCGGGACCGGGATTGCCGGATTTCCGCTTGGCGAGTGCGCGGAGATCATGATTGATGAAGTCGTGCGTCATCTCGAAGGCTCGACGACGCTCGAGAAGGTTTATTTTGTGCTTTTCGATCGAGAAGCGCTCGCCGCGTTTCAACGCGTCGCAAAGAAGACTCTGCGCGCTGGGACAGCGGGCGCGTGACGCCGGACGAGCAGCAACGCGAACTTCGCGTTCAGAAGGTGCGCGCGGAACTATTGCGTTACGAACACCCATTGTTTGCCTTCGACGCGCGGCCAAGTGGCGATGGAGTGGAATTGGAAATTCGTTACAAATTTAGTGATGCCGCAATTCATATCTACCTGCTGCAGTTCCAGCCGAGGGAAATCGACAACCCGCAATTCCCGTGGATGTTTCAAAAGCAGCTCTACGACGGTTTACACGACTACGTGATCGAAATGTTTACCAGCAATCCCCAGCGCCAGGATTAATATCCTTGCAAACTGCCAGCACTGCCCTTCATAGATTGCTCGTCGAGAGAATTCATGCCGGTGGTCCGATCACCTTCGCGAAATACATGGAAACTTGCCTCTATCATTCCGAGTTCGGTTATTACAACGGATCCATTGAAAGGCGGCGCGCCGACTACTACACGAGTGTTGACATGTCGCCGATTTTTGGCCGGCTCATAGCGCGGCAAATTTATGAGATGTGGATGCTTCTTGCATCCCCCAGCCGTTTCACAATTGCAGAACTCGGCGCCGGCACAGGATCTTTAGCGCGCCAGATTTTGGACTTTTCCCGAGATGAACTGCCGAAATTCTACGAGGCAATCGATTACAGAGCGATCGAAATATCGGCCAAGCGGCTGGAAGTTGCGGCTAGCGCGCTTGCCGATCATATCTTGGCGGGGCACGCGTCAGTCCTCAAGGAGACAACCGAAGTAATCCCCCAAGGCTGCATTCTCACGAATGAGTTTTTCGATGCGCTTCCAGTTCATCGACTCGTGATGCACGAGGGCAAGCTCGAGGAGATTTATGTGGACGCAATTGGGGATGAATTCGTCGAACGCAGAATGCCGATATCGTCTCCCGAACTCGACGAGTATTTTCGGGGGCAAGAAGTTAGACTGCGCGAAGGCCAACACGCGGAAGCCTCCGTGCGTGCCTGCGAGTGGATCGAAAGGATAGGCGGAAATTTAGACCGTGGTTTCGTTCTAACGATTGACTATGGACGAGAAGCGCGCGAACTATACGACGAACACCACATGAACGGTACGATGCTGGCTTATTGCAACCATCGCGCGAGCGAAGAATATTATCGCGCACCCGGCGAACAGGACCTCACCGCACATGTGAGTTTCACAGCGCTCGATCTTTGGGGGCGAAAAAGCGGCCTAATACGAACAGGTCTGGCGTCGCAAACCCATTTTCTGCTGTCACTCGCGCATCAAAGCAATTTCGCAGACATTTCAAACGATGCCGGTGAAACCACGCAACATGCCAGTCAAATACGTTCTCGCCTGCAGTTCAAGAGCTTGATTTTCCCGGATGGAATGGGCGAGACGTTTCAAGTCATGGTGCAGCACAAGGGAATTGCCGCGCCAGAACTTACGGGACTGAAACTGCTGAAAGCTCAAAACTTGTTCTAAGACTTTGCCGTCGAGCCGCTCGCTTCCTCGCCATATGGCTTCTTGAGGTAACGCTCGGCTTCCGCCTGTGCGCCGCCCGTATCGTCTTTCAAGTGTTGCGCGCGGCTGTATTCGTTGACGGCGCGCTCACGCTGACCCGTTAGATCATAAATCTTGCCGATGTAGATGTGGCTCCAGACCTCGACCCACTTGTATGAGGTATCAAGGTCGCCATCGAGTGAAGCTCGAAACGCGTTCGCTGCCGCCTGGTAATTCTTCTGGTAGAAAAGTGCTTCGCCCACGCGAAAATGAGCAAGCGAATTATTGGCCTGCAAATCGAGCGCGTGTTGATACTCCTGAATCGCATCGTAGAATCTTCCCTGAGCTGCCAGGCCTTCGCCACGCGCGATGGCGGCACGGACCCGGAGCTTCGGGCTCGCCTTGAGAAGGTTATTATTCGGATCGAGAGTAATTCCGTTTGGCTTGGGTCTGCCAAACGTCTCGATCTGGAACTGCGAAGCTAGGCCCGCGACGTTGATTTTCTTGTATTCAGGATTGCCCTCGGTATCGACACGCACTTCCACTGGCATCCGGAATGTATCGAGATCCTGATTGACCTTGCCCACCACCTTAAATCCCTTTTTTGTCCGGTACACGATGTATTCGAGCTTGAAGTCGGGAATACCCGTCGAATTCAGCCATTGCGAAAAGAAGGCGACAAGATTCACTGAAGGTTGTCCCGGCACAGGCGGAGTAGCCGGCTTTTTCGACTCGGCCATTTTCTCAAACTCTTCGAGAGTGACGGTTTTCCCGGCGTACTTCTCAAAAAACTCCTTAAGCAAAGCACGGAACGCCACATCGCCAAGCTCGTTGTGGAGCATGTGGAACACCATGCCGCCCTTATCATCTACTACCGAACGATATTCGTCCGAGTAGGGTTGCAGCCGCTGCGCCTGCGAAATCGGCGCTGCGTCTTCGTACATCAGCGTACCGACGGCGAAATCATCAAGCGCCTTCCGCAAGCCTGCCTCGCCTCCCGTCTCTTCGGCGTAAAGCGCGCCGGAATAGCAAGAAAGACCGTCGGAAAGCCAAACGTCAGCAGCTGACGCCGGCAATATCTCGTCATTCCACCATTGCTCCGCCACCAGTTCAGCCATCAAACGCTCGTTTGGCCGCGGCGACCACTGGCGCGCGCTGATAAGAATAATTCCGGGCCCCGCGTACTCGCTTAATGAGCCGTCCGGCATCTGCGCTATTACATAACTGCGTTCAGGAATAGGGCCGAAAACGTCGGAGAAGTACGTCACGGCGTGCGCCAACGAAGCGCCATAAAGATTCGCCGTTCCGGCTTGCGCGGCGGGCGCGTACACAGGAACTGAGAAGCCCTCAACTTTCACCGGATTCAATTGCAGGTTGCCAAAAACGAATGTTCCGCCCGGCGACGCGCGATCGGAATGAAATACGTAAATAGCCTGCCCTTGCTCACCCGTTTTTGTCGCGGGCACGAGTTGCGGTGATTCGGCTGTGCCGGTGCCGACCACGGCAAAAGTGTCAGGGACTGAAATCTTGAAGTGGTATGTGTACCGGTTTGACGGATAGTTCGTCAGCGGAAACCAGCGCGACGGCAGTAGAAGATAGCCGCCGTTCTTGTCCACAGAGGCGAGGCGTACGCCTTTCGTGGGACTATCCTCTTCAAGCGACAGTGGGCCCGCGTATTCGAACGTCACAGAAGTGGTATTTCCTGAAACCAGCGCGTCGGGAAGATTGACGCGAAGATTGAGCGGGGGATTGTTATCGCGACTGAATTCGAGTGGTTTGCCGTTCGCACCGCGCACTGCCGTAACTTTCAGGTCCTGGTGCAATTCGACGACGAGCGTGCGCGTCGGAGCGCCAGCGACAAAGTCCACTTTGGCGCGGGCGGACACAGTTTGGTCAGCAGGGTGCAACGTAGCTTCGACATCGTAATGTGTCGCTCGTAGCGGAAATCTGATTGTCGTCTGCGCGCCAGCACCAGAAGCACAAAAACCGGCGAAGAGAGCTAACGATAGCGCAAGAAATATGGGATTCGGGCGAAGGAATCGAGCGGTGTATTTAAGCAAGGAAGTAGGTCTCCGCATTTCTAAGATACCAAACCCGACAGTACAGTTGCTTACCCAGTTTACTGCGATAGTATGGCGGCAAGAACGTCTGCGGCGCGGTCAATTGCCCCGCCGGTGCCAAGCCGCGCTGCCATGTCCGCAAGGTCGCGTTTCATTGTTTCGCGATGTTCCGCTGAGCTTAAAAGCCGCCGAACCTCGGCCTCGACCCGGGGCCCTTTGAAATCGTCCTGAATTAATTCAGGCACGATTTTGCGACCGGCGATGAGGTTGACCATGGCGAGGTGCGGCGCGCGAATCATCCGGCGGAGGATAAACGCGCTGGGTGCAGAGACGCGATACACCACAACCATGGGCGTTCCAAGCAGCGCTGCTTCTACCGTCGCGGTTCCACTTGAGACGATGGCGCAGTCCGAGCTCGCCAATATGTCGTATGGTTCTCCCGCGATTCGAGTGGTGGCCAGCCCTGGCCGCATGTAGCGCTGGAAGAACTGTTCTGGAATTCCCGGCGCGGCAGCCATGACGAACTGCGGCTTCAAATCGCGCGCAAGCCCCTCGCAACCATCCAGCATGTCCGGCAAGTTCAGGCCAATCTCGCTCGGCCGGCTGCCGGGCAAGAGCGCTACGACGGGCCGCGAAACGTCGAGTCCATGCGCATTGAGAAATTCCACGCGGCTCTTCGACGGACGCACGACGTCCACGAGCGGATGTCCGACGAAATCCACGGGAATTCCGGCGTCTTTATAGATCGATTCCTCGAACGGAAAGATGACGAGGACGCGAGTGAGAATCCTCTTCATTGCCCGGATGCGCCACGGGCGCCACGCCCAGATTTGCGGCGTGATGAAATACACGACCCGGAGATTTAAGCGATGTAGTTTTTTGCCGAGTGGAAGGTTGGTTCCCGGCGAGTCCACCAGAATTGAGAGCGCCGGCTTGCGCCGGGCAGCTTCATTGCGCAGCCGGCGCAGGATTTTCAACACCGTCGGGACCTTATGAATTACCTCCGTGATACCGAGAACCGCAATCTCTTTGGCGTCCACGATAAGCTCGACGCCGGCCTCCCGCATTCGCGGTCCGCCCATGCCGAAGATTTTTGCGCCAGTTCGCTGCTGAAGCGCAGTGGCAAGGCGCGCGGCATACATATCGCCGGATGCCTCGCCGGCGGAGATGAGAATCTGCGGCGGCTCTTTGGAAATCACGAGCGGATCTCAGTCATCCGCGGGAAGCGGGCCGACGGGACCTGCGAGAGCAGGCCCTGCGAGAGGAATCTGAAGTTCCTGATCCTTGTACTGAAGCTGATACAGGCGGTAATAGATTCCGCGGCGTGCGAGAAGCTCCTGATGCGATCCCTCTTCGCGCAATCGTCCTTTGTGAAACACCAGGATACGGTCTGCATGCTGAATGGTGCTCAGGCGATGGGCGATGACGAGCGCGGTGCGTCCTTCGAGAAGACGATCGAGCGCCGCACGGATCATCAATTCCGTTATTGTGTCTACGCTGGATGTCGCTTCGTCCAGGATTAGAAACTTCGGATTATGCGCGAGCGCGCGAGCGAAGCTGATTAACTGCCTCTGGCCGACGGAAAGCGTGGCGCCGCGCTCCGTAACGTCGGATTCGACGCCCTTTGGCAGGGCGCGGATCAAGTCGCCAAGCCCAACTTCCGCAAGAGACCGTTCGACGGTCCTGCGGTCAATCGTTTCAGTGCCGAGACGCACGTTCGATTCGATCGAGCCCGTGAAAAGAAACGGATCTTGAAGCACGATGCCGAACTGGCGCCGGAGCTCCTCGAGTTCGAGGTCTCGAATATCCACGCCGTCGATCAAAATTTGGCCCTTTTGAATTTCATAGAAGCGAAGGAGGAGTTGAATGAGAGTGGTCTTGCCAGCACCTGTGTGGCCGACGATGGCGACAGTTTGCCCCAATTCGACACGGAACGAGACGTCCCGCAAGACCCAGTTTTCGTCGGAGGGATTCGCTCCTCCGCGGTAGGCGAACCAGACATTGCGAAATTCGATTTCACCTCGCGTAGCAGGGAGCTCATGAAGTTTTCCGCTCTCGGCAGTCGTCAACGGTTCATCCAGGAGCTCGAAGATTCGCTCGGACGCGGCCATCGCCGTCTGAAGAATATTGAACTTATCGCTCAAATCCTGGATGGGCCTGAAAAATCGCTGCGCCCACATCATGAAGGCAAAAAGCAGACCGGCCTGCATGGCGCCGTTAATAACGCGCGTGCCGCCAAACCAAAAGACGAGGGCGATCGCTGCCACGCTCAGAAATTCCACCGCCGGATAAAAATAAGCGAAGGCATTGATCGCGTCTTTGTAGGCATCCATGTGGACGCGATTCAACACTTCGAACTCGCGCTTGGATTTCTTTTCGCGATTGAAAAGCTGCACAACGGCCATCCCGGTGATGTGTTCCTGAAGGAAGGCATTGATTCGCGCGATGGCGGTTCGGATGCGGCGGTTGGCATCGCGCACTTGGGTGCGAAAAACGAGTGTGATCAACAACATTAACGGCAACGGGGAAAGTGTAGCGAGCGCGAGCTTTACGTCGAAGTGGAATAGCACGGCAATCAGGACGAAGAGAACGAAGAAGTCGTTCAGCATGGCGACGACGCCGGAGGCGAACAAATCGTTGAGCGCGTCAACGTCCGTGGTTACACGAGTGACCAATCGCCCGACCGGGCTGCGGTCATAAAAGCTGAACGGCAACTTCTGAAGATGCGTGAAGATTTCGCGACGCAGATCATACATGATTTCCTGGCCGACTCGCTGCATGACGCGCATTTGAACGTATTGCAAACCGAAGCTGAAAACCAAAGAGGCGAGGAATGCGAGCGTAATCCATCCGAGCGCCCGCATGGCCACAGCGTAGGCGAGCCTGTGGCTCAGCACCGGAGTGATGTAGCTATCCACCGCGACCTTGAAGAAGTATGGGCCGATGATTTCGAGAGGAGCGACAGCAACCGCGAGCAGGAGGGCAAAGAATACCCACCATTTGTGCGGGCGTAAGTATTGCAACAAGCGGTGCGTCAACCGCGTGTCGTAAATCTTTCCTAAGGCTTCTTCTTCGCGGATGTCGCTCATGCGCGTTCCAACTCTTCTTCGAGAAGCTGTTTCTGGTAAAGGTCAGCGTAATATCCGCCAATGCCGAGCAATTCCTGATGTGTGCCGAGTTCGGCGATGCGGCCGTCCACGAGTACCGCGATCTGATCGGCATCACGCACCGTGGAGCAACGGTGAGATACGATAATTGTCGTCCGTCCCGCCATCACCTCGCGGAGCTGATCGAGAATCTTTTCTTCCGTTTCGGTGTCAACGCTCGAGAGGGCATCGTCGAGAACCAAAATCTGCGGATCGCGAATGATGGCGCGCGCCAGAGCGGTGCGTTGCTTTTGGCCGCCAGAAAGCGTCAGGCCGCGCTCGCCGATCATCGTTCCGAACTTCTCCGGGAATTCAGAGATGTCTCCGTAGATGTTCGCAATCTCGGCGGCCTTGTCGATTTGCTCCTGGCGCGCCGCGTCCACACCAAATGCGATGTTCTCGGCGAGCGATTCGCTAAACAAAAAAGTGTCCTGCGGAACGAAACCTAGCGCGCGGCGCAATTTGGCCAGCGGCCATTCGCGGATGGAGCGGCCGTCGACCAGCACTGTGCCGAGCGGCGCTTCCCATAGGCGAGCGGCGAGCGCTGCCAATGTTGATTTGCCGCTGCCCGTTGGGCCGACAATCGCGAGCGTTGAACCGGCAGGGACTCGCAGGTTGATGTCTTTAAGAACGGGCGTCGCAGCTGTGCCGTTTCCGGCTGTTGGATACGCAAAACTCAAATTGCGGAATTCAATCTCGCCCCTGATCTTTGGCGATTTCTGAACAGCCGGCGAGTCTTCGCTTGCAACGCCCTCCACGCCGAGTGCTGCGTCGTTGATTTTTGGCTTGCTGTCGAAAATGTAGTTCAGGCGACCCATGGATGCAGCACCGCGCTGAAAAATATTCGTGACCCAGCCCAGCGCTACCATTGGCCAAATCAGCTGGCCAAGAAATGTGTAAAACGCTACCCACTCGCCGAGCGAAATGCGGTTGGTCATCACCAGGCGGCCGCCTTGCCACAGCACGAGCAGAAACGTCACGCCGATAAGCGCGGTCAGTGCCGGCATGAACATGCTCCACGCCAGGATAAGACGGACGTTTCGCGATACATATTCGCGGTTTGCCGAGTCGAAATTCTGGATTTCAACCTGCTCCTGCACGTAGGCGCGAATCACGCGGACGCCGGAGAAATTCTCCTGCGCACGGGCTGAAAGCGCCGCCAGCGAGGCCTGAATCTTTTCGAAAAGATTGTGGATGATTTGACCGAAGTAGCGTACCGCGAGCGCCACGATCGGCACTGGAACGAGAACTAGAAAGGTGAGAACCGGCGAGATCATCAGCATCACACTCACGGCCAGAATGAAGGTGATGATGGTCGTGGCGCTATACATGATTCCCGGGCCGAGAACCATCCGAACGTTATTAAGATCGTTGGTGCAGCGGGACATTAGTTCGCCGGTGCGATTGCGAACGTAAAATTCAGGCTCAAGTTGCATGAGATCGGTGAGAAGGTCGTTGCGAATGTCGTACTCGATTTCGCGTGAGACGCCGATGAGAATCCAGCGGGTAAGAAAAGAAAAAATGCCTTTCAATGCAATCGCGGCGATCAACGCGACGCAGAAAATGGCCAGAGTGTGGCGGTTGAGCGGCTGATAGTAGCGGGCGAACCACTCCGAAATAATGCCAAGCTTGCCGACCAGCTTGCTCAAGGGTTTCGGCTCATTGCCGACGCAATCGAAAATTACGCCCATCAACAGTGGGACCAGGTTGCCGACGAGTCCCATGGCGACGAGCGCGACCATGCCGATGGTCATTCCACCCTTGTACCGGCCCAGGTACGGCAGTAAGCGAACGAGCTGCTTCCAGCCGGGCACGCGGGCTTCGTGAGCGTGAGTTTTCGATGCGACTTGAGCTGCGGCGCTCACTATTGAACTCTCATCTCCGGAATCTCGAGCGAATTGGTTTCACCCAGGAACTGCTCGTAGTTCCGATCTAGGGATTGATAACGCTTTACCTTGGGATTCCATTTTATGCCGATAGTTTGCACGTAGCCGCCTGCAGGTTTATCGAGCGGCGTGAAGTAGAGCACAAGGCCCGAGTCGGGGTGCTGTTCGTACTGTAGCCGCCAACCCGAAACGGGTGCGATAGGAGTCGCCGCAAGATAGCCGCTGGGATTTTTCAAATGCTCATCGCACAAAAGCACCTGCTTCCAGGTGCCACCTTCGTCTTCCAGGATCGCCAGGCGCGTCAGCAGGATGCCAGGTACTTTCGTGTCTGGTGTTTTCTTGATTCTATTGATCACGAGTATTTGCTGCTTTCCGTTCAAAGCCAGGTCCCCGTAAACCAGAACTTCCGCTTCTGAACCGAGCGATGTCTCGGCAACCTGCTGAATATCCGCGGGGATTACGGGCGCCGCCGGCTGCGCAGGTGTTTCGGTCGTCTGTTTAGACGTAGCTGGGCCGCCACATGCTTCCATCAAAATGGCGACAAAACAAAAAAGTAGGATTCTGCATCGGCGATTCAATTTGCCCCCAAGCGGCGTCATCAAGATTATTCGATGTCTGCAATCCGAGGTTATTTTAACCGTTGTCTTAGTTCCGTGCACTAGCGCACCGCGTAAGCTCATCGAGCTAGCTCATCGCACAGCGAGAATCTCTTCGATGCGCCCTTCGAAGTTTTCTTCCCCTTCCGACCATAAGAGCGCTCGATCTACCGGCAAAGTGCGTTCGATCCGTTGCATCCAGTCCAAAAGTTTTCGGATGTTCTCTCGCGTCCGTTCGTGGTACGTGCGAAAGCTCTCTCGTTCAGTCATCAACTTGAGGAATTTCGCTTCGTCGGGGTGCTGGATCGCGGAAGCAGGCTGACTTCCAAATCCCAGAAGCCGCGCGTGGCCGGTAAATAAGTGCTCGAAACCGATGTTGACCTGAAAATGGCCATATTCCTTCCAAATGCCGCCGTCGTATTCCTCGCCATAACATCGAATTTCGACCGGTTCCGGTTGCAGATGCCAAACAGTGGTTGTCGTGTTCAGGACCCAGAGATCCCAGAATCCGCGTGCCTCGTACGCCGAATCGGCATTCAAATGTTCGCGCACGAGCTCAATGATTTCGGCCGGATCGTGGTATATGCGGCCAATGACCGATTCGAAGAGTGGCGCCTCCTGCGGTCCAATGGCTCGAATAACGAGATTGGCGAAGCCCGATTGAGCCGCGGAAAAGGGAACCGCAGAGAGGAACTGTTCCAAACGCTCTGGCAGCGATTCCTCGCGAAAGTCGCGGCACCAGACGCTCAAGAAAGCATCATTCGGCATTTCGTGATTATAACGGTTTGTGGGAATCCGTCCGAATCCAGATGCGTGTAATGAAGCGCCACTGCGGACGACACAACGCCCTATTTATTTCCGGCGCCCTTATCTTCTGTCTTATCTGCGCTTTCTGCGTTCTTATCGGGCGTGCTGATACCGGCGGAAATACCGATCAACCTCTGGCGAATCGTATCGCCCATGCCAGCGAGAACGTCGGAGCAAGCATCTCGCAATCGCTTTTCAGCTAATTGCGCGAGCGTTTCGATTACGGCTTGCGAGTGCTGTCCCAATGTCGTGGCGGAAGCGAGCAGCCAGGAATTCGAAGCGTTCTCAAGGCGCGATTTGAAGTGGTCAATGGATTCGTCGGTCGCGTGTTGAACCTGTTCCATCCACGCGCGCTGTTGATTTTCGCGCTGGGCCTGCCAGTTCTCGATCAGCGGTTTCAGTTGAAGTTCGAGATTCACGCTGGCACGCTCGACCCCCAGTGTTACGCGTTCATCGAGCATGTCGCAGAATTCCGCGAGCGATTTGTCCTGTGACCGCGTCATCTCGGTCTGGATGCGCTCGGTTGATTCGCGCGAAACGTCTTCGAATTGGCTCAGCGTATTGCTCGCGAGGCGGTGGACTTCATCGGCAAATCCCGCGGCGGTGGTGTCGGCCGTTTCCTTGACGCGTTCTCCAACACGAGACGCTACATCGTTTGCCGCCTCTTCCATTTGATTCTGGGCGTGCTGGACATAATTACGGCTGTAACCGTCGAGCTCAGAAGTAAATTTCCGCGAGGTTTCAGCCGCGCGCTCGTGAAGAGCGTTGGTCGAATGTTCCACGGCTTTCTCGAGTGACGACTGCATGCTCGTCTGTGCTTTTTTCGAGTACCAATCGGAAGCTTTGAGAAGCGATTCAAACGTGGCATGCATCGTTTCCGTCGTCTTCGCTTCGAGTTGCTCCTCGGTCTTCTTCACCCGTGCGCGGAGGTCTTCCTCAAATTTCGCCGGGAATTGTTCCGCTTGCTCTTTCAGACGATCGAGCGCCCCGCGCAACGAATCCTCGGCGGCTTCCTGGAGCCGCGTCTGAAGCGCTTGCCGGGCGTTCTCAGCCTCCGCGCGCGCGACCGCGAGTTCCTCGGCGACTTTCCGAGCGCTATCAATATGAGGTGCAAGATGATTTGTGATTTCGTCGGCAACATGTTGATAAATCTGCTGCGCGGAAGCCTCGAGAGCAGGCTGAAGAGCCTGCGCTTTCTCCGCCACAACACTGTCAGCGAGGCGGCCGATTTCCGCGAGGTGCGACGAAGTTAACTGCTCCACTTGCTGCCGCGCTTCATCCAATGTCGTGCGAGCTACGTTTTGAATTTCAGCCTTGGTTGCTTCGGCACGCAATTGTTCCTGGGCAACAGTGGCTTTGATCTCCTCGATTGTCTTTTGTGCGCCGGCTGTCGCATCATCGAATGCAATTCTTAAGTTGGAATTCCGCGCCGTAATATCGTGCTCGGCTTGTTCGATGATGGCTTGCGATACGCGGGCCAGTTGCTCGTTCAGTTTCTGCGACGCGGCATCAAGTGAAGACTGAAGCTCGCTTTGCCAATGGTTCGCCACAGCGCCAGCTTCGTGCTGAATTTGTTCGAGGCTTTGCGCCCGCGTCCTTGCCGCCGCCTCCTCGACTTCGCGCTTAAGCTGTTCACTTCGTTCGCGCGCTGCAAGGTCGTGTTCGGCTTGCGCAGCGATCGCTTGCGATACGCGGGCAAGTTGCTCGTCGAGTTTCTGCGAAGCGCCGTCGAGTGATGAATGAACCTCATTTTGCAAGCGGCTCGCCGCGGCGCCAACTTCGTTCTGAACTTGCTCCAGGCTCTGCGCCCGTGCGCTAGCCGCCGCCTCTTCCACTTCGCGCCGGAGCTGTTCACTGCGCTCTCGAGCTGCGTCATCCGTGGCAAAGTAGTCCGGCACAGGAGCGCGAGTCGCGATTGCCTTCGAGACGGCGTCCTCGACGGCTTGATGAAGTGTCTGCGATGTGCTCAATTCGGCGGCTTGGCGGACAGCCTCCTCCGCAGCCTGTGACGCATTTTCGTGTATGGCGGCCTCGAGCGATTGTCGCAGCTGGGCTTCGATCTCAGCGCGGCCGCGCTCCGTGGCAGCCCGCGCATTTTCGACAATAGATGCTGTCTGAAGCGCCGACTGCTGCGCTACAACCTGGAGCGCCTGCTCGGAAACACGAGATATAGAAGTTTGAACAGCGTGCTCTATTGTTTCCTTTAGCTGCGCATCAATTTTGGTGCGCGTCGCTTCAATTTCCTCAGACACGGCGGTGCGGCTTTCATATCGCGCCACCTGATGCAAGCTGTGCTTTGCTTCAGCGACGAGCCGTTCCATTTCTTTCGCTAGATCAGCCGGCGTGGGACCGAGAATAGAGGCTCCGCCGGATGTCATCGCCGTTTCCGCCGGTTGAGGGTGCACTAGCTCAGGTGATGGCGAATGGGACGTCGCCGCCGGCGGAACTAACTCGAGTTTCGTCTCAGTTCCAAGGGGTCTCGATGTCTCGGCGTGCTCAAGGCCGATCGGCGTTCGAACCGCAGGCGCCGGAATATCACCTGTTAGTCCGGTCGCGCCGGTGTACCAATCTTCGGGTGGAAACGCGATTCCCCAGTAGTTGCCGGCAATTTCAAATTCGACGCCGATCTGGAATAACTCCCGCACCGTGCGCGGGCGCTGCACCCAGACGACTCGGCCTCTCACTACGAACATCGGCGCAGAAACTTCTTGCCGCGGAATTTCCAGCGAGACCCAGGAATTTTTGGGGACGTAATGCTTCGATTGGTACTTGCAACCGTGACAGTTCACCATCACGGTGGACGTTCGCTCTTTGAACGATTGGCCTAGCGCGTCAGCCCCAGACACAATAATAGGAACAGCCTGCACAACGCGCGTGCTTCGGCGCTTCGGGGATCCTGGATCGTCAACTGTGTTCAGGTCTGCCACCGCCTGCCTCTGAGCGTTTTTTCAGCTTAACACCGCCGCGCCAGCATCGTGTCGTAACGGCCGGCAATGTTCGAAAAAGTTACTTGCGGCATTGACGTCAGGCTTGCAACCTCAACAAATTCAATAGTTTCGGGTCGAACCTGCCATCGCTATCTCTGTGGAGAACCGACGTAGGCGATCACTTTCTGTTCGCTTGAGATCAGGGGGGAGCAGGTGATTTCTGCCGCGTGCCAAATACCGCGTCCTTAAGCTCCTTTGCAACCCATAGCGGCCCAACAAGGAAATATATCACTCCCTGAAGAAAGGCGGGCTTATTGCCCTCAATTCGATGCCCGAGAAAATTCATAATCCAGCCACCTACGAAGAGCGCAGCGCCGAGCCGCCAGTGCAACATCACCAGGAGTACGATGCCGGCGATGATGATGGGAATCCCGACCGCGTGAAGGAGCTTGTTCCACGGGTTCGTGTGCTCGTGATCGTACTGCGTCATGTACTGATGGAGTCGAGGCACGCGGTACCTCACTGCGGCTTCAGCCAAAAAATTTGATGAGGCGGAGCAAACGCATCGGCCGTTTGAATCTCACAAATCTCGCCGGCCTTCCATCGCCTTCATCATCGTCACTTCATCGGCGTATTCCAGATCTGATCCGACCGGAATGCCCATCGCAATGCGCGTGGCACGAACGCCGAGCGGCTTGATGAGTTTAGAAAGATAAACGGCCGTGGCCTCGCCTTCCGCGGTGGGATTCGTCGCCAGAATAATTTCTTCCACCGTGCCGCCTTTCAATCTTTCGATGAGGCTCTTGATCTTGAGCTGGTCAGGGCCAATGCCTTGCAATGGCGAAAGCGCGCCGCCGAGGACATGGTACATGCCGTCGAACTGGCGCGTCTTTTCAATTGCCATGATGTTCGGGGAATCTTCAATGACGCAAATTATTTTGCGATTTCGCGTCGCGCTGGAGCAATAAAAACATGGATCGGAATCCGTGATGTTATTGCAGACAGAGCACTCGCGTACTTTTTCTTTGGCCTCGCGGATCGCGTCTGAGAGCGCCAAGGCTCTCTCTTTGTCCACGCGCAGAAGATGAAACGCGAGGCGCTGCGCCGTCTTCTGCCCGATACCCGGCAAGCGCTTTAACTCGTCAATGAGCCGCGTTACGGAAGGGGCGTAATCTGGCATGTGTCTCCTGAAAAGTACTGAGAGAAGGGAATGCGGAAAAAGCAGAAAATTCAGAACCGCTGAAATTCATCCGAGACTAGAACAGGCCCGGAATCTTCAAGCCGCTCAGCCCGGATAGTCCGCCAGTCAGATCTTTGACTTGTTTCGAAAGTTCATCGTCCACCCGCCGCGTAGCTTCGTTGACGGCGGCGCGAATCAATTCCTGCAGCATTTCCTGATCCTTGCTCAAGAATACTTCGGGCTCGATGCGCACTTCGGTAAGCTGTTTCTGGCCGTTCATCTTCACGGTCACCATGCCGCCGCCGGCGCTCGCCTCGACATGGAGTTCCTGAATTTGCTTCTCCAGGCGCTCCTGTGCCGTTCGGAACTGGGAGAGCATCTGCTGCAGGGCTTTTACTTCCATGGATTATTCCTCGCTTCGGCGCTTCACACCCGAGATGCGCCCGCCGAACCGTTCAAGCATCGCCTGCACGATAGGATCCTGCTCGAACCGCGCCTGCAAATCCGAACCTCGTGCCACTCCTGCCGCTCGAGCAGGCTCCAGTTTAACACACACGCGCAGCGGCTGTCCGATCACCTCGCTCGTCACTGTGCGCAAACGTTCCATTGGATCGCGAGCTTGCAACATCTCTGCAAGGGTGCGCTTGTCCAACGGAAAGAAAAGCCGAATTTCGTTTCCTTCGAGTTCCCACCGCGTTACGTATTCGACCATGGAGGCCAGAAATTTCTGTTCTTGCAGCGCCGCTCTAATGGCTTCGTATTGCGCGGCCGCTAAACCACTCGTTTGCGTCTCAATCGAGCTTGCCACGACGCGCGGAGGCAGCGCGGCTGTCGGCGCGTTCCTTGCGGCCATGGGTTCCGGCACGTTACTGCGCAGGCTCGCGCCTGCGACGTTGGTGGGAACGCTAAGTCGTGGGCCGCGCTCCGTTGTCGTTGACGGCGTTACGGGCATTGCTGGAGTAGGAGCCGTGCGAGATGTGATAGGACCAGAAGGCGCGGCAGACGCGGTGGCGGCGAACGACTTCGCCGGCACCGTCGCTCGAGTTGATCCGCCTTCACGCATACCGGCGATGACTTCTTCAAGAGGCGCGAGACGCTTGGCTGTCACCAATTTCAGCAGGCCAAGCTCGAGATGAAGACGAGGATCAGGTTTGCGGCGAAGGTCGTCGTCAGTCGAAAGCAAAATCTGAAAGAAGCGCGTCAAATCTTCTTCGCCGAAAAGTGCTGCCTGTTCGGCAAGCCGCGGACGTTCATTCAGAGGTGCGGTGATTAGTTCCGAAGCCTCGCCGCAAACTTTCGCGACCAGGAGATTTCGGACGTGCCGGATCGCTTCGCGGCAGAAGTGCTGAAGATTATGTCCTTCAGCGATGAGCCGATGGACGAGCGCCAGCGCTCGCTCTGCCGACTGTTCGTGAATCGCGGCGATCAATTGATCGAGGATGTCTTCGGCCACGACGCCGAGAAGCTCGCGCACGTGTGCGTCGGTGATATGGTCGCCGCAGTAGGCCAGAGCCTGTTCGAGTAGCGACAGTGAATCGCGAAGGCTGCCTTCTGCCGCGCGGGCCATCACCGCAACCGCGCCGGAATCAATTTTGAGATTTTCGGCTTTTGCAATTCTCTCGATCGCGTCGGAAATTTCCTGAAACGTGAGCGCGCGGAACTGGAACAACTGCGCACGCGATTTGATCGTATCGGCGAGATCTTCCGGCTGCGTCGTAGCCAGGATGAAAATCACCTTCTCGGGAGGCTCCTCGAGCGTCTTCAGCAAGGCATTTGAAGCTTCGTCCGTCAATTGATGCGCCTCGTCGAGGATCACGATTTTGTAGCGGCCGAGGGCGGCGTATCGCACCATTTCGCGCAATTCGCGGATCTGGTCAATGCCGCGATTCGATGCGGCGTCGATCTCGAGCACATCGAGCGAACTCCCTGTGGTGATTTCCCGGCAGGAATCGCACTCGTTGCACGGTGTGGCCGTCGGGCCTTTGACGCAATTCATCGCCTTGGCGAGAATTCGCGCCGTGGTGGTTTTTCCAACGCCGCGCACGCCCGCAAAAATGTACGCATGCGCTACTCGGTTCGATTTGATAGCGTTTTCGAGAGTCTGAGTGACGTGACGCTGGCCTACAACGTCAGCAAAAGTTTGAGGACGCCACTTGCGCGCAATGACTTGGTAAGCCACGAGGAATTTTTCCGCCGCCTGTGAAACGATGAGAGGAACTTCGGGTATTCCGCGGCACACGAAACTGACCCGCTACCGTTGCTCCCTTCCGGGCCTGGCGGGGTTTGCGGGGAATCGTTGCACAGAGCCCGAAGTTCCACCGATCCGCAGGAATTTTTCCCGCTGGCGGGAGTCTAGCATACGGACAGAGGCGGCGAAAGCCGCTCCGCGCTCAGAGACGAATAAAAAAACTGTCGCTTGAGCTAGTGCGAAGTTCCTTGCGCTGATGGTGAGCTATTGGATTTCAATGCGGCGCGCACCGGCGGTACGACAACCGCCATCTCGATGGTTTCATCGTTGATCGCTGCCAGTGTCGCAAGCGTCTTTTGTGCATCCGCGGTCTGGCCTGACTTGCTCTGCGCGTCTGCCAGCAATTGCAATGACAGAGGATCGCGAGGATCCTCCTCGAGATCCGAAATCGCCCCGGAGTAATCGCCCTGCAGGAACATTACGGCGCCATTCGCGGAGTGATACGCATCCTGAACCACGTTGTCGCGATTCGTTTGCGCCATTGAATTCAACTCTTCAAGCGCTTTTCGCGCTGCGTCAACGTTTCCCGAGCGAGCTGCGATAAAAGATCGCGTTTGTAGGATCTTGGCGAGTTCGGTGTCTCGCGTTCTCGACAGGATGTGGCGTTTGTCGGTTAGCACCGCGCTCGCGGCGTCGAGATCGTTCATCGCGCTATCTGGATCGGGATCGAATAGAGCTGTGTCCCGATGGCACTCGGCTTCTTCGATCGGAAGGTTCTGTTTGTGCGCCTCTGCGGCTACTTCGCCGAAGGCCTTCCGTGCGAGTCCGGGGCGATTCTCGCGGAAGTAAGTCATGGCCCAGAGAATCCGGTAATCCATCCTGTCGGTTCGCTCTTTCGCCATATCAATTGGTTTCAGGTATTCAAGCCGCGCGCGCTCCTCATCGCCCATCAACGCGTACGTGGATGCTATGCCCACCTGCGACGTGAAGAATGTAGGCGCGATTCTGAGCGCCGTACGGTAATGATCTAGCGCATCGGGGAAATCGCCGAGCATTCGAAGAATCTCTGCGTAGGAATCCTGCGGATTGGGCTGGCCGGGCAGGGCGGCGACGTATTGATCCATGAGTGGCGGCGCCAGTTCGGCTCGGCCGCCCAACGCGTAGCTGTATGCCAAATTGTTTAGCGCAGGGTAATAATCCGGGTCTTTTTGCAAGATCTTTTCGAGCACTTTCGCGGCTTGGTCGTAGTTCTGCTGCGCGCCGAGAAGCCACTCGCCATACATGTTGGCGAGCCGCTTGTCGTTCGGATATTTGGCGAGCAAATCGTTCATCGCCGCAATTGCCGGGATGAGTTGCCCGTTCTTCGTCCCAGTCATCCACTGGATCAAAAGTTTTTCGTCGGGCGCGGCGTGCGAGATGCTCGCTTTCACAAGCCCAAGTTCGCGCACCTCCTCGGAGGGGTCGGTGGTAAAAAACGCCAGCGTCGCGTGGCCAAGCGCAAAGTGCGGATCGGCTTGTACGGCCTTCCGGAAAAATTCGATTCCTTCCTCGGTGAAAAGCAAATCTTCGCGGTGTGACAATCCCAACTCGTAGTCCTGCCGGGCTAGTCTCGATGAAGTGGTCACCGGGACAGTATCCGATTTCGCGAGTGAGGCGGTGCTCTTACGCACCGTCGCGGACGCTTGTGCGTTGGCGAGCGGCGAAGTAGCGGCGATCGCGAAGGCAACCGCAAAGACAGTAATGACTATGTTTTGAAACACATTCCAACGCCTCATGGCTTCGCGCTCCGATGGCAAATCAATTAGTGTCCTTTCAACGCGTAACCGGGATCGAACGGCTGCTTATCGTCGATCCGGATCACCTTGACGCCGCTGGTGATGTTGTAAACGTCCACGATGCCAATCGCCGTCGGGTTGGTCTCAACAGCCTTAACAATATCCTCATCAGTCGGCACGAAAATCACTGTCGCGGCCGGCTTGCGGCTTTCTTCATTGAGGACTGCCTTTCCGTCTTCGGCCGTTCCTCCCATCGCTTTTTCGATGACGAACTTCATCGCCGGTGAATTCGGATCGCGAATGACGATTGTGATCGCGCGGCCGTTGGGCCAATTCATGGTTTTTTCGCGAAGAATCTTGCCAAGATCGCCAAGCGACATCGCTTTGGCCGCGTTTGACGGATGCACGATGACAGCGAATTCTGTGGCGAACGCCACGGAGGCGCAGGCCACGAACACTAAAGATAGAATTAGTATCTGGAGTCGCCTAATCACGGTCTCTTCTCAATCAACGCGATGGTCTGTCAAATGGACGTCTGCCCTCATAGAAAATTAGCACTTAGCGCCGTTGTCCCAGACTGGCAAGCGGGCCAGTCGTGTCGTTCTAGTACCCTTAATTTGAGAGGTTCGATAACTTAGGCTGGGCGAGGTAGCGGGAGGGAGCAATTTTGTTACGATTAGAAACGGGAGTAAGTATTTGTTGAAAATGCGGCGGGAGAATTGTTGATTGATGCTAGAGCATCTAATTAACGAGAGGCTTTTTCAGGAGTCGGTCAAGGGCGTACTGCGGGTCGCCAGCAATGATAAGCCGTTCCTCTTTGGGACCACGCTTGCCCTTTTTCTGCTTCCGCTTTGGTTTTTTCGGCATCATGCATTAGTATCGCACAAGTTCTGGCTGGGCGCAGATGTGGTGCCCCAGCCGGGATTCGGACCCGGAAGACCGGAATGGTCACACGGTTGCAAACCGTGCGCGTATACCAGTTCCGCCACTGGGGCACGAAAGTTGCAAGATGTGGGGACGCAAGGAACCTTCGCGGGATTCGGCGTCCCCACTTTTTTCGGGCCGTCTAGCGCGGCCCTCAATCCCTCGTCATGGCAGTTCTCCCCAATCTCGTTACGCCACGATAGCGAGCAAGTCTGTGGCGACCTGACGGGCTTTGGCGAGTCCCGCATTCGTCAATCTATAGGTCTTGCTTCGATGTTCCCCGACGACGATTACGTCCCCGTCACGGGCCAGCTTTTCGAGCAAACGGTCCACGCGACTTACGGCAAATCCGCCTGTGGCTGTGATTCCTGCCATCACTTCAGCACCCGTGACGGCGTCGTTCTGTCGAAGAATCTTTTGCCCGTACAACAACAACAACACTGTATCGTCAACGTTTCTTGGGCGTGCGGTCAGCGAGACAGTGCGTTCGTCCACTCTCATGATTCTGTCGAGTGTCGAATCTGTTTCTGGCGTTGCCAGTTTGCCAGCAGGAGAAGTGGGACTCTTTTCGTAATAGGGATTCATCACGACATCGGTGGGCAGCGAGCCAATCAGGTCCATAAATCGCTTCACTTGTTCTTGCACGACAGCGACGGGTCCTTCCGCCTCAAATTCATGTCCTCCGATTTTCAGTCTCATGCGGTAGTGGTCGTCCATTTCTTCACCCCCCTTACAGTCCCCAACTATATGGAGGCAACATGCGCGTGTCAAGCATAGAAACGTCACAGGCGGGCAAGAGGCGTCACCGAGCCACATTCGCTACAGAAATGACTGGAATGTGCCTAAAGTGCGGCAACCGCATTACATTGTGCGGCAGACCGTTTACCGCCGAAATAGAGTGCAATAAGTGTCATTATATCAATAGCTTCAACAATTCTCAACAACCGGCTGGAGGTCGGGAGTCGCAGTAATCAGGATTTAATTGTGACATTGCCGAATTATCTTGATACTTGTTGAAAATGGTGCTACGCTTTGGGTCATGAAAAAGCCAAAGTCGGAAGTCCTGAAAGCACTACGCGAGGCAGCGGTAAATGAAACTCTGGCGGTCGAATTTCTTGAGCGCGAACGGTGGCATGGTAGTCCAGCGTGCCCGCGATGTGGGAGCGTTGGCGTGTACCAGATGACTGGCCGGGATGGGCAGCGCAACAAAGATTATCGGTGGCGTTGCCGCGACTGCGCGAAATTCTTCACGGTTCGCACCGGAACCATTTTCGAGGAATCGCGCTTGTCGCTACGCATTTGGGTGTACGCGTTCTGGAAAGCATGCTCATCGAAGAAAGGGATTTCGGCGTTGCAACTCTCGCGCGAAATGGAGATTACCCACAAGTCCGCGCTGTTTGTTTTGCGACGGATTCGACACGGAATGGGCGCACAAAATCCCGCTAAACTTACTGGCACGGTCGAAGCCGACGAGGTCTATATCGGCCCTCGCAAGCCGCGGATTTCGGGTATCTCAAAGCGTGGGTTTGGAACGACCAAAATTCCAGTTGCGGGTATTGTGCAGCGTGACGGGGACGTGCGGTTTCGCGTGATGGAGCGCCTGACCTCCGAGACTTTGGGAAACTTTATTGCAGAGAATGCGGACCTAACTTGCCGCCTGATTACAGATGAACTACAAACCTACAACCGTGTTGGGAAGAAATTCGCAGGCGGTCACGAGGTAGTGAAGCATCGCGCGAAGCAATACAAAAAGTTTGGGACAGACATTCACTCGAACACGATTGAGGGCGTGTTTTCCCTGATTCGCCGTGGCGTGATGGGCACGTTCCACAGTGTCACGCGCAAGCACCTGCAAAACTACCTCAACGAGTTTGAGTTCCGTTGGAATACTCGCAATATGGATGATGGGCAGCGAGTTCAAGCGGCAATCAAGGCAGTAGACGGCAAGCGTTTGGAGTACCGGGAGTCGGTGGACAATCCGCCGTATCGCGCAGCATGAAAGACAGGCGGAATTTTCAACAAATACTTACTCCCGATTAGAAATGCAGTTCGTTCTTTGTTTTCTATAACTTACGGAGATTTTTAATCGTTTTCGTGTATCGATTAGAATTGGCTAGAGTTGACGGGAGGCGGAGAAGCCACCGCGGCCTGCGCTCTCACCCAGCAGGCGCGCCGCACCGACTAGGACGCTGCCGCTGCGTAGCTCCATCCATACAATCTGATAAAATACGGGCCGATTTGCCAGATTTGCTTGGCCGTTCGATTGCAAGGCCACGAATGCGCCCGGGCTCACTCCAGCGTTTACGCGAAAACAGCAGCCATTGTCGCTGAAATTTGCTGTGGATGTGTGCTCCGAGAAGAAGCACCCAGCCGCGTCAAATCCTGATACTTCAACAAGGATTGCGGCGACAACGCGCGGCTCGCGGCGGGCCTTGGAAAAAACTGTACGGGTGGTGCCCGGCTGTTCTGAGGCGTTTGTCATCTCGGCTCCCTTGGTCATCGGTCGGCGGACCTGTAATTCAGAATCTGACGCGACAACCCCTGAGCTTTTGAAACTTGAAAATAGAGGCACAAAAAATCCGCAGCGCGCGATGCGCGATTTGAAATTCAATTTCGCGCGTGGACTGAACAGCCGCGGACTTCGGTCGCTAGTTGGCGGCCGACGACGCGGCGACCGCTCGCTTGTTCGTGCGCTTCAAGTGCCGGTAAAGACTAGTGCGCCCGATCCCAAGCATGTGAGCGGCACGCACCCGATTGCCTTTGCACGATTCGAGGACGCGATCGATGTGTATCCGGCGAACTTCTTCAAGAGGCAGGGGGCGCCAGTTCGCTTCCAAGCCATGACCCTGGCCGCGCGGGTGCTGCAGTGACGTTGAAAGATCTTGTACGTCAATAAATTCGTTTGTCGCGGACATGGCGGCGCTCGAAAGCACGTTCTCCAGCTCTCGAACGTTTCCAGGCCAATCGTGCTGAAGCAGAAGCACCTGCGCACGTCGCGTGAGCCCGCGGACTGATTTACCGTAACTCTCTCCATATTTTTTTAAGAAGTGGCGCACGAGAATCGGAATGTCTTCGGGCCGTTCCGCTAGGCTTGGTACGCGCAGTTCGATCGCGCTGAGGCGAAAAAAGAGATCTTCGCGAAATCGCTTCGCTTGCACCTCCGCGCGCAAGTCGCGATTCGATGCGGCGATGAGCCGGACGTTTACTTCTTTTATTTCCGGCGAGCCCACACGCTGAATTTCGCGGCTCTCAACCGCTCGCAACAGCTTTGCCTGCATGGCCAACGATGTCTCGCCGATTTCATCGAGAAATAGGGTTCCACCATTCGCGTATTCGAATAGTCCCGGCCGGGAGTCCGTCGCGCCTGCGAAAGCCCCGCGAACGTGTCCGAATAGCTGGCTCTCGAGCAGCGTGTCCACCAGCGCTGAACAGTTGCACACGGCGAAGCGCTCGTGCGCCACGGGACTCATTTTCTGCAGCGCCTGGGCCACGAGCTCTTTACCCGATCCCGTGGGCCCGGTGATCAGCACATTCCTGTAGTGCCGAGCCACCTTCCGGGCGAGATCAAACATCTCCAGCATCGCCGGGCTTTTTCCGATGATTCCGTGAAATTCAAGGCTGCTCAGGATCTGCTCGTCAAGATTGCGGATGTGGCCGCGCTGCGTGAATACCTGCGCGAGATCGTCGAGCGTTTTCAGAAGTCTTGCGAAGTCGATCGGTTTGCACAGGTAATCGTAAGCGCCGCGCTTGATCGCTTCGATGGCCGATTCGACGGAGTAACATCCATTGGCCAGAATCACGTACATGCCGGGATCGCTGTGCAACGCATTCTCTAAGAATTTCCAGCCATCCATTTCCGGCATCTGATTGTCGGCGATTACCGCATGACACACGCCGCGCCGGACCATTTGCAGCGCTTCATTCGCGTCCTTCGTGCCGACGGCTGGAAATCCGGCGCGGGCAAGACGGCTGGTCATCAGTTCGATTTGATCCGATTCGTCGTCCAACACACAAAGCGGAAGATTCTTGCGGGATGTTTCGGAAGCTTGCGTTTCTGCGAGTTGCATCATGCCGTACCTAAGGCACGGCTAGTGCCAGAGTGAAGGAACGCAAAACTGGGTATTTGTTCGACCGAAGTTGAATTCGGAATAAGTTTTATCTAGTACAATCGATTTAAAACGTACGAGATCCGAAGATCATAGACGAAACGGTTCTGAATATCAGGCGAGGTGTGATCTCGCGATGATTCGCACGCGGCCGTCGATCGAGCGCCAATTCGAAACTAGATGTCCTAAAACGGGAGTCGTCCTCGTGCGTTATCTGTGCAGACTTGAACCACGCAGCGCGAGTGACGCCTAGTTTCGCGCGAACAGAAAATCGTTAGCGGCAATGATGACGTAGCCGGTTCGGCTTGAGTTCTCCGAGGCAGGAGCCTCGGGGCTCTGAATAGGATGGGATGCCAAAAGACAACTCGTTCATCCGTAACCAGAGCCGGGATAGAGCACGTTTAACGCGAGCACGAACACGCGGTCGAAGACTTTCCCGAACAGGTACCAGGCGATGAACAAGCCGAGAATCCCGAAACCTTGGCGGGTAAAGTTCACGAACTTCAGCGCGACTTCATCGCTCATCAATAACGTAATCGCGTTGCTTCCATCAAGCGGGGGGAAGGGAAGCAGGTTGAACGTCCCCAGCAATAGGTTGAGCACAAAGAGCACGCTCAGGAAAGTGGCTACAAGCCCGGCGATTCCCGGTGATGTTGCTTCGACAATGTGAGTAAAGCTCGCGCTCGACGGCGGCTCCAGCATTCGGAAAAAAATTCCAGCACGAATGGCCACTCCCGCGATAATCATCAGCGAAAAATTCGCGGCAGGGCCAGCCAGCGCCATCCAAGCCGCGCGCCGAGGGTAGCGCTGCTGCCAAGATGGATCGTAAGGCGTGCTGGCCCACCCGATCATCCAGTGAGCCATTATGTAGGAGAGAATTGGCACGACCACCATGCCAATCGGCTCGCGCTGAATGTGGGGCCATGGATTCAGCGAAACCTGGCCGCCGTGAAACGCAGTCGGATCTCCGCCAATTTTTGCGGCGAGCGCGTGCGCTCCTTCGTGGCACGTCGTCGAAAATAAGAAGACGATGTACCAGATAACGCCGAGCAACAGGAATTCCGGGTTCATGGCGATGCCAAGACTATTTTGTTCGGCATCACCGCGCAAGTCTTTCGAGGCAAACGTCAAGAATCGGTGGGCGAGCTCGCGCGGGCGAAGGCGATTAGATTTGGCTCCGGGGCCTGGACTCGAACCAGGATTCTAGGCTCCAAAGGCCCATGTGCTACCAATTGCACCACCCCGGAGCAGAAGAAAAACGAATAAGCACTCTCGATTTTTTTCTGGTCAGTTCAAATGATATTACGGGCCGCTCGAAGGCGCAATTCGTTCGTCTATTTTCTTAAACTGATTCAAGCTGGCGAAGGTACACGCGTTGAGGGCTTGTTTCACATCCGAATTCGCGTTCGTGCCGTGACCCTTGGCGCACAGGGTGCCGACGGGGGCAACATTGTCTGGCAAGCTGGTAGGTAATCGCCTAATGTTTGGGAGATCCGAGGCACTATGAAAACGGCTTTGCTGATCGCGCTCGCGATATTCACGATTGGGTATCTGATCATCTGGTTTGCGGCGGGGCGGACTGCCAGCAAGAATCACGGCGTCGCAGAAGGGCAATCGACTGACCGGACGACTAACCGAACGACGCTGGCGGAATTGATCATCGGGTTTGTAAGCAATTTCTTCGATACGCTCGGTATCGGTTCATTCGCAACCACAAGCTCGATGTTCAAGCTGTTCAAGATTGTCCCCGATGGCTTGATTCCGGGGACGTTGAACGTAGGCCACACATTACCGACCGTCGTGCAAGCCTGCATATTTATCTCCATCATCAAAGTTGACGGCCGCACCCTCGCTTGTTTAATCGCCGCGTCCGTGGCAGGAGCATGGATCGGCGCAGGAATCGTCTCGAAATGGCCGCAGCACAAAGTGCGGATCGGCCTGGGTCTCTGCCTCATCGGCGCAGCCGCGCTGATGCTGGCGTCTCAGCTCAATCTTTTCCCGATTGGAAGCGACGCAGAAGGGCTCACAGGCGCCAAGCTGGTCGTCGGCACGATCGGGAACTTTATCCTCGGTGCGCTGATGACTCTGGGGATCGGTCTCTACGCGCCGTGTATGATCCTCGTCAGTTTCCTCGGAATGAGCCCGAGAGCGGCATTTCCGATCATGATGGGATCCTGCGCTTTTCTAATGCCCGTGGGCAGCGCTCAGTTTCTGCGCACGCGACGCTATCAGAGGAACGCCTCGATCGGGCTGGCGCTTGGCGGGATACCCGCAGTGCTTCTCGCTGCGTTTCTTGTCAAGTCTTTGCCACTTAGCGCCATTCGCTGGTTAGTCGTGGTCGTTGTGCTTTACACCGCCGCGATGATGCTTCGTTCGGCCTACCTTGACCGGAACACAGTGCCCGCACCGCAGCCTGATGTTTGATTCCGCAAAAGCGAAGCGCACTCGGCACGCGGATTCGGGTTGCATGCCTGCCATCGCACTTAGCCGCCCTTTCGGAAGGCTTCCGTGTGTTCGTGTAGGATAGAGCCGTCATGTCGTCAACCGTACAATCGGCGCCACGGCTTTCGCAGGACGAAGCTGTGAGAATCGCCGCCGAGCTGTATGGATTGGCGGTTACTGCAGCTCCTCTGCCTAGCGAGCGCGACCAGAATTGTCATTTGCGGGATTCGCGCGGACAGCAATTCGTACTCAAGGTCGCCAACAGCCAGGAATCGCTCGAATTCCTCGAAATGCAGAACAGCATGATGCGATTTTTGTCAGAAGCGCGCGTTGATCTCGATTTTCCTCGAATAATTGCCAGCAAGTCAGGAGTCGAAATTCCGGTGTTCGATTCGGCAGATGGGCGGCCGCATTATGCACGGCTGCTGACCTGGATCGAGGGCATTTGTCTTGCCGCGGTTAGGCCGCACAGTCGCAAACTGCTGCGATCTCTCGGGCGCGCTCTCGCTCAGATGGACGCGGCGCTTACCGGATTCGAACACTCCGCCGCTCATCGTCACTTTTATTGGGATATTCGCCGCGCTTCCGATGCGCGCAAATATCTGCCGTTGCTCCCGGATTCGCGGCGAAGTCTTGTCGAACATTTTCTCGGGGAATGGGACGCGATTGACTGGAGCAGATTGCGCACGAGCATCATTCACAACGATGCGAACGACTATAACGTGCTCGTAGACGAACCCGGCTCGTCGAATGAGCGCTCCGACACGCGTGTTGTGGCGATATTGGATTACGGCGACGTGGTTCACACGGCTACCATATGCGAATTGGCCGTCGCTCTCGCTTACGCGATGCTTGATAAATCCGATCCGATTGACACGGCGGCGCAAGTGGTGGCGGCGTATCACGAAGTTTATCCGCTCACGGAAGATGAGGTTGATTCGCTATTCGCGCTCGTTACGGCGCGGCTGTGCTGTAGCGTTTGTTACGCGGCACATCAGGCCCGCGAGATTCCTGGAAACGATTACCTCATGATCTCGAATGCGCCTGTCTGGGCGCTTCTCGAGAAACTCTCCGGCGTGCCGCCAGAATGGCCTTGTAAGGTGTTCCGGTTCGCGTGCGGCATGCCTCTTTCGAAAGAAGTTTTCACTCGCGCCCGTCCAACGCGCGAGCGATTGCTCGACGCGCGCAGAAAATTCGTTGGGCCGTCGCTCAGCGTTTCGTATAAGTCGCCGCTGCATATCGTTTGCGGTTCCCGGCAATATCTCTACGACGCTGATGGCCGCCGCTATCTTGATTGCGTGAATAACGTCGCTCACGTTGGGCATAGCCATCCGCGTGTGGTGCGGGCCGCCGCGGAACAGATGGAGCTGCTGAACACCAATACACGCTATTTGAATGAACTGATGGTCGAGTACGCCGAGCGTTTGACGGCGACGTTCCCGGAACCGCTGCGCGTCGTGTACCTCGTCTGCAGCGGCAGCGAAGCAAATGAACTGGCGCTGCGTCTGGCGCGGGCGCACACCGGCCGCGAAGAAGTGATCGTCGAAGATGCCGCCTATCACGGCAACACGACCGCTCTAATCGGAATTAGCCCTTACAAATTTGATGGGCCCGGAGGCCGTGGACCCGCGCCGCACGTCCACAAAGTTCCGATGCCCGACGTATATCGCGGCGCCTATCGGGATTCTGATGCGGGTTCGCACTATGCGCGTCACGTAGCGGATGCAGCAAGGAGCAGTCGCGGACTCGCCGCATTCTTCTGCGAGTCAGCTATTTCGTGCGGCGGGCAAATTATTTTGCCGCAGGGATATTTGCGTGATGCTTATGCTGTTGTACGCGAAGCTGGCGGCGTATGCGTCGCCGATGAAGTTCAGACCGGATTTGGCCGCGCGGGCGAGCACTTCTGGATGTTCGAGTCTCAGGGCGTGGCGCCCGATATCGTCACCTTGGGCAAACCGATCGGCAATGGCCATCCGCTCGGTGCAGTGGTGACGACGCCGGAGATCGCGAAGTCGTTCGCGAACGGAATGGAATACTTCAATACTTTTGGCGGCAATCCTGTTTCGTGCGCCGTGGGTCTCGCGGTTCTCGAGGTAATTCGAGACGAAGAGCTGCAAGAAAATGCGCGCGATGTTGGACAATATTTTATGGAGCGACTGCGCTATCTTGGAGACAAACATCCCTTGATCGGCGATGTTCGCGGGCTCGGGCTTTTCATCGGCGTCGAGCTCGTGCGTGATCGTCAAACTCTTGAACCCGCCGATTCGGAAGCCTCTGCCATAATTGAGCAAATGAAAGCGCGCGGCGTTCTTATGAGCACCGACGGTCCTTTTCACAACGTGTTAAAGATCAAGCCCCCAATTGTATTTTCAAAAGTGGATGCGGATTTAGTTGTTTCCGAGCTTGACGCAGTTCTTACCGCGGGTTTTGTGCAAGCCCCCGAGTAATCTCCATCACGACCGACTTCGCGGTCGAACGGGCAATTAACTTCGCAATCGACGTTCCAAACGGGGTCGCAATCAAGTGCGCGACTCGTTTGCCGCTCCATCATTGTTTTGTTACGCTGCTAACGTTCTTCCAATCAAACGGAGAGGTGTCCGAGCGGTTTAAGGAGCACGCTTGGAAAGCGTGTGTTGGGGAAACTCAACCGTGGGTTCGAATCCCACCCTCTCCGCCATCGATTTAGAATCAGTGGGATAGAGCCTTCCTAAAATCTTTTCCTAAGAAATCTCCGACTGGTCTGCTTTCCAGTACTGATTGCTAGGAGATTCTTATGGCTCAGTCCAAATTCACGATCTACAGGTACGTCAAGCTCAAGAATGGCTCTTGGCGCTACTGCCGGGCTGCCTTCTATTCGAACGGAAAAATCAAGCCCAACCGGTGCATCTTCGGCGGCAAGGAAGAAGAACATTCCGAAGGCGCCTACTACCTTTATCACAAGAAGCAGTGGATTCTCGTAGGTGCCGACGCGTTGGAAGCACAACGCCAGCGGAATGCCCGGCTCGACGCCGAGGAGTTCGAGCGTCTGCGCGGAACGGCTCCGGTACAGAGCCCGAACATTGTATCGATCACGCCCAGGCGCACGCTCGCTGGTGCTGTCGAAGAATTCCGCAACGAAACCGAGGCGAATAAGAAACATAAGACCTACCTCGCCTATACGAGGTCCACGGAGTATTTTCTCCAGTTCTGCAGAAAGGCGACCATAGAAACCGTGGACCGCAAGGACATGCTGAACTTCAAGATTTTCCTCAAGGGCAAGGGACTCGGCAAGCGTTCCGTCCACAACAACTTTTTGAACGCGATGATCTTTCTCAAGTGGGCAAAGATCGAACACGGCGTGCTGAAGCGTGATTGGCCGCCGAAGCCGGAGCGCGACCCCGAGGAATACACGGACGAGGAAATTACGAAACTGCTCGATACGGCCGACGACGAGGAACGGCTCCTCCTCAGTTCATTCCTCTGCTCGGGATTTCGCTCCGGCGAAGTGGCGAACTTCACCTACGCCGACATCAACTTCGCTACGAACATTTGGCGTGTGGAAATGAAAGAGGAGGGTGAAGGTGCGGAATGGGATGCCAAGACGCAGACCTCCTATCGCTATCTGACCGTGCCGGCATGGCTCAATCAGAAGCTCGAACACCGCATGAAGGCACGTCACGCAAAGCGCACCGATCTTGTGTTCCCGGCTTCGATGGGCGGTGTCAATTGCCATCTGCTGCGCATCGTGAAGCGTGTAGCAAAGCGAGCGGGTTTGACGGACATCCGTGTGGACGATCATAAATTTCGCAGCACGGCCATTACCCGGTGGCTTCGTGAGGGGAATTCGCCCCAGGACGTAATGGCGTGGGTCGGCCACAAATCTTTGGTTACCATCCTCCGCTACGCAGCCAAAGTCAGACTCGAGAAACCCGAAACCCAGCAAAAGGCTCACTCTCCGTTTGCGAAGTTCGCAAACGTCGGAGACGAAATTCTGAAGCCGAACGCCACGAAGAAAACTGGGACGGATGGCGATTAGGCTTTCCGGCTAGGTCCGTAACAAGTCACGTCTTGTTTCAGGGCTCGCGGGATCGATTCGGCGCCGATCTGCCAACTACCGGCGGCCGGGATCACGCTTGCCGCCGCAGCCGAGAACCGCGGTTGCCGGTTAAATTTTGCCTTGGGTATAAACACACTCGTTAAGTTGACTCTGAAAGTATCTCGATCTAGCGTATAACTATCAATTCTTCCGGGCCATTATTAAAGTAACCAAGATTGTCGTTCTATAAGAAGGACTTCTGTGCGTGGCGATTTATTTTCGAAATGGCTCAAGGCAGCTAAGCCGCAGGCGGGTGTGAGTTTGTACACCGAGCGGCCCGGTGCACGTTCCCTTGGCTTGGCTGCCCTTAAGAAATTGATCCTCGACCATTTTGTAGGAGAAGAAACGATTGCGAAGGCAGGCGGTCACACGAAATCGGCCGCAATCATTGCCAACAGCCTGCCGACGAACAAACGCCCACGATCGGGCGATCTTGGCGAGCTGCTGGCAACGGAATACCTCAATTCAGAGACTCCCTTTGTAGTCCCGATCAAAAAGCTCCGGTGGAAAAGCGACCGTGAGACGGCGATGCACGGAAACGATGTCATCGGAGTTGATACGAAAGGCAAAGCCGTTCGCGTGATGAAGGGAGAGTGCAAGAGCCGGGCTAGCTTCGGAAAATCAACGGTCGAGGAAGCGGCAGCTTCGCTGGACCTTCATGACGGAAGGCCAAACCCTTCGACGCTCGCGTTCATCACGAAAAGGCTATATGAAGAAAAGCGGGACGCGGAAGCAAAGGTCTTCCAGGATCTGCAGAGTGGGGGGGACAATCTCCTTGAAGAATGTAAGCCATTTGATTTTTGCGCTCGCCGGCAACGATCCGTCGAAACTTCTGTCTGCGGGCCCAAAATCCAAGCATACCGGAATCAAGCGCGAAAGCACTGCCATTGTGATTGACGATCACGGCGCTTTCGTGGCGGCGGTGTACGGAAAACATGGCTCAAAATCCTGAAGCAATTAATGAGGCGCTGGCTGCGCTGGTTGATCCGCACACGCACGGGCGGCTGCTAGCACGAGGGTTGGCGCGAGGAATGGTCTGGCGTGACGGCGTTGTGCCTGAGGGGGCGCAGGATTTTTCGACAAGCCTGACGCCCGACCTGTTGGATTTCGGCTACGGCATTCTTGCCCTCGCCCTTGATCTTCGTGATGCGAACAGAAATCGCGAGCCCAATCAGCGCTTTGGCACTGATGAACCGTTCCGCGTCGCGGCGGAAGCGATTGAGTCTGCAGTTCGGCGCGGCGATCCTCAAAATGGTGACCAGGGACGGCACTTAGTCGTCAGCGGCAGCAGCGTTTCACCTTGCAGGATTCGCAGCGCTATCATTCTCGATGCTGCCGATTCCGGCTCTCGCGAAAAATCTCGCATCGCCGGAAAGAGCTCTGGGTTACATCCTGCGGCGAGATTTGTCACTTTTGCGCGAGCATATTATCCAGTGGCATGCAGATCCAGCTCACAGCGACGATACGTTAGCTGCCCGTTTACTCGACGAAGGAGATGAGTTCGGGCCAGAAGACGTGGCGATCCTTGCACTGACAACGTCGTATTACCGGGGCCTGGGGCTGGCAGACACCGGATTGCTTTTCGGAAACCGCGACTTGTTCAACACGGCCGTCACGGCAATCGACAACGTCGTGGCCTCAGCGGCAGAAATTGGGAACATTCCGATGTGGTGGGTTGCCGCGCTCACTTCTCATTTGATTCGTGATTTGTGAGATCAGAGTCTCTCTGTGAGATTGCCGTCAACTTCAAGTTCGGTTTCACCCCTACCCGCCCGGTGGCCAGGGCTGCGGCGGGATTTTATTGCGCTACTCGGCGCCAGGCGTCCGCCGCATATTGATTTATGGCCGTCACAAATTGCCGCGGCCGCACGCGCCGTCGATCCGAATGTCGATCTGGTGATTGCGCTGCCTACGAGCGCCGGGAAGACCCGCATCGCCGAATTATGCATTCTGCGGACGCTCGCGGATAACAAACGCATAATCTACGTCACTCCGCTCCGGGCCTTGTCGGCGCAGGTTGAGCGCGTGCTCGCCAGAACATTTGTTCCACTCGGCGCAGCGGTAACGTCGTTGTACGGCGCGAGCGGCGCCACCGTGTCGGACACCAAAACGCTGGCGAGTGCGTCGATTGTTGTCGCAACTCCGGAAAAACTTGATTTCGCCCTGCGCCAGGACGCCGATGTGCTCAATGACGTCGGCCTCATCGTATTTGATGAAGGCCACATGATAGGCGTGGGGAGCCGGGAAATTCGCTATGAAGTGTTAATCCAGCGGTTACTGCGACGCGGGGATGCGGCCAGCAGACGTATTGTCTGCCTCTCCGCCATGTTCACTCCGGGAGATCCTTATTTCAAGGATTTCGGCGATTGGTTGCGAAGCGACGCACCCGGAGAGCCCGTCAATGTTCAGTGGCGTCCAACACGCCAGCGGCTCGCGACGCTCGATTGGAGCAATCATAGCAATACCGGCAGACTTGCGTTTCTGGACGGCGAAAAGCTTTTCGTGCGGCGGTTTGTCGAGCAGAGCGAGCCAAAAGGGCTCCGGACAACTCCGTTTCCCAAGGATGAACTCGAATTCTGTATCTGCGCGGCAAATGCATTCGCGCGGGACGGCCATACGGTGCTGGTTTACTCGCCGCAAAAGAGCCAGGTGGAACCGGCGGCTCGCGAATTTAGGCACATGCGCGATCAAGGGTTCCTGCCTAATATAAAGACTCCGCAGCCAGAACACTTAACAGTTGCCCGCGCTATCGGCCGTGAGTGGCTCGGCGAAAAACATGCTGCAGTCCGGGCGCTGGAGGTTGGCGTTGGTACGCATCACGGCGCGCTCCCGCGTCCCTTCTTAAATGCGGTGGAAGAACTCCTGGACGCGCGGCGGCTTTCGGTTGTCGTGGCCACCCCTACCATCGCCCAGGGCGTCGATCTCGGCTGTAGCGTTCTCATATTCCGGTCGTTGAAAAGATATGACGGCGGACAGTGGGTGCCGATTTCCGCTGCCGAATTCTCGAATGTCGTGGGGCGCTCGGGCCGGGCCTATGTCGATCTCGATGGGATTTCAGTGTTGCCTACGTTTGATAGCGCTAACCGCTCACAGCAGCCTGCCGTGTTTGAGAAGCTCATCAAGGATTCAAAGGGCCAGAGGCTTCTGCGCGGGTTGGCGCAGCTGACCTGGAATCTAGGACATCACCTCGCGCAGAAACTAGGCGCAAAGCCGGATGATTTTTTGGAATACATTTTGAATCAGCGCGATCTCTGGGAGGACGCGCGGCGGACGACGATGAGGATGAGGGGGAAGATGGGATTGAGGGCCAGATTGCGAATCTAGATGTGGCTCTGTTCAGTTTGATAGAGGCGCTCGACACGGACGCTTCGGATGTTGCCGCCGTTCTCGATGAGGCGCTCAAGAATTCGCTCGGGAAACGCACCCTTGCGCGTGAGGACGAGCCTACGAGAACAATCGAACGCGAGTTGCTGCGTTCGCGCGCCCAATGGTTATGGCGCAGGAGCACCGAGGAACAACGAAGGGCATGTTTCTATTCTGGCCTGGGCCGGAAGCCAGGTCTTTTTCTTCACGAACAACTCGACGCCTTGGTGGATGTGTTGTGCACATTTCAGGCGGCGGTGGCGGTGGATGACGGTGATCCTGCAGCGGCTGCGGCGACCGCGCTTTACGAGGAGGTTATGAAAGAGCCATTCTTCGCCGTGAGAAAACTGCCCTCCGATTGGCAGAAAGCGCTCGCGGAATGGATAAAAGGAACCGCATTTTCCGAGATACTAAAAGGACGAAAAGCGCGAGACGCGCGGCGAACACAAGTCTTTATTCAGGAAGGGATTGTTTTCCGGCTTGTATGGGCCGCTGAAGCTGTGCGGGTGCAGGCAGTCGCAACCGGACATGCGCGGGCAAGTGAACTGGGAGACGGTCCCGCATTCGCGCTGACATACGCGGCGCCGTCGATCCCCGCCGCCCTTTTTGTGCCAGATGGGTTTCTCATCCCGTGTGGGTGCCGTCTGGGTTGCTCGCGAGCTCGCGGCATCTTTCTCAGACATGAAAGGGTTGCGACTGTGGTTGATGCGGCACGACGCGTTGCTTTCTACCCGCGAGTTCTGGAAGTCGGACGACTTGTACGCCCTTTGGAGACTGGCTTCGTCGCCTGCAAGCACGGAACATCCTCGGCCTTGGAATCACGCAAACTATGATGCCCCCGTTGACTGGAAGAGTGATCGGCCTGCAGCGAACAGCCAGGTCCGCATCATCGCCGGAAATGATCGGTCAGCGACCATTTGCGCACCCGATCTGACGCCCTTAGGTACGGCCCAGTTTACATTCAATCCTCATGGCGCGGCGCTCGATGGAAGCGTGACTGCTGCGGGAGGGGTTCGTGTCTCGTATTTCGGCAGAGGCTGGAACGGAACGCCTTTGCTCGGTGGAATCAATTTAACAGCCGCTCGTTCAGCTGCTCGCTCTGGAGGAATTCCTCCACGGTGCCAGGCTGAACGATTATTTGATCCTTCCTGTCGGCGCCCAGATCCAGGAGCGTCATAATCTCCATGGCATTTGCGGCGCAGTCCTTATATTCGCAGCTCTGTATTACGAGGAGACGGCGTTCCCGGGTCGGTGCACAGGCTCTGCGTGAGCAATCGGAACGCACACCGGAATGCTTCACAAGCGCGTGTACCAGCGCACGCGTACCCAAATGAGCAACTGAAGACTCAAGTCGAGCTTGGTTTGACGTTCGCCGGTTTAAAATCAAGCTCGTAAATGAAGAAAAAGGCCAAAAACATCTACGCGTCGAAGTTAGCCCACCTAAGATGGGCGAAAGTGCCGCTGAGTGAAAGGTCGGCACAAGTGCCCCGTTCAGGTGGGCGCCCGCGAAAATACCCCAAATGCCCTCGCTACGGGTCGCATACATTTTCGCCACGCACCGGCCGCTGTCCGTGCGGTTTTAGCCGCCCATCAAAGTAGATCCAGGTAGTTCTCCCATCCCGGTTTGATCCTCCTAGTCCGTTCGTCTCATGCTTGACTAATCGTGCGTACTATTGTACAATCGTACGCACTATAATACAATTGTCCGTGTAGCAGTAAGACAAACAAATCTAAGGAGAATTCGAGATGAGTATTGAACGTAACGAACCAATTCATTTTCATGAGAAGGGCACATTAGAGGCAGTGACGCGGTGGATCGCAACGCACCACGACGGGATCGCCGAGTGGTTGAAAAATGTGCGGCGCCAGTATCAAGTGGACCGCGCCAATGTAGCGGAGAACCACCGCGTGGCCGCGCTGCTGCTACAGGATGCCCGGGACGGCAAGCCGGCCCGGATTGGCGTGCTCGATATGGGCGGCGCCACCCTTGAGGACGTGTCGGCTTGGAGCACGTGGCAGGACACCGCGGCTTCACATCGCGGTTCCGGGCTCCAGGAAGAGGAAACTCAGGGCAACGGTGGGAAGGCATACATGTACCGTTTGTTCTCTGGACCGGCGCGCATCCTCGGAATTCGCGATCGTCATCGCAACTGTAAGGGCTTTGACGGTGAAGTCGGGACCGTCGAGCGCGGAACTCCGGGTTGGATGCCGAACTTGGCAGCAGGCCGTGATGTGGAGATTAGCTCCTTCGAGGCAGAGCTACGCCACGCTTTGGAGCCCTTTGGGTTGTCGATCGTAAATCTGCCCAAGCCTCTTCGGGCCGCGATTGCAGGGCGCAAGAGTTTCACGTTGGTTGAGGGTGAACTTCCTTCTGGCCTGTACAAGGGTCAGATTGATGCCGACGAGTTCATTGGTAAGGTCGTGCGGCATGAACAGTCGACACTTTGCCTCGAACAAGTCGATGTATACGCGATCCATAATGGCCGCGTACTAAACGAAGGCAAGAAGCTTGAACTGCCTCTGATCATGCCTTATCCGGGAATCGATTCCCCGGTTGTGCATGAGATCCCCGAGCAACTGGAACTCGACAACGGCCGAGAAGTGTCGACCACGGAGGGAGGAACGAAGCCGAAGGGACGGTTGGTTCTCCACACCTCGTTCGAAAACATGCCGAATGCGTACCGAAATCTACGGCCACGGTAGCAGGTCGTGTATCGCACGCGCCATCAGATGATCGGTTCGAAGCTTGTATCCGAGCTCGCTCCCGCGACGCCCGGCGCTGCATTCGTCTATGGAAGTGTCGAACTTCCAGCACTCGAGCCGGCTTATGTGGAGCATGGTCGGCGTCGCCCCAAGGATGGCCCGCTTGTTGAAGCGCTCGACCGTTTCATTATGGAAAAAATCCGGCTGCTCGCACATGAGATAAACGCACGGCGCCGTCGGGAACTAGACGACAAATCCCTCGACGAGGTGCATAAGGAAAATCGCAAGCTCGACGAATTCAAGAACCGGTTCCTTCCGAGTTTTGGTGACGGTAATGGAGGCGACGGAGAAGGCAAGGGAGCTGGACCTCGCAAGGCTGTCCGCAAGGGGGCGCGGCCGGTGAATTGGGGCACGGAACCCGATGTGTTGGATTACCAGGAACCCGAGCGCGGTCTGCATCTCGGTAAAGGCATTACCGTCGGCGTCGGTGCGATCTTGAATCCGAGCGTTTGCGACCACAAGGGCCGCCCGGTTCGCGCCGCCGTCGAGTGGCTGACGAGCGATCAACAAGTCGCCAGTTTCTCGAAGGGCAATACACTTGTTGCCCAGGCGAAAGGAACCTGCGAGATCTGGGCACGGATCAAGGGTACGAAAATCGAGGGTCCGCGCGTGCCCACTCGCGTTTGGTCGGTTGATCACATTTTGCTCACGCCGCGTACTCTCAACGTTGCACTTGGCTGCCGGGAGCAAATCGTGGCAGAAGTAACCGACGACGAAGGACAACGCTCGACCTACGTGCTGCTCGATTGGATCCACGATGCCGAAGACCAGTTGATTGTTCGGATCGACCGCTATGGTGTGGTGACGGGAAATCGCCTTGGGCGCACCGCGATCAGTGCCGGCGCCGGAGGCGTGTGGGCTCGCATTCCAGTCGAGGCTTCGGTCGTCGCCAACGCGGAACAGCCAGGGCGCGCGAGCGGCTTTCCACAGCTGCTGGTGACCGGACGCAACGAAGACCCGGCCACCGGGCAAATCCGCGAAGGAGACCCGGATCAGGCCGCCCTGTGGCAGGAGCCTTCTGACTACGTCCACAACGTGTGGTGGCTCAATTTGCAAAGCCCCGAGGCAGCGTTCGTGTTCCAGCAGCGTAGTGCCCAACCGTCGCTCTGGCGCACATATCACGCGGAGAAGGTAATCGAGATGGTGGTCCAGGTCTGGATGACAGAGGAATTCTCACGCAAGGGCGAGAGCCAGCGCCCGGAATTCTGGGCCGCGCACTTGGCCGCGATGGACCGGCACCGTGTGCGCATTGTCGGCGAGATGTGGAAACAGCTTGAGTCCTACGTTGCGAGTGGCGCGATCTCGGAAGAAGAGGCCGAGCCAACGGTTAAGGCGAGGGCAGCGTAATGAGTGAAAAAACAACTGACAAGGGCTCCCGCCGGGCCAGTCTGCGTGAGCAGGTAATGCTCGCGGCACTCGACTGTTCCGGCGGCGATCTCGAAAAAACCTTTACTTCTGAGGATTTGCTGGTTGCAGCGTGGAAGAGTGATCGACTCGCCTTTGGGCTTAGGGGATACGAGCAGGAGTATCCCGATAGCGATAAGGTGCGAAAAGAACTTGACAGCAGAGGCGCCCGGCAAGGGAGCGGTTCTACGGGCCTAATTTCGTCGGGCTTACTACTGCGCGTTCACGAACGTATCTATCGCCTCACACCCGCTGGTATCGCCGCGGCAGCCGAGGTAGTGGGAGCCGAACCTGATACCCGCGGCAGAGCCGAACGCGTGCTGGCGGAAGCCGTCGGCGCGATCGTGTCTCATTCCGTTTTTCGCGCATGGATAAAGGATCCGGTTTTTCCGAAACACTTCCGCGATGCCGGCCATTTCTGGGGTGTCGCGCCGGGAACGCCTCCCAAAGTCATCCGAGCCCGCATACTCGATGTGGAGCGGACGTTGGAAAAAGCCCTCGGCATGCTGGGCAGCTCAAGTGTTGACGAGGTCGCGAGTCGGCACGGTAAGGGGCTGTTTGACCGCGCGGACATCGAGCGAGCCATGAACTTCCAGTCGACGTTGAAGGAGCGATTCGCGAAAGATCTCGCCACGCTCCAGGTCAGGCTGACTTAGCGGGCAGGGCTCCAGGCATTTCATGCGCACTCTGGCAAGCATGGTCGGGGAGGTCATTATTGTGCGAATTCCGCTGCTTGATCCCGAGAGAATGTCGCTTGTGAAACTCCACGGCGTAGAGGCGCACGGCATTTGGATCGAAAGCCAGGAGTTCACGAACGAACTCATGGAAAAGTTCCGCTTCTCGAGCTCTCGGACGACGCCGTTGGTGTTTGTACCATTCGACAAGGTGGAATTCATCATCGCGGCTCTTAAATCGTTGTCGTTGTCAGAGCCGGCGTTCGGGCTTTAACAGCCAGGAGGATCACATGAAGCATAACCGTGAAACAAAACTTGTGCTGCCGCATGGGGAGCCCAATCTCGAAGCACTCCGTTCGGTCACACGCGAATGGCTTGTGCCCCTTCTCGTGGAAAAGTTTCTGTGTGAGCAAGGATTCGAGTTGCGAGTGCGACCGAACGCCGAACCCGGGAAAACACCAGTTTCCGATCCGTTAGTAGTGGAAGGGATCGTCATGGTCGCGAATCCGTCCAGAAGCAGATGCAAACATGCCGGGCGGCAGTAAAAAGAACGGGCTGGCCCACGGCGCTGAATGTCAGCGAATGGAAAAAAACAACTACCAACCCCTTGGTTAAAGGGGGTCGGCGCTCAACACATCGCCGAGAATGAATATGCAGGATAGATTGCCCAATTTGAACGCAGGCGCCGAACAGAAACCTGCGATTCGGTGCGCCATTTACGCCCGCTACTCGTCGGACTCACAGCGGGATACTTCAACCGAAGACCAGATTCGTAACTGTCGTGCCGGTGCCGAGAGGAACGGTTGGATTGTGCTGGATGAGTTTATTCGCTTTGACGAGGCGATGACTGGACGCACGGTGGCTGGACGAGACGGCCTAGCTGACCTGATCCGGCTTGCGAAGCAGCGCCCGAAGCCCTTCGACTGCATTCTCATCGACGATACCTCACGACTGGGTCGCTATCTGCCAGACGTGCTACGGGAATGCGACCTGCTCATGCATTACGACGTTTTCCTCTATTTTGTGAGTGACCGTCTAGATTCTCGGGACGAGAGTTTCCGCATCATGCACATTTTCAAGGGCTATCGTGATGAGGATTTCGTCCGAGATTTGGGGCACAAAATTCATCGGGGGCAAGAGGGGCGTGTTCTCAACGGATACGTATCTGGGAACAGTTGCTACGGCTACAAGAATGTGCCGATCGCGGATGAGACACGCAAAGGCAGCTTCGGCAAGCCGGCGCTTATAGGTGTGAAGCAAGAAGTCATTCCCGAACAAGCCGAGGTGGTCGAGCGACTTATGGAAATGCGTGCTAGGGGACTCAGCTTCGGCAGAATTGCCAAAAACCTAAAGGCGGCGGGAATCGCACCACCTCGGAATACGAATAAGGCGGGCATCCCGGCTTGGTACGCATCCACCATCAAACAAATCACCTTGAATGAACTGTATCGGGGTTGGCGGGTCTGGAATCGCACCAAAAATACATTCAATCGAGCCGAACGGAAGAAGTCCAAACGCAACCGATCTCAATCGGAATGGATTAGGCGAGAAGTTCCGGAATTGCGCATCATTTCGGAAAAGCTTTGGGAAAAGGTGCAGGAAGTGAACCGGCTTGGGCGTGATAAATACTATGCGACACGAATGGGCGGGTTGAACCGGACTGAGCACAGTCGCAAGTACCTCTTCAGCGGCGCGCTGTGTTGCGGAATCTGCGGCGGTGCCTACAGCGTGATTAATGGGAAGGCGCCCAACGTCCGGTACGGTTGCCCAAATCATCGGTTTCGCGAAACCTGCACGAACCAAGTGACAATTCTTCGCACTCGCCTTGAGCAGCAGCTTATCAGTGCTCTGTCGAGCAATCTGCTTGATGGCCGGCTGGAAGAGGAACGTACCAGGGAATTTGCGGCGCAATTGAAAGCCCGAATTGAATTGGAGGAGAAGCTCGCTCGTGAAGCGGAAGTGAACCGTCCGGTGCTCGAAAAAGAGCGCTCGGAATTAACCTCCCAAGGGCACCGTTTGGGCGCGGCGATTGCGACGCTCGGCCTCTCAGCTTTTGTCGCCGAACAGCTCAGGACTGTAGAGTCCCGGCTAGCAGAAATTGATCGGCTGCTGACTTCGAAACCAACAGCGAAATTGCCCAGCTTCACAAATGAGCAGATACGAGAGTTCCTTCGCAAGGAATGCAAGAATTTCTGCGAAGTATTGGTCGGCGATCCCGAACTGGCAAAACAGGAAATCCAGAAGCGCATCAAAAAACTGGTGTTGACGCCGAAGCAGACTCCAGCTGGAACTGTCCTTGACGTCACCGGCGACGTAGAACTGTTGCGGGAACAAGAAGGTGTAATGCTGAACAGTTCTATGGAGGGAATTGCTCAGCATTACACGCTGCCTCGAATCGTAATCACCATCGTTCTCGACCCAAGCCTTCCTGTCGCTGCCTGAGTGGCGCGCGAATCTATCAGGCGAGAGCATTCGGCCGTTGACCACACAGCCGTACACCATAAGGCTTTGTTTTGGCGTCGGCTAGCTACGAAGCTGTTCCCTCTAATTGTTCTCCGCCTGTTTCCCAGCGCGATCAATCTTGGAAGCTCGCAAGTGCTCCAGACACTCGCCGGGAAGACTCGAGAAACGGGCCGAGTTATCCGAATTTCGTAAGCAGTTCTTTTAGTGATAGCGGCTTTTCGACATCCCGGTCACATGCTGATCAGTCGCATACTCGAAAGCTGCTTGTGGGCTCGTATGAGGCTCCGTGAGTCCTTATCCAGCCGCAGGGCCCTTGTGTCGCAACTAGAGCTGATGCGTCGCAATCACTAACAAAGTATCGTCTTTGACCGCTAACTGATTGGCGGGTACCGAGTAATGATAACGATGGTCAGAATCGCCATACGCGGGGCTTATTCCTTATTTTCCCAATAGTGACCATTCGCGATCGAGTTGACCGGACCCCATAATCCATTAGCCCGCATAGCCGCGCGAGAAACGCGGCCATGAGCTTCGTCACAGCCGAAAGTGGCCTCGTTAGAAGCCGCGCGTGATCGTCGAATGTGCTCAATCGATAAGTAGATGTGTTCGGAAGTGCACAGAATCGACGTTAGATATCTTTGAGTATGAGAGTAGCGGCGGGACCCAATTTAACTGACCGATGAATGACGGAGAAGCTAATGCGCAATACAAAGTTGCGAACGATATTGATACTGACTCTCCTCATGGTGGGTGTTGCGGGAGGATGCGGACGAGAACAAGCGCCGGGGGCCTCTGCGCCCACTGTAGTTTCCACATCGCCCGCGAATGGCGCGATCAATGTGCTTGTTGCCGCCACGATCTCCGCCACGTTCAGCGACGCCATGGCTCCTGCGACGATCAACGCGACAACTTTCACTGTGACCGGGCCGGGTACGGCCCCGATAGCAGGCACGGTGACATACGCCGGTGGCACGGCGACATTCACGCCGACGAGCGATCTTCCAGCTAACACTTTATTTACGGCGACGATTACGACCGGAGCTACTGATATCACCGGCGGGCCGCTGGCCAGCAATTATTCGTGGAGCTTCATGACGGGGACGGCGCCTCTGGTGATCTCGACAAATCCGGCTGGCGGCGCGACGAATGTGCCTCTCGCGCAGATCACCACCGCGACGTTCAATGAGCCGATGAACGCGACGACGATCAATGCGTCGACGTTCACGCTGACGGGAACTGGCGGAGCCGCGGTCAACGGCACAGTCAGTTACGCTGGAAACACGGCGACATTTGCGCCAAGCGCCGCTCTCACGGCTGGCGTGACTTATACCGCGACGATTACGAGCGGAGCGCAAGATTTGGCGGGGAACGCAGTGATACCCAGCTTCATTTGGAGCTTCACGGCCGTCCCGAGCCCCACGGTGATCTCAACGAATCCTGGAAGTGCCGCCACCAATGTGCCGATCAATCAGAAAATTACCGCGACGTTTAGCGTGCCGATGAATGCGGCAACGGTGATAGCCGCTGGGACATTTACGGTGGCAGTGGCCGGCACGGGTGGCGCGGGGGTGAGCGGAGTAGTGACTTACGTGCCAGCCGCGAATACGGCGACGTTTGCGCCTGCCGCGAATTTGCTAGCCAGCACGATGTATACGGCGATGATTAGCACGGCGGCGACGAGCGCAGCGGGCATTCCCTTAGCCAGAACTTACGCTTGGAGTTTCATGACGGGTCTTACTGCAGATACGACACCGCCGACGGTGGTGCTCACCGTTCCTGCGTCAGCGGCGATGGATGTGCCCACCAATCAAATTATCTCCGCGACATTTAGCGAAGCGATGGATCCGGCGACGATTACGGCCCCTGGGACCTTTACCGTCGCGGTGGCGGGACTAGGTGGCGCGGCAGTACCTGGGACCGTTACCTACGCGGGATCGATAGCGACATTTACACCATCAGCGACTCTTACAGCCGCTACGTCCTACACGGCGACTATCACGAATGCCGCGACGGACTTGGCCGGCAATGCTTTGGTGGCTGGCGCCGTACCCAATCCGTGGAGTTTTATGACGGGCGCAGCTCCCGATACTACGCCGCCTACGATAACGCTCACAAGCCCGGCCAGCGGTGCCACGGGCGTGGCGCTGAACGCGGCGATTAACGCAACATTCAGTGAAGCGATGAATCCGGCGAGTATCTTCGCTGCCGGGACGTTCACATTGGCCGTGGCCGGGACTGGTGGAGCGGCGGTTGCGGGAACGGTTACGTACGATCCTGCGAGCGACATCGCCACGTTTACGCCGACAGCGAATCTCGCGGCGAACACGGAATATACGGCAACGATTACCAATGCAGTGACAGATTTGGCTGGAAATGCGCTGGCCGCGGGTGTCGCGCCGAATCCCTGGAGCTTCACTACGGGTGGCGCCGCCGGCCCAGTGGGACCGCCGCTCGGAACCGCTTCGACGTTTGGAACGATTGGAGGCGGCGCCGGGATAACAAATCAAGGCCTTAACACTGTTATTGACGGAAATATCGGGACGACCGGCGCCTCGACCTTAGTCACCGGATTTCACGATGCGGGGGTGGGGTGCACTTACACAGAAACGCCACTCAACAAGGGAATCGTGAACGGGACGATTTATACGGCTCCGCCGCCTCCTACCGTTGCGTGTCCTTCTGAAGGTACGGCAGCAACATTCGCGATCGCGACGCAGGCCGCAAGCGATGCGCTTACTGCTTACAACGATATCTCGCCAGCGTCACGGCCTGGAGGCATGGATCCAGGAGCCGGCCAACTTGGCGGATTGACTCTTACGCCGGGGATATACAAAGCCGCGGGCGGCTCGTTCCTGCTTACGGGCTCGGATCTGACTTTGGATGCGCAGGGCGACGTCAATGCTATCTGGGTGTTCCAGATGGCGAGCTCGCTCACTGTGGGCGGACCTGCGGCGCCTCGCAACATCATCCTGATCAACGGAGCACAGGCGAAGAATGTGTATTGGTACGTGGGCACCGCGGCAACAATCAACGCGGCGGGGGGCGGCACGATGGTGGGCACCATCATCGCGTCGGCGGGAGTCACGTTCTCAACCGCGGGCAATTCCGCGGTAACTACGCTCAATGGTCGAGCGCTGGCACTCAATGCGTCAGTGACCATGGTTAATACAGTGATTAACGTACCCGCTCCATAAATATAGAAAGCGGATTCTTAGAGCGGCGCGGACCGGTTTGATGCGAGGCGGATTCGTTCATCCGCTTCGCGTCCGGCAGGCACGATTCAGGAGACGACAATGAAATTGGCAGCTCGCATTCTTGGCACAATGGCCATGGCTTTCGTGATCGTGCCTGGCGTTCGCGCGAACGATGATACGAAGCCGAAGGCGAAATCGGCGAATGAAGCGGCTGCGGCTGCTACCTCGAACGACGCGCCCGATGTCGCCAATGCTACGCAGCCAACGGACTTTAAGAATCTGCCGCTGGAATACTCGACGAGCCAGCCGCCACTTCCGGAGCTTAGTGCACGTGGAACTGCTGCACCTGAACTCTCTGGCAGAGCCTATGGCGCGACGTATCAGGGTAGCGATTCGGAAAACTATACTCCGAGGATCGAATGGTTCTTCGGGTACTCATTTTGGCGAGCTATGCCGACCTCGCCAAATAATCGCATCGGATATCTGCACGGCGGGAGCACCAACATTGCATTTAATTTCAACCGGTATGTTGGACTCGTGGCGGATTTTGGCGGGTTCGACAACACTCGCGTAACGCTTTCGAGCCCGACCGGCAGCCGAACGCTGGCAGCAGACGGCAGCGCCTACGCGTATATGTTCGGTCCACGACTTTCCTACCGCGGGCGTTCGAGATTTACGCCATTTGCTGAAGCGCTGTTCGGCGGGGCGTATGCGAGCACGGTGTCAATTTCGGGATGCACTGGAAACGCGATTTGTATGCCGCTTGGCTCCGATAACGCGTTCGCGATGATGTTTGGAATTGGTTTCGACATCAAGATTAGCCGGCACATTGCCATTCGCCCATTTCAAGCTGACTACCTCTTGACCCATTTCAACAATCCAACGGTGCCGCCGGGGTCAGCACGCGGATGGCAGAGCAACGCGCGATTTTCTGCAGGAATTGTGTTTCGTTTTGGCGGGAAGCCGGCGCCCGCGCCGAGCGTGCCAATGACGGCAACTTGCTCGGCAGATCCGGAATTTGTTTATGCGGGATCGGGCGATGTCGTTGCCGTTCGCGCCCAAGCCTCGAATCCGGGCGGAAGTGCGTTGAATTATTCGTGGTCGGCGAGCGAGGGCGCGATTGACGGGACTGGTCCGGGAGTGCGCTGGAATTCTTCAAACGTGCAGCCTGGGACTTACACGATCAGCGTGCGCGTGGACAATGGACGAAACGGTTCGACTAGCTGCTCAGCAAGCATTCGCGTTCAACCGCGGCCAAATCGCCCGCCAACGATCGCATGCTCGGCGGACCGAATGTCAGTGACTGTCGGCAATCCAGTGCAAATCACGGCTACAGCCAGCGATCCTGACAACGATCCTTTGACTTATTCGTGGAACGCAAGCGGTGGAAGAATTGATGGTGCCGGCGCTAACGTCGCGTTTCAATCGGCCGGGCTGACGCCGGGCTCTTACACGATTTCGGGGCATGTGGACGATGGCCGCACGGGAACCGCGGATTGCACGTTCAGCATTGATGTGCAGGCGGCTCAGCCTCCACCGGAAGTGAGAGAGCTCGAAACCAGGCTTGCGCTTCACAGTATCTATTTCCCAACTGCGCGGCCGACGATTGCGAATCCAACCGGTGGATTGGTCGAGAGCCAGCAGAGAGTTCTGCTATCGCTGGCGGCTGATTTCAGCCGGTATCTCACATTCAAGCCAGACGCACATTTGATCCTCGAGGGCCACGCGGATCATCGCGGGTCAGTTGAATTCAATAAGGACCTGACCGAGCGACGGGTAGACTCTACCAAGGACTTCTTGGTCGGCCACGGAATTCCCGCTGACCACATTGAGACTCGGGCCTTGGGCAAAGAGCAGAATCTCGACGCGGCGCAGGTGAAACAGCTCATCGAGCAGAATCCAGACCTGAGCGATGCGGAGCGGGAACGAATCGAGGCGAACCTGCAAGTCGTCGTGATGGCGAATAATCGGCGCGTGGACGTTTCGCTGAATACCACGGGACAACAGTCGGTCCGCCTATATCCATTCAACGCGAAGGACTCTCTTACCTTGCTCAGCGCAGGGGAAGTTGAAAACAAAAAATCGGCGAAGCCTTTGGTCAAAAAGAAGCCAATCGAGCCATGATCGAAAGTCCAACGATCGCAGATCCTGTCGAGAGTTTACATTCCGGGGACGCATGAATGTTTCGGCGTATGTGCCCGCCTCTGATAGTGTCGCCACCTGTTGCGTCTGCCTTAGGAGTCAGCGTTTGTCCGAAATGCAATGAACGCCTGAAAGAGATTATCCAGGGCAACTGAATAGTACTGTATCCATCAAACAAAACTACAAGACGTTTCCGATAGACGCGATGTAAAAGTGCGAACTGAGTGATGTGCGTGAGGCAAAACCGTCGGTTTTCGAGCTACTTCTCTTCGCGCGCAGGAACTACTTTAATGATGCCTCCCACCGACCTATTCGTTCCTGTGTCGGCGCGCATAGGTCGGATTTCATTTCCGACATCGTCATTTTCCCCTCGAATATGTGCGCAATCCCTCGCCGCATGGCCACGCGGGTCAGAAGCACAAGAACGCAAAGCAGGCACATTCCTATCAAAATAGCGAGGATCACTTCATTTCCTTTGTATGAAAAACGGTATTCATAATCCAAACGGTACAGGAACGAAGCTGCTTACACCATCACCCGTTATTCAGTTTCTTGCGTATGGCTTCAATCTGACAGAAAGCGCCGCGAAACTGGAGTTCGGCGGACTACAAGTCAAAGCTCGTGGGAATGGAGATGGGATCATGTCCGACTGGATTGACAAACTCAAGGAAAAGAACAGCGCGCTCGCCGAGAGCTGTCAAACACACGAGGAGCTTAGACTCCACAGAGCGAAAATCATAAGCGCTAATGCCCCTGGATTTTGGGATTCCTTCATGGAACGGCTGCAAGCCGATTCTTCCAAACTGAGCCAGGCGTTTCCAAATGACACAAGCTGCCAATGCACTGTCATCAAGACCGCGCTTGGTTGTGAGCTTCGGGGATGCAAACTTCCCTGGAGGGAACTCAGCATGCGACTAAACGTTGACGAACAGTCCGTGGATATCGACGAACGCAAAAGGGAAGCCCCAGACAAAATCATTCCGGCTGGATACGACGAAATCAGGGTCACCGTTAACGATTATGAAGAATTGGAATTCACGTACAAAGGCCGTGCGCATGTCACTCCCGGATCTCTTGCACAGCATTTAATCGAATACGTCTGCGGAAGTCTGTCGTTCGTGCAGGCAATCTATGACAACGAAAAACAGTGAGTGAGCACCATAACCGGCAGCCTTCTCAACCACAAACTGATGCGGCATTTAAGAAAGCTACTCCCGCCAGCCCACGCCGTATCAGGTGCCTCGCAAGGCCAGGGGCGATGAATTTTCTCACGGAAACAAAAAGGGAGGGCGACGGTTTCTCTTGGGCGAAAGGAATAGACGGACTTATCCAATATTGAGCAGCTAATTGGATCGTGCTACTCTAACAGCATCGTGTCATCCGCTGTTCGTCGCGTATCCGGCAATGTCCCTCGCTCTCCTCGAAAAGCGAATTCAGGAATCCCTGCATTCGATGTGAAGTTGTTCCTCGACTCGACGGGACTCGGCAGGAAGGTTGTGAAGTTTCGAAAAAATGGAACCGTCTTCGCGCAGGGCAATGCCGCAAAGAGTGTAATGTACATTCAGGAAGGCGGCGTGAAGCTTGCTGTGGTGAACGGGATCGGCAAAGAAGCTGTGGTCGCGATTCTAGGGCAGGGCGATTTTTTTGGTGAAGGATGCCTGGCGGGTCAGTCGATTTGCATAGCGACAGCGACAGCAATCGCACCCACCACTTTGCTCGTCATTGAGAAAAACGAGATGATTCGCGTGCTCCACAGGGAACACGAGTTCTCCGATCGCTTCATCGCCTACATGCTGACAAGAAATATACGAGTTGAAGAAGATCTGATCGACCAGCTCTTCAACTCCACGGAGAAAAGGCTGGCGCGTACCCTGCTACTGCTCGCGCGCTATGGCGCCCAAAACCAACCTCAAAAGGTTCTTGGCAAAGTGTCGCAGGAGACGCTCGCGGAAATGATTGGTACAACGCGGTCCCGCGTCAATTTTTTCATGAACAAGTTCAGGAAGCTCGGTTTCATCAAATACAACGGTGAGATTAACATCGACAATTCTCTGCTCAGTGTTGTCCTCCACGAGTAACGAGCGAAGCGGCTTTGCCTCTACAGCGTTGTCTTTTTACCTAAGCCACGGGGGATGAACGCAAGACTTGCAGCATATACCGGTACTACTGGAACTACAGGAAACTATGAATTCGTCGCTCTAATTTGGGGTTGCACCGATCATACAAGAATGGTAAATACTAACACTATGATAATTTGCGATCGGCTTCGCACACTTCGAGAGTCAAAGAAGCTATCGCAAGGCGACATTGAAAAGCGGACAGGTCTACTGCGTTGCTACATTTCGCGCGTCGAGAATGGCCACACCGTTCCATCGATCGAGACGCTAGAGAAACTGGCGCATGCGATGGAGGTTCCCCTCTATCATTTGTTCTACGATGGAGAGGAACCGCCTGAACTTCCGAATCTTCCGAAGAGAAAGACATCTGACGACATCGCGTGGGGCAGCAGGGGCAAGGAGGCGCGTATTCTGTCACGTTTTCGCCGATTGTTGTCGAAGACCACAGAAACCGACAGGCGTCTTCTGCTGTACATGGCTCAGAAGATGGCGCACCGCTAACAACCCCGGAGTTCATCCGCTGATTCTACTGTAAAATCACGTCAGATAATTCCCGCTGGTCTATCGATCGCTGTCGCCGTCCCGGTTGCGGCAATCTTGAAATGCCTGACTTTGTGGCGCTCCTATCGTGCTACCGCTTGTGTTTGCATGTTATCGATGGGGTCGTTACTGCCCGTTCTTCCGGCAGCTTCGTTCTTATAGACGACGACCATTCCGTCCACTGAGTTTTTCAAACTCGATAGTGCGAAATCGTCCTCCCGGAGACAGCAGAAAAGAATCAAGTATTGCCGCGCAGCTTCACGCTGTACCCAACGGCAAGTCAACGCCGGTCAGTCGAAACTGGTTCTGTTTGATTTGTGCGAAGAGGCCGCGGTACTTCAGGGATCATCTGATTTGTAGACACGTTTTGATTAATGAGTTAGTTAGCACTTTTGGGTCGACTAGCTTTCGCGGTCCACTCTCGTGTTTCATTCCCAATGCGGAATATCCGACGAGTCAGGGATCTGTCTGATCAACGGAAGCTATTAAAAGTAAGGGGCCGAATATTTAGGCGAAGTACCCGGCCCCGGGCGGGACGTGGGTGAAATGTCCCGTGTGATTTGTTTTTTTATAACTCCGCAAGTTTGTGGCGCCTGTTCAATTTAACACATGTTCTTCACGAGCAACCGGCTGGCCTGAGGTGAGCAAGATCGATTCGACTCATATCGTCACGTCCTCCCAAGAGTCAGCGAAGTCGCTGAGCATGTAGAACCATTGGCGCTTTCGCTTCAATTTCTTCGCGGCTGACACGCCAGTGATTTCTTCAACGAATTTCTGCGCTGGAGTGGCGATCACCGGAATTACGCCGATGGTCAGCGCGACGTATCCTAGTATGCTACGGAATCGTGTAAGCCTACGTTCGCTTCGAAGCACCTCTGCAAGCACCGAGTTTGCGAAGTGCTCGTCGAACTTCACCCTCCCGTGGACGGCATCACCTACGAGATTACGAAGGTCTTGAACTCGTTTGTCATTGAGTACCTTAAGAAGCGTTCGACTGTCCTGGATGGCTAGGTCTGGGAATGCAATCGTGAAAAGGCGTTCTACCTCTTTCCTGCCCCGCTGTGTCTCATGTTCTCGTTTCCCCATGGACAAGAACTTAGTTGAGTAGAACGGCATGAAGTCTTGCCAGTCATGAAAAGGAACCTTCAGTTCGCTTGCCAGTACGAGGTTCGCGTTGACGTAAGCCAGATACGGCTGGATCAAATCCTGCAACGCGCTTCTATATTCGTTCGGGCTGCGCATCTTTGACGGGCTCAATGCATCCCCGACCATCATGTCAATGTAAGCGGTGTGCATGTTGCCATAATGCAAGGCACTAATAAGCTCGTCCCCGAACCCACTTTTCGTATGAGTTGCAAGGTTAGCTATTTCCTCAGTATCGAAGCGCAAGGTGCTCGGCCGCGAATGTTCGGCATGCAAAATTCTCCTGAAACTCTCCGCGAAGTGCCGCCACGTGGTGAGCGACTCGCGAAGCGATTCAACCCATCGATCAAGAGCATTCATATCGTGATTTAGCATCTTGTTGAGCAGATCGGAATTGGCGCGAAGAATCGACCCGAAATCGACAAGTTCTATTCTCCCGTCACCCCTGAGCGCTCGGAATGTTTCGGCTACTCCAGCGAAGGTAGCAGCGGGGCGATCAACCAGCTGTTGAAAAGATGACTCGTCCATGACAATCTGATCACAGAGGATCAGAAGTTCGTAATCAGGCGAGAATTTCGAACTGACTAAGCGAAATGACACTGGCGGCACCCTGTAAAATGGCGATGCCCCGCGTGACGCTGCGGCATATGCTTGCTGAATACCGAACGACGTAAGCATGACCTTCATTGATCCCCTCATCGACTTCGCCCGCCGTGACTCAGCCCACGTTTAATCGACCAAACGCCTAATTCGGGCCAACGCACGTAAGCGATTACAGAGGTATCCTGGGACTGGGCACCTCCAAATTAAACCAAAAAGATAGCACTAAGGTAATATAATGTAACCTGTATTTAGCTGTTCATCCATCCACAGCACTCCGACGCAGCTGGACGATCGGTCGCCTACTCGGCAGTACTCATCGAACTCAAATCGCTGCTGGCCGTGCGTTTGACACTTTCGGCAAAGCTAGGTTGCCGACGGACGGGCATCTAGGCCAAATCGTTAAGCTTCTCGCGAATCCCCGCGGATACTTTTAAGACTTGCCGTGGGAGGCACGGAATCGAGCGTGCGTTCCAGGATGTTGGCGTTTCGGCTTACGGCGGAGCTAGTTACTGGCGAGTGGCTAAGCAGATTTTGGCGGTCGAGGTTTCGCATTTCGGCAATATCCGCAAGTAGGTCCAGGAGCATCTGATTCCAACGACGCTCGGTGGATAGTCTCGACGCGCTGCACCCGCCATCGGTAAAGAATTTCTTCAAAATCAATGCGCATTCTTTGGTCATCGTCCACACTGCCAGCCAGGTGTTTTCGATCATCTACCATCGCATAGCTAAAATTGCGCTGATTTGTTTGCGAACGGCACGTAAGCGGAATTGATATCGCGACACGGCTATCGTGGGTCCATTCTGGCGTAGATTCACGCCAGCATTTTTTGCACTCTAATACCGCGAGCGTCCCCGATGACCTCTATGGACCGCGAGTTGACCGCGTAAAATGCATGAAACGCTCTGCAGCCGAGTGGGAGCGAGGCCTGCGCCAGTTCGCGCCCGCTATGCCGGGCATCGCGACGCAAGTAGCAGGTCGATGTGTGAAATGCATCGACTCGCGATCTAGATTGCTTCTGTCCCGTTCGAGGCTCTCAAACTGCATATCCGAGGAGTTTAAGTCTGTTGCGGGTCAATCGCTGATGGAGTAAAGAAGAACGTTATCGTGCGGGCAAAGCTTCGAGCTCAGAAAATAGTCTTTCAAGTTCTTCTTGTAGGATCCTGAACTCTACACTTGTGCTTTCTACGGTTCCTGTGTGAGCCAACCGTTCGATCTCACCGGCCGCCTGCGAAACTGCCTGGGCGCCGAGATTGGCCGATGATCCTTTCAGTGCGTGCGCATCACCTTCCAAACTCTTTGCGTCATGCACCACGATAGCACGGCGCATCCTCTCGATAATCTCTGGACAATCTTTCTTGAACAACTGAATCAGTTCCTGAAATAGGCTGCGGTCTCCATCAAGCCGTTCGAGAGTTGTTTCCACATCGATCGCATCCGTAGTGGACTTTTTCGAAGGCATGTCGAGGGGGACGAGAGACCCAGCCTTATCGCTTCCGATTTCATCCAGCACGGCCAGCAGTTCCTGAGTCCGAATCGGCTTGCTTAAATATCCATCCATTCCCGTCGAGCGGCACCGTTCTTCGTCACCCTTCATCGCGTGAGCAGTCATTTACGTGCCCGCCAGTTGTTTTCTCTTTCGCTCGGATGGCTTGAGTTGCCTCCCAACCATTCATCTCGGGCATCTGTACATCCATAAATATTAGGTCATACGTTTCTTTTTCCAGTTCCTCCAATGCCCTTTTTCCGTTTGCGGCTACGCGGACCGTGTGCCCGTACTTCTCCAGAAGCCGGAGCGCGACTAATTGATTTACTGCATTGTCCTCAACAAGAAGAATGCGAAGACGGTTTCGACCTTCCCGCAACGTATGACGAGTAACCAGCGCAGAAGACATCTTGTTTTCGGAACGCGTACCAAGAGCGATCAAGATGCCGTCCAAGAGCTCCCCCTGCCGAACAGGTTTTGTCAGATAGGCGGCGACGCCTAGTTCGCGACAGCGCAAGGCGTCTCCTCGTTGCCCCGCGGAACTAAGCATCATCACCGTGGCAGTTCTCCAATCCGGGTTTCGCCTGATGATCTCAGCTAACGCGAATCCGTCCATGTCGGGCATCTGGGCATCCAGGAGAATGAGAGGAAACTTTCTCCCGATGCCTTGTCCCTCCCGCAACGTAACAATCGCTTTTGCCGCACTGTCCACCGCGGTCGGAGTCATACGCCAGTTCTCAAGCATCCTGAGCAAGATCTGACGATTAGTCGCATTGTCGTCTACAACGAGTACCCGCATATCGCGCAATGTCATTGGGTCCCTCGGGATGATGGTTCTGGCAGGCACCTTCTGTAACCCAAAGCGAGCAATAAAATGGAAACGGCTGCCCCGTCCGAGCTCGCTTTCTACCCAGATTCGCCCAGCCATCATTTCTAGGAGTCTGGACGAAATCGACAAACCGAGCCCCGTGCCCCCGTGCTTGCGGGTCATTGAACCGTCCGCTTGCTGAAAAGCCTCAAATATCAACGTTTGTTTTTCGGCGGGAATGCCAATACCCGTATCAGCCACGGTGAAATGGACACGAATCTCGTCTTGTGTCCTCGAGTCCGTCTCTACATGGAGAACCACTTCGCCTTGTTGGGTGAACTTTATGGCATTGCCGACCAGGTTGACGATAATTTGTCTCAACCGTCCGGGATCTCCCACGAGCGCGTCCGGGACATCCGGGTTAATTTCAAAGGCGAGTTCAAGTCCTTTCTGGTGGGCGCGAAGGCTCAGGGTTTTCATTGTATCGCCGAGGGTATCTCCCAAATTGAAGTCGATCGCGTCGATTTCGAGTTTTCCGGCCTCGATCTTGGAATAATCAAGGATATCGTTGATCAACGTCAGCAGCGAGTCAGCCGACGCCTTGGCTAAATTCAAATAATTGCGCTGTTCGCCATCCAACTCTGTGTCGAGAACGAGTTCCGTCATACCCATGATTCCATTCATCGGTGTGCGTATCTCATGACTCATGTTGGCCAGAAACTCGCTTTTGGAACGGCTGGCCGCTTCGGCTGCTTCCTTCGCCAATTTCATCTCCTCCTCAACTCGTTTCCGGATGGAAATGTCTTGGTAGATGGCGAGCGAACCAGCAACCTCTCCTTTGACGATCAAGCCCACTGTATGAACCTCAACATCCAGATAACTTCGGTCTTTCCGTTGGCGACGTGTTACAAGATGAATCGGCGTCGGTTCGGGGGACCCTCGAGAAATGCTGCGGGCCTCCGAGAGGTCTCCCTCGGTAAACAGCGCGGTGATGCCGCGCCCGACGACTTCCTGGCGCGAATATTGGAAGAGGGCTGCAAACGCTGGATTACACATCTGAATCTTGTGGTCAGAATCCAGTACCATAATGGCTAGTGGACTGTACTCGATTAGGGCATTAAGATGCGCAGTCCGTTCTTCCACTCGCTTTTCGAGGCCGTCATGAGCTTCCTGCAACGCGACATCTCGCTGCTCAATCCGATCGAGCATCTTGTTAAATTGGTCGAAAAGAACGCCGATCTCATCGTTACATCTTTTGGTTGCGCGGACAGAATAGTTTTCGTGCGCGGAAACTGATGATGCCGTTTCTGCCAGTTGCCGGATCGGGACTGAGATTATACGTTGCAACCGAGAAGACAATGCAAAAGCAATTCCCAAGGAAGCAAATAAAACAAGTGACGCAATCTCGACGAATCGGGTCGTCCGCTCACCAAGGTCGGTTAGATCTGCCTCGATGAAAATCGTCCCTATGGATTCTCCATTCAAGATGATTGGCTGGAACAGAGTCATACTTTGTCCGATGATCGCTGCTGCTTGATTCTGCACCGGAGGGCAAGAGAAATCGCTCCAAGTGGCGTCACGATTGTAATTCGCAAAAACTCGGCCATGTTTGTCGTAAATACAGGCGCGGGTTACATTCTGCTGGGCCTCCAGCGCAGAGAGAATCTCCCCCGCTGATTTTGAATCGCCAAAACTCAGCGCTGCCGTACTGTTCGATCCAAGCAGCCTTGCCGAAGTATCAAGGCCCTGCGCTTTCGCGTGCAAAAACGTGGAACGGTCGTACATCGTGAACACAGCGGATGCGACAAGCAGAGCTATAGCCGAAGTAATTATGACTATACCTTGCAGCTTATACCTGATCGACAAATCTAAGTACCACCGCATTTCAGTCACCTGTCGAACGCACTTCGTCGTGTACAATCTTGGCCAAGGCCAGCATCTTTGCACTGATTTTCAAGCCGGCACGTTCCGCCGCGAGCAGGTTCACTTCAAAATGAAGCTTGTTTCCTTCGGTCGTGAAATTGATGATCCCACCCAGCACCGCGAACCCCTCGGTTTCCCCAACCGTCAAAGTGCTCGATCCTTTTAGGATCTTGACAATCCTGGGGGCTTGGTCCTCGGCCGTGACTGGGACAAAGACCACATGGCACGCGCTCAAGATGTCGCTTGGTCTAAGCGTCCTGATTTCAATCGGATGGCTCCCTGCGGTCCGGGTTCGTAGCTCCCCCTCGAGATCTTGGCCGAATGGATCGTGACCGACGATGCATATCACTAGCGGCGCACTCGGAGTACTGTATGAATCAGAAGGCCATTCGACAAACTTGGTAAAGTTATACAGAAACGCAAGTTTGACTGGGTATTCCACGGTTTCTTAATTCATAGAAAAGGCTCGAGGAGAAGAATTGAAGAAGAGGCAGCAAGCAATAATGAAAATGGAAGCTCGCCGGATTTGGCGCGAATCAATCCTGGCCACGATACGCCAATCCCAATTCGATCTCCAACCATTACGTTTCTTCAGGTGAATATCTCTCATTTGAACTTAGTAGCGATACCCAACCTTGATTCGAAAATTTCGGCCATTCTGAGAGATAACGTCCTCCGCAAGGCCGTTGCCTGCCGGGTCGGCGTACCTCACGTTAAATGCATTATAGAGACTTGCGGAGGCTTCCCATCCCTTGATAACTCTGCGGCTGAACAACGTAAGATTGGTGACTGCATACGCTCCCGCATGTTGGCCCGCTAGAGTTTCTCTTTTACTCAGGTACTGAAGATCAACGCTTGCGAACACCTTTTGTTTGACGAGTGGCGCGCTCAGGCTCGCCTGAATGAGGTGTTTCGGAGAATTGGTGACGGGCATTCCATTGCTCGGGTTGATTGCGTCCTGAATGGTGTAACTGACCGTGCCTTCCAGTCCATCCCGCAAACTTCTCGACAATCCTAAGTCCAGACCTCGCATGTTCAGCGACCCGGCGTTCTCGAAAACTGCATTTCCGTTTGCGGGATCAACTTGCTCGCTGATAACGCCACGGATGGGGTAATAAAATCCTGAGGCCGTCATTCGAAAGTGGTTTGCAAAGTATTGTTCAAACACAAGCTCCATAGTCTTAACGGTCTCAGGCCGGAGGGATGGGTTGGCTTCATTGCCGGGCGCGTCATAGTAGAGCTCAAATGTGTTAGGCGGACGAAAGGACTGGCCGTATAGAAACTTGAGCGTAGTTTTGTCCCAAGGATTGTAGATTAGAGCAGCGCGTGGCTTTGTAGTGCCGCCAAAGGTGGAATAATCATCGTAGCGGAGGCCCAAGTTCAATACGAGGTCCTTGCGAAGATGAATTTCGTCCTGAGCGTAGATGGAAAATACATATGAGCTCCTGCTGTCGCTGAAATATTGAACGAAGGGTTGAAGGTCAAAATTTCCCTGATTCTGTTGAAAGTTGTCGCGGTACTCGGAACCGACGGTCAGGCGTTGCGTCTCAGACGCTTGTTTCGAGAGCGTTACTTCATCACCCCACCATTTGCCGTGAGCAAAATTCTTATTCGATACTCGAGAAGGCCCTCCTGATTCGGAGTAATCGTAAATGTAAGTACCATCATTATTATACAAATCGTAATACGTGCGGTTCGTAAGACTCCACCCGTGGCCAAGCGCGCGATCGTAGCGCAGATCGACGTAGCCGAGCACGTCGATAGTGCGAGTTCCGGTGACGTTGAAGACCGATCCGAAGGGAGCGGTCGGGATCCCCTTATCCCGTGACCCATACACTCCTTGCAATGTAAAGCCTCCCCAAGAAACATTTGCAAACAATTGGTGAAACTCGTCATCGTCCGCATTCACTGCAATGCCATTATTTGTGGCAGGGCTATCGAATTCCTTGAAGAAGAGCTGGTCTTGCCCATGGGAATCATAGAAAGAACTAGAAAGCAGCAGTTCTAAACCATTTTTAAATTTGTTGCCGTAGCTGACGCGTCCCTCGTATGTGCCGTAACTGGCTGCTTCTGCTGCCACGCTCACTTTTTGTAAGTCGCGCCCCCGTTTTGTGATGATGTTGATGACTCCAAGGAAGGCGCTAGCGACATAAAGGGAGGAATTGGGCCCACGAATGACTTCGACTCGGTCAATTAGATCGACGTCAATCGGGAACTCAGTCCCAATTAAAGAGGCATCGAAAATGTCATCGTTTATCCGATGGCCGTCGACCAACAATGTGATCGCATCATTGTATTGCCCCGGAAGTCCAAAACCTCGCACTCCCAAGTAGCTATAATTTCGATCGTAACTGACGTAGAGACCCCGGACGTTCCTTAAGATATCAGCCAGGGTTCGGTAGCCGTGTTTCTGAATTTCATCAGACGTAATGATAGTGACGGAGGCGGGCGCTTCCGTCACCTTTTGCTTGAATCCGGAAGCGCCGTACACGGAATCTATCTCGATCGACATCAAGTCCTCAAGACTGTCGTCCAACAAACTCGGCTTGACGGGCTTGTCCTGCCCGAACGCGCGTGTAGAGCCAAGGAGAGATAGAAAAACCAACATACCTAGGATGACAACTCGGTGAACTATGGGCTTAGTAGAAGGGCGCGACAAGTCCGTTCCAGTAGGCTTTGGGCTGCCAGCGACTGTTGCGAACGACCTGCAGGGCTTAATCGCCACCGCAATCGAAATCTTTATCAACGAGAAGACACGCTGTTGCCTATTCACTATTCGCCTCGGGGCAGTAACCGCAGTATCTCGTCTTAATTCCTTTTCCACGCGTACCGGCGGGAGCATGTCTTTTCGTCGACCGACACCCCTGAGTAGCGACACTTGCTACGCCAAGCGTATTTCGTCAGGGTTCTTGAAATGTGTTCCGTACGAGACACTTTTAACGCGTTGCTAACTGATACGACATACCGAAGTTCGCGTAGCCTTAAGTCATATGCCTCTGATATCTCAGGTTCACTGTGCGATCTCGTCGGGCGCGGCCTGTGCGAAGTAGAATAAACTGTCGCTTGCTCCAAGATCTGGGGGGCATGCCAGATGTCGTCAGAGCTGTGTTCTGGCTCCTACAGACACTTGAAAGGTAGTTTTGCGGTCGAGATCAGAGATTAAATGAAGATCGCGAGCCGTAATCGCCGCGGCCCGTCAAGCTGCCTTCTTCGATTGGCTTAACCTAGTCCGATAGAACAACGCTCAGGAGGGAATCGTTGATGTGAATCTCACCCGTTTACGTGATAAAGCCGAGCTTCCTGAACTTGATCATGAACCCATCGACCTGGGACCGAGTTGTTCCGCCCAATCCCGCCAGTGTCTCCCGAGATAGTTCCGGCAGCACTGTGCGGCGGATTGATTGGCATTTGCCTAAGCGCGAGCATGAGAGAGTTAGTAGCAATGCCCTAAGACCATTTCACGACAGCCCACGCCAGAGTCAGATTTATCGTGTATAAAGACCGCAAATTTAGTGGCCCAGAAACAGATTGTTTCGGGCTCCTGCCTATTAACCCATTTTGAGCAACCCGCTCATCGAACATCCCGCACCAACCAGTCACAACTTTGGCAACTGTACGAAAAGAGACAGTTTTTTCGGTTGCCTGAATTTTAGAATTTCGACTTGTAGACCGATTTCATTCTTGGTCGAATGATTCGACAGAAATCTTATTCAAACAAATGAAGCATTCGAACGGCTCGCGTGCACAGTGGGTCCGCTATGTAATCGTCCTCATCGCCGCGTCAACGGTTAGTGTGGGAGTAAGAGCAGGATTCGCCCAAACCACAAGCGCGACTCACGCGAGTTCGGTGCCGAGCCAGAATAAGACAGCCACGGCACCGGCAGAAACCTCCGAGTACGTCGGGGCAGAAACCTGCAAGACCTGCCACGAAGCTATTTACAACAATTGGGAAAAGACGCCGCACTGGAAGACGACGCTCGATACGAAAGGCGGTCCATCGCATCAAGGATGCGAAAGCTGTCACGGCCCTGGAGCGGAGCACGTCGCTGGAGGCGGTGACAAAACCAAGATTTTTATCTTCGAGGATCATTCGACCAAGGAAATCAATGACCGCTGCTTGACCTGCCACGCCAGCGGCACGCAGCACATGAACGCTATCAACTCCGAGCATTCGCGGAATGACGTCAGCTGCACCTCCTGCCACTCCCCGCACCACGCGACGACAAAAGAGTTCCTGCTGGTAAAAGCTCAGCCTGAACTTTGTTACGGCTGCCACCTTAACAAAAAAGCTGAATTCGAAATGCCCTTCCATCACCGCGTCAACGAGGGCCTGATTCAATGCAGCGATTGCCACAACGTACACGGAACAGTCAAACCGAAGCAGGTGCGGACTTCCTCAACGCAGGACGCGGTCTGCTTCAAGTGCCACACGGACAAGCAGGGGCCCTTTGTATACGAGCATGCGCCCATTAAGGTCGAGGGCTGCCAGTCATGCCATCTGACGCACGGCGGGCCAAATCCACACTTGTTGAAGCTGAGCAACGTCAACCTGCTTTGCCTCCAATGCCACACGACGTCCAGTTTTAGCAGCGCACCCGGCATGCCGTCGTTTCATAACCAAGCGAGTCTGTTCCAGTCGTGCGTGTTGTGCCACGTCGCGATCCACGGCTCCAATTTCGACGCCACTTTCTTTAAGTGAAAGGCGCTACGGACACTTTCACAGGCGGTACGCGGAGATAGAGATTTTCGATGGGGGAAAAGGTATGAAAGGGCAGCGAGGAGTTCGCTCGATTCCTTTCTTCGTCTTTATCGTGGCCCTTTGCCTTTCTTCTACCGCCCGCGCCCAGGACGCATCAGCAGAATCGAAAGGAATTAATTCGGGCGATTACAATATCCACTCTTCAACTGAATTCGGCTATCGGGCCAGCGAAATCAATGGCAACAAGAACACCTATGATACGTTCGAGAACCTCGGTTCCGGCGTTCGCCTGTTCGACTACACCTTGGAGATGCGCTCGATAGATCACAATGGAATCTTCTTCGATAGCCTTAATTTCAGCAACTTCGGATACGGCGGCGATCCAAACGACGTGACGCGGCTGCGCATCGAAAAGAATAAGTGGTACGACTTTCGATTGTTGTTCCGTCGCGACAAGAACTTTTGGGACTATAACCTGTGGGCAAATCCACTGAACCCGGCGGGATTGAACGCGGCGGGATCTCTGTCGACCGGTTGTTACGTGGGACCGACGACGCCGGCGTTCCCGCAGGGCGCACCCGCGTACTGTTCCAGCCCCGCCGTCGCGCAAAACAATTCACTTCACGGGCTGGATCTCGTGCGCCGCATGCAGGATTACGATCTTACGCTGCTTCCGAATTCGCAGGTGCAAATCCGGCTGGGATATTCGCGCAACCGCGACGAAGGACCCGGGTTTTTCACCACGGATGGCGGGACGATTTCGGCCTTTGACGCAACCGACAGCTACACGACGAACGCCTATCGCTTCGGAGTCGATTTCCGGGTTCTGCCTCGGACGACGCTTTCCTTTGACGAGTTCCTGAGCTACTACAGGCAGGACAACGTCGTTACCGATAACCCCGCGGTGAATCCGCAGAACTTCGGATTCGTCGTCGCTAACCCTTCAGGAGTGGGCACGCCAAACGGCACACCCGTGGACCTCGGTAACATTTGGAGTACACAAACGCCAGCAGAGGCCCTTCCCTGTGCAAGCCCGATCGTGGCCAACACGACCAATACGGCCACGCCAACTTGCAATGGATTTCTGTCTTACAACCAGATCAACAATCCCCACAATTTTATGCCCACGGAGCGTTTCCGGTTCCAATCGAACTATCTTAAGAACTTCGAAATGTCGGGCTCGTTGGGATATAGCACCAGCAACAATACGATCCCGGGTTTCCTTGAAACGGTGAATGATTGGACGGCGCGCACAAGCGCGCGCGGAAGTACAACCGGCGGCCCGGCGGATGCGAAGCGCGTTTCCGTGAATGCGGCTTGGTCGGGAGTGTATTCCGTGACCGACAAATTCCGGATTCTCGACAGCTTTCGATACGACAACTGGCGGATTCCGGGAATGTGGGCGATCGACGAGACGAATATTTTTGGGACAGGCTATGCGGGCCTGTCCGGCTTGCAACAGAGTGAGGCGGTCTTCAACGTTACCAATTGCCCCGTCGGCTCCAATGCGGTGACTTGCCCACAGCATTTGGGTCCGACTGCTACCTCGTCAGGCTCGGCCGCGGATGTGATTACCGGACTCGCTTCATCGTTTCTGGGCCAGAACCTCAAATCAAACACTTTCGAGCTTCAATACGACTTCAACAGGCGTCTGGGCGCCCATATCGGCTACCTCTACACGAACCAAACGATCTCTCAGTACAGCAGTACGAACGATTCGGGTTTGATCTACTTTCCGGGCGGGGCAGGAGCGACGGCCGCGACTGACTTCTTTGCGGCGCGCGGAAGTTGCGCCATGACGGGCGGCGCTCTGCCGGCCGGCTGTACGCTTAATGCTGATGGGTCCGTATCTTATGTCGCACCCGCGGCAGCGAGCCCGACTCGCGCTCAAACCACCATCGATGAGAATGCGCTGCTGCTCGGAGTCGTCGCGCGCCCCATGGATTCCCTCCGAATCACTGGAGATCTGGAATTTGGTTATAACAACAGGTCCTACACGCGAATCGATCCCCGGCAAGTGCAGTCCTACAAAATCCACGCGAATTACCAGCCGCGCCCCTGGGCAAATCTGGAGAGCGCCGTTGAGATTCACGAAAACCGCGACAATGTCGCGACAGTGAACAACCTGGAGCACGACCGCTCGTACAGCTTCGCCACGATATTGACGGCGAATCCGCGACTGTCCGTCGATTTCGGATACAACTACTGGAATGTCTTCACTCAATCCCTGGTCTGCTTCGCGTACTCCACGTCTTACGCGAATCCGATGCCCCCGCCGCCTCCCACTTTGCCGGTATCTACGTTCCCTCCAGGTGTGCCTATGCTGCCGTCGGGCCCAGCGTGCCCAATTACGGCCGCGACATCGCCATTGGGAGCGCTTTCAACTTATGGCAGCACGGATCATTTCGCCCACGCCGCGGTCATGTGGAAGCCGGTGAAGCGGGTCACTGCGATGGTGGGTTTCAGCGGAAGTTTCGTCCGCGGCAGCACGATTTTCCTGAACCCATTAACGCCCTCCGGCACGCTTGATTTCAACTACCAAACACCGTACGCGACTATCGCGATCGCCATCTATCAGGGATTCAGTTACAAGATGGCGTGGAATTATTACGGGTTCAACGAAACGGGAAATACAAATCCATTTGGACTTGCGGCGATTCAGTTACAAGACTTTAACGGAAGCAACGCGACATTTTCATTCAGTTATGCGTTCTGAAATGGACAGATCCGACGCGATGCTGGCCTTATGCTATTTCTGGGCGGTTCTCAGGAGGAAAGAAATGAATTATCAAGTGGTGCGAATAGCGTCTGCCGTTCTTCTATTGGGCGCTTTTGTATTGGTGATCAGTGCGCCATTGCACGCGCAGGATGCGGCTGGTGTTTTCAAGGCCAAATGCGCCGCGTGCCACGCCGCTGATGGGAGCGGCAGTGGGTCGATGGGCAAGCAATTGGGCGTAACGGATCTGCGCGCAGACACAGTGCAGAAACAAACAGACGCGCAATTGAACGACAGCATAACGAATGGAAAAGGCAAGAAAATGCCGGCCTATAAGGGCAAGCTGACGGACGATCAAATTAAGGGACTCGTTGCATATATTCGCGAGCTTGCGAAGAAGTAGCTAGAGCCTTGCCCTGCGCGAAGTAACCAGCTGCTTCCATACATTTCCACACATGGGAAGGCAGCATGAGGTCTTGTGATTGGGATTCTAATCTGTCAAATCGTTGTCAGCATCGTGCTGGCGTCCATTTTCCTGATTCGCCCTTCGGTTACGACTGGTGCGGCCTGGAAGATCCTGGCGTTCATCGGATTGTGCGTTCTTCCGGCTCTGTGCATCGTAGGAGGGATGAACACGCACGTGCAGCGCTCCGAACAGACAAAATTCTGCATTTCGTGCCACGTCATGATCCCTTATGGGCAGAGCCTCTACATTGACGATCCAGCGCACATTCCGGCGCAACACTTTCAAAACCACAGAGTGCCGCCGGACATGGCCTGCTTTTCATGTCACGCCGACTACACCATTTACGGCCCCCTGAAGGACAAGCTGCAAGGCTTGAAGCGAATTTATATGCAATACGTGAGCACCCCGCCGGATCCTGCTGCAATCCGAATACCGGGCGGATTCAAGAACGAACAATGTTTGCACTGTCATCTCGGCGCACGCAGTTTTGAAGAGAATGCGATCCACGCCGCGATTATGGATTCGCTTACGTCGAATCAGATGTCCTGCCTGACCAGCGGCTGTCACGATACCGCGCACGATGTGGCGAATCTGGCCCACGATAAATTCTGGAAGCCTGCCCAATGAAACTGAATGAAATCGGAATGCGGCGTTTTCTACAAGTTTCCAGCAGTTTGGTGATCGCTGGTCTTCTACTCGAGATTGTGAGTTTGCTGTGGTTTCATCCGCTCTCGTTCGTCTTATTTGCCTTCGTAGCGACAACGTTGATCGGACTGGGAATCCTGGTCTATTTGGTGTCGCTCGTCTTCGTTCTGAAACCACAGTGAACCGCGACTGACCGCCCCACGGGTATTCGTTCAGGAGGTCACCCTAGGCAACTCAACCGTTTGCTTTTTCAGACATCAATACGCAACTAACACGTAATATGACGACGCGTGACGGCATAGGTTTTCGGATTCGAAAACAAACATATGTTTGTAGCCACTCACTAGCCAACCCCTCAACACCGGCTCTGTTCGTCCAGGGCACCCGTAATGCTTTCGGCACAGCCGAACCGGGGATTGCCACCCAGCGTGCGCAACAATCCGCGGTCTTGTCCGCAGGGCGATGTGCTCCAGGGGTATGGACGCCTTCGGGCAATGGGCCTACCTTGCTCAATCCGTGGAACTACGTCCGTATTTGTACATAAAGCTGTTCTAGTTACTCATAAGAATGTGTACCAAACTGGACCGAACGACTTACATTAGCCGATTACATTTATGGGGAATCGTATCGACGCGACAACGAGCGATATCTCCTGGATATCCGCAGTAAGATTCGGGTTTCTCCGGGCACGTCCACGATGAACTTACTAGGAGGCTGTACGATTATGAAAATGAGACTTGGACAGCGCTGGAATTGTACGAATCCCGAATGCGGCTGTGAGGTTATCGTAGCGCGAACGAGCGAATTCGAGGGAGCCTCGAATCCGCGTTGTTGCTGCAGTAGTGTCATGAAAAAGCCGAATGTCCGACCCATCGCGAAGGAACTCACACCGGCCGGCAGCGACGGACCGCCACTGATGATGTTCAGGTCAACGAGACGTTACGCCGACGGATAGCGCCAAACTGACCTATTACACAGCCCTGGGACTGACCCGGACGCAACGATGGATGTGATAACGAGGCATTATCTCCGAAGGGTGGGTAGTCTTTTGGCTGCGGCTTTCTTGATCGCTGGGATTCTCTTAGTGCGTGACGGCATGAGCGTCTGGCAGTTATCGGGCTCATAGGGCTTTGCTAGCTTGAGCCGTCGAAAAACAAATATCGACGGGACTCCATCGGGACGGAGGCGCTTGGAGACTCAGAAGGTACCCGAGGTTTGATGTAGCGGTGAATTCGAGTCCTGTCACGCCTCTAGGTGATGTCGCGTAGCGGACGTCCGTGGATAGGCGTACTGTTAAATACTAAGTGTTCAATAATGCACAGTAACTAGAATTCGGTATATATTAAGTTAATGCATGTTATCTTCCGCAACTGGAAACGCACCTCCTACGGCCCCTCGGAATCCTCACAAAGCCAATTCCAGAATCCCTGCTTTCGATATGAAATTGTTTCTCGACTCGTCCAGTCGTAGGGGTAGGGTACGGGAGTTTCAAAGGAAGAAAACCATCTTCACGCAAGGCGATCCCGCTAAGACCGTCATGTACATTCAGGAGGGTGGCGTGAAGGTCAGCGTGGTCAACGCAATGGGCAAAGAAGCCGTTGTCGCGCTACTTGGACCGGGCGACTTCTGTGGGGAGGGATGTTTGACGGGTTTGCCTTTCCGGATGGCAACAGCCACCACAATTTCACCGACTACTCTACTCGTTATCGACAAGGCCGAGATGGTTCGCCTGCTTCGTGACGGACATAAGCTTTCTGACCGCTTCATTACTTATCTTTTGACCAGAAACATCCGAGTCGAGGATGACTTAATCGATCAGCTCTTTAACTCCATTGAGAAACGTCTGGCACGGACCCTGTTGATGCTTGCGCGCTATGGTAAGCAGAAGCAGCCACGAAAGATGCTGCCCAAAATATCTCAGGAGATGCTGGCGGAAATGATTGGCACCACGCGCCCACGAGTCAACGTGTTCATGAACAAATTCAGGAAGCTCGGTTTTATCAAGTACAACGGCGAGATCCAGATCAACAATTCTCTCCTAAGCGTTCTCCTGCACGAGTAACGAACCACGACTTTATCTGTGGGCTTTATTTTCGGTGAGCGGGAAGCTGATCTCAATGGTGGTTCCGCCTGGGCCGGAACTGATTCGGAAGCGCCCTTTCATAACTTGTGTCCTTTCGCGCATACCAGCCATGCCTACTCCAACAAGTCGCGTGCCTAGGTACAATTCTGCGAGAACATCGGGAGCGATGCCGCGCCCTTCGTCACAAATCATCATGGTGATTTCTTCAGCGTTTTTGCGAATTTTGATCCGCGCCAAATGGCTTCCCGAATGACGATAAATATTCGCAAGACTCTGCTGAAAGATTCGAAACATTGCAGTCTCCGTATCTGGGGATACGCGCCCGATATCCCTTGAAATATCCAATTCGACGCGGATGCCGCTGCGTTCCGTGAATCCGTCCGAATACCACGACAAAGCGGAAGCGAGTCCCATTTCATCGAGCAACGGCGGATGCAGCAGATAAGATATGGTCCTGATTTCGTCGGAACAAAGATTTAGAATATCGATGGAATCACGAATTCCCTTTTCCTGCGAGGCTGTAAGCGGCGAGGCCGCGTCTCGCGTCATGGCGCCGAGGTTCATCTGGATCGCAGCGATGTACGCCCTGCGCTATCATGTAATTCGCGGGCAATCCGCCTGGCTTCATCATCTTGGGCCTGAAGCAGCCGGGTCGTTAGTTCACGGAGTCGTTCCTCTTACTTGTTAGGCTCGATGACAGGGGCTTCAGTGTTTTGCCTGTACCCCGCGTATCCCACTCTCAGACCATCGATCTTCGGTTGTAACCTTGCCACTCGTTTTCGTGACCCGGGCGCTCTGGCGGCAGTCCCAAGTCCGTTCGCACTGGCATCTTTCAATCGATCCTGTTGAAACATGACGCTCTCGCCCATGAATCGGACCTCCCAATTTTCATTATTCAGGGTAAACCCAAGCGCGGTCGTTGCAGATCGTGGGAATTCTATGCGGAGGACGATTCGGCTGACTGTTGCAAAACGAACACCTATTAAAATGGGGCCGCTACGGCGAATCGTGATCCGAATCTCCCAGCGACTTGGCAGCCGGCAATTGGAAATCGTTTCGGTCGGAAAACCGCCATTCAAGAGTTTATCTACAAGCGGGCACAGCGGAATGATTTTCGGAACAAACGGATTGAATAACGCTTCAAGTACAAGTGGGCAAGATTGAGGAAGCCCGATGCCTTCAGAACGATCGCGTGCGCAGTCGACATTCCGCGGCGCACTTCAGTTCAATTTGTCGGAATAGCGCGCCGTCCTGAACGTTGCCTATGCAGGGCTGGAGAATACTTTGGGTTTCTTCGAACGTCGCCGGCAGCACTCCGGGGAGTGCCTACCAGGAACGCTGTTGTTTGTATCTGGTCATGCCGTAAGGAGTCGGCGCGGAACTGCGATGGAACCTGGCGGCAAGGGCAGCTTCCAGGCGTTCAAACTGCAAAGGCCCGCCCGGACTACCGTGTGCAGTCACTCCACAAGGGACATGGCCGCCAGCCGTTCCATCCAATCAAACCAGCATTATAGGCATACTCACGACGGGTGTCTGTTCATTTGCGCACATTTATTCTGAAATTACGATAGATTTTGCCGGTCAAATACGACCTACACCCAGAATAATCGGCGGCATATACAAAGCTGTGCCATATGAGACTGCGTTGCTTCTACTTCGAGGTCATGATGCACATATGGCCCATAAGATAACTAAGACAGTATCTAACATGGAGACCCATGCGAGCGTTAGTAACGAAATGGCGAAGCCGCGCATGGCCAGATCAGCAAAGATAGCGGAACTAAATCTAGATATTGAGCGATTTTCAGAACTGCCGAGTATCACCATGCCCGGAACTGTCGATAAAATCATCCAGTCTCCACGACCGCGCCAACCGGAAAGGCGCAGATAGCCGTAAAGGGGGCGGACCCCCGTTATCGAGATCTCCGTATTGAAAATACGTTAACTGATGAAAACGGCGATGATGTGAGACTCAAAAAGGGTGCTCACGTTGAGGTTACCGTCACAGCCGGATCAAAGAGATAAACCGCGCAATTCTACGAAGATAGCCACCGACGCGATGTCCAGTCAGTCGGCCATAGCTTTGATCGCAGGTGGGACTTGTCAGCGCTTGACCGGGGAAACAACAGCCCGGGCGCATTTGATAATTTTGTTTGCTACCCACGAATCTGAGAAACTAATTTTCGCCGATTTTTGCGGCCACGGAGGGTAAAGTCGTGGCAAGCACTTCGCTTACTTTCCGTGCCAGAACCCTTGGCGAGAACGGCTTTTGCAGAAATGCCAGACCCGGATCCAGGACCCCGTGATGGACGATGGTGTCATCGGTGTAGCCAGAAATATATAAAACTTTCACTTCGGGACGTATCACAGCGAGCTGAGAGGCCAACTGATCTCCACTCATTCCAGGCATAATTACATCGGTCACCATCAGATTGATCGCACCCGGGTGATTTTCAAAGATACGGATAGCTTCCTCTGGGTTCTGAGCTGCGAGGACCACATAGCCGACTTCCTCCAAGGATTGGCAGGTGACGTGAAGCAGAGCCGCGTCATCTTCGACAATCAGAATCGTCTGTAATCCCCGGTCCAACTTGTCAATCGTATCTATTGGAGTTTCCTTTTCAAGGAGCTGATCCACGCGAGGTAGATAGATCTTGAAAGTTGTACCGACTCCAGACTCGCTATAAACCCAGACAGATCCGCCGCTCTGCTTCACGATCCCAAAGACAGTCGACAGACCAAGGCCAGTGCCTTTGCCACTCTCCTTGGTTGTAAAAAACGGCTCAAATATTTGGGCTTTCGTGCTCTCGTCCATGCCGCAACCAGTATCGGTTACCGCAAGCATCACTTGCGGACCGGACTGCGTGCAGGCGTGCTGAACGGCGTACCGCTCATCCAACTCGACGTTCGAAGTTTCAATCGTGAGGATGCCCCCTCCGGGCATGGCATCGCGTGAATTCACAGCTAGATTCATGATGACTTGTTCAAGCTGTCCAAAATCGGCTTTTACTCGACCGATGGCGGGGTTCAGAACGACCCGCAACTCGATGTTCTCCCCGATTAGCCGCTGGAGCAAATTCTGCATGCCGCCGACAACCGCGTTGAGGTCGAGCACTTTGGGTTGGAGGACCTGCTTACGGCTGAAGGCCAGAAGCTGGCGCGTCAACAATGCGGCGCGCTCACCAGCTTTCTGGACTTCTTCAACAGCCTTGCGCCGAGGATCAGTTTGACTAAAGCCTTCTAGCAATAGTCCGCTATAGCCCAGGATAACCCCAAGCAAATTGTTAAAATCGTGAGCCACGCCTCCCGCCAAACGCCCCACAGCTTCCATTTTCTGTGCCTGGCGAAGCATTTCTTCCAATAACTTACTATCAGTAATGTCCCTGGCGAGTATAGATACGCCTATCACCCGTCCATGCGGGTCCTTAATGGGTGAAAGGGTGAGTGCGACATGGATCTTCTTCCCGTCTTGTCTCAATTGAATCGTGTCAGTCTTTACTACCCTTTCGCCGCGCCTTATTTCCTCGATCATCTCCGCTATTTCGCCGTAGTTATCTGGAGAAAAAATAGTGCTGATCGACTTTCCGACTACCTCCGAGGCCGAATATCCGTAGATTCGTTGGGCGCCGATGTTCCAGTCGGTGATGAGCCCGTCCACCGTATTGCCGATGAATGCGTCATTGGAACTTTCTACGAGAGCGGCCAAACGGTATAGTTCCCTTTCACGTTGTTTTCGCTCCGAAATATCACGGCCGATTGTGGAGGCACCTACAATCTTTTCCATGGCGTCCCGTATGGGAGACACGGTGAGTTCCACCTGGATTTCTTTTCCGTCCTTTCTTACCCGGACGGTCTCGAAATGATTGACGATTTCATTCCGTTTTAAGCATTCCAAAATGTTGGGAATTTCGTCTGGCCGATTGATGGGGACGAGCATACTTACCGGCTCTCCAATGACCTCAGCTGCCGAATAGCCATATATTCGCTCCGCACCGGCGTTCCAACTTGTAATAGTTCCTTTAAGTGTCTTACCAATTATCGCGTCATCGGAACATGCAACGATCGAGGCGAATCGGCGAAGGTCTTCTTCTGTTCGCCTTCGGTTGCTGATATCGCGGATGGCATTGGAAACGAATATTTCCCCATTTATCTCCAATGGGCTCAGTCTGATCTCAGAGAGAAACTCGCTGCCATCTTTTCGCAAACCAAAGACCTCCAGGCTCTCGACCAATGGTTGCAGCACAGGGGCTGCGAGTAAGCGCGTGTGCTGATCGGTATGTTGGCTCCGGGAACGTTTAGAAAATAGAATTTCAGTTTGTTTACCAATCAACTCATCCTGACTATAGCCAAACAGTTTCTCCGTCTGTGCATTAACGAGGGCTATAGTGCTGGACTGATTGACGAGGACGATTGCGTCAGGCGCTGCATCGAGAAAGGCCCGATACCGTACGTCCTCACCATAGGTGGTTTGCGAACCACTCGGCGACACGGTGAAAGCGAACGGATC
>DATBYF010000045.1:0-2748 GCA_036513895.1 Candidatus Acidiferrales bacterium | reverse complement strand
GCAGGAAATTGACAAGGGACTGCGACCGAAAGTGTGGCTCAAGTCCGGCGGGTATATCGTCATCAACCACACCGAAGCGCTCGTGGCCATTGACGTCAATACGGGCAAGTTCGTCGGCAAGGGTTCCACGCGCCTCGAAGACACAATCGTCCGCACGAACCTCGAAGCTGTAAAAGAAATCGTCCGGCAGATGCGCCTCCGCGATCTAGGCGGCATCATCGTGATTGATTTCATTGACATGGAGGAACGCCGCAACCGCGAAAAGGTGATGGCGGCGCTCGAAGATGCGCTCAAGGCGGATCGTGCTCCGTCAAAGGTCCTGAGATTCAATGAATTCGGTTTGGTGGCCATCACGCGCAAGCGCACCAAGCAGGCGCTCGAGCGAACGCTTTGCCAACCATGTCCTTATTGCACGGGCTCCGGCATGGTGAAATCGATCCCGACGCTCTGCTATGAAATTCAGGCTGAGGCTCGTAAGATGTCCGTCGAGATTGAGAGCGGCAGCTTGACCTTGCGGGTTCACCCGGAAATCGCCAAGGCGCTCAAGACACGCGAATCCAGTTTGATGGAAGAGCTAGAAGGCTGGACGAAGAAGAGCATCATTATCCAGGCTGACCCGACGCTACACTGGGAGCAGTACGACATCTACTGACCGTATCCGGGCGCAATAGCGGCACTATGCGCCCGGGCGGTTCTTCCATCCTTGAGAGCTCTTGAATGTCACATCCGGCTCAATCCTCTAAATCGCTGACGCGGACAGAAACTGACAGCATGGGTGCGATCGAAGTACCGGTAGATCGCTATTACGGCGCTCAGACCGCCCGCTCATTGATCCATTTCAATATCGGCCGCGACACGATGCCGCCGGAATTAATTCGCGCATTCGGAATTCTGAAGAAAGCTGCAGCGCTCGTGAATCACGATCTCGGGAAGCTGTCCGCCGAAAAGACTAAGCTCGTCGTGCAGGCTGCTGACGAGGTGATCGAAGGAAAGCTCGACGCCCACTTCCCTCTTCACATCTGGCAAACCGGCAGCGGTACGCAGACCAATATGAACGCGAATGAAGTCATTTCGAATCGCGCCATTGAGCTCGCGGGCGGAGTGATGGGCAGCAAGAAACCGATACATCCGAATGACGACGTGAATATGTCGCAGTCGTCGAACGACACGTTTCCAACGGCGATGCACATCGCCGCTGCAACTCAGGTGGTCGAGCAGCTAATCCCCGCGGTGGAAAGGCTGCGCGACGCTCTGCACGCCAAGGCCAAGGAATTTGAAGGCGTCGTGAAAATCGGGCGTACTCACTTGCAGGATGCAACGCCGCTTACGGTCGGTCAGGAAATGTCGGGCTGGGTGAGTTTGCTCGATCGTGACGTCAAGCGAATACGCGAATCGCTCTCAGGTCTTTACGACCTCGCCATCGGCGGGACAGCCGTTGGCACTGGCATGAACGCGCCTCCGGAATTCGCGGAGCGGGCGGCGAAGAAGATCGCCGAATTGACAGGCTTGCCCTTTAAATCACATCCGAATAAGTTCGCGGCACTTTCCGCGCACGACGAAATTGTATACGCCAGCGGCGCGTTGAAAACGCTGGCGGCTTCACTGATGAAAATTGCTAATGATATTCGCTGGCTCGCCTCCGGCCCGCGTTGCGGCCTTGGCGAATTGACCATTCCCGAAAACGAGCCGGGGTCTTCCATCATGCCCGGAAAAGTAAATCCGACGCAGGCGGAGGCGATAACGATGGTCGCCGCGCAGGTGATGGGCAATGATGCAGCCATCGGCTATGCAGGCTCTCAAGGCAATTTCGAGCTGAACGTATTCAAGCCGGTGATCATTTTCAATTTTCTGAACTCCGTTCGCATACTCGCCGACGCATCGCGGAGTTTTATGGACCACTGCGTCACGGGAATCGAAATTAATCAGAAACAGATTGATTCCTACGTTAAGAATTCTCTGATGCTTGTGACAGCACTCGCGCCCCGCATCGGCTACGACAAGGCTGCGGCCATTGCCAAAAAAGCGCATCATGAAAATCTCAGTTTGCGCGAGGCTTGCGTGAAACTCGGCTACCTCTCGGGCGAAGAGTTCGACGCGCTCGTTCGTCCCGAAGACATGACCCATCCGTAGTTTCTATCCGATTCAATCCATTAATCGGTCCAACAGTCCGCCCAACATCCAAAAAGGGCACCGAAGGCGTGTGCTATCATTGCGTTTTGTTCGCGACCCGATCGCACATTCAGGAGTTCCCGATTTGACCGCGCGTATTCTCAACGGCAACCCTATCCGGGAAGACATATACGCCGAACTGCGTGAGGAAATCGGAACGTTAAGGGCCGCGGGGATTACTCCGGGACTCGCGGCTGTATTGGTTGGCGATAATGCCGCCTCAAAGGTGTACGTGAATAGCAAGGTGACGGCGTGCGAATCATTGGGCATTCGCAGCTTTTTTCTGACGCCGCCGGTGACAATCACTACCCAAGAATTGCTGGACCTTGTCCAAGATCTAAATCGCCGCGACGAAGTGGACGGCATTTTGGTCCAACTCCCGCTTCCTCCGCAGGTGGATGCAAAACAGATTCTCGACGCGGTAGACCCTTCGAAAGATGTCGACGGCTTCAATTCGATCAACGTTGGACGTCTCGTCGCGGGACGTCCAAATCTCGTGGCATGCACACCACTCGGTGTGATGGAAATTCTGCGGCGCAGCCAAATTGCCATCGAAGGCGCGGAGGCGGTGGTGATTGG
>DATBYF010000044.1:0-17736 GCA_036513895.1 Candidatus Acidiferrales bacterium | reverse complement strand
ATCGTCCGCCCAATCAGCTCCTCGTTGTCGCCAATTCCATAAGCATCCGCGGTGTCCAGGAAATTAATTCCCAGATCGAGCGCACGCAGAATCGTCGCCGCGGACTCGGCATCATTCCGGTCTCCGTAAAATTCGCTCATCCCCATGCAACCGAGTCCCATACGGGATACCATCGCGCCCTGGGACCCAAGCTTTACTTTTTTGATAGTCATAACCGCTTAGATGTCCAGCCACAGCTTGGGTTGCGGGATTTTCTGCATTCTGCCTTTTCTCGGCCAGTACTGTCATGTAAAGAAGCCCCCTAGCGGGTCTAGAAGAATATTCCCGAACGCGCGTACACTCACGCTTATGCTTTTCATGGTCATTGAACGCTTCAAGAATGGCGATGCGCGGTCCATTGGCGAGCGATTCAAGATTAGCGGACGAATGCTGCCCGAGGGCGTCACCTACCACGCGAGTTGGGTGGATTCCGCCGGCACGCGCTGCTACCAAATCGTGGAAGCGCCCGACGCCGAATCACTAAACGTCTGGATCGCTCGCTGGCAAGATCTGATCGCCTTCGAAGTCGTTTCCGTCATGACTTCGGCCGATTTCTGGTCGAAAAAGCACCTGGAATAAATCGCCCAACAAATACGTTAAGCACGCCTCTTCACGTACACCATCGGCAATGGACTTTAGTCTTCATCGGGCGTAAATTCCTGCCGAACACACACGGACCCGCTTCAATCGATCCAACTGGAGAAAAGATGATCGCGAAGATTCTGTTGCTTTTCACAGTATTTGCGCTCGGTGTTGCCACCGCCTCGGCGCAAACAAAAAACGAGATTTCCGGCACATGCGCCAAAGCCGACGTCGAGCAAAGCGTTCCAGCCGGTGACCAGCCGAGCCACATGTTTTCAGTCGCGCAAGGAAAATGCACCACGAAGGGCGAAACCGCCGGCGCAACAAGCAAATCCGGCGAGTTTTCCGAGCATCGCGACGTCAACGCTAGCCGCATCAAGGCTCGCGGCGTCTACATCGAAACCTACGACAGCGGCGACAAAATTTTCTACAACTATCAAATGGTTGTGTCGGTGAAAGACGGCGCGCCGCAGTCCGGCAAAGGAACCTATCAGATCATCAGCGGCACCGGCAAGATGAAGGGCATCAAGGGAAACGGAACCTGCACGTATAGCCCCGCAGCCGATAATGGCGTGAATTACTCCTGCACCGGCGATTACACGATCGCGCCGGAATCGAAGTAAGAAGCAAAAACACAAATAGCCAAGGCTGCCCTTTCTCGTTACAACGCTTCGCTACGCGGAGTGCCAGGTTTCAATGTCCATCCGGAGTCGAGCGAACCGAGTTGAATCCTGGTCTCAGCGGATAGTCAACGATGATGGCCCGTCCATCGGTGATGGCCTTGACCGAATGCCGCGCGTTGCTTGGTACGATCCCGACCAAGCCCGCTCGAAGGATCTCGGCCGCGCCGTCAATCGTCAACTCGAGTTCGCCTTCGATGACTTCGTAAACCTCTTCCTGCGGATGGAAGTGTTCGTGAATGGCCGCGCCGCGCTTGAAGTCGTAATGCGCGAAAGTCATGCTCGCAGAGTGGAAATATCGTCCATACCAACCAGGTAGGCGTTCGATAACGTCGAGACGACTAACGTCTACGAATGGCACAAAGTTCTCCTTTGAAACATTCTGATCTCGAGAAATGTCGGCACGTTCGGCTGAATTCTAAAGCTCGTTAATGCTGAAAAGTGTCCAACAACTAGCCCAATTATGCGTAATTTCCGCCACAAGCATTCGGTCGTCCTCATGCATGAACCTGCGGAGGCGATCCCGTATCGCTTCCGCATCTACGTTGCTCTGCAACACCCATTGCGATAGCAGAACTTTTTGCGCTCCCAGCCGTTTGAGTTCACCCATCAATCCCTCGTACTCCCCCTGGGTCTTGTGATTCATAAGGTCGTAGCCGACAAGATAGAGCGCCATTCGAGTGAAGCCTCCGTCCCCTAACTCTACGCCCTATTACCGAATGAAACGGAAGCAGTTGCCGTCCACGTCCCTTACATACAATCTCAGGGCCTACACAAACCCGGTCAACCGCCCACGCAACTCACACCTGATCGCGCGACTTAATCGTGTTCGTTCGCGTAAACATCTCTAGTAGGGTCCGTCGTAAGACGGATCGCACTTACGGCTAATTGGATGGCACATGTGTGTAGCGCCGGACCGCATTTCGTCCGGCATTCGTAGGCAGGAAATAAAATGTCGCCTATTCAGCGCCAATAAAATCAAATCACGTTTTCTGCAGCAACTTATCCACCCGAATCGGCAATTCCCGCACGCGCACACCCGTCGCATGATACGTCGCATTTGCAATCGCCGACGCGCACCCAGTCAACCCGATTTCCCCAATCCCCCGCGCGCCATATTCATTCAGATGCGTGTCCGGATAATCGAGAAAAATGCAATCTAAGTCCGGAATATCCGCGTTGACCGCCACCATATAATCCGCGTAATTATTGTTCACCGGCTTTCCATTCCGTGGATCGTACACCGTTTCTTCGAGCATCCCCATCCCAATCCCCATCACCACAGCGCCCAAAATCTGATTGCGCGCCGTTTTGTGATTGATCATCCGCCCACCATCAATCACGCTGAGCCATCGCGTCACGCGTAACCTCGCAATTCCCGGATCGTAAGCCAATTCGCAAAAGTGCGCGCCAAAGGAATGCATCGAAAATTGCTTAGCGTCCGGCGCCGCTTCCGTCTTCGCCTGCCCGTCGAGCGCCGCAAATCTCCGCAGCTTCAATACGTCGGTGAAGTACATTCCGGAATCAGGCGATTTGTCCTGCGCATGAACGCGTCCGCCCGTCATCTTGAGCGTCTTCGGGTCCGTCTTCTCAAAAGGCGACCCCGCCGTAAGTGCTGCAACATGCAGCAACGCGGTCACTGCCTGATCCGTCGCCTTGGCGATTGCCGGCAGCACCGTCGCCGTAGCGGACGAACCGCCTGAAATCGGCCCAGGTGGGAACGCAGTATCGCCCAGCTCCACGCGAATTTTATTGAGTGGGATTCCCGTCCTATCCGAAATCACTTCCGCAAACACCGTGTAAGTCCCCGTACCAACATCCTGCGTCGCGCAAACCGCTCGCACCGTCCCGTCCGCCATCAACGAAACGCGAACCTCCGCATCGTGCCGCGTCGCCGGCCACGTACACGTCGCCATGCCCCAGCCAAGAATTTCGTCGCCCTGCGTCATCGAGCCCACTTTCGGATTGCGCTTGCTCCATCCGAATTTATCCGCGCCCACCTGATACGCCTCGCGCAAATGTTTGCTCGACCACGGCCTGTTCGATCCTTCGTCCGACTCCGCGTAATTCCGCAGTCGTACTTCGATCGGATCGAGATTCAGTTTTATCGCCAGCTCATCCATCGCCGATTCGATAGCAAAAAGTGACGGCGTGCGCCCCGGCCCGCGCATCGGCGTCGGAGTGCCAACATTCTTGTGGATGACGTGCTGCACCGCCCGCACATTTGGGCAGCTATACAACATTGAAGTCACTTCCGCGCAATTCTCCACGTAATCGTCCACCATCGACGTCGGCTGAAAAATCTCATGATCGAACGCGGCGAGCTTTCCATCCTGCCCCGCGCTCAAGCGAATATGTTGCCGCGTGAAAGGACGGTGCCCCACCGTAGTAAACATCAAGCTGCGCGGCACCGAGACTTTCACAGGATGCCCCAACCGTTTCGACGCCAGCGCGGCCATCCACGAGTGCGGCCACGGAAAGAGCTTTCCCCCAAATCCCGAGCCGATAAATCGCGAGATCACTTCCACCTTCTCGCGCGGAAGGTCGAGCATTTCCGACGCCACGTTGCGATGATTCACCACGCCTTGCGAAGTCTCATACAGCGTCACTTTTTCTTTTGTCCATGACGCAATCGTCGCGTGCATCTCCATCGGATTGTGCGTTTCCACCGGAGTCACGTACGTCACATCAAGCTGCACCGCCCCGCCGCTCAGCGCCGAATCCACATTCCCGCGCTCGTATTTCACCGCAGGCGAATCTTTCGGCGTCAAATCATCATTCGAAATATCCGGCATGTGTGCGTCATACTCGACTTTCACGCTCGCAGCCGCGGCTTGCGCGCGCTCGAACGTATCGGCCACCACCAGCGCCACGTATTGCCCGTAGTAATAAACGCCATCATCATCAAATGGCGGCCTGCTTTCTCCCGGTCGGCTGCTCTCTTCGAAAACATTTGCCGCGCGATACAATTTTTCCGTGTTCCCGTGATGAAGAATCCCAAGCACTCCCGGCATCTTTTCCGCCGCGCTGGTATCAATGTTCTTTATCGTGCCGGCGCCGATGGTGCTGGGAACTCCCACGCCCCACACCATGTTCTCGAGCTTGTAATCAACGCCATACCTCGCGCCGCCCGTCACCTTCAAAAATCCGTCAACGCGTGTGACGTCTGTCCCGATGATTGTGGATTCTTCTGCCACGAATACTCCCTTGAACTTTAAGCGGCGGTTACAATCTGCAACGCGCGCACCAGCGTCATTTTCGCCAGCTCAATTTTGAAGCCGTTATTCCGCCGCGGCACCGCGCCGTGAAGCGCAGCGTCCGCAGCCGACCGAAATGTCTTTTCGTTGGCCTCGCGTCCGGCGAGCGCATGCTCCGCTTCTGGTGAACGCCACGGCTTCGTACCCACGCCGCCCATCGCAATTCGCGCCCTGTGAATCTGCCGCCCGCTCATCTCCACGATCACAGCCGCGGAAGCCAGCGCAAATTCATACGAGGCGCGATCCCGCCGCTTCAAATAGTGCGACTTGGCGCCGTCTGCGAGCGCAGGCAGCGTCACGTGCGTAATCACCTCGCCCGCGCGCAAAACATTTTCGTGCTCCGGTGTCGAGCCCGGCACGAGATAAAACTCCGTAATCGGTATGCTTCGCTCGCCCGCTGCGCCTGTCACGTGGATCGTCGCGTCGAGCGCCATCATCGCCACGCACATATCCGATGGATGCGTCGCAATGCAATGTTCGCTCCCGCCGAGCACCGCGTGTATGCGGTTGTATCCATCGATCGCAGGGCAACCCGACCCAGGTTCCCGCTTGTTGCACGCGTAAGCCGTATCGCGGAAGTAGTAGCAGCGCGTTCGTTGCAGCAGATTTCCGCCCGTACTAGCCATATTGCGCAGTTGCGGCGAAGCTCCTGAAAGCAGCGCTTCCGAGAGCACCGGATAAAGTTTCTGCACTTGCGCGTCGTGCGCCAGATCGCTGTTGCGCACCATCGCCCCAATTTTCAGTCCGCCATCGGGCTGCGCCTCGATGCGATCGAGCGGCAACGTGTTGATGTCGATCACCGTTGCGGGGCGTTCGACATTCAGCTTCATCAAGTCAATGAGCGTAGTGCCACCAGCGACGAGCTTCGCGCCGTTCGACGCCAGCCCCGTCACCGCATCATTCACGCTTTTCGCTTTACTGTATTGAAAGGCTTCCACGCTCTAGCTCCCGCTACCGCGCCGCAAATCCCCGCAGTTCACGCGCTGCCGCGCGCGCTTCGAACCGCCGCCACAATATTGTCGTAAGCGCCGCACCGGCAGATATTGCCGCTCATGCATTCACGAATTGCGTCGTCGCTCGCGCCGCAAGGCTCGTTGAGCAGCGCCACCGCCGACATGATTTGCCCCGAAGTGCAGTATCCGCACTGAAACGCATCATGCTCAAGAAACGCCGCCTGCACTCGATGCAATTCTCCGTTCGTCGCCAGCCCTTCCACGGTCGTCACCTTGTCTTCCTGATGCATCACCGCAAATGTCAGGCAGGAATTGATTCGCCGTCCATTCACGTGCACCGTGCAAGCGCCGCACTGCCCGTGGTCGCAGCCCTTCTTCGTCCCAAACATCCCCAGATTTTCGCGCAACGCATCCAGCAAAGTTACCCGCGGCTCAATCTGTAATTGATGCATTTGGCCATTCACATTCAGTGCCACAGGTATCGTGCCAGCAGATTCGCCCGTGCCGGCAGGTTCTTGCGTCTCGACAACCGTAGCCGTCGCGCCCCCATGCAGAAGCGGGCTCGCCGTCACGGCAATCGCAGCGCCAGCCAAATTCGAAACAAAAAATCGCCGCGAAATCCCGTCCGTCCGAGGCCCCGCGGGGGCAACTGTAGCTGTATCAACTATTTCTTCGTCTTTCTTCGCGTCTGTGGTTTCTTCGTGAGGGCGCCCTGCTCTGCGCATTGACCGATCTCCAAGGCGCGAATTTCGCGCGCAGTGAAGTAAACCGGCAGCCTACAGCGCGCTCGCTTCGATGAACAATCCAGTGAATCGTGTATGAACCGGCGGAATCTCCGAAAACCCCTCCCTTCCGTCGTTGACGCAAACGCGCCGCCCCCTTTATAATGGAGGTTTCCAAACGACCTCAGGAGGCTGTATGTACGCCGTAATTCGAAGTGGGGGCAAGCAATACCGCGTCGCGCCGGGCGAGACCATCGAAGTCGAGAAGCTCGAAGGCAAAGTCGGCCACAAAGTCACCTTCGGCGAAGTCCTGGCTGTCCTCGACGACAACAAATTCCACGGCGGCGAAAAGACCTCCAAAGCCAAAGTGACCGGCAAAATCGTCGGTCACGGCCGCCACGCAAAAGAAATCGTTTTCAAATTCAAGCGCTGCGGGCAGTACAAAATCACGCGCGGCCACCGGCAGGACTTCACCTCCGTCCAGGTCGGCGAAATTCAGTTCGAGTAAAGGCGAGCCATGGCACATAAAAAGGGCGGCGGTTCATCTACAAACGGACGCGATTCCCACGGGCAGCGGCTTGGCATCAAGCGCTTTGGCGGCCAACTCGTCAATGGCGGCACAATCCTCGTCCGCCAGCGCGGCACGCGTTATAAGCCCGGCAAAAATGTCGCGCGCGCCAAGGACGACACGCTCTTTGCCCTTGTCACCGGCTTCGTCCTCTTCGAAGACAAAGGCCAATCGGGCCGCTACATCAGCGTCACTCCCGAAGAACAAGCTGCCAAAGCGCCCGCCGCTGCAGCGGAAGCCAACTAACGGAATCCTTTCAACGAAGCATGCAATCGCGAGCCTGCGTGCGTACTTTGGTTTTCACTCACGCTGTCGTATGCTTCCCCCATTGATTCCTCTGATCTGCCACCGAGCACATCGTGTTTGTTGACGAAGCCAAAATCTGGGTAAAGGCCGGCGACGGCGGCGATGGTTGCGTCGCTTTTCGACGGGAGAAGTACGTTCCGCGCGGCGGCCCCGCGGGCGGCGATGGCGGCAACGGCGCCGACGTCATCCTCGAATCCAGCATCCACGACAACACTCTGCTTCGCTACCGCTACAATCGCGAATTCAAGGCCGAGCGCGGCCGCCACGGTGAAGGCTCGAATTGCCACGGCCGCTCCGGCGTGGACACAATTCTGAAAGTTCCGGTCGGCACCGTGGTCTTCGATCAGGATACCGGCGAGCAGCTTTTCGATTTCACCGAAGCCGGCCAGCAATACCGCGCCGCTCGTGGCGGGCACGGCGGCCGCGGCAATTCGCATTTCACCAAGCCCTGGCATCAGGCTCCGCGCGAGCACGAAGAGGGCAAGCCCGGCGAAGAGCGCCGCTTGCGCCTCGAATTGAAATTGCTCGCCGATGTAGGTCTCGTCGGTTTCCCCAACGCCGGAAAATCCACGCTCATCTCGCGCATTTCCGCCGCGCGCCCCAAAATTGCGGCCTATCCGTTCACCACTCTCGAGCCACATCTCGGAGTCGTCTCGGCTGATCCGGTTTCGGTGCCTGGCGAAGGGCGCACATTCGTCGTCGCCGATTTGCCCGGCTTGATTGAAGGCGCACACGAAGGCGCCGGCCTAGGCATTCGCTTCCTGAAGCACGTCGAACGCACTCGCTTGATCGCCCATCTCGTGGACACCAGCGACGCGAATCCCAACGACCCCATCGAAGAATTCAAAATTATCGAAAATGAATTGCGTTCGTTCAGCGACGAAATTGCCGCAAAGCCCGTCCTCGTCGTCGCCACCAAGCTCGACGCCACCGTGGACCGCGCCCACCTCGATGAATTGCGCCAGTATGCTGAAAAACGCGGCCTGCCTTTCTACGCCATTTCATCTGCCAGCGGAGAAGGCGTCCAGAATCTCGTTCGCGGCATGGCCGACATGCTCGACAAAATTCCCAAGCCCGCACCCGCCGAAATTGACGCCGGCACGCTCCCGGACATGTCCTCAATAACGCCCGGGCCTGAATTTGAAGAGGATAAAGCGTCGCCTGATCCCGAACTTCACCCAGAAGCTTCCGGGGAGAAAAATTGACGAGCGGGTCTTCTCACGCAAATGTGCATGCCCACGGCCATCGTGCGCACGGCGCGTCGCGCACCATCGCCCTCTTCGGCGGCACGTTCGACCCAATTCATTGCGGCCACATCGCCGTATCGCAAGCCGCCCAGCGCCGTTTCCATCTCGACGCGCTTTACTTCATCCCCTCATCGCGCCCGCCGCACAAATCCAAGCAATCTCTCGCCGCTTTTCCGCATCGTTACGCCATGGTCGCGCTCGCCTGCGCCGATCATCCGGCCTACATCCCGTCGCTCGCAGAAGCCCCCGACGGCGCAACGCCGCACGTGTTTTACTCCATTGATACTGTCCGCCGCTTCCGCAAAGAGCATCCCGACGATCATCTCTATTTCATCCTCGGCGCCGACCAATTTCTCGAAATCCCCACCTGGCACAATTACGACCAGCTTCTCGATTGCTGCGATTTCATCATCGCCCACCGCCCCGGATTTCGTCTCGACGCCCTGCGCCTAGTGATTCCGCCGGAAAAGCTCGCACGAACGCCATCGCAATCGAACGATTCGAACACCATCGCGCTGCGCAAATCCAAAGTCCATCTGCTCTCGACCGTCACCAGCCACGTCTCCTCCACGGAAATCCGTCAGCGCCGCGAGAAGCATCAATCTATTCGCGGGCTTGTGCCCGCGCGCGTAGAAGAATACATTCTGGGACAGGCCCTCTACCGGTGAACTGGGAAACTCTTCGACCCGATATTCGCTGGGCGGTTGAAGCCGCTCAGGACAAAAAGGCGCGGAACGTGACCGTGCTCGATCTCAGCAATCTCGCTGCATTCTCGCAATATTTCCTGCTGTGCTCCGGCACCAGCTCGCCGCAGCTCGAAGCCATCACCGACGCGATCGAGGAACGCCTCCGCCAGCACGGCATCCGCCCGCAGCATCGCGAAGGCCGCCCCGGCGCCGAATGGGTACTTCTCGACTACGGCCGCCTCGTCGTGCACATTTTCAGCGAACGCGCGCGCCTCTACTATGATCTCGAGCGCCTCTGGCGCGCCGCCCCTCGAGCCGATATTCCTTCGCCCGATGATGCGCCTCCGAGCGCGCCATCCCGCGGCGCCTCATTCTCATCTCCCACCGCGCCGGACTCAGGACCGACTCAACCATGAGCGACGCCGCCACTCCGGCACCCGCCGGCCTCCCGGCGGACTCGCGAATTTCATGGAAGGCCGAAAGCCCCGCGGGGCAGCGCGTCCTTAAGCTCGCCGATAAAGTGGCCGACGCCGGAACCACGCTTCTCATCACCGGCGAAAGCGGCACCGGCAAAGACCAGCTCGCGCGTTGGATTCACGAGCAGGGAATGCGCCACGACGCGCCATTTCTGAAGATTGATTGCGCCAGCCTTCCCTCCGAGCTTGTCGAATCCGAATTATTCGGCCACGAGAAGGGCGCGTTCACCGGCGCCGTCGCGCAAAAGCCCGGCCGCCTCGAAATGGCCAAGGGCGGAACGATCGTTCTCGACGAAGTCGCCGCCCTCGCTCCCGGAATTCAAGCCAAGCTCCTCCGCGTTCTCGAAGAGCGCGCCTTCGAGCGCCTCGGCGGCACCGAAACGCTTCGCATGGATTCCCGCCTGATCGCTCTCACCAACGCCGATTTGCAGCGTGCCGTCGCCGCCGGACGCTTCCGCGAAGATTTATATTTCCGTCTCGGCGTTCTCGTAATTCAAGTCCCGCCGCTCCGCGAGCGCCGCAAAGACATTCGCCCGCTCGCCGCGGAGTTCCTCGAACGCTTCGCCGCAATTCACGGCAAACCTGTATTGCAGTTGGGCAACGCCGCGGCAGCCATGCTCGAATCCTACGTCTGGCCTGGGAACGTGCGCGAACTGAAGAACTCCATCGAGCACGCCGTAATCTTCGCGGATGCCGCCGAGCTGCTCCCGGAAAATTTCCCGGCGGTTTTCGAAGCCGAGCACGAAGGCCGCAGCCCGTTCTCCGGCCTGCGCTCCCTCGAAGAGCTTGAGCGCGACGCAATCCACGCCACTCTCGAAGCCACTCATTACAAAATCGCCCGCGCCGCCGAAATTCTCGGCATCACTCGCAAGACGCTCCTAGAAAAACGCAAAAAATACGGTTTCGTAGAGCCCAAAGAAAGTGCCTAGGGCGCTGCTTGTTTATCCCGAGCTCGAGGGACTGCGCCGGCCTTTTCGATCGCGATCAATGAAAATCCACCTCGTCATGCTGGGAAAAACGCGCCAATCCGAACCCCGCGCTCTCCTGGACGATTACATCAAGCGCATCTCCCACTACGCCGACATACAAATCACCGAACTCCGCGACTCCGCCGTATGGCGCAAACGAAAACTCGACGCCCACTCCGCCGTAGTCCTCCTCGACGCCGCCGGAAAGCAATTCACCTCGCCCCAATTCGCAAAATGGCTGGGCACCCAGCGCGACACCGGCCTCCGCGAGCTAGTCTTTCTCTGCGGCGACGCCGATGGCTTCCCCTCCGAACTCCGCGCCGCCGCCCGCCACAAAATCTCTCTCTCCACGCTCACAATGCCCCACGAACTAGCTCGCGTCCTACTAGCCGAACAAATCTACCGCGCCTTCGCCATCCTAGCCGGCCACCCTTATCCGAAATAGCGCATGTCCGAACTGCACCTGCGCGAACTGCACCTGCGCCAGTCCCAACGTCCGGTCTAACTCGGAATGTTGACGCCGCTCAGATATCCGCCCAAATGTGCGGTCATCGCGACCAGGCCAACAGCAAAAAGCTCCATCGCCAAGCAATACGATGGCAGCGCCTGCTCGGGCTCACGACGCCGCGCTCGGAAATGCACGTACCAGATCACGCAGATCATCACAGCCGATGCGACTCCGAGCACCAAGTGTTGCAGGAGGATGCCCTTGAGTTTTTGCCCTTCGAGCTCGAACTGCCACGCAAGCAGCCCAGTCGCGACCACCGGCACGGTGAAAATTGCCGCCACGGTGAAATTGTAATAAGCCGCCACCGCAAGTGCGCTGCGTTTCGTCCACCGCGCCGCAAAGTCGAAAGCCACGCCCGCCATGCACAGTGCGATAGGAAAGTGAATTAACACCACGTGCTGAGCGTGCTTGGCGAATAGCGCCTCGCGAATGTTGTATGGATTCACGGCCGGCTCACTTCACCACAATCTTGCCGGTCATCTTCGGGTGCACCGAGCAGAAGTACTCATACGTGCCCGCATCCGTGAAAGTGAACGAAAACGACTCGTCCGTATCCAGTGCCCGCGATTTGAACTTGTGATCCACGCTGACAACCGTATGCGGCACGTCGTCCTTGTTGATCCATGTCACTTGTGTGCCCACCGGCACCTCGAGCTGCATGGGCCCGAAGCTGAAATTGTCGATGCTCACTGCGTTCGCGCCGGATTTTTCCTCGCCCGCCATCTGCGCTGTAGTCGGAGTTCCCGTTGGAGCTCCGCCGAGAGCGCGCGCCCGCAAAGTTCCGCTCGCGAGCGTGAGCGAAAGAATCGCCGCCGCGCCAAGAATCACCGTTCCGAAAGTTCGTGATGCCTTGCTTCGTTGCATTTCCGAAAGTCTCATCTGAAATCTCCTTAGATTTAAAGCTAGATTTAAAGTGTTGTATCCACGATTGCCAATGTGTGTTTGCCGCGAACAAAGTTCACATCTGTAATTCCCAACAAACTGTGCAGTTTTTCAGCCGGCACTTTCAGGGGACCCGGAGAATCGGCCTGCCCCGGCTGCGGTTGCGGAAAAGCTGTGGAATTCGCCGTGTGAAAGGTGATGTTGCCTTCGATCTTCTGCATAGTCTGATGAATGTGCCCGTTGAGAACCGTCACCGACCCGAATCGTTTCAGATAGGAAAGAGCCTGTTCGCTGTCGTCGGTACCCCAGCCCCATTGCGGATAAATCGCCCAGAGCGGAATGTGCGCGAAGACAACGATCGGTGTGCTGCTCTTCAATTTCGCAACGTCCTTCTCGAGCCATTCGAGCTGCTCGTTGCCGAGGGTTCCAAGTCCCCCCGCCTTCAGATTCAGCACGTTCACCAGTCCGATGAAATGTGCTCCCTTCTGATCGAAGCTGTACCAGCCATCGCCCTGCGTATCCTTGCCAAATCGCTCGTGGAACATCTCGCCGTTGTCATTGAGCACGTCATGCTCGCCCGGAACATAAAAGATGCGATCCGTCTTCAAGCTCTTCAGCGATTCCGCCAGCGTGTCGAACTCCTCAGGCCTCGAGAGATGCGTCAGATCTCCCGTGTGCAGAACAAAGGAAGGCGGCGTGGGCAGCGCGTTCACCTTGGCAATGGCCTCGCGCAGCGTCGCTGTCACGTCGGGATTTGCCGCCTTGTTGAATCCGATGTGGCTGTCGCTGATTTGAACGAAGCTCAGATCGCCTTTGAGGTCGCCCACGTATTTATGCACTACGTCAGACAGCGCGAACGACTTCAAAACGCCGCCCTGCAGCAAACAAAGAGTTCCCGTCCCCGCCCACGCCATGCACTTCAGAAATCCGCGACGATCGATTCCATCCCGATCCAAATTCTTCTCAATAAAGTCCGACATATCGTCGCCTCCGATTTCGCTTTCGTATCCGCAGTGGCCCGAAGGCCTTTGTCGCTGCGTTCACTTGTCTAGACTTCCGATGCCCTTCAAATATTCCCGCCGGCCGGGACTAAATTCGGCTCCGGCTCGCGCCATTCGTTACCAGCGATTAGCGGGAATAAATTCAGTTGATAAGCAGTCTGGAAGATTGAGAATCTAATGCCCGCATGGAAGTAAAGCGCGGGGCAAGCCAAGCCGGTGCTTTTGAGCAGGTTGTGCTGCCGCACCTCGATGCGGCCTACAATCTGGCGCGCTGGCTCGTTCGCAATACTCACGATGCCGAGGACATCGTTCAGGAAGCTTATCTTCGCGCCTTCAAATTCTTCGGCGGGTATCAGGGCGGCGACGCCCGCGCCTGGGTGCTAAAAATTGTGCGCAACACCAGTTACACATTTCTCGAGAAAAATCGTCCCGCCGATCTTTCCGAGGAGTTCGACGAAAAGGTTCACACGGACACCGCCGAGCAGCCCGGCGCCGAAGCCGCGCTCCTGCAATCAGCCGATACCCGCATGGTGCGTGAAGCATTAGCCGAATTGCCGGTGAATTTTCGTGAAGTCATCGTCCTGCGAGAACTCGAGGGAATGTCCTACAAGGAAATCGCCGAAGTGATGGGCAAGCCCATCGGCACAGTAATGTCAGGCTTGGCTCGCGGGCGCGCCCAATTGCGCGATCACCTTGTGCAGATGCGCCCCGAAGTGCGCGGCAAAGTTCGCACCAAAGTAAGCAACGAGCCGCCTGACGAAGCAGAGGAACAACTTGGCTTGCCAAAATAACGAACTCTTGCTCCCCGCATATTTCGACGGCGAACTTGACCTCGTTCGCAACATCGAATTCGAAGATCATCTAAGAACTTGCCCGCTTTGCGCGCAGCACCTGAGCGAACTCCAAGCTATGCGCAGCTCAATACAGTCAGCCAATCTCTACGAACGCGCACCCGAGAGCTTGAGATCCCGTATCCGCGCCGCGCTCCCAGCAGAGGCCCGGCCGCAACCCATCGCCATGCCTCGCCGTCGGACCTTCGAATGGCTCGCCGTCGCCGCCGCCATCCTCATCGCCGTGGTACTCGGCGCGAAAATGCTCCCAAATATCGGCGCTGAAAAACAAAATCTGGTAGCCGAGGAAATTGTCGCCAGCCACATCCGCTCACTGCAGCCCGGCCACCTATACGATGTCGAATCCACCGACCAGCACACCGTAAAGCCCTGGTTCGACGGCAAACTCGACTTCGCGCCGCCCGTCGTCAATCTCGCCGACCAAGGTTTCCCGCTCATAGGCGGCCGCCTCGATTACGTCGGCCATCGCAACGTCGCCGCCCTCGTCTATCAGCGCCAGAAGCACTTCATCAACGTATTCGTCTGGCCCGAAGATTCGAAACCCGCCAACCCGCCCAGCACTCAAACCATCCAGGGCTACAATCTAGTTTTCTGGTCGCACAACGGCATGTATTTCTGCGCCGCCTCAGACCTCAACCTCGCCGAGCTCCGCCAATTCACCCAACTTCTCGAACGATAGCGACAAAACTCAAAAGTTCCGAACCTGCAGTCGGCCAACTACCAAGAAGAGGCTTTTTTTGATTCATCCGAGTCATTTTATTTTAATTCAGAGCCCGGAGGCTCCCGCCTCCAGGACCAAACTTTGCCACAAGCAATCTTGCGCAATCTTCACGGACTCGTGTCACTCGCTCGTGGCGCGGGCATCCTGCCCGCGGCCTTTCCCGCAATTGCAGGCGGGAAGCTTGTGATTTCACTCTTGCGATTCTCGGAACCGCACCCAGCCTTCGCAATGCCATCCACAGACCCCACCCCTTGTGCCCATGCCCCCGGCATGTTATTCGTGGATAAGTGATGAATACGACCAACAACGCGGAAAGGATGCGCGCGCGCCGCCCGCCGAGCGCCGCGCCCGCTGCACACCCCAAATCGGGGGATGGGCACGCTCCGAATGTAGCTCGGGTCTTCAGACCCGAGGCCTTTGCCTCCCCCGCTGCATTCGCACCCATCTCGCCCGAGTCCGTTTTACGCACACGGACCGCCAGCCGCGCGGACGTCAAACGCACTCCGTCGCTCGGCTGCCCCGTAGGGCTCGCCGGAAGGCGGGCCCCCTGTCCGCTCGTCACTCGTCACTCGTCACTCGCTTGCCCTGAGGCCTGGTCCGCGGCCGAATGGGTCACCGCTCTACCCTTTTCTAATCGAGACTCAAAATTATTAGAAATCGCCGTAACTTACACAAAACAAACAGCCGAGGTACCTTCTAATCGAGACAAAATTGCACCCCTAACGATGAGCGTTTTGATGGACTCTTTACCGATCGATCGAACCAAAATCCGGGCCAAATCCGATGCCCGAAGGTAAAGGACTGCTGATCGTCTACACCGGCCCCGGCAAAGGCAAAACCACCTGCGCGCTTGGCACCGGGTTTCGCGCCGTCGGACAGGGGTTGCGGGTCCTTATGGTGCAGTTCATAAAAGGCTCGTGGCACTACGGCGAGCTCGACGCCGCGAAAATGTTGGGCGACGACAAATTCGAAATTCGGCCCATGGGCCGCGGCTTCGTGAAAATTGGCGGCGCGGAAACCGATCCCGAGGACATCCGCCTCTGCGAGCAGGCCTGGGAATTTGGCCGCGAACAAATTGACGGCGGGAGGTATGATCTCGTAATCCTTGATGAGATCAATTACGTGATCAGCTATAAAATGCTGGATGCGGGGAAAGTGACGGCGGCGCTGGCGGCGCGGCCCGAGCGAGTCCATGTGATTTGCACGGGACGCAACGCGCATCCCAAACTCGTCGAGCTCGCCGATCTCGTCACGGAGATGCGCGAGATCAAGCATCCGTACACGAAAGGAATTTTGGCGCAACGCGGAATTGATTATTAGTTTTTAGCCACTGGGAAATTTATGGCCTGGTTTAAGCGGCAGAAAAAACGGATCGAACAGCCCACTCCGGCGGACGAAAGACGCGTCCGCACGGAAGGTTTGTGGATCAAGTGCGATGCCTGCCGCTCGATCATCTGGAAAAAAGATTTGCAGGCCAACTGGCAAGTCTGCTCGAAGTGCGATTTTCATTTTCGACTGAGCGCAAAACGCCGCCTCGATCTTCTCCTCGACGACGGCTTGTGGACCGAGCAGGACGCCGAACTCGTATCGAGCGATCCGCTCGAGTTCGTGGACACCAAGTCATACGCCAAACGCCTGAAAGATACGCGCGAGAAATTGGGAATGAACGACGCGATCATCTCCGCGCAGGGAAGTCTCGAAGGCCGTCCGGTGATCTGCTGCTCGATGGAATTCCAATTCATCGGCGGCTCGATGGGCGCCGTGGTTGGTGAAAAGGTAGCCCGCGCGATCGACCGCTCGATCCAGCAAAAAGCGCCGCTGATTATCGTGTCCTGCTCGGGCGGCGCGCGAATGATGGAAGGTGTCGTCAGTTTGATGCAACTCGCCAAGGTTTCCGCGGCTCTCGCAAAACTCGATGACGCGCGGATTCCATTTATCTCCGTCCTTACCGACCCAACCACCGGCGGCGTCACCGCCAGCTACGCCATGCTCGGGGATCTGAATATCGCAGAACCCGGCGCGCTAATCGGATTCGCCGGCCCGCGCGTGATAGAGCAAACCATCCGGCAGAAATTGCCCGAAGGATTTCAGCGCGCGGAATTTCTTCTCGAACACGGATTCCTTGATGCCGTGGTGCACCGCAAGGAATTGAAATCCTACATCGCTCGGTCTCTCGCTTTTTTCCAGAACTAAAATGTCGTACGAGGAATCGCTCAGGTATCTCCTGTCGCTCGGCCGCGAGCTCGCCTCGCCGCGCCAGGCTCACGTTCAAAAATTCGATCTTCAAAACATTTCCAAGCTCGCTGAACGCATGGGCCATCCGGAGCGCCGTTCGCCCTGCGTCCACATCGCAGGAACGAACGGCAAAGGCTCCACAGCCGCAATGATGGAATCGATTCTCCGCGGCGCCGGAATGCGCACCGGACTTTACACCTCGCCGCACCTCGAACGAATCAACGAACGCATCCGCATCAATGGCGAGCCGGTCTCCGACGCGCAATTCACTGAATCGTTCGAACGAGTCCTAGCGGCAATCGAAGCGCTGATGGCATCAGGAGCGCTCCCCGCACATCCCACTTTTTTCGAATGTATGACGGCGATTGCGTTCGATGTTTTCGCGCGAAGCGAAATTGAATTTGCGGTCTACGAAGTTGGGATGGGAGGACGTCTCGATGCCACGAACATCGTGACCGCGGAAGTTTCGATCATCACGCAAATTGCTTTCGATCACGAAGCGTATCTCGGCCATTCACTCGAAGAGATCGCCGGAGAAAAAGCCGGAATCATCAAGCCGGACGGTATCGTAGTCAGCGCCGCAGAGCGCCCCGAAACCCGCGCCGTAATCGCTCAGCGATGCCAGGACCAGCACGCGAGGCTAGTTGAAATTGACGAAGCCTGGCGCGTTAGCGAAATCATTCCGGACGCTCGAGGGAATCATGCGACGGCCAAGTGGCTCGCCGATGGCTCCGTGATTGAGCTCCAAATCCCGCTCGCGGGAAAATTTCAGGTGACAAACGCGCTGACGGCTGCTTCGGCGGCTAAGATTCTGATGGAGCGAGGGTTTGCGCTGAACGTGGCCGCGATCGAGCGCGGAATCTCAAAAGTCCAGTGGCCAGGCCGGCTCGAACACGTCGCGGAGCACCCCGATGTCTATCTCGATGGCGCGCACAATCCCGCAGCAGCACGCGAACTGCGCGCCTTCTGGGATGAACGGATGCCGAGACGGCGCATCATCCTCGTCTACGGCGCGATGCGCGATAAAGCTGTGGACGAGATCGCCGGATTGCTA